>NZ_JBXWSO010000004.1:0-754077 GCF_059613465.1 Ruegeria sp. SAZA006
CGACCTGTGTGACCGTGGTCGGAGTGCTTTTGTTCCTCACATCATGGAGTGCGCCCGTTCAACCGCTCGCATCCCAGGCGGGCCCGGCGGAGAAACCACAAGAAAAGACTTTGTCGGCGCTTAGGGATTGAAAGCCGAGAAGGCCTTTCTGGGCGTGCCTTGTACGCACTATCTCTGGGCAGGATCTCTGGGCAGGACGGGCCACAGGTCGCGGGAATGAAGGTCCCCTTTTGCGATCTCATCTGTTACACGCTGCACGGCCGCGAATTCACACTTTCCGCCCGAACTTTTCCATAATCCACTGGACTTCTGAGCGCGACAGAGCGGTACTGGGCGAGCAGCGTGCCGCCCGGAATGTCCGGGCTCCACTCAGTACAGGGCGAGGGATTGGCCTTCACCCGCAGAGTGGAGAAACACGATGGCAATGTCATCTCATCAAGAGAACAAACCGGCGAGCCCAAAACCTTACGGAGGCAAGGCGACGCGCAGCGCCCAGTTGCACAAGCTGTTGACCCGGAAATCCGGGGTAACGCTGGCGCAGTTACAGAAGATCTTCGGCTGGCAGCCCCATACGGCACGAGCCGCGATCTCTGCCCAACGCAAGGCAGGCTGTCAGATCGAACGCAGCGATAGCGACAGAGGTTCGGTCTATCGCGTGGTCAGGGCGGACACTGCGGCATGAGCGGTGATAGCCCGGGCAAGCTGGAAAGCCTGATTGCAGACATCAGTGCCTTTGATCGCGCCGAGTGCCTGGATCGCTGGAGAGAGGTGTTTGGGCGTCCGCCGCCCAAATACCTCTCACCGCAGTTTATGAAACGGGTGCTGATCTGGGAGATACAGAACCGGGCGCTGGGCGGTGTGTCACTCAAGACCACCCGGCGCCTGAACCAGATCGCCTCCGGTAAAACCCTTCCAGCCACGACAAAACCGGGGTCGCATCTAATCCGCGAATGGAATGGCCGCACATATCAGGTCGAGGTCGTCGATGGGGGCTACGTCATGGATGGGAAAACCTGGCGGTCCTTGTCAGCCATTGCCCGACACATCACTGGCGCCCGGTGGTCCGGACCCCGCTTCTTCGGAGTGCAGTGATGCGCCGGATCCGCTGCGCCATCTATACCCGCAAGAGCTCGGAAGAGGGGCTTGAGCAGGATTTCAATTCTCTGGATGCGCAGCGAGAGGCCTGCGAAGCCTATATCGCCAGCCAGAAGCACGAGGGCTGGGAACTGCTCCCGGACCACTATGACGACGGCGGGATCTCCGGCGGGCATCTGGATCGCCCGGCACTGCAGCGATTGATGCAGGCTGTCGATGAAAAACGCGTCGACCAGATCGTTGTCTACAAGATCGACCGCCTGACGCGCTCGCTGGCCGACTTCGCCAAGCTGGTCGATCGTCTGGACGCGGCCGGGACGTCCTTTGTCTCGGTTACCCAAAGCTTCAACACGGCCACCAGCATGGGGCGGCTGACTCTCAACATGCTGCTCAGTTTTGCCCAGTTCGAACGTGAGGTCACGGCAGAGCGCATCCGCGATAAGATCGCGGCTTCAAAACGCAAGGGCATGTGGATGGGTGGGAGCGTTCCACTTGGCTATCAACCAGATGGCAGAACGCTGAAGATCGACGAGAATGAAGCGACCACGATCCGGACGCTCTACGACCTCTATCTGAAACACCGCATCTTACGAGAGGTTAAAGAACGGGCAGAACAACTCGACCTCAGGTCCCGGTGCCGTAAAAGGGCGGGTGGTCGGATATCAGGCGGAAAACACTTTGATCGTGGCCACCTCCAGCACATCCTGAGCAACCCGGTCTATGCCGGACGGATCCGTCACAAACAACAGGTGTATGAAGGGCAGCATCCTGCGATCATCGATCCTGAGATCTGGGACACGGTTCAGGATATGCTGCAAGGCAGGGCCTCCATCGCACGCGGTTCAAAAAAAATGGCAACAACATCTCTGCTGGCTGGAAAGCTCTTCGATGAAACTGGCGATCGCCTGACACCCAGCCACAGCCGCAAGAATGGCAAACGTCTGCGCTATTACATCTCTCATCGGCTGGTGAAGGATCGGAGCCGAAAGCATCCGGATGCCTGGCGTCTGCCGGCAGAGCAACTGGAAAGCCTGATTGCCGATGTCATCCGCAAGAAACTCGGCCAACCCTACATCGTGACAACGTTGATCCGAGACATATCCGCGTCCGAAATTGCCGCCAGATCGGCTGCTCTCAGTGAGTTCCAGCAGGCATCGCAACATCTGAATCTGGTCGACCGCGTTGACCTGACCCCCGGAACCCTCACGGTCCGGTTGAGTGCCTGTGAACTCTCCAAGGCCCTCGACTGTCATACGGACCGGATCAATGGAGACGAACTGACCCTGACATCGCCCTTCCGGATGCGCCGGCGCGGCGTGGAGTTGAAGCTGCATCTGGGCGATGCACCGCCGGAGGTCGATCGGACGCTCGTTCAGAATATCGTCAAAGCCCAAAAATGGTTGGCCATGATCATCCAGGGCAAGACATTTGCAGAGATCGCAGAAACCGAGGGCACATCAAAACGCCGCGTTCAGGACGTGATCGATCTCGCGATACTGGCGCCGGACATCCTCGATGCCATCGCCAATGGCGAACAACCCGAAGGCCTGACCTCCGACTATCTCGTCAAGTCAGGCGTGCCGGCTGTCTGGACAGATCAGCGCGACGTGTTCGGCAGGCAGTAGGCCAGGCTCTCCCCTCATCTTCCAAACTCGTACCGTCGGAATGGCACACTGAGACTAAGGGCTGAAATTGGCCGTTTCTGCGCTCACGTTCGCGTCTCTGTCTGAAATCCCGCAGGCCAAGCATCGGAATACACGCGAGAATACCGCAGTACTATCTCGTCGTCCGAAAATGCGAGAAAGGCTGGCTGGGGTGGTAGGATTCGAACCTACGATACACGGTACCAAAAACCGCTGCCTTACCACTTGGCTACACCCCAACGGTGAGCGGCTATCTACGATTGTTGGTGACGGTGTTCAAGTGCTTTCCCGCAAAAAATCGAGACCCGCGAAAATTTTTTTGCGGGCGATCTATTTGGTCTCCAACAGCACTGCTCCGGTTCGGTTTCCGGCCTCGACCGCACGGTGTGCGGCGGCGCATTCTTCCATCGAATAGAGCTTTTGGATCGGGCAGTTCAGCGCGCCGTCGGCCAGCGCGTGGTGGAGGTTCGCGATGGCCTGGTTGCGCAGATCGGCCGGCAGCAGATACACCAAGACCATTTCCAACGTCACCGATTTGAACATGAGCGGATAAAACGGAAGCGTCGGCGTCATATTCTGGGCCGAGCCATACGCATTGATTCTGCCGCTTTCGGCGATAACTGCCACGTTGGTTTCGACGTTTTGGCCAAACTCCACATCGACGATGCGATCGACCGGATGCCCTTGATTGGCGTCCAGGATCTGTGCCGGCAAATCAGGCGCCGTGTAATCCAGTACCGCATCGGCTCCAGCCTTTGTCACACGTTCGAAGTTGCGTGGACTGGCTGTGGCCAGCACTTTTGCTCCGCCCCATTTGGCCAACTGGACGGCAAGGAATCCGACCGTCCCTGCACCGCCGTGAACCAGCAGGGTTTTACCCGATACCGGGCCTCCGGAAAACACGGTGTGGCTGGCGGTCAGGCCGGGAATGCCGAGGACGGCACCGGTTTGCAGCGCGACCGGGTCGGGCATTTCAACTGCCTGCTCCGAGGGTAGGGTGATTTGGGTGGCGGCCGTCCCCAACGCACGGCCCCACTGGCCGTTCCAGATCCAGACCCTTTGACCCACCCGCGAGTCCGGAACCCCTGGTCCGACAGCAGAGATGACCCCTGAACCGTCGCTGTGCGGTACAATCACCGGGAAAGGTGGCTTGGTGATCCCGGGCCGTGCGCCCGCACGAGCCTTCACATCCGAAGGGTTCACTCCCGAATAGGCCAGCGCAACTGTCACTTCGCCCGGGCCCGGGGGAGTGTCTGGCAGTTCTTGAATGGACAGAACATCAGCGGCGGGTCCAAATGTCTGGTAGGTGACGGCTTTCATGGCGGCTCCGGTTTGTCGCGTCGTGACGTTCACCCTATCGTCGCGGGCCAGGAATGCTAGCCTGTCAAAAAACCATGGGAGATCAGAGTATGAAGGCGTTGCGCACACCGGACGAACGGTTCCAAAATCTGCCCGACTATGATTTCGCACCCAACTACCTTGAGGTGGATGATACTGAAGGTGGCGCGTTGCGGGTCCACTATCTGGACGAGGGGCCGCGCGCGGCAGCTCCAGTACTGATGATGCACGGCGAACCCAGTTGGTCTTATCTGTATCGTCATATGATCCCGCCAGTCGCCGCCGCGGGTCATCGGGTCATCGCTCCGGACCTTGTGGGTTTCGGCAGATCCGACAAACCCGTCGAGCGCGGCGACTATACCTATGCGCGCCACGTCTTCTGGATGGGTGAGGTTCTGCGTCAACTCGATCTGCGGGACATCACTCTGGTCTGTCAGGACTGGGGCGGATTGATCGGGTTGCGCCTGTGGGCCGAGATGCCGGACAGGTTCGCCCGGGTCGTTGTCGCCAACACGGCCTTACCAACCGGGGACCAGCCCTTGGGCGAGGCGTTTGCCGCCTGGCGACAGTTCAGCCAGGAGACACCGGATTTCCGCGCAGGGCGCATCGTCTATGGCGGAACGGTTTCAAAGCTGACCGAAGACGAGGTCGCCGCCTATGGCGCGCCGTTCCCTGACGATCGTTACAAGGCGGGGGCGCGACAGTTTCCGATGCTGGTGCCGGACCGCCCCGACGACCCCGAGTCGGAACCGAACCGACAGGCTTGGAACGTTATCCGCGGTCTGCAAACCCCTGTCCTGACGGCTTTTGGTGCTGAGGACAGGATTATGGCCGGGGTGGATGGGGTTTTTCAGAAACTTTGTCCCGGTGCGGCGGGACAGAAGCATGTTGTGCTGCCGAAAGCCGGTCACTTCCTTCAAGAGGACGTGCCTCTGGAACTTGCGGAAACGGTTCTGGCCTTCATCCGCGAGACGGCCTGAGCAGCGGTCTCATTCTCGGATTTCGTCGGGCTCCACGCCCCAAAGATTGCTTTTGAGGGTCCAGCCGCGATAGCCACCGGCCGAAATGCGGCACCAATCCACCGTGCAGGTGCCCAAGCGGGCCACGACACCTGTTTCGAAATGTGCGTTGACCGGGGATTTGGGGTCGGGGCTGGCATAGACCGGCAGCATGTCCGATTCAATCAGAACCGTGCGGACACCTGACAACAGTGCGTAGTGGACCCATCCGCCGGCCCCGTCGCGATCCTGAACCTTGCGCCAGTTGCCGTATTCGGCCGTCACCTGAAGTGGCATGCCGCGGCGCTTGAAAACCCAGTCAACACGATGAGTCAGCGAAGGGCCGCGGCGTACGTTCGCCTCGGCCGCTTTCATCGACACGTAGCGCGGCAAAGGCAGATTCGTCACCTGCCCACGTTTTTCCTGAGCGTGCGCGATTGCGCCTGTCAGGAACAGAAGCGTTGTTAGAAATGCCAGAACTGGGCGTTTCGCCCTCAAGAAAGCACTCACTGCCTGCCCGCTGATTTGCCTGTCTGCCGTGTTTCAAAAAAGGTTGGGGCGATGCCCATGGGGTTCTTGTGCCCCGGCTGATCCTGCGCCACGATGCCATGACGCGCATCGGAATGCAAAGCGGTAGGAGGGCTGAAGTGCCAAGAGAACGTCTGAGTGTTGTTGTAACGCGACGGTTGCCCGAAGTGGTCGAGACACGTCTGAGCGAGTTGTTCGACGTCCGTTTGCGGGACACCGACGCACCGATGACGCGCGACGAGTTGGTCGAGGCGGTCAAACAGGCCGATGTGCTGGTTCCGACGATCACGGACACGATCGACGCGGGTGTTTTGGGCCAGGCCGGAGAGCAGCTGAGGCTGATTGCGAATTATGGTGCCGGTGTCGACCATATCGATGTCGCGACGGCGCGTCAGCGCGGCATCCTGGTCTCGAACACGCCGGGTGTTCTGACCGACGATACCGCCGACATGACGATGGCGTTGATCCTTGCCGTAACCCGTCGGATTCCCGAGGGTCTGTCGGTTATGCAAAAGGGGGACTGGAGCGGCTGGGCGCCGACGGCTTTCCTTGGCGGGCGGATAGGAGGCCGGCGTCTGGGCATTCTGGGTATGGGGCGGATCGGACAGGCCGTCGCGCGCCGTGCTCGTGCCTTCGGAATGCAGGTCCACTACCACAATCGTCGCCGGTTGCGTCCAGAAATAGAACAGGATCTTGAGGCGACCTATTGGGAAAGCCTTGATCAGATGGTGGCGCGTATGGACGTGATCTCGATCAACTGCCCGTCAACACCTTCGTCATTTCATCTGATGAACGCGCGGCGCCTGAAGCTGATGAAGCCGACGGCGGTCATCGTGAACACGTCGCGGGGCGAGGTGTTGGACGAAAACGCGTTGACCCGGATGATCCGGGCGGGCGAGATCGCCGGGGCCGGGCTGGACGTCTACGAGCACGGAACCGACGTGAATCCTCGACTTCGGCAACTGCCGAATGTCGTGCTGCTGCCGCATATGGGGTCAGCGACGCTTGAGGGGCGCATCGAGATGGGCGAAAAGGTCATCATCAATATCAAGACGTTTGAAGACGGGCACCGGCCGCCTGATCAGGTCGTTCCCGCGATGTTGTAAGAACACGCCAAGGCATACAGGCTCCTGCTGTTTGCAAGGCAGAGCTTTGCCGTGTTTGGTGGTCGTCCCCGCATATGGTTGCGGGGCATGACGGTGCCGTGCACTGTCAGATTCAGTATTTGGATAAGGAGGTTTTTCATGTGCTCCAATTGGTTCCCTACTGTTGTGGCCTGCGCGCTGACCCTGGCGAGCCCTGTGTTTGCCCAGCAAACCGCCGATGATGTCGCGCCCGAGGGTGCATCCGACGGCCAGGTTCAGGCCTTGACCGACGAGGTGATCGCCGCACTGAAGGCCAAGGCCGACGGCGTGCCTGTCAAAGCTGAAACCTGGATGGTTGCGGCGGCCAACCCGCTGGCCGTCGAAGCGGGTGCCAAGGTTCTGGCTGCCGGCGGAACGGCAGCGGATGCAATGGTCGCCGTTCAGGTTGTCTTGGGCCTGGTCGAACCGCAGTCTTCGGGTTTGGGCGGAGGTGCATTTCTTGTCTGGTACGATGCGGCCAGCGGACGCCTGACCACCTTGGATGGGCGAGAAACCGCGCCGAGAGAGGCAAGCCCGACCCTGTTTCAGGACGAAAACGGCGAGCCGCTCAAATTCTTTGACGCGGTTGTTGGCGGGCTTTCGGTCGGGACACCCGGCACACCCGCATTGTTGGAGGAAGCCCACCGGCGCTGGGGGCGCAGCCCCTGGCCCGGTCTGTTCGAGGATGGTATCCGACTGGCCGACGAAGGGTTTGTCGTTTCACCGCGGCTGGCGGGCCTGATTCAGGCCGACGCTGATCGTCTGGCACGCTTCCCTGAGACGGCCAACTACTTCCTGCCGGACGGGGAGCCGCTGGCCCAGGGACAGCGCCTCACCAACCCAGACTATGCCGAAACCCTGCGGGTTTTGGCGTCCGAAGGGGCTGCGGGCTTTTATGGAGGAGAGATCGCGGCGGACATCGTGCGGACTGTCCGAAACGCTCCGGGCAACCCGGGGGTTCTGTCCGGAGTTGATCTGGCGCTGTATCAGGTGATCGAGCGCGAGCCGATCTGTGCCGCCTATCGCAGCTATGAGGTCTGCGGGATGGGTCCGCCGTCCTCGGGTGCGCTGACGGTAGGACAGATCCTTGGCATGCTCGACAGCTACGATTTGGCGGCGATGGGTCCCGAAAGCGCCGAAGCATGGCGGCTGATCGGCGATGCCTCGCGCCTGGCCTTCGCGGATCGCGGTCGCTACATGGCCGACAGTGATTTCATTCCGATGCCGACGCAGGGTCTGATCGATCCGGCCTATCTGGCCGAGCGTGCCGAGTTGCTGAATGACACTGGGGCGTTGACCGAGGTTGCGCCGGGGAATCCTGAGTTTGACCACGCGCTGAACTGGGCCGACGATGCGTCGATCGAACTGCCGTCGACGTCCCATATTTCGATCGTCGACGCTTATGGAAACGTGCTTTCGATGACAACGACAATCGAGAACGGTTTTGGTTCGCGTCTGATGACCAACGGCTTTCTGCTGAACAACGAACTGACCGACTTTTCCTTCCGGACCCACAGGGACGGGGTTCCGATTGCCAACCGGATCGAACCGGGCAAACGCCCCCGTTCCTCGATGAGTCCGACGATTGTCATGCAGGACGGGTCTCCGGTTCTGGCGATCGGGTCTCCGGGTGGCAGCCGGATCATCGGTTACGTCGCAAAATCCATTATTGCCTGGGCGGATTGGGGTATGGACGTCCAGCAGGCGGTCGCCCTTCCGCATCTGGTGAACCGTTTCGGGACCTATGATGTCGAGGTCGGCACAAGCGCCGAAGGCTTTGCGGACATGTTGGGCGAGCTGGGCTTTGAAGTGAACGCGCGGGATCTGACCTCGGGCCTTCATGCCATCGAAATCCGCGACGGTCTGCACGGCGGAGCTGATCCACGTCGAGAGGGCATCGCACTGGGCGAGTGATCACGTCGCAGCGATGGGTATTGCTCCTGTGGCGTGGGCCTTCTAGTCATTGTCTGGGCCTGCGCCACTGCACCAAGGGAGGGTTGCCATGGTTGAAGCGACAGCATTGTTCCGCAATGCGGCGGGGATCGACACCGCCATCAGCATTCTGAAACAGCGGTTCGGGGACCGGTTGCAGACCGGCGCCTCGGTCCGCGAGCAGCACGGGCACACCACGACCTGGATCGAAAACCAAAGCCCTGATGCAGTGGTCTTTCCAACCTCGACCGAGGAGGTCTCGGACATCGTCAAGACCTGTGCGGCGCACAAGGTTCCCGTCATTCCTTTCGGCACCGGGACGTCGCTGGAAGGTCACGTGAACGCGCCCGCCGGCGGGGTTTGCATCGATCTTGGCCAGATGAACCGGGTTTTGGCCGTGAACGAAGGTGATCTGGATTGCGTCGTGCAGCCCGGGGTCACCCGCGAGGACTTGAATATCCATCTGCGCGACAAGGGGCTGTTCTTTCCGATTGATCCCGGAGCCAATGCCTCATTGGGCGGGATGGCGGCAACCCGAGCGTCGGGTACCAATGCGGTTCGCTATGGAACGATGAAGGACAATGTCCTGAGCCTCGAGGCGGTTATGCCCGATGGCAAAATCATCCGTACCGGTCACCGGGCCAAAAAATCCTCGGCCGGCTACGACCTTACCCGCTTGCTTATAGGTGCCGAGGGCACGCTGGGCATTATCACGGAACTGACTCTGAAACTGCACGGCATCCCCGAGGCGATTACCTCGGCCCGGTGTTCTTTCCCGACGGTGGATGCGGCCTGTCAGGCCGTGATGACGACCATCCAATTCGGCGTTCCGGTTGCTCGGATCGAACTGTTGGACGCGATGTCGGTCAAAGCGGCCAACGCGTATTCCGGGCTGAAGCTGCCGGAAACGCCCTTGCTTCTGCTCGAGTTTCACGGCTCGGAGGCCGGCGCAGCGGAACAGGCCGAAACCTTTGGCGAAATCGCCGAGGATTTTGGCGGCACGGGCTTTGTCGCTACGGCCAGCACCGAAGAAAGGTCCAAGCTCTGGCAGGCGCGGCACGACATGTACTGGGCGTCCCTCCAGCTTCGGCCCGGAGCGCGAGGAATCTCGACGGATGTCTGCGTCCCGATCTCGCGCTTGGCCGAATGCGTCACCATGGCTCAAGACAAGGCAGCCGAGTTGGACCTGCTGGCCCCGGTCGTCGGTCATGTCGGTGACGGAAACTTCCATACGCTGGTGCTGATCGACATGGAGGATGCCGACGAAGTGGCGCGGGCCAGTCAGTTTGTCGGATGGCTCAACGATCTGGCGATCTCGATGGACGGGACCTGCACGGGTGAGCATGGAATCGGGCAGGGCAAGAAACCGTATCTGGTCCGGGAACTTGGGGATGCGACCCGGTACATGGCGGCGATCAAGGCCGCCCTGGATCCTGACAACATCATGAACCCCGGCAAGATCGTCTGACCAGGCCGGGAAAGCGCACGCAACTATCGGCTCTTGGTGTGTGCCTGTTCGGGGATTCGCGTCCCAACGTGTACGGTAGGTCGGTTTTGCACCGTTTTGCGTCGGATGGACTTGGCGCTGATTGGTCCCGTTCGGCATAAACCTTGCCAAACAGACTCAATCCGGAGAGCGGGCGTATGAAAACCCAAGTCAAAGCACTGGTCGTTGGCGGCGGCGCCGTCGGGACCTCGATAGCCTATCACCTGGCCAAGGCGGGCTGGGATGATGTCATGCTGATCGAGAGGGACGAGTTGACCTCGGGCTCGACCTGGCACGCCGCGGGTCTGCTTCCGCTGTTCAACATGTCCTATGCGACGACCCATATCCACAAATACTCGGTGGATTTCTACAAGACGCTGGAAGAGGAAACCGGCCTGAACGCGGGGTTCGCGGTGGTTGGAAACCTGCGCATGGCGCAGACGCAGGACCGCATGGATGAGTTCATGCTCTATGCCTCGACTGCCGAGACCTGCGACGTCAAATATGAATGGTTGACGCCCGAGCAGATCAAGGAGCGCTGGCCGCTGATCGAAACCTCGGATCTGAAGGGCGCGCTTTACCATACCGAGGACGGTTACATCAATCCGGCCGACGTGACCCAGGCGATGGCCAAGGGCGCCCGCCAGCGCGGTGTCGAGATCGTGCGCAAGATGCAGGCCGATGCCTTCCATTGGAACGGAACCCACTGGGAAGTCACCTGCACCAAGATGGTCGAAAAGGGTGGCAACCTTGTCCCCAGCGACGAGCAGGTGGTCATCACCGCAGAGCACGTCGTGACCGCTTCGGGAAACCATGCCCAGCGTACCGCCAAGCTGCTTGGGATCAAGATGCCGGCGATCCCGGTCGAGCATACCTTCATTGTCATGGACAAGGACCCGGAACTGGTGAAATGGCGTGAAGCCGGCAATCCGGAACACCCGGTCGTGCGTGACGCCGACAACGAATCCTACGCACGCGAGGAGCGCGGCGGCTGGATCCTTGGCATCTACGAGCACGGTGCCCCGGCACGTTTCGAATACGGTGTGCCCGACAGTTTCCGCGCTGACCTGTTCCCTCTGGATCTGGACCGGATCGCCGATCAGTACATGGCCATGGCCGAGCGTGTCCCGTCCTGTGCCGAGTCCGGCCTCAAGGACGATTTCAACGGTCCCATCTGCTATACGCCTGATGGCAACCCGCTGGTCGGCCCGGCGCCGGGCCTGCGCAATATGTGGCTGGCCGAAGGGTTCAGCTTTGGCATCACCGCCGCCGGCGGCACCGGCTATTATCTGGCGCAGATGATGGTCGACGGCGAAGCCGAGATCGACATGGCCTCGCTGGACCCCAAACGCTATTCGTCCAACTGGATGACCACCGAATTCGCCGCGCGCAAGAACGAGGAATGCTACGAGCACGTCTACATTCTGCATCACCCGGATGAAGAGCGCGAGGCCTGCCGTCCGCTGCGCACCGTTCCGGCCTATGATCGTCAGAAAGCCCGCGGCGCGCAGTTTGGGTGGGTCAACGGATGGGAACGCCCCAACTATTTTGGCCCGGTCGATGCCCCTGACAACTTCGACAGGGAAAGCCGCAGCTTCCGCCGTGGTGGATGGTGGCAGTATGCCGTCGAAGAAGCCAAGGCGATCCGCAACGGTGTCGGTCTGATCGACGCGTCAGCCTTCACCAAGCATGTCGTCAAGGGCCCCGGCGCCACCCAGTTTCTGGATTGGTTCACCTGCAACAAGCTGCCCAAGGTCGGTCGCATCAATCTGACCTATGCGCTTACGGCGCATGGCACCACGCGTACCGAGTACACCATCGTTCGCCTGAAAGAGAACGAGTATTACCTCGTCTCGGCCGGTGCCTGGACCGAGTATGACGCCGACTTCCTGCGCAAGGCGGCCGAGGACAAGATGGACGAGTTCGGCTACATCGAGATCCAAGACGTGACCACCCAGTGGGGCGTCTTTGCCATCGCCGGGCCGAAATCGCGCGATGTGCTGAAAGAGGTCATCAAGGACGCCGAGCCGGAAACCGCCCTTTCGAACAAGCGCTTCCCCTGGCTGTCGGCACGTCAGATCGAACTGGGCATGTGCCCGGTCAACGCGATCCGCGTGGCCTATACAGGCGAGCTGGGCTGGGAACTGCATCACCCGATCGAGATGCAGAACTACTTGTTCGATCTTCTGGAGAAGGCCGGCGAGAAGCACGGCATGAAGCTGGTCGGCGCCCGCGCGCAAAACTGGCTGCGGCAGGAGAAATCCTATCGCGCCTTCGGCACCGAACTGGGCCGCGACGCCACCCCGCTCGAGGCCGACCTGCCGCGTTTCGTCGATCTGAACAAAGAGTTCCACGGCAAGGACAAGCTGATCGAGACCGGCGTGCGGGTGAAATGCTCTACGTTGCTGATCGACGGGCCCGAGGACGCCGACCCGTGGGGCCGTGAGGCGCTCTATACGCCCGAAGGTGAGCGCGTGGGGCGTCTGACCTCGGGCGGGTATTCGGTGGCTTTCGAGAAATCCATCGGATTGGGCTATGTAAAGCCCGAACTGGCCGTGGAAGGAACCAAACTGAAGGTCAAAATGCTGGACCAGCTGTGGGATGCGGTCGTGACGTGCGACAGCCCCTATGACCCCAAGAACGAGACCATCCGCAAGGACGGTTGATCGGACAGAGGCCCCGGACAACTCCGGGGCCTTTTTTTTGGCTACGCGCTGAGCTCGTCGAAGCACTCCAGCGCCTTGGCTGCGTACATCATCGACGGACCGCCACCCATCTGGATCGCCATGGCCAGAACGTCCGAGAATTCTTCACGCGAAGCGCCCGCCTTGACCAGTGTTTCGGTGTGCAGCGAAATGCAGGGTTCGCACCGTACTGCTATGGACATGCCCAAGGCGATGAACTCCTTGGTCTTGAAATCCAGTGTTCCGCCTTCCTTGACCGATTTCCCGAGCGTACCGAAAGCGCGGGCGGTATCTGGTATGGCTCCGTTCAGGTTGCGCAATCCGCTGCGCGTTTCAGCAAGTCTGTCTGACCAGGTCATGTCTTGTGCCTCATGTACATATTGCATCTTGCATATGTATCAGCGGCGTCAGAGCGGCTTTGATCTTGATCAGATCGAGGGCTTTTCTGCGACAAAAGCCAGATTGTTCGCAGGCATTGGAACCACTCCGACAACCCGCAGCCCTTTGCTTTCCAGGTAGTTGCTGATCTGGCTGTCGTCCTTGTAGCCGATCTCGGGGTCTTGCCGGGTCAGGTCGGCATGAAAGCGTCGGTCCCCGTCGCTGATCAGCTTGCCCTGGCGCATGAACGGTCCGTAGAGAACGAACCGCCCCCCGGGGCAAAGGGCCAATGCGGCCTCGGACAGAACATTGCGGGCTTCTTTCCAGCTGATCAGATGCAGCAGGTTAATCAGAATGATAAGGTTCTGGTTGCCAAAGTTCTGGTGCCATCCGGACAGGGTTGCGTCCAAATCTACGGCGGGAAGGATGTTTGGCAGGTCCTCCGCATAGGCGTCGATGCTGGCCCGGCGGGCGGGATCGATCTCGCTTGGCTGCCAAGTCAGGTCAGGAAAGATACGGGCAAATGCGGCGACGTGTTGACCCGTGCCGCTGGCCAGTTCCAATGCGTTTCCAGTTGCGAAGGGCATCTCGGCTAGCAACGCGCACAAGGCGTCTGTATTGCGGCTGGCCGCAGGAGCGATCATCTTCGCGCCGTCACCCTGAGAGGCGACGCTTGCCGTCGGAGGCAGTTTCCGCCTGCCCATCAGCGTAACCGGGACACGGATAGCGCGGAGACCATCGCGGCATCCAACTCGGGCGCGCGGCCTAACGCAAGATCCGCGACCAATCGCGACGCGGCCGGTGCGGTTTGAAACCCGTACCCTCCCTGACCGGCAGACCAGACAAAACTTTCATCTGACGGGTCGGGACCCAGAACAAGCGTGCCATCCGGGGCAAAGCTGCGCAGCCCGGCCCAATTGGTCTCGACACGGGTGACCGGGCTGGTCACCATTTCTTCGTACCGGGCCAGGCCCTCGGCCAGCACCATATCGTCGGCATAGGCGTCATGCGGTTCGACCGGGTCGGCCTCGGACGGTGACACCAACAGCTTGCCGGCATCCGGTTTGGCGTACCAGGTTTCACCCGCGCCCAGCATCATCGGCCAATTTTTCACATCATGGCCCCCAGGTGCTGGCAGTCGGGCCATAGAACGGCGGCGCGGCGTGATTCCGATCGGTGCGATCCCGGCCATCCTTGCGACCTCGTCCGCCCACGCACCAGCGGCATTGACGATGGTGCGCGCCTGAAAGACCTCGGCCGCTTCCACCAGCCAATGGCCGTCCTTGCGGATCCGCGCCACTTTTTGGCGGGTCAGTACCGATCCCGCGTTGGCGCGAATGGTGCGGGCGAAATCCTGTAGTACACGGTCGGTGTCGATGTCGTAAGCGCCCTCACTCAGCGCTGCGTATGCGACGGTTTCCGGGTTCAGGACCGGGACACGGGCCAACGCATCGGGGACCGAAATTTCGGCCATTCCCAGCTCGCCCAGGTCTTTGCGGAACTGGTCGGCCTGATCACTTTTGGCCAGCAGCATCAACCCGCGCGGGGTCAGATAGTCGTTCGAAAAAAAGAACTCGGCGCTGGCCTTGTTCAGAGCCACGACCGAAGGCGGGCCATAACCTTCTTCGAACAATGCCGCCGATCGCCCCGAGGCGTGATAGCCCAGCGCGTCCTCGGCCTCGAGTACGGTCACCGATCCATGCTCGGACAGACGCGCGCCGGCGCTGAGGCCGGCAATACCTCCGCCGATGATCAGAAAATCAATCACTGGACTTCCTCCAACCGGTCCGTCGCCGGTGGCGGTGTCTGGCTGAGCGCCGTGATGCGGGCATAGAGCTCAGCCGGAAGGTCGAGCGTCAGCGCAGCCAGCGACGGCGCCAGCTGTTCGGCAGATCTGGCCGATATGATCGGCGACGGGGCAAACGGGCTGGCGGCAACCCAGGCGACGGCAAGCGTCGCCGGATCCACGCCAGCCTGATGTCCCAAGCGAGCCAGCTCGGCAGCTGTTTCGGCCATCCACTCAGCTCCATAGCGGCTGGCATATCGGTCATCTTCGGACAGCCGGCCGGCTGCAGCGCCATGGGAGTACTTCCCGGTCAGCAACCCGCCACCCAGCGGCGAGTAGGCAAAAACCGATATACCTTGATCCGCACACATCGGCAGGATCTCGACCTCGGCCTGTCGCTTGACCAGGTTGTACATCGGTTGCAGCGCGTCAATGGTCAGGCCGAAATCTGCGGCGACGCGCACGGCTTTCATCACTTGCCAGGCGGCAAAATTAGACAGGCCGACATAGCGGATCTTGCCCGCGTCTTTGAGCTGGGCAAAGCACTCAATCGTTTCGGCAAGATCGGTATCCGGGTCGAACCGGTGCAGGTACAGCAGGTCGACCATGTCCTGACCCAGACGTTTGCGCGAAACGTCGAACTGCGCGCGGATGTTGGCTGCGCCGGCGCCGCCGGTGTAACCCGCTTTGGTGGCGATCGTCAGCTGCTCGCGCTGAGACGCGATCATCTGGCCCAGCAATGTTTCCGACGCACCGTCGGTATAGACATAAGCTGTATCGAAATGCGTGATACCGGCCGCGCGACAGGCGTCGAACATGGCCCGGCTTTGCTCGGCATCGGCGCGGCCCCCGAACTGCATCGTGCCAAAGGTGAAACGGCCAATGTCAGTGCCGTCGGGATTGGAAAGCCTGAGTGTCATGAGAGTGCCTGAAATGAGCCCGACGAACGGGGGTCTTTGATCAATTGTCGCCTCAAGTTTTAATCAGGGTTGAATTTGAGCATCAACCCTTCCAAACATTCACAACCAAAAACGCAGGAGGGCAGGGTGACCAGCGCAGACCTACACCCAATGGCCACAGGGCACATTCCGTCATATGTGACCCAGGCGGATGGCAGCGATTTTCTCTTCAATTTCATGGTGATCTTCACGGTTGGTCTGATCCTGCTGATCGGTGTCGCGTATTTCACATTGCACTCGATCCCCGAGAAGATGGCCCATGAGAACAACCACCCGCAGTTTCAGTTGGTCGGTATCCTGGCGTTGTTGGCCCTGTTTACACACAACGGGATTTTCTGGGTTGCTGCTATCCTGGTCGCGGGTTTTCAGTTTCCTGACTTTGCAGCGCCCCTGCGCGCGATTGCAGATGCAATTCGGTCGCTGGCACCCGGGGCGTCACCTCCGCCCGCCGTGCCTGACCCTGAGCCCGCCGCTCCGCAGGAGCACTGACGCATGATCGAAACATTTCTGTGCGCACTGGTCACCGTTCTGCCCGACTTTCTGTTCCGACGCTTCGTTCAGGGAAAACGTATTGGTCACGAAATCACTCTGTTCACCATGTGGTACGAACTGCGCTGGGGGCTGACCGCCTGCGCGATCCTTGCGCTGACGGTGATTACCACGCTGTTCTACTTCCACCCGGCGAGCAAAACGGCGGCGTCCTATTTTCGGACCGTAACGATTCTTCCGCAACTGGGTGGGCGCGTGTCCGAGGTCTATGTCACCAACAACCAGATGGTCACCGCGGGCCAGCCGATCTTCCGTATCGAGGATTTCACCCAGCGCGCGCAGGTCGAAGCCGCACATGCCCAGATTGCTCAGATACAGGCCTCGCTGAAGGTCGCGCAAACGGATCTGGCCGAGGCCGAAGCCGGTATTGCAGGCGCGCAGGCGGCGCTGGCGCAGGCGCTTGAGGATTTGGAGCGCAACACCACCCTGCGCGATCAGGGATCCAGCGCAGTCCGCCTGACCGAGATCGAGCGACTGGAAAACCTTGTCGCCGAGCGCGAGGCCAAGGTTCTGGCCGCGCAATCCCAAAAGGCGGCCGTTGTTCAGAAGATCGAAGAACTGATCCCTGCCCAGTTGGCCAGCGCCGAGGCGCAGCTGGATGCCGCTCTGGCCGAATTGGACAAGACGACAATCAGCGCCGGTGTGACGGGCCGGGTCGAGCAGTTCGGGCTGCGGGTCGGCGATTTTGTCAGCCCGCTGATGCGCCCGGCGGGAATTCTGGTTCCGACGGATTCCGGGCGCGACCGGTTTCAGGCGGCTTTCAACCAGATGTCGGCGCAGGTGATCAAACCGGGAATGATCGGAGAGCTGGGCTGTATGACGCGGCCATTCACGGTGATTCCGGTCGTAGTGGTCCAGGTGCAGGATGTGATCCCTTCGGGGCAGATCCGACCCACTGACGAATTGCGCGACGTTCAACAGAACACAACCCCCGGATCAATCCTCGTGTACCTGGAGCCACTTTATGAAGGGCTGGCAGACAAGGTGCCCCCGGGCAGCAACTGTCTAGCCAATGTCTACACCGACAATCACGACAGGCTTGAACACGAAGATCTGGGGTTCTGGGAAAGGGCATTCCTGCATGTCGTGGACACGATCGGTGTGGTTCATGCGGCAGGCTTGCGACTGCGTCTGATCCTGATGCCGGTGAACACGCTGGTTCTAAGCGGTCACT
Source organism: Ruegeria sp. SAZA006 (assembly GCF_059613465.1). Lineage (NCBI taxonomy): Bacteria > Pseudomonadati > Pseudomonadota > Alphaproteobacteria > Rhodobacterales > Roseobacteraceae > Ruegeria > Ruegeria sp. SAZA006. The sequence goes on from NZ_JBXWSO010000004.1 coordinate 17,675, forward strand.
GATGGCGGGAACGTGAGTGTTCTCGCGCTATTGTGTCTGGAAATGGCGCCTGTCCCCGGTTAACTGCCGCACATGTTTGATGCGCAAATCCGCCCGATTATCGACCCGGCCCTGAACGCTCAGGGCCGTTTTCTCGCGCGGTTGGGCTTTACGGCAAACCAGGTGACGCTGATTGGGCTGGCTCTTGGTTTGGTCGCAGCGGGCCTGATCGTGGCAGGCGCGACGTACTGGGCGCTGCTGCCGTTACTGCTGTCGCGTCTCGCGGATGGCTTGGACGGTGCTGTTGCGCGTGCCCGGGGCGGGACCGATTTCGGCGGCTATCTGGATATCACCTGCGACTTTCTGTTCTACGGCGCGATCCCCTTCGCATTCGTTCTGGCTGACCCGGCTGCCAATGGCGTGGCCGGTGCTTTCCTTTTGCTGTCCTTCTATTTCAACGGCACCAGTTTTCTGGGCTTTTCCCTACTGGCGGACCGGCACGGTTTGAAGACCGACGCCAGAGGGCAGAAGGCCTTGTATTTTTCCGGTGGTTTGCTGGAGGGGGCCGAAACGATCGGTTTCCTTGTTCTTTTGTGTCTGGTGCCGGATGCGTTTGCGGCCTTGGCGTGGGTATTCGGCAGCTTGTGTTTCCTGACCGCCATATCCCGGATCGTGTTGGCAGCGCGCAGTTTCGGCAACCGTTCCGGGAACTGAAAAAGCCCGCCGTTTCCGGCGGGCTTTGGGTTTGTTGACAGTACATGCCAGGCTTATTGCGGGATGTCGCCTTCCAGCCCTTCGACATAGAAGTTCATGCCGGCCAGAGTGCCATCATCGGCCACTTCGCCCTCGGCCAGCCAGGCGCTGCCGTCCTGCTTGTTCAGCGGTCCGGTGAACGGGTGATAGCTGCCATCTGCAATCGCGGCTTTCAGGGCCAGCGCCTCTTCTTTGACGTCGGCCGGAACGGCGTCGGAAATCTCGCCGATTTCAACCATGCCTTCCTTGATGCCGTCCCAGGTGTTCACCGACTCCCAGGTGCCATCCATCACGGCCTGGGTGCGCGCGATGTAGTAAGGCGCCCAGTTGTCGATGATCGAGCTGACGCGCGGCATCGGAGCATATTCGCTCATGTCCGAGGCCTGGCCGAAAGTGATCACGTTGCCGGCTTCTTGTGCAGCCGCCTGCGGTGCGGTCGAGTCGGTGTGCTGCAGGATCACGTCTGCGCCCTGTTCGATCAGAACCTTCGCCGCGTCGGCCTCTTTCGCCGGATCGAACCAGGTGTAGGCCCAAACGATCTTGAACTCGACATCCGGGTTCACCTTCTTGGCGTGGATGAAGGCCGAGTTGATGCCTCGGATCACTTCGGGGATCGGGTACGAGCCGATGTAACCGATGATGTTCGACTTGGTCATCTTGCCGGCGATATGACCTTGGACAGCGCGACCCTCATAGAAACGCGCCGAGTAGACCGACACGTTGTCGGCGGTCTTGTAACCCGTGGCGTGTTCAAATTTCACGTCCGGGAATTTCTTGGCCACGTTGATGGTCGGGTCCATGTAACCGAACGAGGTGGTGAAGATCAGGTCGGCGCCTTCCAGCGCCATCTGAGTCATGACGCGCTCGGCATCCGGGCCTTCGGGCACCGATTCCACGTACACGGTTTCGACCTTGTCGCCAAAGTGCTTCTCGACGGCCTGACGGCCCTTGTCGTGTTCATAGGTCCAGCCGCCGTCGCCCACCGGGCCGACATAGACGAAACCGACCTTTGTCTTGTCCTCGGCCACGGCGCCCGTGGCAAGGCCAAGTGCCATGGCGGCGCTTGCCAGAAGTGAAGTGAATTTCATTTAGTTACTCCCCAAGTTGGTACAGTTGGCCCCTAGTGCGAGGCGTGGAAGGTCCGGCCCAGTGAGGCAGGTGCGCTGCTCTTGTCGGCCGAAAGGATCACAAGCACAAGGATCGTGATGATGTAGGGCGACATTGCCAGATACTCGACAGGTATGGCAACGCCCGCTGCCTGCAGATTAAGCTGCAAGACCGTGATTCCGCCAAACAAATAGGCACCCAGCAAGGCACGCCACGGTTTCCAGCTGGCAAACACCACCAGAGCCAGAGCAATCCACCCGACTCCGGCGGTCATGCCTTCGGTCCACTGAGGGACCCGGATCAGGCTGATATATGCACCGCCAAGCCCCGCACAGGCCCCGCCGAACAGGATCGCCATAATGCGGATCTTGATGACCTTGTAACCGAGGGCATGCGCCGCATCATGGTTCTCACCCACCGCACGCAGGATCAGCCCGACGCGGGTGTATTTCAACGTGGCCCACACCGCTGCCGTCAACGCGATCCCGACATAGAGGATCGGATCATGTTGGAAAAGGATCGGACCGATGACCGGAATATCGCTGAGCAGCGGGATGTGGATGTCCCCCATGCTGGGCGGTTTGATGCCCACATAGCTTTGGCCCAGAAGGGCACTGAAGCCCAAGCCAAACAGCGTCAGCGCAAGACCGCTGGCAACCTGGTTCGCCAGCGCGAACTGGGTCAGCAGAACGAACAGCAGCGACAGCAGCGCACCGCCAACGGCCGCCGCGACGAAACCCAACCATGGCGAGCCTGTCTCGACCGAGATGGCAAATCCGCTGATTGCGCCCACGATCATCATGCCTTCGACGCCGAGGTTCAGAACGCCGGCCTTTTCGACGACAAGCTCTCCGATCGCCGCGAGCAGAAGCGGGGTTGCGGCAACCATCAACGAGGCCAGCAAAAGAACGGGGTTGATTTCTCCAAGGTCCATGGTCACGCCACCTCGCTACGGGCCGCACGAATGCGGTAGTTGGTCAAAAGATCGAAGGCCAGCAGGAAGAACAGAAGCATTCCCTGGAACACCTGGATGGCCGCAGCGGGCAGCCCCAGCTGGGATTGTGCGATTTCGCCACCGATATAGGTCAGCGCCATCAGGCCGCCGGCCAGCAGGATGCCCACCGGGTGCAGACGGCCCAGAAACGCCACGATGATCGCGGTAAAGCCGTAGCCCACGTTGAAGTCGATGCTCACCACGCCTGACGGGCCCGAGACCTCGAACATTCCGGCAAGACCGGCCAGCGCACCCGACAGCCCCAGGCAAAACAGGATCAGCCGAGGAGGGTTCACGCCAGCAAATCGCGCCGCGCGCGGAGCTTCACCCGTGAGGCGGATGTGAAACCCCAGCATGTGCCGGTTCAGCAGGACATAGGCAAAGATCACCGCGATAAAGGCCGCGACGACGCCCCAGTGCATGCCTGTTCCGGCGAACAGTTCAGCATTGTGGGCGCTTTCATAGGACTGCAGGTTGCGCGAGCCGGGAAATCCGAACCCTTCGGGGTTTTTCAGCAAACCCAGCGACATCGAGGCCAGAAACTGCTCGGCCACGTAAACCAACATCAGGGAAACGAGAATCTCGTTGGTGCCGAACCGAACCTTGAGCAGGGCCGGGATCATCGCCCAGATCCAGCCGCCGAATGCGCCGGCGATCACCATGATTGGAAAGACGTACCACGCATCCAGAGGGTAGAAGGCCAGACCGGCCGCGGCGCCGAAGATAGCGCCCATGATGTACTGGCCCTCGGCGCCGATATTCCAGATACCGGCGCGGAAGCCCAGCGACAGACCGATGGCGATCAGAACCAACGGTGCGCCCTTCACCAGCAGTTGCGGTCGGTAATAAAATGAGAACTCTCCGAACAGGGGTTCCCAGAAGATGGTTCCGATCGCTTCGACCGGGTTCTTGCCCAGAATTACAAACAGCAACCCGCCGAAAACCATGGTGGCCAGCACTGCGACCAGAGGGGTGGCATAAGACCACGCCTTGGACGGCTGTGGCCGTTTCTCCAACACTATCATTTGCTCATCCCCCCAAAGTCTTCGTCTTTTTTGGATTTTTGCGCCAGAGGCGGCAGCGTAGGTTACACATGGGCCACCTCCATCCCATGCGCGCCGCCCATCATCAGACCGATCTCTTCGACGGTCAGGCCAGTTGTGGGACGCGGAGCGCTGAGGCGCCCTTCGTTCAAGGCGGCGAAACTGTCGGAAATCTCCATCAGCTCATCTAGATCCTGGCTGATGCAGACCACCGCCGTTCCCTTGGCCGCAAGGTCCAGAATGGCCTGACGGATCGCAGCGGCTGCGGCGGCGTCGACGCCCCAGGTCGGCTGGTTCACGACCAGAACTTCGGGGTTTTGCAGGACTTCCCGGCCGATGACGAATTTCTGCAGGTTGCCGCCCGACAGCGACCGCGCGGCGTTTTCCGGCCCCGGGGTCCGCACGTCGAATGCCTGAATGATCTTCTCCGCAAAAATGCGGGTGTCCGCCCATTTCAAAAAACCGTTCTTCTCCAAAGACTCGCGCACCGAGCCGGTCAGCAGAGCGTTTTCCGTCAGGCTCATGTCCGGCGCCGCGGCATGTCCCAACCGCTCTTCCGGGGCCGTCAGCACACCCAGTCTGCGCCGGGCCGTCGGACCCAGTTTGCCAATCGGCTGGCCGTTGAAGCGGATCGCATCCGCGTCCGTCAGAATTTCGCCGGACAAAACGCCCAGCAGTTCGTCCTGACCGTTACCAGCCACGCCGCCGATGCCAAGGACTTCGCCCTTGCGGACGGTCAGGTGCACGTTCTTCAGCGCGGTCCCGAATTCGGAAGGGGACGGAACCGAAAGCCCGGTAACATCCAGTGCTACGGGTCCGAACTCTCGCCCGGACCGTTCAGGGGTCTGAAGGGCTGATCCCACCATCATTTCGGCCATGTCGCGGGCGGATGTTTCGCTGGGTGTGCACTCACCCACGTTCTTGCCCAGCCGTAGAATGGTGGCGTGGTCGCACAGCGTGCGGATTTCCTCCAGCTTGTGCGAGATGTACAGGATCGAGGTTCCCTCCGACCGCAGCTTTTTCAGTGTTTCGAACAGGATATCTACCTCCTGCGGGGTCAGGACCGAGGTCGGTTCGTCCATGATCAGCAGCTTTGGGTCCTGCAGCAGGCAGCGGATGATCTCGACCCGCTGGCGTTCACCGGCGGACAGGTCACCAACCCGACGATACGGATCCAGTGGCAGGCCATAGGTCTCCGAGACCTCGCGAATGCGCGAAGCCAGATCACCCATCGGCGGCGGGCTTTCCATGCCAAGGGCGATGTTTTCGGCCACGTTCAGCGCGTCAAACAGCGAAAAATGTTGGAACACCATGGCAATGCCGTCGGCACGGGCCGCGCGCGGCTCGGCCGGCGCATAGGGTTGGCCGCGCAACAGCATCGTGCCGCTGTCCGGCTTGACCAGCCCGTAGATCATCTTCACCAGCGTGGATTTTCCCGCGCCGTTTTCGCCCAGCAGGGCGTGAACTTCGCCCTCACCGATGTCAAAGGACACTTGGTCGTTGGCCACGACGCCGGGATAGGCCTTGGTCAGCTCCTGCAAGCTCAGTAGTGGAGTGGTCACGCGCTCTGGTCCTTCTTCAAGTCGTTCTGTCGGGCGGGGCGCAGGATTTGCGCTGCCACACCAACTGCGATCATCTGCGGGTGCTTGCCCAACGATGGGTCACCGATCGGGCAGGTGATCCGGGCGATCTGAGCCGGTGAATGACCCAGCGCAGCCAGGCGCGAGCGGAATCGCGCCCATTTCGTAGCCGAGCCGATCAGCCCGGCAAAGTGAAAACCGTGCGTCAATAGCCGGTTGCACAGTTCCAGATCCAGATTGTGTGAATAAGTCAGCACCAAGTGCTCGGCTTGAACCGGTGCGTGGTGCACGAGGTCGGCCGGGTTCGCTGCCGGAACCACGGTTACACCTGCTGGGATGCCAGCTGGAAACCGATCGGCGGCGGTGTCTACCCAAGTGATGGCAAGATCGGGGAGAGGCGACAGCACATCCACCAGCGCCCGTCCGACATGACCGGCCCCCCAGATCCACAATCGGCGGGTCGGTGTGTGCACCGGTTCGATCATCCAGCTGTCAAGCAATTGCGGTTCAGGCGCGATACCCTGTGCGCGTGCGGTTGCCAGCAGCCGCTTGACCGACAATGGCATGTCGCCACCGGCAGTCGAGCGAGCGATGACGGTGTCGTCCAAGGCCTCGACGGACTTCAGGTCATAGACCTCGCTCAGCAGCGTTACGGCACCGCCGCAGCATTGCCCGAGGTCGGGACCCAGCGCATGGCGGGACAGGCGGGTTGGGCTTTGCTGAACCCGGGCGGCCTCAGCCGCCTGATACTCCAGCGTGCCGCCCCCGATCGTGCCGGATTGCCCGCCCTTCCAGACCAGCATCGCGGCGCCGACCTCGCGCGGGGACGAGCCTCGGATTGCGGCAATGACCACGCGGGTCACCTTGCCATGCGTTTTGACCGCCTCCCTCAAAGTCTCCCGGTCAAATCCCATCAGGTGCCTCCACGCATGCGTTGAACGGCGGTCCAGACCTCTTCGGCGGTGGCTGGGGCATTGATCGCCGGATACCCGTCACCGCAGGCCGCAACCGCGTTCGACAGCGCCAACCAGGCCGAGATGCCCAGCATGAAGGGCGGCTCGCCCACCGCTTTTGAGCGATAGATCGTGTCCTCGCGGTTCCGGCAGTCCCAAAGTGCGACATTGAAGATGTCGGGGCGGTCCGAACAGGCAGGAATCTTGTAGGTCGATGGCGCATGGGTGCGCAGCCGGCCCTTGTCGTCCCAGACCAGTTCCTCGGTCGTCAGCCAGCCCGCACCTTGCACATAGCCGCCCTCGACCTGCCCGATATCCAGCGCAGGGTTCAGCGAAGCACCCGCATCATGCAGGATATCCGTCCGAAGGATGCGGTTCTCGCCGGTCAGAGTGTCCACGGCGACTTCGGTCACCGAAGCTCCATAGGCGAAGTAGAAGAACGGGCGCCCGCGTCCGGCAATCCGGTCCCACTCGATCTTGGGGGTCTTGTAGAACCCGGTTGCCGACAGGCTGACGCGCCCCTGATAGGCCAGCGCTGCCGCCTCGGCAAAGCTGTAGCTTTCCTCGCCCACGCTGACCCGGCCATCGGCAAAGACGACCGCCGTTGGATCGGTCTGATGCCGCTCGGCCAGATAGGCGGCCATCCGGTCGCGGATCGTGTCGCATGCGGCCTTGACCGCCATCCCGTTCAGATCGCTGCCGGACGAGGCCGCCGTGGCCGAGGTGTTCGGCACTTTGGCGGTATCGGTCGCGGTGATCTTCACCATCTCCAGCGGAATGCCGAACCGCGCGGCCGCCACCTGTGCCACTTTCTGAAACAGGCCCTGGCCCATCTCGGTGCCGCCATGGTTCAGATGGACCGAGCCGTCCTGGTAGACATGCACCAGCGCCCCGGCCTGGTTCAGATGGGTGAGCGTGAAGGAAATCCCGAACTTGACCGGTGAAAAGGCGATGCCCTTCTTGATCACGCGGTTCTGGGCATTCCACTTCTCGATCGCCGCCTTGCGGGCTGCGTAATCGCAGGACTCCAGCAAGGCTTCGGTCATGGAATGCAATTCGAAATCGGTGACTTCCATGCCATAGGGGGTGGTGTTCCCACCCGCGGGAACAGGGCGCACCACCGAGCGGCCGGTTTCGACCGCGCCGCGGCTGGTCAGATCCTCGTTCGGATCCGGGTGGCCCAGCGGCTTGTCCCGCACTGGTTCTTCAACGCCTGCGTGCGCCGGTTCATAGTAGTTCCGCCGCCGCAGCTCGACCGGGTCCAGACCCAGTACATGCGCGGCGTGATCCATCACCCGTTCGATGCCCACCATTCCCTGCGGCCCGCCAAAGCCGCGATAGGCGGTGGCCGATTGTGTGTTGGTCTTCAGCCGATGGCTCTCGATCCGCGCATTGGGCAGAAGGTACGCATTGTCGGAATGCAGCATCGCTCGGTCGGCGACCGGCAGCGACAGGTCCTGCGCCCAGCCGCAGATGGCGTAGTGCAGGAAGGAAACGCCCTGAATGTGGCCGTTTTCGTCGAAGCCGGCCTTGTAGCTGATGCGGAAGGCGTGGCGCTTGCCGGTGATGGTCATGTCATCATCGCGGTCATAGCGCATCTTGCAGGCTCGACCGGTTGCCCGTGCCGCAACTGCGCAGGCCACAGCCAGCGCGTTGCCCTGGCTTTCCTTGCCACCGAACCCGCCGCCCATCCGCCGGGTTTCGACCCGCACCGCGTGCATGGGAACGCCCAAAGCATCAGCTACCTTGTGTTGAATCTCGGTCGGGTGCTGGGTCGAGGAATGCACCAGCATGTCGCTGCCTTCGTTCGGCACCGCCAACGCGGCCTGACCTTCCAGGTAGAAATGCTCCTGCCCGCCGATCTCGAACGTGCCTTCGACCACATGCGCCGCCTGCGCGATGGCGGCTTCCGCATCACCTTTGGCATAGATGCGGGGGCCGTCCTCGAACCGGCTGTCTGCGGCCAAAGCCTCTTCGATCGTCAGGATCGGCGTTTCCTCGGCATAGTCGATCCTACCCAACCGCGCGGCTTTGCGCGCCGCCAGATGGCTGGTGGCGACAACCAGAAACACGGGCTGGCCCACATAGTTCACCGTCCCATCCGCCAGCAGCGGCTCGTCATGGATCGAGGGCGAGACGTCATTGGCAAAGGGCAGGTCCTCGGCCGTCATCACCATCACGACTCCCGGGGCCGCACGGACATCTGACAGGTCCATCGCCGTGATCCGGCCCTTGGCGATCGGGCTCAGGCCGAACGCCAGATGCATCGTGCCCTTCGGCGTCGGAATGTCGTCAACATAACGGGCGGTTCCCGACACATGCAGGGGTGCCGCGTCATGGGGCAGGGGCTTGGTCACGCTCATGCCGAAACCTCCAGCACATTGGTCAGTTCGCCCTGATCTTCTAGGAAATAGCGTTCGAGCATGGCCTTTGCGGCCTCCAGCCGGTAGCGGGCCGAGGCACGCATGTCGCTCATCGGGGAATAGTCCTCGGCAAAGGCCGGCAAGGCGCTTTGAACCGTTTCCGCCGTCCACGGGCGACCGGTCAGCGCGGCCTCAACCTGTGTCGCGCGTTTCGGCACACCGGCCATTCCGCCAAAGGCGATCCGGGCTTGCGAGACGACGCCGTCCGAAACGGTGATGTTAAAACAGCCGCAGACGGCCGAGATATCCTGATCGAACCGTTTGCTCAGCTTGTAGCATTTCAGCCGATCGGGTTGGCGCATAAAGCTGACCGCTTCCACGAACTCGCCGGGCGCGCGATCCTGCTTGCCGTAATCAACAAAGAAATCCTCCAGCGGGATCGCCCGCCTCTCGTCGCCCTTGCGCAGGTGCAATGTGGCCCCCAGCGCGATCAGTGCGGGCGGATTGTCTCCAATGGGAGAGCCGTTGGCGATGTTGCCGCCCACCGTAGCCGCGTGGCGCACTTGAACGCTGGCATAGCGCCGGATCATCTCGGCATAGGACGGATGCAGATCGGCCATCGCCGCGCCCATGCGGTTCATGTCCACCATCGCGCCGATGCGCACTTCGTCTTCGGTGACCGAGATCTCTTTCAGATCATCGCATCCGCCCAGAAATATCACCGGGTCCAGGTTCCGCAGTTGCTTGGTGACCCAGAGGCCGACATCGGTGGCACCCGCGATCAAAGTTGCACCAGGATGTGCGGTGTAGACTTTGGCCAGTTCGTCTGATGACTTCGGCAGAAGGGGCGAGGCCGGCTTGGCCGCAACCGGCTTGTCCTTGACCCAGACCGGCACCGGCTGGTCTTCGACGGCCTTTGCCGCGCGGATGATCGGCGCATAGCCGGTGCAGCGGCACAGGTTGCCGGCCAGTTGCGTGTCGTGATCGGTCGCGCCATTTGCATGGCTCGCCACCATCGACATCACGAAACCGGGTGTGCAGAATCCACATTGCGAGCCATGAAGATCCACCATCGCCTGCTGGACGGGATGGGGCTCGCCGTCGGGCCCGCTCGCCCCCTCGACCGTGCGCACAGCCTTGCCGTGCAGTTGAGGCAGAAAAAGAATGCAGGAATTCAGCGCCTTGGCACCGGCCTCATCCGTAACCATGACGGTGCAGGCCCCGCAATCGCCCTCGTTGCAGCCTTCCTTGGTGCCGGTCAGGCCGCGATCCTCGCGCAGCCAATCCAGCAATGTGGCCGTCGGATCGACATCCGTCAGCTCCACTGTCTCTCCGTTCAGAAGAAACGTGATATTCATTCTTGAAACCCGTCGCCTTACCCGGTTGCGCCCATGGGTGCTCCTGTCTCGATGCGACGTAGAGAAAGAAGCGGGCTTGTAGCTTGCCTGAAGATGTTAGAAACAGCCTGTGCGCGCTGGCAAGAAAAACTGCCTGCCGAATGTACCATTCCCGGTCCCATGCCTTGATATGCACCACGTCATTATTATCTAGGCATCTGAATTGAAAGAGATTTTGGTGAAACGCCGGCGGCGTCGGCTGAAGCACCTTCTGGAATCTCCGAATAATGCGCGGCTATTTTTTCAGCAATCACCCTTAACTGTTCCGGCTTTTTCCCGGGTCGCGAGTGCGATAGCCTGCCTCGTATGAGCAGTACTCCTCGATTCATCCACCTCCGAGTTCACACCGAATATTCCCTTCTTGAGGGGGCGGTGCGACTGAAAAAACTGCCAACGCTGTGCGAGCAGATGGACATGCCCGCAGTTGCGGTGACGGACACCAACAATATGTTCGCGGCGCTGGAATTTTCGGTTACCGCAAGCGGTGCGGGTGTGCAGCCGATCATGGGCTGCCAGGTTGATCTGGCGTATATTCAGGCGCAGCCGGGGGAAAAACCCAAGCCCCCTGCGCCGATTGTACTGCTGGCACAATCTGAGACGGGGTACGAGCATCTGATGAAGCTCAGCTCGTGCCTGTATGTGGACAAGGGCGGGCAGTTGCCGCAGGTCACGCTTGAGGAGTTAGCTGCGCATTCCGATGGGCTGATCTGCTTGACCGGCGGACCGGACGGCCCCGTTGGCCGCCTGTTGCAGCAGGGCCAGCGTCCGGCGGCCGAGCTGCTGGTCGATCGGTTGGCCGCGATGTTCCCCGATCGCCTTTATATCGAACTGCAACGTCATCCCGGCGAAGATGGCCAGCCCGAGGCCGAGCGCATGACCGAGCGCGGCCATGTGGAAATGGCCTATGCCAAGAACCTGCCTCTGGTGGCCACGAATGACGTCTATTTCCCAACCTCAGATATGTATGAGGCGCATGATGCGCTGATCTGCATTGCCGAGGGTGCCTATGTCGACCAGCAAGAGGGCCGCCGCCGCCTGACCGCGCAGCATTACTTCAAATCGCCGCAGGAAATGGTCACGCTCTTTGCCGATCTGCCCGAGGCGATCGAAAATACGGTCGAGATTGCCAGACGTTGCGCCTTCATGGCCTACAAGCGGGATCCGATCCTGCCGAAATTCGCCGATGACGAGGTCGAGGAGCTACGCCGCCAGGCCAACGAAGGTCTGCAGGCCCGACTGGCGGTGATCCCGCACGCTGTCCCACCCGAGGAATACCAGAAGCGTCTGGATTTCGAATTGGACATCATCGAGGGCATGGGGTTCCCCGGTTACTTCCTGATCGTTGCGGATTTCATCAAATGGGCTAAGGATCACGACATCCCCGTCGGTCCGGGCCGTGGCTCGGGCGCGGGCTCGCTGGTGGCCTATGCGCTGACGATTACCGACCTTGATCCGCTGCGCTACAGCCTGCTGTTCGAACGCTTCCTGAATCCCGAACGGGTGTCGATGCCCGACTTTGACATCGACTTCTGCATGGACCGCCGCGAAGAGGTGATCCGGTATGTTCAGCAGAAATACGGCCGCGACAAGGTTGGCCAGATCATCACCTTCGGCGCGCTCTTGTCCAAGGCTGCGGTGCGCGACATCGGGCGGGTGCTGCAGATGCCCTACGGCCAGGTGGACCGCCTGTCCAAGATGATCCCGGTCGAAGGCGTCAAGCCGGTGTCGATCGAGAAGGCCCTGAAAGACGAACCGCGCCTGCGCGAAGAGGCCCGCAACGAAGAGGTGGTCGACCGCCTTCTGACTTACGGCCAGCAGGTCGAGGGGCTGCTGCGCAATGCTTCGACCCACGCCGCCGGTGTGGTGATCGGCGACCGGCCGCTGGACGAGCTGGTACCGCTCTATCAGGACCCCCGCTCGGACATGCCTGCCACCCAGTTCAACATGAAGTGGGTGGAACAGGCCGGTCTGGTGAAATTCGACTTTCTAGGCCTCAAGACTCTGACGGTCATCCAGAACGCCATGGACCTGATCTTCAAGTCCGGCCGGCCATTGCACGTGGCGGCCGACGGTCGGCAGCTTTATGAGCCGGCCGAGGGGGCCGAGAACCAGATCAATGCCATTCCGCTGGATGACCCGGCCACTTACAAGCTTTATTCCGCGGCCAAGACCGTGGCGGTGTTCCAGGTTGAAAGCTCGGGCATGATGGATGCGCTCAAGCGCATGAAACCCACCTGCATCGAGGACATCGTGGCGCTTGTCGCGCTCTACCGCCCCGGCCCGATGGAGAACATCCCGACCTATTGCGAGGTCAAGAATGGCCAGCGCAAGATCACTTCGGTCCACCCGCTGATCGACCACATTCTGGAAGAAACGCAAGGCATCATCGTCTACCAGGAGCAGGTGATGCAGATCGCGCAGGTCATGGCGGGCTACAGCCTCGGCGGCGCCGACCTGCTGCGCCGCGCGATGGGTAAAAAAATCAAAGAGGCGATGGACGCCGAGCGCCCGAAATTCGAGGCCGGGGCAGCCGCGAACGGGGTAGATGCCAAGAAGGCGTCCGAGGTGTTCGACCTGCTGGAGAAATTCGCCAACTACGGCTTCAACAAATCTCACGCGGCGGCCTACGCGGTGGTCAGCTATCAGACCGGCTGGCTGAAGGCGAACCACCCGGTCGAATTCATGGCCGGTGTCATGAACTGCGATATCCATCTGACCGACAAGCTGGCGATCTATTTCGAAGAGGTCCGCAAGGGTTTGGAACTGCCCTATGTGCCGCCTTGCATAAACCGGTCGCAGGCGACGTTTGATGTGGTGGATGGCAAACTGGTCTATGCGCTGGGCGCGCTCAAGAACGTGGGCGTCGAGGCGATGAACCTCGTGGTGCAGGGCAGGGGCGACAAGCCTTTCGTCAACCTCTTTGACTTTGCCCGCCGGGTCGATCTGAAGAAGGTCGGCAAACGGCCGCTGGAGATGCTGGCCCGTGCGGGGGCCTTTGACGAGCTGGACAAGAACCGCCGCCGGGTCTTCGAAAGCCTGGAACAGCTGGTGCAGTATTCCGCCGCGATCCACGAACAGAAGAACTCGAACCAGGTGTCGCTGTTCGGCGAGGCGGGCGACGATCTGCCCGAACCGCGCCTGTCGAAATCGCCCGACTGGCTGCCCGCCGAACGGCTGAGCGAAGAATTCAAGGCGATCGGCTTCTACCTGTCCGGCCACCCGCTGGACGACTACATGCCGGCCCTGAAACGCAAGCAGGTGATGACGCTGGACGAGGTTACCGAAAAGGCACGCTCGGGTCCGTTGATCGCCAAGATGGCCGGTGTGGTCGCCGGGCGACAGGAGCGGAAATCGGCCAAGGGCAACCGGTTCGCCTTTGCACAGCTGTCCGACCCGACGGGGGCGTACGAGGTGACGCTGTTCTCGGAAACCCTCGAGAAATCACGCGAATACCTGGAAACCGGCGCGCAGGTCGTGCTGACGGCCGAAGCCACGATGGAGGCCGACCAGCTGAAGCTGCTGGCGCGCTCGGTCGGGCCGGCGGATTCAGTCGTGGCCGAGGCCGGCGCGACCGGGCTTCGTATCTTTTTGGATCAATCACAGGCGCTGTCGACGGTCGCGAGCGTTCTCGCGAATGCTGCGGGAGCGGCCAAAAACGCCTCGAAAGGGCCGATCCATTTGTGTCTGCTGGATCCAGGCTTGCCGGGAGAGGTCGAAATGGATCTGGGGCAGGAATTCCCGATCAATCCCCAAATCAAGGGTGCCATCAAATCACTGGATGGGGTCTTGTCCGTCGAAGAGGTCTAGGGTGGCGGTCCCGCCCAACCCTAGTAGTCACGCTCGAAGAAAATCCCGATGCCGGTATCGCCGCGCCCATCTATGGTGCCGCGCACCGTCACGCTGTCGCTGACGTCCAGGTTCAGGTTCACCTCGGTGTCGCCTTCGGTGTTCACGGTGAAATCGGTGTACAGGTTGTCGCTCAGATAAGCGCCGGCGCCCAGACGCCCGCCGCCGCCCTCGGTCGCGCCGACGTCGACGGTATCTACGCCCGTGGCGTCCCGAACGCCCTTGGTGGCATCGCCACCGGCACCGCTCAGCTGGGCCAGCGACGCGGCCATCTGGGCAATGACAAACGGGGACAGTTCGGAAAAGCGGTTGCCGAACAGCAGCATGGCCAGCGCCTCTTCGGCGGGGCGTTCGGGGTCCGAGAACACATCGACTGTCGGAGAATCCAGCGGGCCCGCGATTTCCAACGTCGCGGTTCCATCCGACGTGCTGGCCGAGGATTCGAACTCGATATACGGCGTCAGGTCGCCCTGCAGGCTGACCACGCCCTTGGTCAGCGCCAGCCTCCGGCCAAGGATGTCCAGATTGCCGCGGATCAGTTCGATCTGGCCCGATGGGATGACGGATTTGGTGGTGCCCTTGATGAAGATAGCACCGCCCAATTCAGCATTCACACCGCGGCCCCGCACGAAAACCGCCTTGGGGGCCAACAGGCTGATGTCGAGAGAGATGCGAGAGTCCGATTGCGACGTTTCCTCTTTTTCAACCAGCTGCGCCCGTTCCCGAGTGACGTAGCTTGCATTGCTTTCGTTCACGTGTTCGATCTTCGGGATCGGCGCGGCCCCAACCGCACCGGATGCCGCGGCCAGGTTGATGTTGGTCTCGCCAAACGTGATCTGCCCGACCAGCGAACTGTTCCCTGCCAAGGCGCCCGTCATTGCGATCTGGCCGTTCAACGTGGTCTCGTACAGAAGATTGTCGGTCAGGACGAGGTTGTTGATTGCAGTTGTGATCTGCGCGTTGAACGGCGGTGTCAGGTCGACCGGGCCACTGACTGTAAATCCGCCTCCGGCGCGCATGCCGCCGCGCATCGAAATCGTTGCGCGGCTGTTGGCAAGGTCTACAGTTCCGCCGATATCGGTGATGGTCTGCCCAACGCTGGGGATCGCCATCGACGTCCCTGAGGTGGTGATCTGACCACTCACCGACTCCAGCGCCGGCTTGCCCTTCAACGCCAGGTCGAACCGGGCCGATCCGTCGATCTTGTTGGGCGTTATGAAGATGTTTGCAATACCCAAATTGACGCCGCCCTGTGCAGAAATGTCGGCATTGCCCGAGGCTTCGTCATAGGTTCCTTTGACTGCACTACTGATTTCGGCCGGTCCGGCGGCATTGGCATCAATGGTCCACACGCCGTTCTGGCGCGTTGCATTGCCTTTCGCCGTCAAGCTGCCCGGAAACTCGGGCGCAAAACGTTCGACCCGATCGAACTTGGCGTCAAAGTCTAGGTCGGCCGAGCCATCCGTATTCACGCTGCCTACAAGATTGGCGTAGGACGTCTCCGGGCCGGTCACTCTGACCGTGCCCTCGACTCCGCTGGATGTGGGGGCCACATTCCCGTTCACCTTCAGCGGTCCCGTCAGGGTCTGTGAAACCCGGGCGAGGTCGTCCAACGCGGCGGAGAAGCTCAGCCCGCCGCTTTCGCGGCTCAAGATGCCGGATGCGTTGGCGGACAAGGCTGTCCCTGCAAGCCGGAAGTTTCGGATGTTCAACCCTTCATCGCCGTTCGATGCGTCGACTGTCAGCGTCGTCTGTCCGGGGATCAGCGTATCCACCGCTTCGATTCCGGTCAGAATGTCCTTTGCGTTGATTTTGCCCTGCACGTCGAAGACTTTGCTGCCACGGGCCCCTCGACCGGTCACATCCGCTGTGACCGCGCCCGCCAACGTACGGCCTGCCAGTCCGGAAAAGACGGACAGGTCGGGGGCATCGACCTGCGCCTGACCGTCAAAAGCCAGGTTTCCGGTCGGATCGTCGATGGTTGCCGCGACTTGGGCATTCAGCGCGGCTGCGTCAACGGTTGCTTTTCGAATTTCGATCCGGTCACCGGTGCGGGCCCCGTCGAAGTTCAGGACAACGCGCCCGGTCACAAGCGGATCCACCTGATCCAGCCCGGTTTGCAGTTCTGTAGTCGTCACCTGCGCAGTGCCATCAAACTCAAGGGTCTGCACGGTGCCCTTGCCATCCACCTGGGCCTGAACGGCCCCCGCAAGATCGCGCTTGGCGAGGCCGGAGAATACTGAGAGGTCCGAGGCATTCACGCGGGCCTGGCCGTCGATGGTCAAATTGCCGTTCGGAGTGGTGACAGCGCCATCCGCCTGTGCGTTCAATGTTTCGCCGTCGATGGTGAAAGCGCGGATCAGGATGCCGTTTGCATCCCGCTTGGCGTCCAGCGTGATGTCCGTCTCGCCCGCGATGATGGGGTCGATGTCGCCCCGACCAGTGGACAGGTTTTGTCCGGAAACGGCCAGCTTGCCGTCAAAACTGCCCTCCAACGGCGAGCCCGCCCCCTCGACCCGGATCGACGCCCGGCCGCCCAGATCCAATTTGGCGACCTCAGAGAAACGAGACAGATCTGACGCCTCCACCGTTGCCGATCCGTCAATTTTCAGACCGCTTTCCAGCCCGCTGACGACCGCATCGGCGGTCGCTGAATAGTCGGTTCCCCCAAGTTCGAAACCCGAGAGTCGGAGCGATTTGTCCCGTCCGTATTCGAACTGACCATCAAGGGTGACGCGATCGCCCACCGCTGTGTTCAGGGCAGGGTCAGCCAAGTCCAAACCATCCAGAGAGGCTTGAAGATCCCCGGTCAGGTCCAGACCGCCGATCTGAGTCAGGGTGCCCTGTGCGGTCAACCGCGTGTGCGCAATCTGGACTTGGGGTGTGACAACATTCTCGGTCGTCAGGCTCAGGTCCCAATGATTGCCGTTTTCGTGGTCGAACAGGGCAGAGAGCTGTGCGGCCTTGACGGATGTGTCTCCTCCACCGAATGGCAGGACGACGTCGTCCCCGGCCGGCGGCGAGATCCGTGCCTGGACGGCTGCCAGTTGCAGCGCCCCGCCCGTTCCAAGGCTGAGCTGCGCTTCCAGTTTCAAAGCTTCGGACGTGATGTCCGCCTCGGTAATCTCCAGCGCACCTTCGGCTCCGGTACGGCCATCGACATACAGGCGTGTATCCGTACCGAAGAAGGTATCCATGTTGGCGGCCAGAAATGGGGTCAGGTCGCCGCCCAGGTCGGCGGTAAAGGCAATGCCTTCGTCTGCCGCCCCTTCGGTCTTCTCGATCCCGCGCAGGCGCACCTGGCCCGAGACACGGTCGACATTGTCACTGCTCAGCCCGATATCCGCCGTGAAATCGGTGATCGGACCGGACCCTTTGGCCGTCAGGCCGATGGGTGGGCTGTCCGGAATATTCAATGCGGTCGAAATCAGCCCACCTGACGCCTCGGAGATGGTCAGGTCCAGGTCGATTTGCCGGCTTTCGTTCTGGAAACCGGCCACAAGATTTATCTGATCGCCGGCCCGGTCCAACCGATTGATGTCCAGCTTGGTGTCCAGCGCGCCATCGGCCAGATTCAAGTTTCCGTCCACCGAAAGGTCTGCCGCAACGCCGATCAGCGGTTCGCCCAGAGACAATTCGTCGACGCGCAGTTCACCGATCTCGATCGCCACGGGCAGTTCGGGCAGTTGAAAGGGTTTGGTCTCGGCGGTGGCGGCCGGTTCGTCCGTGGTGGTCTTGCCGGGTGCGCGTGCGATGTCGATTTCTTCGGCGGTCAGGGCGTTCACGGAAAACCGGCCGCGGATCAGCGCCAGCCGGTTCCAATCCAGTTCGGCATTCTTGATGGTCAGCCAGACACCTTCGTCGTCGGCCACCGTGATCTCCTGGATGCGTGCGCGAGAGCTCAGCGCGCCCTCCAGCCCGATGACCCGGATATTGCGGTTGTCCCCGGATAGCGTGTTTTGCAGGAAATCGGTCAGCAGACCGCCGCTCTCTTCCTCTTGCGCGGCCACGGGACCCGAAAGGGCAAAGGTGGTTGCCCCGACTGCCAGAGGATATGAAAGGTAACGCCTCAAAATGCTTGCCCGATCCCGATATAGAACTGCAGCCCGTTGCCCGTGTCACCTTGCACAGGCACCGCCAGGTCCAGCCTCAGCGGGCCGAAGCCGCCCAGATCATACCGAACGCCAAGGCCCGCGCCCGCGTGGTACTCGGCGCCGCTGCCGATGAACGAGGACGTGTCCACGATACCGTAGTCGTAAAACCCAACAAGAGACAGCTTTTCAGTGACCTTGCCGCGCACCTCGCCCGACAGGCCAAGAAAGGACTTGCCCCCGGCAATGCCCGTGCCGACGGGGACACCAAGGCTTTCATAGGGCTGACCGCGAACGGTGCCCGCGCCGCCGGAGAAGAACAGGAAATCCGGTGTGACACCATCCGCCGGGGGTCCGAGAATCGATCCAAGTTGCACCCGCCCGGCCAGCACGATCCGACCGCCGGTGCCCAGGCTGGTATAGGCGCGACCGTCGAAAAACAGGCGCAGCCCGGTATCCGTGCCCGAGATGCCGACAAAGGGCATGAACTGGCTGTCCAGGTAATACCCGCGGGTGGCGCTGACCTTGCTGTCGCGTTTGTCCCACTCGGACCGGAACGGAATGATGAAATATCGGAACTTGCGGCCGTCACCATAGGCGTCGTCAGCGTTCGAGATGGAGAAGCCCACAGCCGCCTCGGCATACAACTCGTCCGAGAACGTCCGCCGCGCACCATAGGTCAGCGAGGCAACCGACACGCTGTAGTTGTCGGTGTTTCGGCGCTCGAGCAGCGCGCTCCAGAAGGTATTGTCGTCCGGGCCCAGTCGGTCGGGTTGATCCAGACGCAGACCCAACCGCCCGTCGATATCCTCTGACCCGCCGATATTCCGGATGGCGGCCTCAAAACGCAGCCGTTGAGCGCGGCGGAACACGTTGCGGTGGGTCCAGGTGGCGGTCAGGTCTAGACCATCGCGCGAGGCCAGTTCGACCCCGAACGTCAGGCGGCGTTTGGGCAAGTCCTCGAAAGTGGCGTCGAAATCCAGCGTGCCGTCCGGGTTCGGCGTGTCCCGTTCCTGGATCGAGACGGTGCTGAACGTACCGGTCCGCCGCAGCCGTGTGCCGACTTTCTGCAGCTTTTCCGGCGAGTAGACCTCGCCCGAGGGGAAGCCGGCGATTTTTTCGATCGAGCTGTGGCGGACATCGGTGCCGCCTTCGATATACATCTTGCCGAACTTCAGGCGCGGTCCTTGGTCCAGGTCGATCCGGGCGTCCAACTGTGCCTGTGCGTGCCGGGCGATGATCTGTTGATCGCGCAGCTTGGCTTTGGCGTGGCCCGCGTCCTTCCAGGCCTGAATCCCGGCCGAAGTCGCCTGTTGAATGGCGCCGGTCGTGGCCAGCTTGCCGGAGGCAAACTCTTCGGGCAATTCGGTATCGGGGGCCAAAGGCTGAACGACTGCGGTTCCGAAATTGTACGCTTTGCCGGGGCGAATGGTGATCGTTGCCCGGTTAATCTGTGCAGGAACGCTCAGCGAGCTGAGATCTGCCGCTTCCTTTCCGTCCAGTTTGATGCTGACCGACGGGCCGAAATATCCGGCATCATAGAGGATTTGCACGATCGTTCGGTAATCCGACAATGCGGCGGACAGAACTTCAAGCGGCGTGTCCAGACCCCGGTTGTCGGCAGTCATGACCGAGGACGTTTCCTCAATCTGCTTTTTTATGTCGTCCGACAAACCTGGCGCTGCAAGTGATGTTTCCAGTGCCATCGCACAGGTCGGGGCGAGGGCAAAAAACACACCCGCGCACCAGTTCTTCAGACCGCCCCTACGTCTGCTCGCCTGCATCAAATGGCTCCACCTGTCCCGGGCCGCATTGATTTGCGCCGCTTGTCTTGGCGCCGCGATCCCTTGGAAAACAGTTAGACCATCTCAAACCGCTCAGGCAAAGAAATAAACGCGGATTTCCCAGTTCCCAGGCGAAGTTGTGGAAAAGCTGCCGCTACAGGCCCGCGTTTCGGAACCAGCGGATAATGGCTTCGCGGTCTTCGGGTTCCATATAGGTGATGTTGGCCGGCGGCATCGCGTGGCTGACGCCAGCCTGCAGATAGATTCGCTCGGCATTGCGGGCGATGTCACCTTCGGTTTCCAGAAGAACACCCTTGGGGGCCCAGAGGATTCCGTCCCAGACGGGCTCGCGCGCGTGGCACATCGAACAGCGCCCCAGCACGACGTCATGGGCTTCTTCAAAGCCGCTGGCCTGCACAAAGCGCTCCTCGAACTGGGTCAGGGGCTGCGCCTCGGCCTCTTCCAGCGGTTTGTACATCGGCGCAGTGGACAGCCACATGATGGCGATGAACAGCAGGGCCGTCACAAGCCAGGTCCAGGTCGGGTTGCCGGCCCGGGCGTGGCGTGTGTTGAAATAGTGCCGGATGGTGACGCCCATCAGGAACACCAGCGCCGCGATGATCCAGTTGTATTCGGTCGCAAAAGCCAGCGGGTAATGGTTCGACAGCATCAGGAAGACCACCGGCAAAGTCAGATAGTTGTTGTGGGTCGAGCGCAGCTTGGCGATCTTGCCGTATTTCGGGTCCGGGGTGCGGCCATTTTTCAGGTCATCCACCACGATCCGTTGGTTGGGCATGATGATGAAAAACACATTGGCCGTCATGATCGTGGCGGTGAAGGCGCCCAGATGCAGCATCATCGCGCGGCCGGTGAAGATCTGGTTGTATCCCCAGCCCATCGCCACCAGCAGAACGAACAGCAGCAGCATCAACAGGGTCGGACGCTCACCCAGACCCGATTTGCACAGGAAATCATAGATCAGCCAGCCCACGGTCAGCGATGCCGCCGAGATCAGGATGCCCTGCCACAGCGCCAGATCGGCCTTCTGTGCGTCGATCAGATACAGCTCGCCGCCCACCCAGTAGACGATCATCAGCAGTGCCGCGCCGCTGAGCCAGGTTGCATAGCTTTCCCATTTGAACCAGGTCAGGTGGTCGGGCATCCGCTCGGGCGCCACGAGGTATTTCTGGATATGGTAGAAGCCGCCGCCATGCACCTGCCATTCCTCGCCATCAGCAGGACCGGGGATGTCGCGGTTCAGGCCAAGATCCAGCGCGATGAAATAGAACGACGATCCGATCCAGGCGATTGCCGTGATGACATGCAGCCACCGCACCGCAAATGCCATCCAGTCCCAGAACACGGCGAATTCATACATGCAAAGCTCTCCGATTGCTTGCCGACACACTAGGCAAACGGGGTTTTCTTCGGTATTCCCGTATATTGTCAAACTGTATCAAAAAAAACGAAAAGATGTCCTATCTCGACAATATCCGTACCTTTGTCCGGGTCTATGATCTTGGCAGCATGTCCGCGGCCGGACGCGATCTGCGAATCTCGCCAGCGGTGACTTCGGCGCGGATTTCCCAGCTCGAAGATCATTTGGGTGTGCGATTGTTCCAGCGTACCACCCGAAACCTCAGCCCGACCGAGCAGGGCCGGGCGTTCTACCCCGGTGCGGTTGCGGTTCTCGATGCCGTGAACGAGGCCGAGGCGCAGGTCGTGCACCTGACCGAAGCGCCCCGGGGGTCGCTTTTTGTAGCGGCTCCACTGGGGGTCGGGCGACGGCTGTTGGCCCCTCAAGTGCCTGAATTTCTTGCCGACTACCCCGAGATTGACGTGCGGCTGCGTCTGACGGACAGGTCTGTTGATCTCACGACCGAAGGGCTGGATCTGGCGTTCTTCATCGGTCAACCCGAAGACAGCACATTGCGAATCCGCAAAATCGCGGATTGCCAGCGCGTCTTGTGTGCTGCGCCAGACTATGTTGCGCGCCGGGGCATGCCCCGGACCGGGGCGGACCTGATCTCGGACCGGCACGAATGCCTGAACCTGCGATTCCCCGGTGCAACCGAGTTCCAATGGCTGCTGCAGACAGCCGAAGGATCGAAACGGTTTGCGGTGTCCGGGCGGTTCGAGTGCGACGACGGCGATGTTCTGACGGATTGGGCGCTCGCCGGGCAGGGGATCGCGATGAAACCCGTTTTTGAAGTGGCCGAGCATCTCAAGGCCGGGCGATTGGTGCCCGTTGCCGTCGACACGCCACCGGTTTCGGTCCAGATGGCGTGTCTCTACACGCATCGGCGTCATCAGGACCCCAAGGCGCGCCTGTTCATGGATTTCATGATCTCGCGGATCGGCGACGTGGTGCGGACGTCGCAGGTCTGAGGGGTCAGCTGCCCCGGTAGGTCGAATACCCGAATGGCGACAGTAAAAGCGGCACGTGGTAATGCGCCTCGGGGTCGGACATGCCAAACCGGATCGGTATTTGATCAAGGAAAAGAGGGTCTTCAATGGCTTGCCCGGAGGCACGTAGGTAGTCCCCCGCAAAGAAGATCAACTCGTAGATACCGGTCTTGAAAGTCTTTTCCGGCAGGATGGGACTGTCGGTGCGCCCGTCCGCGTTGGTTTCCATCTCAACCAGTTTCCGGTGCGAATTGCCGGACACCCGGTACAATGCGATTTTCAGCCCGTCGGCCGGACATCCGCGCGCCGTGTCCAGAACGTGGGTCGTCAGATAACCTGCCACGAGTTGCTCCTGCTGTTGTCTGCACGTTTCGTGTTTGGATGCCATTTTAGGCAATCCGGTTTGCATTGCCCATCTTGCGGCAAAGGCCATGGCGCAGGGAACGCCGAAACAACCGGAAACAGCGTTCGGATTGATTTGATAATCCATCACGGTTTTATGGGATAAACCGAATGGAAGCCTGAAATTGAAGACGGAAAGCAGAATGCAGCCCCCCCGATACCCCCGCGACATGATTGGATACGGAGCCAACCCGCCAGAAGCCCAGTGGCCGGGCGGGGCCAAGCTAGCGGTGCAGATCGTGCTGAACTACGAGGAGGGCGGTGAAAACTGCGTGTTGCATGGCGACGCCGCGTCCGAGGCGTTTCTGTCCGAAATCGTCGGCGCCGCGCCTTGGCCGGGCCAGCGACATTGGAACATGGAATCCATCTATGAATACGGCGCCCGCGCCGGGTTCTGGCGGCTGCATCGCCTGATGGCCGACCTGCCGGTGACCGTCTATGGCGTGGCCACCGCGCTGGCGCGCTCGCCCGATCAGGTGGCGGCGATGAAATCCGCCGGGTGGGAGATCGCCAGCCACGGCCTGAAATGGGTCGAGCACAAGGACATGCCGGAAGACGAGGAGCGCGCCCAGATCGTCGAGGCGATCCGCCTGCACACTGAGGTGGTCGGAGACCGCCCGCGCGGCTGGTACACGGGACGGTGTTCGGACAACACCGTTCGGCTGGTGGCCGAGGAAGGCGGGTTTGCCTATGTGGCCGACACCTACGCTGACGATCTGCCCTATTGGATGCACGTTAGCGGACGCGATCAGCTAATCGTGCCCTATACGCTGGACTGCAACGACATGCGCTTTGCCACGCCGCAGGGGTTCAACTCGGGCGATCAGTTCTTCGCCTATCTCCGCGACAGTTTCGATGCGCTCTATGCCGAGGGGCAGGCGGGCGCGCCCAAGATGTTGTCGATCGGTCTGCATTGCCGCCTGATCGGCCGACCGGGTCGGGTGATGGCGCTGAAGCGGTTTCTGGATTATGCGCGCGGCTTCTCCGATGTATGGTTCGCGACCCGGTTGCAGATTGCCGAACATTGGGCGGCGCATCATCCGCCGCAGGATCGCCCACGCCCCTCGCAGATGGACCGCGACGCCTTCGTGGCGGCCTATGGCGGCATTTTCGAACATTCGCCCTGGATCGCCGAGCGCGTCTGGGCGCTGGAACTGGGCCCCGCCCATGATACGGCGGGCGGGCTGCACAACGCGCTGGCGCGGGTGTTCCGTTCGGCCTCGTCCGAGGAACGCTTTGGCGTTCTGACCGCGCATCCAGATCTGGCGGGAAAGCTGGCACAGGCCAAACGGCTGACGGCCGAAAGCACCTCCGAGCAGGCCTCGGCCGGGTTGGACGCCCTGACCGACGCCGAGCGCGACGCCTTCACCGATTTGAACACGCGTTACACCGAAAAATTCGGCTTTCCCTTCATCATCGCGGTGCGCGACCACGACAAGGCCTCGATCCTGCATGCGTTCCAGCAGCGCATCGAGAATGACCGCGAGACCGAGCTCGCCGAAGCCTGCTGTCAGGTCGAGCGCATCGCCGAGTTCCGGCTGCGCGACGTGCTGCCCTCATGACGCGAGTCGTCCATATCGCGCCGCTGACGGCCCAAGCTTTTGCGCCGTTCGGTGACGTGCTCGAGGTTTCCGGCGCGCCGGACAAGATCATCAATCAGGGTCAGTGTGGGCGATACCATGACCGGGCGGTTCTGGACTTTGCGGACGGGCGCGCGGGGATCAGCCTGTTCGACGCCAACCCACGGACATTGCCCTATCAACTGGACATGGTCGAACGTCACCCTCAGGGCAGCCAGGCCTTCATTCCCATGTCCCACAAGCCGTTCCTGGTGATCGTCGCGCCGGATGAGGATGGCGTTCCGGGCCGGCCACAGGCCTTCGTGACGCAGCCGGGACAGGCCGTGAACTTTCATCGCGGCACGTGGCATGGCGTGCTGACGCCGCTGCACGCGCCTGGCCTGTTCGCTGTAGTCGACCGTATCGGTTCGGGTGCAAACCTCGAGGAGCACTGGTTCGACACCCCTTACGAGGTGGTTGAACGCTAAGCCAATTTTGAAGCCGTCGGAGAAGCGGCAAGACCCCCATGAGAAAACAGGGAGACAGTTGAGATCATGGCCGAAACTTCGATAGGAACACCCGATCAGCTTCGGGATCCGAATTACACGCCCGCGCTGCACAAGGCGATACCACTCGGGATTCAGCACGTTCTGGCAATGTTTGTGTCAAACGTGACCCCCGCCATCATCGTGGCCGGTGCGGCCGGGTTTGGCTTCGGGTCGAACTCGCCCGATTTTCCCGAACTGCTGTATCTGATCCAGATGTCGATGCTGTTTGCAGGGCTGGCGACCTTGTTGCAGACCATCACGCTGGGCCCGGTTGGTGCGGCATTGCCCATCGTTCAGGGAACAAGCTTTGCGTTCCTGCCAATCATGATCCCATTGGTGGCTGGCAAGGGCGTCGAGGCCCTTGCTGCGCTGTTCGGAGGCGTTCTGATCGGCGGTATCTTTCACGCCTGCCTTGGGATGTTCATTGGCAAGATTCGCTTCGCTCTGCCGCCATTGGTCACGGGCCTTGTTGTGACGATGATCGGATTGGCACTGGTCAAGGTCGGCATCCAGTATGCGGCGGGTGGTGTCCCTGCGATCGGTACGCCGGAATACGGATCGCTGCTCAACTGGTCTGCGGCACTGGTCGTCGTGATCGTCACGCTGGGCCTCAAGTTCTTTGCTCGCGGAATGCTGTCGGTGTCTGCGGTTCTGGTCGGATTGGCTGTCGGCTATGTCTACGCCCTGATGGTCGGAATGGTGACGTTCGAAACCATTGGAACAAGCTGGTCGCGGGCCGCTGGTTTCGCGCTGCCGGTGCCCTTCAAATATGGGTTCGAATTCTCGCTTGCGGCGGTGATCGGGTTCTGCCTCATGGCTTTCGTGTCAGCAGTCGAAACCGTCGGTGACGTTTCGGGCATTACCAAAGGCGGCGCGGGTCGCGAGGCCACGGACAAAGAAATCGCGGGAGCGACCTACGCAGATGGTGTGGGTACGGCGGTCGCCGGTATCTTTGGCGGTTTGCCGAATACCTCGTTCAGTCAGAACGTTGGTCTGATCGCGATGACCGGTGTCATGAGTCGCCATGTCGTCACGATTGGTGCGCTGTTCCTGATCCTGTGCGGACTTGTTCCCAAGGTCGGCGCAATAATACGCACTGTTCCGATCGAAGTTCTGGGGGGCGGCGTGATCGTCATGTTCGGCATGGTGGTGGCTGCCGGTATTTCGATGTTGTCTGACGTGGACTGGAATCGCCGCAACATGGTGATCTTCGCTATCTCGCTGTCGATCGGGCTTGGCTTGCAACTGGAACCCGGCGCGGTTCAGCACTTGCCGGACACAATCCGCATCCTGATGACAAGCGGACTGTTGCCCGCAGCGCTGATCGCCATCGTGCTGAACCTCATTCTGCCGCATGAACTGGCCGAGGAGTCGACCGAAGAGGTCTCGGGCGGAATGGCCGGTCACGGCGCTGGCAGTCTGCCGCACGACTGAAACCTGTAGCTCAGCCCTGCAGCGCCAAGCGCGCTGCGGGCTATTCCGACTGGGCCATCATCCCGGCGACATCGAGCATACGGGCCGAAAAACCCCACTCATTGTCGTACCATCCGAAAACCCGAACCTGGTTTTGCCTGACGACCCGCGTTTCCGGTCCGGCAATCACCAGCGATTCCGGTCGCGCACGCAGATCAGACGAGACCAGCGGCAAGTCGGTCCAGCCGAGCACCTTTGATGCCTCGACGGCGCGGCGCAATTCGGCCGAGAACAGCTCGGGCTCCATTCCTTTTTGCAGGGTCACGACCAGGTCTACGGCGGAGACGCTGGCAGTGGGCACCCGCACCGCCGCACCGGAAATTCTCCCGGCCAGATGCGGCAGAATCACGTCGATCAGATGGGTCGCGCTTGACGTTGTGGGCACCATCGACAAGGCCCCGGCCCGTGACCGCGCCAGGTCGCCACGCGGAGCGTCCACCATCGGCTGGCTGTTGGTGTAGCAGTGAATCGTGGTCATGTGCGCTGAGGCGATGCCCCCGATCTCGTCGATCACCTTGACCAGCGGCGCCAGCGCGTTGGTGGTGCAGGACGCGTTCGATACAATCCGGGCATTGCCCAGCATGTCTTCGTTGGCACCCAGAACGATCGTTGTCTCGGCGGCCGGGGACGGGCCGGAAATCAGCACTTTGCCAGCCCCTGCCTGGAGGCCCCGGATCGCCACGTCCGAACTGCGCGCGATACCCGTGCAATCCAGCATCACGTCCACGCCGGACAGATCGACGTCGGCAAGGTCGTCGCTGTGGCTCAGTGGAATCGATTGTCCATCCACTTGCAGGGCCCCGGCGCTGGTTTCCACCGAACCGCCATAGGGGCCGAACGTACTGTCGTACTGGAACAGATAGGCACAGGTTTCCAGCGGTGCGATGTCGTTGATCAGCACCACTTGAACATCCGAACCCGCTGGCAGGGCCATGACCTGCCGCAGGATCGTGCGGCCGATGCGGCCGAATCCGTTGATTGCGAGTTTCATGCGCAAGCTATGGCAGGCCGTCTGACCGACCTCAATGCCCCTATGGAGTCTCCGTTATCCGCAGCTGACCTGGGAGAAGAACTGGCCCGAAATATTCTGGTACATGCTTGACCGGATCACCTTGCACCCGGTTGCCTGCTGGATGGCCGCAATGGCCTGAACCGTGCGCAGGCGCGGCGGCGGGCCGAACGGGTTGAGGTTGTTGTTGTCGCGGGTCGCACGATACACGACAGGGGCATCCGCAACCTGCGTCACAGCCCATGTGCGGCTCATGACGGATACGGTTTTGGTCGCTTCCTTCGCCTCGACCGGGGCGGTGTCGACGGCGACCATCAGGCCGATCATGGCCAGTGCCGTCAGAGGGGCGCGCAGTTTCATCGACCAATCTCCACGAATGAACAAAACGAAATCACCTCTGATTTCAGCAAATTCCGCCGTCCCTGTGAACCCCTGCCGACGCAAAAGCCCGTTTTCAGGACCTTTTGCTGGTCATCGTGTGGACAGTTTCAACGGCATGTGCCGATTGACGTCCTTGTAGAGCAGATACCGGAATCGCCCCGGCCCGCCCGCGTAGCAGGCTTGAGGACAGAACGCACGCAACCACATGTAGTCACCGGCCTCGACCTCGACCCAATCCTGATTCAGTCGATAGACGGCCTTTCCCTCAAGCACATAAAGCCCGTGTTCCATGACATGCGTTTCGGCAAAGGGGATGACCCCGCCCGGTTCAAACGTGACAATGTTCAGATGCATGTCATGGCGCAGATCATTCGGGTCCGCGAAGCGCGTGGTGGCCCACCGACCTTCGGTGCCGGGCATTGGGGTTGGGGCGACGTCGCGTTCGTTGGTGATGATCGGATCGGGGGCTGGCAATCCGGGTACGGCCTCATAGGCCTTGCGCACCCAATGGAACCGGGCCACGGCGTCAGAGCGGTTGTGCAAGGTCCAATCGGACCCGGGCGGAATGTAGGCATAGCCCCCTGTGTCCAGCACGTGGACCTGCCCCGCCAGGGTCAGGGTAACCGACCCTTCGACGACGAAGAGCACGCCTTGGGCTTCCGGGTCCGTCTCGGGCGTATCGCTGCCGCCGCCCGGCTGGACCTCCATGATGTATTGCGAAAACGTCTCGGCAAACCCGCTAAGGGGACGCGACAGGACCCACAGTCGGGTCTGTTCCCAAAAAGGCAGAAAGCTGGTCACGATGTCGCGCATCGTGCCTTTCGGGATGACGGCATAGGCGTCAGTGAACATGGCGCGGTCAGTTAGCAGCTGCGTCTGGTCCGGAAGCCCGCCGGTGGGCGCGTAGTAGTTTTGATGAGCCATTCCTGTGCCTCAAGCTTGGTTTCCGGTTACTATGGTCACATCAGCAGCAGGCGGATAGCGCCAGCAGTCCAATAGGTTTGTTCGGCATTATTTGAAGGTCCGGCCGCGGGGGCTTGGCCCTGATTGCTCGGATGTATATTCTTGGTGCAGTTCAATTTTCACGAAAGCGAGTTCCTTATGACTGTCCGGTTGCCTGCTGCCCTGTTTGCGCTGTTTTTGTCGGGTGTCGTGGGGGCGGTCGATGCCAAGCCTCTGTCCCGGATCATCGCCGAAATGGGGCTGAGCCCGGAAGACTACCAAGTTCTGGACGCGACGACGTCTTCGATGCTGGCAGGCGGAACCCCAAGCGTTGGGCAGGAGCGGAACTGGGTCAACGAGAAAACGGGCACCAAAGGCACGGTCAGGATACGGGACGTGAAGGACAACTGCGTTCACTTCCAGCACTTTGTGCAGCCGTCCGGGGCGGCGCCCAACCCGGAAATCCGCACCCGTCAGTGCAAGGATGCCAGCGGCAATTGGATTCTGACGCCGTAATCGCGGCTCAGTAACCGCGGCTGCGATCAACCTCGTACAGCAGGGGCTGACCTGCGCTCAGCCGCAGAAAGTTCTGGGCGACATCCGCCAACGCATCACCCAGATGCCATCCCGACACGTGCGGTGTGATCGTGACCGACGGGTGCCGCCATAAAGGGCTGTCTTCGGGCAATGGCTCTTGTGAGGTCACATCGAGAACCGCATGGCCCGGACGACCCCGGTCAAGTGCCTCGATCAAGGCTGTTTCGTCGATCAGGCCGCCACGTCCCGCATTCAACAACTGGCTGCCGTCCTTCATTGCGCTGAGCATTTCTGCGTCGAACAAGCCGATGGTTTCGGGGGTCGAGGGCAGGATCGCGCAGACATGGTCGCAACCGCCCAGCATTCCCGGCAAAGCATCCTGCCCGTGCAGACAGGTGACATCTTCGATTTGCTTGGGTGACCGGCTCCAGCCGATGACCTGAAACCCGACATCGCGCAGCATGCAGGCGGTACGGCTGCCGATATGGCCCAGCCCCAGAACTCCGACTACGGTGTCAGATGTCAGCACCGGCGCTTTGGGCCGCCACTCGGCCCGCCGCTGAGCGTCCGCGTGAAAGCCCATGTTCCGGTGAGCGTACAGGATATAGGCCAGAAACCACTCTGCGATGCCTTGCGCCGGGGCGTCCGGTTTCAGGCGGGCCACGCGAACATGCGCGGGCAGGGCGGGGTTCGACACGATTGTCTCGACCCCGGCGCCCAACTTTTGCACCAACTGCAGATTGGGCAGGCGACTCGCGTGATCGTCCCGCAGGGCGACAACCGCCACCATGGTGACCTCGGCCGGGTCACCAATGGTGCTTGGCGTGCGCACATCGGCCGTTGGTGCATGTCGCCGTACTTCTTCGGCAATCTCGGCATCGCTCATCCAGTCGGACAGGCCGGTATCGATCAACAACGCCATCTGCACCCCTCTTCCGTTTCAAATTGATTGCAAGTGACGTGCCGTCACGCGGCTGGACACAGTTGCTGCAGCTAAGCCATCCTCGGCGCAAAGGTAAAGCCCGGTTCCGGGAACTACGGAGGATTCTTCATGAACATGTCATTCGTCTTGCGCGAGGAGAACCGGGCGCTGCTTGAGCGGGTCCGCGACATGATCCGCAACGAAATCATGCCCTTGGAAGAGGAATACCAGGCCGAGATCAACAAGGGCGACCGCTGGCAGTACACCGAACGCCAGGCCGAGATCCTCGAGGGTTTGAAGGCCAAGGCCAAGGCGGCCGGTCTGTGGAACTTCTGGCTGACCGACAGCGACAAGGGGTTCGGCCTGACCACGGTCGAGTACGCCTATTTCGCCGAAGAGATGGGCAAGACCCCGCTGGGCGCCGAGGTGTTCAACTGTTCCGCCCCCGATACCGGGAACATGGAGGTGTTCGAGCGCTACGGCACCGAGAAGATGAAAGCGCAGTGGCTCAAACCGCTGCTCGAGGGCGAGATCCGCTCGGCCTATCTGATGACCGAGCCGGATGTGGCCTCGTCGGATGCCACGAATATCTCGATGTCCTGTGTGCGGGACGGGGACGACTATGTTCTGAATGGCGAGAAATGGTGGTCGTCCGGCGCGGGCGATCCGCGCTGCAAGGTCTACATCGTGATGGTCAAGACCGGCGGCGACGACCTGCCCAAGCACAAGCGCCAGTCGATGATCGTGGTGCCCGCCGACACGCCGGGGATCGAGATCCTGCGCCCGATGGAAGTGTACGGCCATGACGACGCGCCGCACGGGCACATGCATATCCGGTTCACCGATGTCCGGGTGCCGGCCGAGAACATCCTGCTGGGCGAGGGCCGCGGGTTCGAAATCGCGCAGGGGCGCCTCGGGCCCGGTCGCATCCATCACTGCATGCGCGCAATCGGCCAGGCCGAGATGGCGCTGGAGCAGATGTGCAAACGCGCCCTGCAGCGCGAAGCCTTCGGCAAGAAGCTGGCGCAGCTGGGTGCCAATTTCGACATCATCGCCGAGTGCCGGATAGAGATCGAGATGGCCCGCCTGCTGTGTCTGAAGGCTGCATGGTACATGGATCAGGGCGATGCGCGCGCAGCGGCCCCGTGGATCAGCCAGATCAAGGTCGTGGCACCGCGCGTCGCGCTGAAGGTGATCGACGAGGCGGTGCAGATGTTCGGCGGGCAGGGCGTCAGCCAGGATACGCCGCTGGCCACCGCCTGGACGCATGTGCGCACGTTGCGGCTGGCCGATGGCCCGGATGCGGTGCATCGCCGTCAGGTGGCGCGGGCCGAGCTGAAGAAGCACACTCAGGAAAAGATCTGACATGCAGGACGCGGCGATGCAGCCAGTGGTGGGTGAGACCGCCTATTTCCGGGTCGCGCCCGACGGGGCCTTTGTCGGCAATGACCCGGCGCGCGGGCCGTGGTCGGCCGACCACTGTCATGCCGGCCCGGTTGCGGGCCTGATCGTGCGCGCGGCCGAGATCGAGGTCGGTCCCGACAAGATGCTGACCCGCCTGACCGTCGATCTGCTGCGCCCGCTGCCTCTGTCCGGTTTGCGCGTGGCCGCCGAAACCGTGCGCCACACCAAGACGCTGGCCACCACGCGTGTCACCGTGCACGATCTGGACGACACGCTGTGCGCCACCGCCACCACGATGCATCTGGCGCGCCGGGATCTGGGGCCGGTGCCGAATGTGGCGATCCAAGCCCCCGACCTTTCGCAGATCGAAGACGGCCCGTTTCCCATCGGTGAAATGCGGCATGACCTGCCCGGCTTTGCCCATCATTCCGAGGTGGCCTATCCCAAAGGCGGTAATCAGGGGGCGGGCCCAAAAACCATTTGGATGCGCACCCCGCCTCTGCTCGAGGGCGAAAACACCTCGCCGATCCAGTCGCTATGCCCGCTGGCCGATTGTGGCAACGGCATTTCGTGGAATGCGCCGACCTCGGAAATGGGGTTCATGAACACCGACCTGACGGTGCAGATCCACCGCGAGCCGATGTCCGACTGGCTCGCCTCGGATTCCGTGTCACACTGGCAACCCAGCGGCATCGGGATGTCGCAGTCGGTTCTGTATGATACTCAAGGGCCGATCGGCACGGCGCTGCAGACGCTGGTCCTGTTTCCGCCGAAATGAGCGGCAAAATCCGTTCTCCCCGCCGAACCGCGTTGCCAGCGCCGGTCGGGCACCCTATCTTCGCGTTCATGCGCTGGATACCCACCTTGATCGCCTGTTGCCTGCCGTTTTCCGCGGTGTCGCACCCGCATGTCTTCATCGACACCGGGCTGGAATTCATCGTGGACGAGTCGGGCAACCTGACGCATGTCCGCGTTACCTGGGCCTATGACGAGTTCTACTCGCTGCTGGTGCTTGAAGACATGAGGTTGGATCAGGACGGCGACGGCGTACTGTCCGAGGCGGAAGAGCAGCGCCTCGCCGGTTTCGACGCGCAGTGGGTCGAAGGATACAACGGTGATCTCGTCATCCTGGCCCCCGATCAGCCGGTTGCCTTGTCCGGTCCGCTGGAGCCGCGCGCCACGACCGAGGATGGCCGCATCGTGACAACCCATCTGCGCAAGGTCGAGGGCGAGCCAGTAACCGCGCAGGCTCTGTCGGCCAAACCCTATGATGAGACATTCTATACCGCCTACGAGGTGACGCGCCCGGTCACCGTATCCGGACCTGAAACCTGCCGGATCGACAGGTTCGAGCCGGATATCGACGGCGAACTGGCCCAGATGCAGGCCTTTCTGCTGACCCTGGACGCCGACTATGACCTCGAGGAGAACGACATCCCTCTGGTCGGTGAACGCTTTGCCACCGAGATCCGCGTTTCATGTCCCGCTACCTGATCCTGCCGGTCGGACTGGCGATTGCGCTGCTGCTGTGGTTCTGGGGCAGCGGAGGGTTTGACAGCCTCGCCTCCTGGGCCGCGGGCGAGCAGCGGGAATTTCAGAACCAGATCGCCCGTGCCCTGCGGGCCGCGCGGGCCGAACAGCCCGAAGCCGTGGCCACGCTGCTGGCCGTCTGCTTTGCCTATGGGTTCTTCCATGCGGTGGGGCCGGGTCATGGCAAGGTGCTGATCGGCGGGTACGGGCTGGGCCGCAATGTCGCCTTTCTGCGCCTGTCGGCGATCAGCGTAATGTCCTCGCTGGGGCAGGCCGTGACGGCGATCGTTCTGGTTTATGCAGGCGTTCTGGTGTTCCAGATGTCGCGGGAAAGCCTGGTCGGCACCACCGAACAGATCATGGCCCCGGTCAGCTATGGCGCGATCGCGGCCATCGGGCTGTGGCTGGTTCTGCGATCGCTGCGCAGTTTCGCCCGGCGCGGTCGTGCGGACAGTGCCCCGCACGACCATCACCATCATCATGATCACGGGCATCATCACCATCACGACGGTGAGGTTTGTTCCGATTGCGGGCATCGTCACGGCCCCACCGCCGAAGAGGTGGCCCAGGTCGGCAGCCTGCGCGAGGCGCTGATCCTGATCGCCGGCATCGCCGCGCGACCCTGTACCGGGGCCTTGTTCGTGCTGATCCTGACCTGGCAGATGGGCATCGCGATGGTCGGTATCGCCGGGGCCTTTGCCATGGCGCTGGGCACCGCGACCGTCACCACCCTGGTTGGCTGGACGTCGTTCGGGTTGCGGGGCGGGTTGCTGGCCTCGGCCTCGGCCACGCGGTTCGCGGCCGTGTTGGCACCCACGATCGAACTGGTGGCCGGGCTGCTGATCGCAGTGATCGCGGGCGGATTGCTGCTGCGCGCGCTCTGACGTCAGTCGAAAACAGGATCGGGATAGCCCACCCGCGCCAGGTACAATCCTTGCGGCGGGCAGACCGGCCCGCAGGCCGCGCGGTCGGCGGCCTCGAGCGCATCGCGCACGTCCTGCGGTGTCCAAGCGCCCGCGCCGACCCGTTCCAGCGTGCCGACGAAACTGCGGACCTGGTTGTGCAGGAAGGACCGGGCGCGGACGTGGAAATGCACCTCGGGGCCGGAAAAGCCCTGAACCTGTTCGACGCGCAGCTCGTCCAGCGACTTGACCGGGCTGGCCGCCTGACAGATCGAGGACCGGAAGGTGGTGAAATCGTGCCGCCCGATCAGCATGTCGGCCCCTTCCTGCATCGCGGCGACATCCAGCGGATGCCCGATCTGCCAGACCTGGCCCTTGTCATGGGTCGCGGGCGCACGGCGGATCAGGATGCGGAACAGGTATTGCCGCTCGATGGCCGAGAACCGCGCATGCCAGTCATCCGCCACCCGCGCGGCCTTGAGAATCGCCACCGGCAACGGCTTGAGGTGATAGTTCAGCGCCTCGGACAGGCGGAACGGGTCCCAGTCTTTTTCAAGGTCGCAATGGGCCACTTGCCCCAGCGCGTGAACACCCGCATCCGTGCGCCCCGCGGCCGCGATCGTGTGCGCACCGGGCTGCAGTTTCGACAAGGCCGCCTCGATGGCGCCCTGGACCGAGGGCAGCTCTTTCTGCCGCTGCCATCCGGCAAACGGCGCACCTTGGTATTCGACTTTCAACGCGTATCTGGGCATGGGCTGCTGGTACCCTGCCGGACGCGCCCGGGCAAGGGCAGGCGGCAAAAGCGCTGGCAACCGGGGCAGCGGCTACCTATC
Organism: Ruegeria sp. SAZA006; assembly: GCF_059613465.1. Classification (NCBI taxonomy): domain Bacteria; kingdom Pseudomonadati; phylum Pseudomonadota; class Alphaproteobacteria; order Rhodobacterales; family Roseobacteraceae; genus Ruegeria; species Ruegeria sp. SAZA006. Next base: position 52,413 of record NZ_JBXWSO010000004.1, read on the forward strand.
TTGGGACAAACAAGAAATGCGGGGCGGCGGTTTGGTCATCTCATCACTGGCAGACAGTCTTGTGCGCGGCGTCGAATCCGTCGGCGACCGCGTGTCCGAGACGTTTTTCGAACCGGTCGTGCGGCTGGGCGTCACCGGTCTGGCGCGGTCGGGCAAGACGGTGTTCATCACGTCGCTGGTGGCCAACCTGCTGGACCGGGGGCGGATGCCCGGCCTGGTCGCCCAGCAGGAGGGGCGAATCAACGCCGCCTACCTGCAGCCGCAGCCCGACGACACCGTGCCCCGGTTCGACTATGAATCGCACCTGTCGGCCCTGACTGGGCCGCAGCCCCACTGGCCCGACAGCACCCGCGCCGTGTCCGAGCTGCGCCTGTCGTTCAAAGCCCGCCCCGCCGGGTTGATGGCCGGCCTGCAGGGGCCGCGCACCGTGCATCTGGACATCGTCGACTATCCCGGCGAGTGGCTGCTGGATTTGGCCCTGCTCGAAAAAACCTATGACGACTGGTCGCGCGAAACGCTGGAGCGGATCGCGCAGCGACCGGCAGCCGCCGATTTCCTAGCCCAGATCAAGTCCGTAGACCCGGCCAGCCCTCATGATGAACCCACCGCGCAGGCCCTGGCGCGGGACTTTGCCGACTATCTGGCCGCCGCGCGGGATGCGGGTTTCTACGACTGCACGCCGGGCCGGTTCCTGCTGCCGGGTGATCTGGCCGGGTCGCCGGTGCTGACCTTTGCGCCGTTGCCGGTCGAGGGCGCCTCGCGCCGCCGCAGCCTGCACCGCGAGATGGAGCGCCGGTTCGAGGCTTACAAGGCGCAGGTCGTGAAGCCCTTTTTCCGGGATCATTTCGCCCGGATCGACCGGCAGGTGGTGCTGGTGGATGCGCTGGGCGCGATCCACAAGGGGCCGCAGGCGGTCGAGGACATGCGCCGCGCCATGGGCGATATCCTGTCGGCCTTCCGGCCCGGCCGCAATGCATGGCTCAGCCAGCTGCTGCTGGGCAAGCGGGTCGAACGCATCCTGTTCGCGGCCACCAAGGCTGATCACCTGCACCACCTGCAGCACCCGCGCCTGACCGCGATCATGGAGGCACTGACCCGCGAGGCGCGCGACCGCGCCAGGTTCGCCGGGGCCGAGACCGCCGCCATGTCCATCGCCGCGCTGCGCGTGACGACCGAAGAGATCCGCAATCACAACAGCATCGAACTGCCTTGCGTGCGCGGAACTTTGGAGAATGGAAAACAGGCGGCCTTCTATCCCGGAGAGCTGCCTGAAGACCCCGCCCATCTGCTTAATCCTGCGCGCAAGGGGGCCGACACCTGGCTGGGCGAGGATTACGGGTTCATGGCCTTTGCCCCGGCGCATCTGTCGCTGCGCCCCGGTGATGGCCCGCCGCATATCCGGCTGGACCGCGCCGCGCAGTTCCTGATCGGAGACCGGCTGTGACTGTCACCCTCAGGCCCGCGCGCAGCCTCGACGCCGGGGCGGTCGGAGAGATCCTGCACGGCTTTGCACGCGAAAACGACTGGATGCCCGAGCTACATTCCGGTGCCGAAGCCATCGCCTTTTGCGGGCGGATGATCGACAATGGATGGGTCACGACTGCCGAACATGGCGGCAAGGTCGCTGGCTTTCTGGCCGTGAACGGGACCGAGGTTCATTGCCTGTACCTAAGCCCCGCCGCGCGAAATCAGGGGATCGGCGCACAATTGCTGGACAGCGCCAAGGCAGGTCGCCGCGAACTGGCGCTGTATGCGTTTCAGGCCAACACGGGCGCGTGCCGGTTCTACCAACGGCACGGCTTTGTCGAAGTGGCGCGCAGCGACGGGGCCGACAATGATGAACAGCTGCCGGACATTCGGTTCGTCTGGCGACGGAAGGAGTGATGCATGGCCAAGGGTCCGGTTCTGATCGAGCTTGACGAGGATGCCCCGGCCGCCGACGTATCGAAGGCCGCGCCGGTACCGGATATCGCGCCGCCCCAGGGGCAGGCGATGCAGGCCGCGGCACGACTGGCCGCGCGCAAGCCATCGGTTCTGGGCCGGTGGTTCTGGGGGCTGGCGTTGGCGGTCGTGGGGGCGGCGGTCTCTGTCGCCGCATGGAACTTTGCCACCTCGTTGATCGCCAGCGTTCCGGTGCTGGGTTGGATCGTGACCGGCCTGATCTGCGCGCTGGTGCTGGTGGCCCTGCTGATCGCGCTGCGCGAACTGGCCGCGCTGGGCCGGCTGTCGCGGGTGGACGGGATGCGCCGCGCCGCCGATGCCGCGCTGGCCGATGCCGATCTGGCGCAGGCCCGGGCCGTGACGCAGCGCCTGATCGCGTTCTATCGCGGGCGCGAGGATACGCGCTGGGGCCGCGACCGTCTGGCCGAACGGATTGAGGAACAGTTCGACGCCTCGGGCCTGCTGGGACTGGTCGAGGACGAATTGCTGGCCCCGCTGGACGCAGCCGCCAGCCGCGAGGTCGAGGCCGCCGCGCGCCAGGTCGCGACCGTGACGGCGCTGGTTCCGCTGGCGCTGGCAGATGTGGCGACGGCGCTGCTGGCCTCGCTGCGGATGATCCGCCGGATTGCCGAGATCTATGGCGGGCGGGCCGGGTTTCTGGGGGGCTGGCGGTTGACCCGTGCGGTGTTCGTTCACCTGGTGGCCACCGGTGCGGTGGCCGTGGGTGACGACCTGCTCGAACCGGTTCTGGGCGGGTCGGTCCTCAGCAAGCTGTCGCGCCGCTTTGGCGAAGGACTGGTCAACGGCGCCCTCAGCGCCCGCGTCGGCGTGGCTGCGATGGAGGTCTGCCGCCCGCTGCCCTTCTCGGACCGGCACAGGCCGTCGACCCGCGGCATGGTTTCGCGCGCGCTGGGCGGGCTGTTTTCCAAGGGTTGATCTGCCGCAAAGCCATCGGGCCGCCACGCAGGGCACAATCTCTTGGAAGGGAGACCAGCCATGGCGGATCACGGCCACACCCAACAGGAAATCGCAGACCGGATCGACGCCCCACCCGGGCGCGGGGTCCTGCGTGACGTGGTATATGGCGGGATCGACGGATCGGTGACCACGCTGGCCATCGTGGCAGGCGTCGCCGGGGCTGGGCTGTCGCCCTTCGTCATAGTGGCTTTGGGTTTGGCAAACGTGCTGGCTGACGGGTTCTCGATGGCGGCGGGCAATTACTCGGGGACCAAGGCCGAGTTGGACAATATCCGCCGGATCCGCGCCATCGAAGAGCGCCACATCCGCCTCTACCCCGACGGCGAGCGCGGCGAAGTGCTGGAGATCCTGTCCCGCAAGGGCTTGTCAGGCCGGGTGCTGGAACAGGCAACCGACGCGATCACCGCGGATCGTGACACCTGGATCAACCTGATGATCGAGGGCGAATACGGGCTGGGCAGCGTCGATCCGCATCCGCTCAAGGCCGCAGCGGCCACGTTCGCGGCCTTTGTCGTGGCCGGCATGGTCCCGCTCGTGCCGTTCCTGTTGGGTGTCGAGGGCGCGTTTCCAGCCTCGGTCCTGATGACGCTGGGCGTGTTCTTTGCCATCGGCGCGATGAAAAGCCGGTGGTCGCTGGCGCCTTGGTGGCGCTCGGGGCTTGAGACGCTGGCGATTGGTGGAGCGGCGGCGGCAATTGCCTATCTCGTCGGGTCTCTGTTCCATCCTTAGATCACTGGCGTCAGATCGCAACAGGCTGAAACCATTAGGGATTTCCCGACTGTCTTACCGCGCCTGCACAGGATAGCCTGTAATGCAGATTTGCCCGGAGGTGCGGTTTGGAATCTCTGCTTGTTCTTGTTGGCTTGGTCGTTTTGGCGATGCCGGTATCTATTGTCGTCTTGCTGGTCGGCCATGCCCGTCTGCGGCGGCGGGTCGAGCAGTTGGAGAGTCGGTTGGGTGCCGAGCAGCAACCGGACGCGGAGCGGCCACCAAAGACGCAGTCCGCGCCAATCGAAGCGCCGACGCCTGAACCGCGGCCGGCCCCTTGGGGTTCACCGAAACAGGAAAGCCCACCGACGCCGGACCAACGGCCTGACCCTGAAGAGTCGGCAGCTGTTACTGAGAGTGCATCGCCTCCGGCGGCAGTGGTGTTCCGCGCCGAGCGGTTCGACGATCTGGGCGCGTGGCTGCGCGAGAACTGGTTCTATGCCGTATCCGCTCTGTCGCTGGCGCTGGCGGGGATCTTCCTCGTGCAATACGGGGTCGAGAACGGTTTGCTGCCGCCTACCGCGCGCGTGTTGGCGGCCCTGGGCTTCGGCGCGCTGCTGATCGTGGCGGGTGAAATTGTGCGGCGTCGGTATGGCGATGACGAGTCGTCGGCCACCGCCTACCTGCCTTCGGTATTTTCCGGCGCGGGGCTGGTCACGCTGTTCGGCGGTGTGCTGGCGGCGCGTCAGCTCTATGACTTGATCGGCCCCGAGGCGGCCTTGGCAGGCATGATCGCCATCGCTCTAGTCGGGCTGGTACTTGGCTGGTTCCACGGCCCGCTGCTGGCGGCGATCGGGTTGATCGGCGCCTTTGCCGCGCCATTCGTCGTGGGTGGCGGCTCGGCTGACCCGTCTTGGCTGTACGTATATTTCTTCGTGATCACCGGGCTGGGGCTAGGGATCGACACGGTGCGGCGCTGGGCCTGGGTGTCGGTGATGTCGCTGGTGGGCGCCTATTTGGCGGGCCTTTTGCTGGTGATGGGTTCGCCGATCACGGAACCGGCTTTCCTCGTCTACGTGGCCGCCGTTGCCGTGATCGCCATTGCCATTCCCGTGCGCCGGATCTGGCCCGATCATGACGGCGCGATGTTCAGCGAAATCCTTGTCAGAAAAGCGAGGGGTCCGTGGCCCGAATTTCCGACGCGCCTGGCCTTTGGGGCGGTGCTGGCAAGCTCGGCCATTCTGGCACTGCAATGGGCGGATTCGAGCGGTGAGTTCTGGCTGGGTGTGATCCTGCTGGCGGGCCTGACGTTTGCCCTGCTGATCTGGGCCAAGGACGCGCCGGCCCTGCAGGACATGACCGCGCTGCCCGCCGTGGGTCTGGGTGGTTTCGTGTTCACGCATGGATTTGATGGCGGCGCGGTGGCGCGTGGGTTCTGGCAGACCTATTCCGAAACGCCCGAGGCTGCTTTTCCGTTGGCCGTGACCTTGCTGGTTGCGTTGGGCGCGATGATCTCTCTTCTGGCGGCATGGCGGTCGTTCCGGGGTGGACGGTACCCGCTGGTCTGGGCCGCTGCCGCCGCGCTGTACGCCCCGGCGCTGGCCATCGCGCTTGAGCTTGGCTGGCGTCCTGCCAGCGTGATCGGCGCCTACCCCTGGGCCTTGCATGCGGTCGCGCTTGCGGCGCTGATGGTGGTACTGGCCGAGCGCTTTGCCCGCGTGGATGGCGAGGCCCGGATGCGTCCGGCTTTGGCCACGCTGTCGGCCTTGTCCTGCTTGACCTTCGGCTGCGTGATCGTGCTCAGCTCGGCGGCGCTGACCATCGCTTTCGTGGTCACGATCATCGCGGCGGCAGCGCTGGACCGGCGGTTCAACCTGCCACCGATGAGCTGGTTCATCTGGGCCGGAGTCGTCACCGTCACGTTCCGACTGATCCTGAATCCAGGCCTGGACTGGGCGCTGCACGCGCCGGTTGTGGAAATGGCGCTGGTCTATGGGGCTGCGGTTGCAGGCTATCTTGCCGCATGGTGGATGCTGCGCCCGTTGGACCGCCCGGTCGCCAATGTCATGCTGGACAGCGCAGCGTGGGCGACGGGCGGCGTTCTGGTGTCTCTGCTGCTGTTGCGCTGGCTGGAAGGGCTGGGCGAGGGCGGTGCCGACGACAGCCATTGGGGGCTGGGCCTGCTGTCGGCCATTTGGCTGCTGCTGGCCTTTGCGCAGGTGCAGCGCTTTGCGCTGGGCGGGCGACTGAATTGGGTTCGGGTCGCACTGGGCGTGTTCTTTGCCGCGCATGGCCTGTTGTGGCTGGCGCTGGCTGCGACAGTGGCCAACCCTGTTTTGCGTTTTGGGGCAGATCCTGTTCTGGGGCCTCCGATCGTGAACACGCTGGCCATTGCCTATCTGCTGCCGGCCCTCGTCATCGGCCTGTCCGCGTGGCGGATCCCCACGATGCCGGCGCAGTTGCGGCTGGCCTGTCAGGGGGTGACCATTGCGCTGGGCGCCTTGTGGCTGGGCCTGACCATCCGGCATTTCTGGCAGGGCGCGGCAGGAATGTATGAAGGCAACGGCGTATCCCAGCCCGAGCTTTATTCCTACACGCTCGCCCTGCTGGTGATCGGAGCGGCGCTGTTCTATCAGTCGCTGGCGCGTCGGTCGGACGTAATGCGCAAAGCCGGGCTGGCGGTGATAGGGCTGGCGGTGGCCAAGGTGTTCCTGATCGACATCTCGGGGCTGGGCGGTCTGATCCGGGTGTTTTCGTTGCTGGCCTTGGGGCTGGCGCTGGCGGGTCTTGCATGGCTGAACCGCTGGGCCAAGCTGCGCCATTCGCCGCAGGGGCCGGAAGCTCTGGACCAATAGACGCAAGCGGCCTATAAGCCCGGCCATGCAAGACGTTCTGGCCATTATCATTCGAATTATTTCCCCGGCGCTCTGAGTTTCCGAGACGCCGGGCAAAGGTGCTTGAGTTCATCGCACCGACCGCTTCGATCCAAACACGCCAAGATCATCCAAGGGACGCCTCTCCATGTGCGCCGACACGACCCAGACACCCGACTACAAAGACACGCTGAACCTGCCCCGAACCGAATTCCCCATGCGCGCCGGCCTGCCCAAGCGCGAGCCCGCATGGCTGGACCGCTGGGAGAAGATTGGCGTCTATGACCGCCTGCGCGACAAACAGGGTCGCAAGCCCTTCACACTGCATGACGGCCCGCCCTATGCCAACGGGCACCTGCATATCGGCCACGCGTTGAACAAGACGATCAAGGACATGATCGTGCGGTCGCATCAGATGATGGGCTTTGATGCGCGCTATGTGCCCGGCTGGGACTGTCACGGCCTGCCGATCGAATGGAAGATCGAGGAACAGTACCGCAAGAAGGGCAAGAACAAGGACGAGGTTCCGGTCATCGACTTCCGCCAGGAATGCCGCAAGTTCGCCGAGGGCTGGATCGACATCCAGCGCGAAGAGTTCAAGCGTCTGGGCATCGCCGGCAACTGGGCCGATCCCTACATCACCATGGACTATCACGCCGAGGCGGTGATCGCGGACGAGTTCATGAAGTTCCTGATGAACGGAACGCTGTATCAGGGCTCGAAACCGGTGATGTGGTCGCCGATCGAAAAGACCGCCCTGGCCGAGGCCGAGGTCGAGTATCACGACAAGGAAAGCTTCACCATCTGGGTGAAGTTCAAGGTGGTGGACACCGGCGACACCACGCTGGACAACGCCTATGTGGTGATCTGGACCACGACGCCCTGGACCATGCCGTCGAACAAGGCCGTGGTGTATGGCAAGGACATCTCGTACGGGCTGTACGAAGTGACCGGCCGCCCCGAGGAATGCTGGGCCCGGATCGGTGACCGCTACCTGCTGGCCGACAATCTGGCCGCCGACGTGTTCGCGCGGGCGCGACTGGACGACACCATGTACCGCCGCCTGTGTGACGTCACCCAGGACGATCTGGCCAAGATCCAGCTGCAGCACCCGCTGGCAGGGGCCGAAGGGTCCAACGGCGAATGGGACGACATCCGCGATTTCCGCGCGGCCGATTTCGTGACCGATACCGAAGGCACCGGTTTCGTCCATTGCGCGCCCTCGCACGGGATGGAGGAGTTCGAGCTGTACCGCGATCTGGGCATGCTTGAGCAGGTCATCACCTACAACGTGATGGACGACGGCAGCTTCCGCTCTGACATGCCGTTCTTCGGCGGCAAGTACATCCTGTCGCGCAAGGGCGGCGAGGGCGACGCGAACAAGGCCGTGATCGACAAGCTGGCCGAGGTCGGCGGGTTGCTGGCGCGCGGCAAGATCAAGCACAGCTATCCGCATTCGTGGCGGTCCAAGGCGCCGATCATCTATCGCAACACGCCGCAATGGTTCGTGTCCGTCGACCGCAAGCTGGACGACGGCATGGACGAAATGGGCGGCACTATCCGCGAACGCGCCCTGCGCTCGATCGACGAACTGGTGAAGTGGACGCCGCCGTCGGGCCGCAACCGCCTGTATTCGATGATCGAGGCGCGCCCCGACTGGGTTCTGTCGCGCCAGCGTGCCTGGGGTGTGCCACTCACGTGCTTCACCAAGAAGGGCGCTCTGCCCACCGACGCGGACTATCTGCTGCGCAACGCGGATGTGAACACCCGCATCAAGGCCGCGTTCGAAGAACACGGTGCCGATGTCTGGTACACTGACGGGTTCAAACAGCAGGTTCTGGACGGTATCGTGAACCCCGACGACTATGACCAGGTGTTCGACGTACTGGATGTGTGGTTCGACTCGGGCTCGACCCATGCGTTCGTTCTGCGCGACCGTGAAGATGGCACCGACGACGGCATTGCCGATGTCTACATGGAGGGCACCGACCAGCACCGCGGATGGTTCCATTCCTCGATGTTGCAGGCCTGTGGCACGATCGGCCGCGCACCGTATCGCAACGTGGTCACGCACGGGTTCACGCTGGACGAGAAGGGCAACAAGATGTCCAAATCGCTCGGCAATACCATCGTGCCGGAAGAGGTCGTCAAGCAATACGGTGCCGACATCCTGCGCCTGTGGGTGGCCCAGACCGACTATACCGCCGACCAGCGGATCGGGCCGGAAATCCTGAAAGGGGTCGCCGACAGCTATCGCCGGCTGCGCAACACGATGCGCTTCATGCTGGGTTCGCTGGCTGACTTCACCGAGGCCGACCGGATCGACCCGGCCGAGATGCCGCGTCTGGAACGCTGGGTACTCAGCCGCCTGGCCGAGTTGGACGAGCAGGTCCGCAAGGGCTATGCTGCGTTCGACTTCCAGGGCGTGTTCAGCGCGGTGTTCAACTTTGCCACCGTTGACCTGTCGGCCTTCTATTTCGACGTGCGCAAGGATGCGCTGTATTGCGATGGCGACACCCCGCGCCGCCGGGCCGCGCGCACGGTGCTGGATATCCTGTTCCACCGACTGACCACCTGGCTGGCGCCGGTTCTGGTCTTCACGATGGAAGAGGTCTGGCTCGAGCGGTTCCCGGGCGAGGACAGCTCGGTGCATCTGGTCGACTTCCCCGACACGCCCACCGATTGGCGCGATCCCGCTCTCGAAGAAAACATGGCCAAGATCCGCCGTGTGCGCCGTGCGGTGACCGCCGCGCTGGAAGTGCAGCGCCGCGACAAGGTTATCGGCTCCAGCCTCGAAGCCGCGCCGGTCGTGCATGTCGAGGATGCCGAAACCCGCGACCTGCTGGCGACCTTCGACGTGGATGACCTTTGCATCACTTCGGGCCTGACCGTCACCGCCGACCCGGCCCCGGCCGAGGCGTTCCGCCTGCCCGAGATCGAGGGCGTCGGCGTCGTGTTCGAAAAGGCCGAAGGGGCCAAATGCCAGCGCTGCTGGAAGATCCTGCCGGATGTGGGACGTCACGCCCACCCCGGCGTCTGCGGCCGATGCGATACGGCGCTGAGCTGAAAATGATCCCTGAAACCCCCGCCATCGCGCGGGGGTTTTTCTTGCGGCTTGCGACGCACCCGCTGATCTGAAACTCTGCGCCCATGCCGATGATTGCAGTGGAAACCCAGTTCGGATGCCTTGGGATAGAAGAAGAGGACGGTGCCATCACCAGTCTGGTGTGGGACGGTCACACAACGGGTGAGAGGACCCCGCTGCTGATCGAAGCGGGGTTGCAAATCAGGGCCTATGCCGAGGGCCGGTTGCAAAAGTTCGACTTGCCGCTGCGTGTCGTTGGGTCCGAGTTCCAGAAGCAGGTCTGCGACTTGATGTCCGCGATTCCTTTCGGTGACACACGGACCTACGGTGATATCGCGCAGGATCTTGGGTGTCCGGCGCAAGCTGTCGGGCAGGCCTGTGGTGCCAACCCGATCCCGGTGATCATTCCATGTCACCGCGTTCTGGCGGCAAGCGGGCTTGGCGGGTTCTCGGGGCAGGGCGGGGTTGAGGGCAAGGTTGCCCTGTTGCGTCACGAGGGCGCTGCCAGTCTGCTGATCTGACCACCGGAATCCGGTTGCAATCTTTTGCAAAGCGTCCCAACCTGAGACAGTTTTCGAACCCGAAGGACTGCAATTCATGACTGCGAAAATTGACCCCGCCGCCCGGAAGAAGGCCATCATTGACCAATTGATGGCGTTGGAGGCACAGGAGTTGGCGACGGCGCAGGCGCACCACGATGCCTTTCAGAAAGAGTCCAAATTGGATGACCGGGAAGGCCACGACAAGGATGATATCGCGGCATCGCGCGAAAGCGCAGATCTGGCCGCAGCGTTTGACGGGCCGGTGCATGCGCACCATGCCAAGATTGACGTGATCGAAAACACCGATTTCAGCCTGACGGATACCGTGCAGCCGGGCGCCGTAGTCTGGCTGGGGGATCGGCATTTCGTCGTCTGCGTATCGACCACCAAGTTCGACGTGGACGGCGAAACATATATGGGGATTTCAACCCAAAGCCCGATCTATCTGGCCATGGCCGGAATGCGCAAGGGGGACGTCTTCACCCACAATGGCACCGAGTTCGAGATCCGGGAAATTCTCTGACCTGTGATTTGCGCCCGTTCGGGCCGCGTCTCAGTCGCGGCTCGGCGGCATGATTTGCTGGGCGATCCCTGCCGAGACCAGGTACAGGCTGGTCACCACCAGACCCCAATGCGCCCAGCTTTGCGGGTGAAAATCCACCCAAGCGGCCCATCCGGCGAAAAATGTCCAGGCGAAGGCCATGGGCAGGGACAGGTTGCGCCAGCGTTCCGTGCGCACGGGGTGAATGAATTTCAGGGGCAGAAACATTGCAACGGCCAGCAGCGCCACAAGGACGAGGCTGAACCAGAAGTCGGGCTTTAGCGCAAAGATCACCACCACGACCATGTTCCAACAACCGGGAAAACCGGAAAAGGAATTGTCCTTTGTTTTCATACGCGTGTCGGCAAAATACATCGCGCTGGCGAAGGTGATGACGATGATCGCGAACCAACCGGTCCAGCCGTCCATCAAGCCGGATTTGAACAGCGCGTAGGCCGGAATGAAGACGTAGGTCAGATAGTCGATGATCAGGTCCAGCAGGACACCGTCGAACTCGGGCGCGTTCTTTTTGACGTGATAGTGCCGCGCCAAGGGGCCGTCGATTCCGTCGACGATGAACGAAACGACCAGCCACAGAAACATCAGGCTCCACTTTTCCTCGACCGCGGCCAGCATGGCCAGCATCGCAAATACGGCTCCGGTCGCGGTAAACAGGTGAACGGCTAAGGCTTTGAATCTGAGTGTCATGACCCGTGTCATGTACGATGCGCGCCCGAGATGCAAAGCAAAAAGCCAGCGGTATCAGCACCGAAATTTGGTTGCTGCAATTCCGCCGCGTCTCAGGCTTTGGGGTGCGCGCGGTTGTACACCTCCATGAGGCGCGCGGTGTCGACCGCTGTATAGGCCTGGGTGGTCGAAAGGGACGCGTGACCCAGCAGTTCCTGAATGGCCCGGAGGTCTCCGCCGGCCGACAGAAGATGGGTGGCAAAGCTGTGCCGCATCGCGTGTGGAGTGGCCGTTGCCGGAAGACCCAGCTGCATGCGCGCTTTGGCCATGACGCCCTGAATTGCCCTTGGACTCAGGGCCTTGCCCCGTACGCCGCGGAACAATGGGGCGGTTGGGCTTTGGGGATGTGGGCACAATTCCAGGTATCGGTCGACTGCCTGACGCGCAGCGGGTATGACCGGAACGATCCTTTCCTTGTCACCCTTGCCGACAATTCTCAGCGTGTTGGGCAGGGGCGCGTCCGCTCCGGTCAGGGACAGGGCTTCGGAAATGCGAAGGCCGCAGCCATACAGCAGGGTCACGACGGCAACGTCGCGGGCGGCAACCCAATCTGACCCGGATTGCAGCTCGACCGTCTCGATCATGGCGCGGGCGGCGTCTTCGGCCAGAGGGCGCGGCAGTTTCTTGGTGTATTTCGGGGCGCGGGTGGACAGGACGGCGGTGGGCTCGAACCCCTCGCGTTCAGCCAGCCAGCGATAGAAGCTTTTGACGGCGGACAGTTTTCGCGCCAGTGACCGCGCCCCGACACCGGATTCGCGTTGATGTGCCATCCAGGCCCGCATGTCCGAAACGGTGATGCGCTCGAGCGCCGCCAGCCCCTGCCGTTCGCTGTGATGCAAAGTCATGAAAGACAGGAAATCCGAGACATCCCCGCGATAGGCATTGATGGTGTTTTCCGAACGGCCCGCCAAAGCGGTCAACCCCTCCAGCCACAACTGCAACGCATCGCGGCAGGCTGGAGAGATCAGGCTCACGACAGCCAGTGGCGCATCGACCGTTCGAATACGCCTGCGAAAAAGGCCAGCAGATCAGTGCCCAATTGAGGCGAGAAGTGCCTTGGGTCGCGCGCGCCCATGACAATCATGCCCGGCAGACGCCCTTTGCCGAGATCCAGCTGCATACATGCCTCAGATTGCAGCTGGTCCAGCTGATCCCCGTGCACTCTGCGGTTGGGTTGGCGAATTTCGCGCAGGACAACCTCGCGCGCGGGGTGGTTCGGAGCGTTGTCCATGTAGGATTGTACGAAACCCGGTTCCGCCACGGCCAAAACACCGTCCAGCCGGTCGATGCTTGGGTCCTGTTGGACCAACGTTGTTTCCAGGACCAGCGTGATGCGGTCGACGCGGAGGATTTCGGCAACTTCCGTACCCAGCACGCGCAGGAAGTCCTCGAATTCCGTCGGCTCAAGAAGGCGCAGGATGGCTCGGTGAACCTGGTTGGTTCCGGCGAGGTTCTCGTAGGCGGCAGCGATGACCGAGCGGTGAGTGTCCTCCAGCCGGTCCAGCCGTGCCTCAAGCCGTTGCATGGCGATTCCGCGCAGGTCGATTATGTTGTCTCCGCGGGCGCGTTCGTTCGCGGCGACCAGCGCCTGCATCAGATCCTTGTCGTCCAGTACGGCGTCCGGCTCGGCCAGAATCGCGGCGCGGAGGTTGTCCTCGAGTTTGGGATTGCTGCTCATATCCTGTCCGGTCTTTTTTTGTTGGGGGCGTTATAGCACGGGTGCCCGGAAATACCTTGGGAAAAATGCACGTTTAGGTGGATTAGGCGCCGTGTGTGGGGGCGTGGCTCCCGCCTGCAGGCGTCTGATCAAAGATCAGGCCCACTGAAGTTGGGCCAGGCGCGGCCCCAGTCGGGGCCGCGCGGTTGTACATGGGATCAATGGATCACAGAATCTTCTGACCGGTCTTGGCCCAATCCGACAGGAAGGCCTCGAGCCCTTTGTCGGTCAGCGGGTGATCAGCCAGCTTCTTGATCACGGCAGGCGGGGCGGTGATCACGTCGGCGCCGATGCGGGCGCTGTCGGCCACATGGTTTACGCTGCGGATCGAGGCGGCGAGGATTTCGGTTTCGAACCCGTAGTTGTCATAGACCTGACGGATGTCGGCGATCAGGTCCATACCGTCGAGGTTGATGTCGTCCAGCCGTCCGATGAAGGGCGAAATGAAGGTCGCGCCGGCCTTGGCTGCCAGAAGTGCCTGATTGACCGAGAAGCACAGGGTGACGTTGACCATCTGGCCTTCGTCGCTGAGCGTCTTGCAGGTTTTCAGACCGGCCCAGGTCAGCGGCACCTTGACGGCGATGTTCGGTGCGATCTGCGCCAGCTTGCGGCCTTCGGCGATCATGTCCTCGGCTTCGGTGGCGACGACTTCGGCGGAAACCGGGCCATCGACCAGGTCGCAGATTTCCTTGGTCACTTCCAGAATGTCGCGACCCGATTTCAGGATCAGCGAGGGGTTGGTGGTGACACCGTCCACCATGCCCAGGTCGTTCAATTCGGCGATGGCGTCGATTTCGGCTGTGTCTACGAAGAATTTCATCGGGGCAGTCCTTTGATGGGTTGGCCTTGCTCGCGGATGCCTTTACCTCAAAGAGACCCGTGCTGAAACCCCTGCTGAAGAAAGGCGCGCATTGAGCGACCCGGTGCATTTCGACCAAGGTGAGCTGGTGGCGGTTCTAACGACCCAGCCGCTGGACCGGACGTTGGATTACAAGGCGCCCGAGGGGGGGTGTTTCCTGGGGGCCTTCGTCGAGGTGCCGCTGGGCCCGCGCAAGGTTCTGGGCGTGGTTTGGGGCGCGGGGCGCGGCGATTTCGACCGCAGCAAGATCCGCTCGGTCATCCGGGTGCTGGACGTGGCGCCCATGCGCGAAGAGATGCGCCTGTTCCTGCAGCGCGCGGCCGACTACACGCTGACGCCGATGCCGGCCATGCTGCGGCTGGCCACCCGCGCGCCCGGGCTGGGCGACCCGCTGTCGATGCGCAAGATCTATCGGCTGGGCAGCGGCACGCCTGACCGCATGACCGATGCCCGGGCCCGAGTGCTGGAGGTGCTGCGTGACTATGGCGGGCTGGCCTTTACCCTGAAAGAACTGGCCGAGATGGCCGGGGTCACGTCGTCGGTCGTCAAAGGTCTGGTCAAGCAGGGCGCCGTGCGCGAGGAGGACAGCCCGCGCGACCTGCCTTATCCGACGCTGGACCCGGACCGGCCCGGCAAGGCGCTGACCCCCGATCAGACCGCTGCCGCCGACACGTTGCGGGCCGCACTGCGCAGCGGAACCTATGGCACAACGCTGCTGAAGGGCGTGACCGGGTCGGGCAAGACCGAGGTTTACCTTGAAGCCGTGGCCGAAGCGCTGCGCATGGGCCGGCAGGCGTTGGTGCTGCTGCCCGAGATTGCCCTGACTGCCGAGTTTCTGACACGGGTCGAGGAGCGGTTCGGCGCGCGCCCGGCCGAATGGCATTCCGGTGCCACGATGACTGAACGCCGCCGTGTCTGGCGCATGGTCGGGCAGGGCGATGCGCAGATGGTGGTGGGCGCGCGGTCGGCGTTGTTCCTTCCGTTCCGCGATCTGGGCCTGATCGTAGTGGATGAGGAACACGACACCTCGTACAAGCAGGAAGACGGCGTGCATTACAATGCGCGCGACATGGCGGTGCTGCGGGCGGCGATCTGCGGGTCGCGCGTGATCTTGGCAAGTGCCACGCCGTCGCTGGAAAGCTGGGCCAATGCCGAAGCCGGCAAGTACGACCGGCTGGACCTGACCTCGCGCTTTGGGGCGGCGGTGCTGCCGGACATGAAGACCATCGACATGCGTGCGGAGAAGATGCAGCCAGGCACCTGGATTTCCCCCAGCCTGCGCCAGGCGGTGCAGGCGCGCATCGAGAAGGGCGAACAGTCGCTGCTGTTCATAAACCGCCGGGGATATGCGCCGGTGACGCTGTGCCGGGCCTGCGGTGAACAGATCGCCTGCGACCACTGCGATGCGCGCATGGTCGAACACCGGTTCCTCAGACGTCTGATGTGCCACCAGTGCGGCGAGACCAAGCCCATGCCCGAGGCCTGCCCCGCCTGCGAGGTCGAGGGCAAGCTGGCCCCGGTCGGCCCCGGCATCGAACGTCTGGCCGAAGAGGCCGAGGCGACCTTTCCCGACGCCCGCATCGCCATGCTCAGTTCTGACCTGTTCGGCTCGGCCCGGGCGCTGAAGGCCAAGATCGAAGAGATCGCCGAGGGCGACGCAGATATCGTCATCGGTACGCAGCTGGTGGCCAAGGGGCACAATTTCCCGAACCTGACGCTGGTCGGGGTGATCGACTCGGATCTGGGCCTGCACGGGTCCGACCTGCGCGCGGCTGAGCGGACCTTTCAACTGATGCGGCAGGTGGCGGGCCGGGCCGGGAGGGCCGACAAGCCGGGGGCGGCGCTGCTGCAGACCTTTCAGCCCGAACACCCGGTGATCCGCGCGATCCTGTCGGGGGACGAGGAAGGGTTCTGGCGGGCTGAGGCCGCCGGGCGTCAGGCGGCCGGGGTGCCGCCCTATGGCCGGATGGCGGGGATCGTGCTGTCCGGCCCCGAGGTCGGGCCCGTCTTTGACATCGGCAACGTATTGGCGCGCAATGACGCGCCGCTGCGGCAGATCGGGGCACAGGTCTTTGGGCCTGCCCCGGCACCGATTGCCCGTATCCGCGGGCGGCACCGGGTGCGGCTGCTGGTCAAGGCGCCCAAGGGGGCGCCCATCCAGGACGCCATCGCCCGCTGGATCGCACCGCTGCGCCTGAAGGGCGACATCCGCCTGACTGTCGATATCGACCCGCAGAGTTTCTACTGACCCTGCATCAGCGCAGACCCGATGTGCACGGGGGATTTCCTCTCGCCAGCCGGGCGGATTGGGCGTAGAGAACTCTCATGCTGAAACCGATGCCCCTGTCCCAGGCCCAGAGCCTGCCGTTCTGGCGCCGCCCCGTCACGTTGCTGTTCGTGATGGCGCTGACAATGCCGATCGCCTTCAATGCATGGAGCGCGCTGCTGAACAACTTTGTGATCGAAGTCGCGGATTTCGACGGGGCAGACATCGGCCTGCTGCACACGGTGCGTGAAATCCCGGGCTTTCTGGCCGTGGGCGTGATCGCGGTGATAATTTTCGTGCGCGAGCAGGTGCTGGCCATGATTTCGCTGGTGCTGCTGGGTGTGGCCACGGCAGTGACGGCATGGTTTCCCAGCCTCGGCGGGCTGCTGTTCGTGACCCTGTTCAGCTCGATCGGGTTTCACTACTACGAAACGGTGAATCAGTCGCTTCAGCTGCAATGGCTGCCCAAGGACCGCGCCCCGCAGGTGCTGGGCTGGCTGGTGGCGATGGGATCGGCCTCGACGCTGGTGGTCTATGGGCTGATCGTGCTGACCTGGGACCGGTTCGATCTGTCCTACAACACGGTCTTCATGGCGGCTGGTGGGCTGACCGCGGTGCTGGCGTTTTTCTGCCTGATCGCCTATCCGCAATTCGATGCGCCGACACCGCAGACTAAGAAGATCGTGCTGCGCCGGCGCTACTGGCTGTATTACGCGCTGCAGTTCATGGCAGGCGCGCGGCGGCAGATCTTCGTCGTGTTCGCTGGGTTCATGATGGTCGAGCGCTTTGGCTTTGAAGTGCATCACCTGACCAGCCTGTACCTCATCAACCTGATCATCAACATGGCCGCAGCCCCTTTGCTGGGCAAGGCCGTCGCGGTCTTTGGCGAGCGGCGCACGCTGATCTTCGAGTATCTGGGCCTTGCCATCGTGTTTGCGGCCTATGGCGGCATCTACTGGTTCGGCTGGGGCGTGCTGCTGGCGGCTATTCTCTATGTCATCGATCATGTGCTGTTCGCGCTTGCTTTGGCGCTCAAGACCTATTTCCAGAAAATCGCCGACCCGGCCGATATTGCCCCCACCGCGGCGGTGGCCTTCACCATCAACCACATCGCGGCGGTGTTCCTGCCGGCGCTGCTGGGGCTGTTGTGGGTCGTGTCGCCGGGGGCGGTGTTCGGTCTGGCGGCCGGCATGGCGCTGATCTCTCTGGCGCTGTCGCTGCTGATCCCGCGCCACCCCGAGCCGGGGAACGAGACCATCTTTTCGAAATACGCCCCCGCACCGGCCGAATGACACCCGGGACGCTTGACCTCGGCGGCTGACGGCCCTAGGCGCAAAGGCGGTTTCTGCAGGAGGTTCCCATGCCCACGTTCACCGCCCTGACCACCCTGAAAGGCAAAGCCGCAGCCGAAAGCCTGGGCGAAGCGATGGAGCGTCTGGATCCCGAACCCACCGGCGTGGGCGTCTTCGAGGTCGAGGACGGCTCGGGCCTGTGGGAGGTCGGCGGCTATTTCACCGAAAGCCCTGACGAGGCCGCCCTGGCCCTGCTGGCGGCGGCCTTCGAGGCCAAGCCCTTCGTGGTGTCGGAACTGCCGGAAACCGACTGGGTCGCCCATGTCCGGCGCGAGCTGGCCCCGGTCGAAGCCGGGCGGTTTTTCGTCTATGGCAGCCATGACGCCGACAAGCTGCCCGAGGGACGCATCCCGCTGCTGATTGAGGCGGCGATGGCCTTTGGCACCGGGCACCACGGAACGACGCTGGGATGTCTGCGGGCGCTGGACAAGCTGATTGAGGCTGGGTTCGAGGCCGGCAAGGTCGCCGATATCGGCTGCGGTACGGCGGTGTTGGCGATGGCGGCGGCGCGGGTCTGGGACGGTGACATCCTGGCCAGCGACATTGATCAGGTCGCCGTCGACGTAGCCGAGGCCAACCTGAAGGCCAACGGCATGGCCGGGGCCGTCCGTTGTGTCGAGGCTGCCGGATTTGACCATCCCGACCTCCAGGCGGCGGCGCCTTACGATCTGATTTTCGCCAACATTCTGAAGGGACCGCTGGTGGCCCTTGCGCCGGAGATCGCGCAGAATCTGCGCGGAGGCGGACATGCGATCCTGTCGGGAATCCTCAACGAGCAGGCCGACGAAGTGGAATCGGTTTATGCACGAAACGGGTTCAATACGATGGATCGGTCAATGATTGGTGAATGGACGACGCTAGTCTTAACCAAACAGGGCGCAAATTAGACCATTTGCAGGAGTTTTGTGGATTTTTGCCACGGTTTTGACGCATTCTCTTTCTACCGTCATCCAATGAATTTGGGGGGCGGTTTTTGGAGGCTGCCATGACAGGAAAACAACTTGAATTCGATCAGCGCGTTCATCGGCTGACAAAGAAACACAACAAGATGAGCCGTGGCTATCGCGCGACTATGCGCAAAGATGGTCTGGTCGTCATGAAACCCCAGCGGGTACGCTCGGCGGTTCCGGCCAAGGTTCTGTTGCTGTGCCTGTGCGGATTTTTTGCTTTCAAAGCGTTCCTGCTATCCAATCTCGGTCCGACCGGATACCAGTACCGGGTGGATGCCCTGAACGAAGGGACATCGGTTGAACAGGCGGGCGCGTGGATCATGCAGATCGATCCATTGTCGCAGGCCCTGTCGACACAGCTGAACAAGATTCTCTACTGAACTCTCTCTCCTAAAGAGCCTTCAAAAGACAAAAACACCGCGTACCATTCGGTCCGCGGTGTTTCTGTGCTGCCCCGAGGGAGGATAGGGGCGAGAGCGGGTGGTTTCAGTACAGACGGCGGCGGCCAGCAGCGACTTCGTCGATGTCACCGCGGCACAGGCCGATATCTTCCAGTTCACGGTTGCTCAGACCGTTCAATGCATTGCGCGTCACGCGTGCGTCGTTCCAGGCGACAACGGCGCTCACGACGGATGCCAGAAAGGCGCCGATACGGCCGACAAGGCCAAACGAGCCAATCGAGGCGCGGGTTGTGTCAATTGCAGCCATATCCTGCTTCCTTCTGTTCAGTGTTGACGTTTGAATGTCGAATTCTCGGGCCAGTTAGTGATGTCGGATTGACCTTGCAAGTGCTGAAATTGCATGTGTCCTATGCAGTTTTTGCAATGCTTCGAAAATGATGAAAGTCCCTTAAATTATTGGTGAAAACTGCTTTGGGAATGTGTCGGTTTCAGACTTTCTGGGGTCGCAATGCGTCCGAATTGTCGCGGACGGAACAGGTGTGTCGCATTTGGTCGCCGGATCAATTTTCTTGGAAAATGTTCACGCTTCGTGCTAATCGAGAGAAAAGACAATGAAAACCCGAGCAGGCCGAGGCACAACATGCGAATTCTGGGCATTGATCCGGGGCTGCGAACCCTGGGATGGGGCGTCATCGAATCACATGGCAGCCGGCTGAGCCATGTTGCCAACGGCCTTTGCAAATCCGACGGGGATGATCTGGGTGAGCGGCTTTTGTCGCTGCACAACCAGATCGTCGAGGTGATCGCCGAACATCAGCCCGACCAGGCAGCCATCGAACAGACCTTCGTCAACAAGGACGGCGCCGGGACGCTGAAGCTGGGTCAGGCGCGCGGAGTGGCGTTGCTGACCTTGGCGCAGGCCGGGTTGCCGGTGGGCGAATACGCGCCCAACCGGGTCAAGAAAACCGTGGTGGGCGTAGGGCACGCCGAGAAGGAGCAGGTTCTGCACATGGTCAAACTTCAACTGCCGGGGTGCCAGCCCAAGGGGGCCGATGCGGCGGATGCGCTGGCGATCGCGATCTGTCATGCGTTCTACGGTGCGACGCCGCAGGCGCGCATCAAGCAGGTGGCCACATGATCGGCAAGCTGACCGGACGCATCGACTACCGCGCGGCGGATCATCTTCTGATCGACGTGCGCGGGGTCGGCTACATCGTCTATTGCTCGGACAGGACCATGGCAGCCCTGCCCGGGGTGGGCGAGGCGGTCTCGCTGTACACCGATCTGGTGGTGCGCGAGGACCTGATGCAGCTTTACGGCTTTCTGTCTCTGGTCGAGAAAGAATGGCACCGGCTGCTCTGCTCGGTTCAAGGGGTGGGGGCCAAGGTGTCGCTGGCCATTCTGGGCGCGCTGGGGCCGGACGGGGTCAGCCGGGCCATCGCGCTGGGCGATTGGGGTGCGGTGAAGGCGGCCAAGGGTGTCGGGCCCAAGACCGCGCAGCGCATCGTGCTGGACCTGAAAGACAAGGCGCCCGGCGTCATGGCGATGGGCGGCACGGTAACCGAAGCGATGGACGGCCCCGTGGCCGAGGTGGTTGAACCCGCAGACCCGGCGCCGGCCCCGGTGCGGGCCCCGAAACCCGGCGCGGGTGCGGCGTCGGCGGGTGCTTTGTCGGCGCTGTCAAACCTGGGCTATGGTCCGTCCGAGGCCGCCTCTGCCGTCGCCGAGGCCGCCGCCAACCTGCCCGATGCCGGTGAGGCCGAATTGATCCGCGCGGCGTTGAAACTGCTGGCTCCGAAAGGCTGAATGAATGGTTGATGCCGACCCGACCCTGCGCCCGCAGCCTCTGCCTGAGGACAACGACCGCGCCTTGCGCCCGCAGGGGCTGGACGAATTCATCGGCCAGGCCGAGGCCCGGGCCAATCTGCGCATCTTCATCCAGTCGGCCCGCCAGCGGAACGAGGCGATGGACCACACGCTGTTCCACGGCCCTCCGGGCTTGGGCAAGACGACGCTGGCGCAGATCATGGCGCGCGAGCTTGGAGTGAACTTCCGCATGACCTCGGGGCCGGTTCTGGCCAAGGCCGGGGATCTTGCGGCGATCCTGACCAATCTCGAAGAGCGCGACGTGCTGTTCATCGACGAGATCCACCGCCTGAATCCGGCGGTGGAAGAGGTTCTGTACCCGGCGATGGAGGATTTCGAGCTGGATCTGGTGATCGGCGAGGGGCCCGCGGCCCGTACCGTGCGGATCGAGCTGCAGCCCTTTACCCTGGTCGGGGCGACCACGCGGATGGGCCTGCTGACCACCCCGCTGCGCGATCGGTTCGGTATTCCCACGCGGCTGCAATTCTACACCGAGGACGAGCTGCACGAGATCGTCACCCGCAACGCCCGCAAGCTGGGCGCGCCGGCCGAGGACGATGGAGCCCGCGAGATCGCGCGCCGGTCGCGGGGCACCCCCCGTATCGCCGGGCGGCTGCTGCGGCGGGTCGTGGATTTCGCCATCGTCGAGGGCGACGGTCGCATCACGCGCGAGCTGGCCGATGGTGCGCTGACGCGGCTGGGCGTTGACAATCTGGGTCTGGATGGGGCCGACCGCCGCTATCTGAAACTGATCGCCGAGAACTACGGCGGAGGTCCGGTAGGGATCGAGACCCTGTCGGCCGCCCTGTCCGAAAGCCGCGACTCGCTGGAGGAAGTAATCGAGCCCTATCTGCTGCAACAAGGCCTGATCCAACGCACGCCGCGCGGCCGGATGCTGGCGCAGAAGGCCTGGACGCATCTGGGCATGGCTGCGCCCAAGGGGCAGAGTGACCTGTTTGGCTGACGATTGTAGATCAGCCGCTACGCTCGCGGATATTCGTCAGCATCTCGTACTCAGGTTCGAAATGAGGACGGAATGCGGCCAACTCTTCCGCAGACAGCTTCTTGCGTGACAACGACCTATTTTCGTGGCGCATAGGCAAATCCACCGAGAACAACGCCTGGGCGCTTTCAAGAAAATTGCCGAGTTCGTGAAAGAAACCGACTTGATCTAGAGAGGACACAGCCTCGACAGCCTCGTCCACGTCGAAGTTTTCGCTGAACATATAAAGCTGACGCAGCAGGTGATTGCGGTCAGCGGATGCGATGAAATCGGCAAAGTCGCCACTCGCCTAATCGCCTTCGGATGCCAGGCAGGGGTGATCGACGCCGTTTTCGATATACCCTTTCAGCATCAAAAAGTGGCTGTAGGCCCGCTCGACCGGATCGCGGAACACTGTAAATGTGCAGGTCTTGGCGGGCACCTTCAGTGAATGGAACGGCGAATGTGCAACGCGTAAGCAAAGCTGCCCGACTTGATCAGCCGCTCGTACCAGCCGACCGCAGGCCCGATCTCGCCGGCAATTCGGTGTTTGGGGGCGCCCGCAAGAGCTTTCACTGTCACACGCTTGCCGGCGAACGCCGATAGGAACGCCGCATTCAACGAAGAGCCGGCTGTTTTTCTGATGTGATAATGGTAGACGCGGTCAAATTCAGGAGTTAGCCGACCTTTGTGCTGTGGCGGTTTTCTTCTGATCCAGGAAAGCATTGGGCCGATGTTTCGTCCTTGTCAGATATGGCCGAGACCGTCTGGTCTGGTAGTGTCGGTAACGCCCGGGCAACATGGCGTTTGTCGCGGGCATATCGTTGTTTACGATAGTAAACAACGGCCCCGAGGTTGAAAAAAGAGGGAATTGCCAATGACGCCTGAGGGTGTTGCCGAGTTGTTTTTTCGCGCGGACGGGAGCTATCTTTTCGCACGTTGGGGACGGCCCATCGTGCCGATCGTATTTGGTGTGGAAGACAAGACGCTAGCAACGGTCAAAGGCGCGTTCGAGGCGGTGGTTGCACTGGCCGGCCACAAGATGGCCGAGACCGACCCCGAGTTGGGGGCCAACTGCATGGTGTTCTTTTTTCGCGATTGGGCCGAGCTGCTTGAGGTACCCGACCTTGACCGGCTGATCCCGGACCTCGCGCCGCTGGTCGAACGGCTCGATGCTGGCGGAGCCAACCAGTATCGAGCATTCAGGTTCGATCCGGACGGCGCGATCCGTGCTGCGTTTGTCTTTGTGAGGATGGACCGGGCGCTGTCGAAAGTATCGGCTGAAACGCTGGCCTTGTCGCAGGTTGTTCAGACCGTTCTTTTGTGGTCGGACACAGCCTTCCGAGAGCGCTCGCCCCTGGCCGTGGCGGGAGACACGACGATCCTGCGGCCCGATATTGCCGCGCTGATCCGCGCCGCCTATGATCCGGTTTTGCCGGCGGTGGCCCGGGACCCGTCCCACGCGCTGCGGCTGTTCGCACGCATGGAGCCGACGCAATGAAGCATGTCTTTCCCGTCCGCGTCTACTACGAGGACACCGACATGGGGGGCGTGGTCTATCACGCCAACTATTTGCGCTATATCGAGCGCGCCCGGTCGGATTGGGTGCGCAACCTGGGCAATGACCAGAACGCAATGCGCGAGGCTGGTATCATCTGGGTCGTGCGGAGGGTCGAGGCCGACTATCTGGCGTCTGCGCGGTTCGATGACGAGTTGCTGGTCGAAACCGAGGTCGTCGCGATTTCCGGCGTGCGACTGACCATGGCTCAACTCATCCGGCGCGGCGAGACCGAAGTCTTCCGCGCGACCGTGACGGCCGTTTGCGTCAATCAGGATGGCCGGCCGATCCGGCTCCCGGCAGAGATTCGCGCATTGCTGTAACAATTTGCTCAGCCCCTGTGGTTCTGTTGGCAATTTGCCCCTAACTACGCTAGCGTTTGGCAAAACAAGGCCAATCAACGGCTGTCAGGCAAAACAAAGAGCAGGTTCATGGAAGCTGAAACGCTGGCGCTGGCGCAGGAGATCGATTTCTCCATGTGGGGGCTGTTCGCCCGTGCGACATTCATCGTGAAAGTGGTGATGCTGATCCTTGTGGTCGCATCCTTCTGGTCATGGTCGATCATCATTCAAAAGCTCATCACCTATCGCAGCGCACGACGCGAAGCGCAGGTGTTCGACGAGGCGTTCTGGTCGGGCAACCCGCTGGACGAGCTGTTTGAACAAATCGGAACGCAGCCGGATGGCAGTTCCGAAAAGATCTTCGCAGCCGGCATGATCGAGTGGCGCCGCTCGCACCGCGCCGACGGAGGGCTCATAGCTGGCGCTCAGGCCCGGATCGATCGTTCGATGGATGTGGCCATCGCCAAAGAAGCCGAGGGTTTGCAAAAGGGTCTTTCGATCCTTGCGACCGTGGGTTCGACTGCGCCCTTCATCGGCCTGTTCGGTACGGTCTGGGGAATCATGAACGCCTTCATCGAAATCGCCGAACAGCAGAACACAAACCTGGCCGTCGTGGCACCGGGCATCGCCGAAGCTTTGCTGGCGACCGGTCTTGGCCTTTTGGCCGCAATTCCGGCCGTAATCTTCTACAACAAACTTAGCGCGGACAGCGATCGCATCGTTGGCGGATATGAGGCTTTTGCCGACGAATTCGCAACCATTCTGTCCCGCCAGTTGGACAGCTGACATGGGTGCGGCGATCCAGCAATCGTCTGGCGGCAACGGACGACGCCGAGGACGGCGGCGCGGGCGTGCGCAGCCGATGGGTGAAATCAACGTCACACCCTTTGTCGACGTGATGTTGGTGCTGCTGATCATCTTCATGGTCGCGGCTCCGCTGATGACCGTGGGGGTCGAGGTTGATCTGCCCAAAACTGCCGCCAGCGCTCTGCCGGGCGACAACGAGGAACCGTTGACCGTCACGCTAACAGCCGACGGGCGGGTTCAGATCCAGACCACCGAGGTGACCCGCGACGAGTTGATCGGCAAGTTGCGCGCCATTGCTGCCGAGCGCAGCAGCGACCGCGTCTACCTGCGGGCCGATGGCGCCATTCCTTATGCGCAGGTCATGCAGGTCATGGGTGCGTTGAATGCCGGCGGGTTTTCGAATGTGGGCCTTGTCACCGATACTGGCGGGCCGGCGCTGGACGCGGGCGGAGAGTGAGGCTGCGCGGTGGATACCGGCACCAAGATTTCGGCGATTGCCCATGTGACATTGATCGGATGGGCCCTGTTCGGCGGCACGTTCCGGTCCGAGCCGCTGCCTTTTGCTGTGCAGGAGGTGTCGGTGGTTTCGGCTGAGCAATTCGCTGCCCTGACGGCGCAAAGCGATGCGCCCGAAGTTCCGACGCCCCCCAACGCATTGGAAGATCCGGTCGTACAACCCCCGGCGCCCGAAGTGCCGGAGCCGTCTGCGGAAGAACAGCCGCGCCCCGAGCCGGTCACGCCACCTGAACCGGAGCCCGAGCCGCAACCCGAGGCAGTTGAGGCTCCACCTGAACCCGAAGTGATCGAGCAGCCTCCGGTACTGGATGAACCGGAACCCGAGGTTGCGGTTTTGCCAGCGCTGCCCGAGTCCCAGCCGCGCCCAGCGGACAAGGTCGCCCCCGAACCCATCGCTCCTCCGCCACTGGACGCAAAGCCGGACGATATCGAAACACCGGCGGTTTCGCTGGATGAAGGTGCTGAGATCCAGCAGGAGCAGCAAGACCAGACCGCGCCCGAGGAAGCCACCGACCAGATCGTGACCGAGGCGGAAGAAGCCAAGGACCTGTCGCCACAAAGCTCGCCGCGTCCCCGGGTCCGGCCCAATCGGCCCAAGCCTGCGGAAACCGAACAGACCGCGACCGCTGAGCCGGCCGAACAGGCTGCGGAACCGGACGAGGCCGCGATCAATGACGCGTTGGCCGAGGCCTTGGGCGGTGCGTCCGAGCCGTCCGGCCCGCCTCTCACCGGCGGTGAAAAGGATGCGATGCGTCTGGCTGTTTCGCGGTGCTGGAATGTGGGCTCGTTGTCGACCGATGCGCTCAAGACCGTTGTGGTGGTCGGTTTCTCACTGAACCGCGACGGCTCGATCGTTCCCGGCAGCCTGCAGCTTCTGGATAGCTCCGGCGGCTCGGACGGGGCCGCAAAACAGGCATACGAGGCCGCCCGGCGTGCGATTTTGCGCTGCGGAGCAAAAGGATATGACCTTCCTGCTGACAAATACGAGCATTGGAAGGATATTGAGATCACCTTCAATCCCGAGAGGATGCGGATCAAATGATGAAACTTCTGACCAGCCTCTTCGTTGGCCTGACCCTTCTGTCGGCCCCCGTGTCTGCGCAAACCGGCCCACTTCGGCTGGAATTGGATGAAGGCATTATCGAACCTTTGCCGTTTGCGGTGCCCAGCTTTGTACCGGACAGTCCGGCGGCCAGCCAGTTTGCGGCTGACATCAGCCGCGTCATCGCCGAGGACCTGACCGGAACCGGCCTGTTCCGTGAGATTTCGCCGGATGCGTTCATCAGCCGTGTCAGCAGTTTCGAAGCGCCGGTCCAATTTGCGGATTGGAAGGCGATCAATGCCGATGCGCTGGTCACCGGCGCGGTGAATGTCTCGGGCAACACCCTGTCCGTCCGGTTCCGGGTCTGGGATGTATTCTCGGGTCAGGAATTGGGCAACGGCCTGCAATTTGCCGGTACGACCGAGGGCTGGCGCCGAATGGCGCACAAGGTGGCCGATCAGGTCTACAGCCGCATCACCGGTGAAGGAGGCTATTTCGACAGCCGTGTGGCTTTTGTCTCGGAAACCGGCCCAAAGGATCAGCGCCGCAAGCGGCTGGCCATCATGGATTATGACGGGGCGAATGTTCAGTACCTGACCGACAGTGCCGCGATCGTTCTGGCCCCGCGCTTTTCGCCAACGGGCGACCGGCTGCTCTACACCAGCTATGAAAGCGGCCGGCCGCGGATTTACGTTCTGGATGTTGGCCGGGTCAAGCGGCAGGAATTGCAGACTCAGGAAGGTACGATGAGTTTCTCGCCACGCTTTTCGCCGGATGGCCGCTCGATCGTCTATTCGCTGACGCAGGGCGGCAATACGGATCTTTGGAAAATGGATCTGGCGTCCGGGCAGAGCGTGCGCCTGACCAACACGCCCGCAATTGAAACCGCGCCCAGCTATTCGCCCGACGGATCGCGGATCGTGTTCGAGAGCGACCGTTCCGGCAGCCCTCAGCTGTACATCATGCCGGCAAATGGCGGTGAGGCGACCCGCATCAGCTTTGGCCAGGGACGCTATGGAACACCGGTCTGGTCACCACGCGGAGATCTGGTGGCGTTTACCAAGCAGAACAAGGGCCGGTTCCATATCGGTGTGATGCGACTGGACGGTAGCGAGGAGCGGCTGTTGACCGCCTCGTTCCTGGACGAGGGGCCCACATGGTCGCCCAATGGCCGGGTCATCATGTTTGCGCGGGAAACACAGGGCGCCAGCGGGCGTTCGACCCTTTACTCGGTCGACATTTCGGGCCGAAACCTGCGCCCCGTACGCACCCCGGACGGTGGCAGTGACCCGTCGTGGGGGCCACTGTTGAATTAAGGAGCCGCCGGTCCGGCCGAAGTTCACAAGGCAGGCTGGCTGTGATAGACAGACGTCAATAAACAAACGGGACAAGAGGCAACAGAAATGAACGTATTGAGCAAGTTTGCGGCTCTGGGCGCGCTGGCGCTGGTGGCCGCATGTACCAACAACGATCCCTCGGCTTTGGGCGGTGGCGCCGGCGGCAACGGCGCAATCGTCCCGGGTTCTCCCAGCGACCCACGTTCGCCCGCCTATTTCCAGCAGGCGATCGGTGACCGGGTCCTGTTTGCCGTGGATCAGTCCACGCTCTCGCCCGAGGCGCAGACGATCCTTCAGGGGCAGGCCCAGTGGCTGTTGGCCAACACCGACTACGTCGCGACGATCGAAGGTCACGCGGATGAACAGGGCACGCGGGAATACAACCTTGCGCTGGGCGCCCGCCGGGCAAATGCCGCGCGGGAATACCTGATTTCCCGCGGTGTGGCCGGAAACCGTCTGCAGACGATCAGCTATGGCAAGGAGCGCCCGATCGAAATCTGCAGCACCGAGGAATGCTATTCCAAGAACCGCCGCGCGGTCACCGTGCTGACCGGATCCACAACGGGGTAACAGGATGAGAATTGCGGGATTGGTTCTGGCGACGGCTTTGACCCTTGCCAGCGGCGCGCAAGCGCAGGATCAGCAGACTCTGGCCGATATCCGCCAGGAGCTGACGGTGCTGCATGTCGAGATCCAACGGCTCAAGCGCGAGTTTTCCACGACAGGCTCGCCCGCGCCGAACCTGTCCGGCAGTTCGATTCTGGAACGCGTTGACGCCATCGAGGCCGAGTTGCAGAGGCTGACACGGCAGACCGAGCAGCTGAATCAGCGTGTTCAGAATGTCGTGACGGACGGAACCAACCGGATCGGAGATCTGGAGTTCCGTCTCTGCGAGCTGGAACCCGGTTGCGAGTTCACCGGCGAAGACACACCGACATTGGGTGGAGATAGCGACACAGCGGCCATCACCGCTCCGGTGACGACGCCCGGCGATGCCACCGACGGCGACCAGGTCGAACTGGCCGTAGGTGAACAAGCCGATTTTGATGCCGCGTCGCAAGCCCTTGCGGACGGAGATTTCCAGACGGCGGCCGATCTTTTTGCGCAATTTGACAGCGCGTATCCCGGCAGCCCGCTGGCCCCCGAAGCCAACCTGAGGCGAGGGCAGGCCCTGGAAGGGCTGGGTGATACCCGCGAAGCGGCCCGGGCTTTCCTTGCCAGCTTTACTGGCGATTCCGAAGGGCCGGTGGCCCCCGAGGCGTTGTACGAACTTGGGGCAGCATTGGGCCGGTTGGGCCAGGTAGACCAAGCGTGTATCACGCTTGGAGAAGTCGGCGTCCGGTTCCCGTCGTCGGCCTTTTTGGCCACGGCAACCGAGGAAATGGCGTCGCTGAGCTGTTCTTGAGCTCACCAGCCGACACCCTTCCGGAGCGCGTCAGGGCGCTGTTGCCTGAAACGCTTCCGTCGCGACTGGGCGTGGCCGTGTCCGGCGGAAGCGACTCGCTTGCATTGCTGCATCTTTTGGTCCGGATCGCCCTGGATGAAGATGTTCGGCTGTTTGCGGCCACTGTCGACCACGGCCTGAGGCCGGATGCGGCCGCCGAGGCGGCCAGTGTTTCCGAGACATGTGCACATTTGGGCGTGTCCCATGTCACTCTGAAATGGACGGGATGGGACCGGTCGGGAAACCTGCAGGATCAGGCACGGCAGGCGCGCTACGGCCTGCTGCGGGACTGGGCGGTGTTGCAGGACATTCCCGCGGTCGCTCTGGGCCATACCGCAGATGATCAGGCGGAAACCGTGTTGATGCGTCTTGGGCGCGCCTCTGGCGTGCGTGGATTGTCGGGCATGTCTTTTGCGCGCGATCTGGACGGTGTCACGCTTTGGCGACCTTTGCTGGGCGAAACGCGCACCGCTTTGCGGGACTACCTGCAGGCTGAAGGGGTGCGATGGATCGAAGACCCTTCGAATCAGGACCTGCGCTTTGACCGGATAAAGGCCCGCGAGGCGTTGGGCCATCTGTCCGGCTTGGGGATTACGGCCGAAACTTTGTCCCGTGTTGCTGCGAACCTCGGGCGTGCGAACCGGGCGCTTGAGCATTTTGCGCAGGAATCCGCCCGCCGTGTTGCGAAGGAGATAGCCTGTGCGGTGCGTGTGGATCGCGCCGGTTTTGCTGCGCTACCTGAAGAAATACAGCGCCGGCTTTTGGTCGGTATCCTTCAGCGGATTTCCGGTCCGGGGTACCCGCCTCGGCAAAGCAAAGTCGAGCAGGTCGTACAGGCCGTTGTTGCGGGACGTTCGTCGACGCTGAGCGGTTGTCAAATCCTTACGGACGGGAATAGTTCGTGGTTTTGCAGAGAGCTGACCGCCGTTTCGGCATGCGTGGCCCGACCGGCCGAACTCTGGGACGGGCGTTGGATCGCGACAGGACCGGACACGCCCGGAGCGCAGATCCGCACGCTTGGCGAAACCGGGTTGCCACAAGTACCCGACTGGCGCGCGACAGGGGTGCCGCGCATGGTGCTGATGGCCACGCCCGCCGTTTGGCTGGGCGACCAAATCGTGTCTGCGCCATTTGCCGGTTTTTTGAACGGATGGACGTTTGAAATGGACCCGAAATTCCCCGAGTTTTCGGCTTCTTTTTTATCGCATTGAACCTGCTTCAATCATCTCTATTTTAAGAGGCAACCCGGCAGCGCCTCATCTGCCGATGTCTTTTGGGAGAATTTTCTTGGGCAACGCTCGCAATATAGCCTTCTGGGTCGTTCTCTTCCTGTTGATCCTTGCACTGTTCAATCTGTTCAGCGGACCGGGAGGAACCCTCCAGAGCAATGAAAAAACCTATTCGGATTTCGTAAGCGCCGTCGAAGCAGGCGACGTAAAAGGCGTGACGCTGGATGGTGAGCAGATCCGTTACACAACCAGTTCCGGCGGGAATTTCGTCACGATCAAGCCCGGTGATGCCGAAGTTACCAAGCTGCTTATCGAGAAAGACATCCCCGTGCGGGCAGAAAAGCAGCAGCAATCCGGCTTTCAGTCGTTCCTGATCACGCTGCTGCCGTTCCTGTTGCTGATCGGTGTCTGGGTCTATTTCATGAACCGGATGCAGGGCGGCGGCAAAGGCGGTGCCATGGGCTTTGGCAAGTCCAAGGCCAAGATGCTGACCGAAAAGCACGGCCGTGTGACCTTTGACGACGTGGCGGGCATCGACGAAGCCAAGGAAGAGTTGGAAGAGATCGTCGAATTCCTGCGCAACCCGCAGAAATTCTCGCGCCTTGGCGGCAAGATCCCGAAAGGTGCGCTGCTGGTTGGCCCTCCGGGTACTGGTAAGAC
Source organism: Ruegeria sp. SAZA006 (assembly GCF_059613465.1). NCBI lineage: Bacteria > Pseudomonadati > Pseudomonadota > Alphaproteobacteria > Rhodobacterales > Roseobacteraceae > Ruegeria > Ruegeria sp. SAZA006. Next base: position 83,155 of record NZ_JBXWSO010000004.1, read on the forward strand.
GCTGCTGGCCCGAGCGATTGCGGGTGAGGCCGGCGTGCCGTTCTTCACCATCTCGGGTTCGGACTTCGTGGAGATGTTCGTGGGTGTGGGTGCATCCCGCGTGCGCGACATGTTCGAACAGGCCAAGAAAAACGCGCCTTGCATCGTCTTCATCGACGAGATTGACGCCGTGGGCCGCCATCGTGGTGCCGGATATGGTGGCGGCAATGACGAACGCGAACAGACGCTGAACCAGCTGCTGGTCGAGATGGACGGGTTCGAAGCCAACGAAGGCGTCATCATCCTGGCCGCGACCAACCGCAAGGACGTGCTGGACCCGGCGCTGCTGCGCCCGGGCCGCTTTGACCGTCAGGTGACCGTCGGCAACCCCGATATCAAGGGCCGCGAAAAGATTCTTGGGGTTCACGCCCGCAAGACGCCTCTGGGCCCGGATGTCGATCTGCGCATCATCGCGCGCGGCACACCCGGCTTCTCGGGGGCTGACCTTGCCAACCTGGTGAACGAAGCCGCGTTGATGGCCGCGCGGGTCGGTCGGCGTTTTGTCACCATGGAAGACTTCGAGAACGCCAAGGACAAGGTGATGATGGGGGCCGAGCGCCGCTCGATGGTGCTGACCCAGGACCAGAAGGAAAAGACCGCTTATCACGAGGCCGGCCATGCCGTCGTCGGTATGACCCTGCCGCTGTGCGATCCGGTTTATAAGGCCACGATCATTCCGCGGGGCGGCGCGCTGGGCATGGTGGTCAGCCTGCCCGAGATGGACCAGCTGAACTATCACAGGGATGAATGTGAGCAGAAGCTGGCCATGACCATGGCGGGCAAGGCGGCTGAGGTCATTAAGTACGGTGAAGACCACGTCTCGAACGGCCCGGCCGGTGACATCATGCAGGCCAGCCAACTTGCACGGGCCATGGTGATGCGTTGGGGCATGTCTGACAAGGTCGGCAACATCGATTATGCCGAAGCGCATGAGGGCTATCAGGGTAACACGGCCGGGTTCTCGGTTTCGGCCCATACCAAGGAACTGATCGAGGAAGAGGTCAAACGGCTGATCCAGCAGGGATATGACCGCGCCCATCAGATCCTGACCGAACACAAGGAAGAATGGGAGCGTCTGGCTCAGGGTCTGCTTGAATACGAAACTCTGACGGGTGACGAAATCAAGCGCGTCATGAATGGCGAACCGCCGAATGAGAGTGACGACGAAAGCGACAAGTCCGATCACGGCAATGCCGCGAGCGTGACGGCGATTCCCAAGACCAAGGTCAAGAAGACCCCGCCCGAGGGCGGGATGGAGCCTGAACCTTCGGCATGATGCAAGAGACCCGGCCCCAGAGCCGGGTCTTTTCTTTTCGGCCTTTCCATCAGGGCAGCGAGCGTTAGGCTGCAGCGAACTTTGATCCGCTGTCGAAAGGAAATGGCATGCCTGTCCTGCGTGAAACCGAATTCAAGGCCCGGGTCGTCTGGTTGGGCCACGTTCCCGCCGGGCAATCCCTGCGGGCTCAGCCGGTGCCACAGCTCGACCTTGGGTTCTCGGGCGACATTGGCGCGCGCCATGAAGGGCTCAATCGACCATCCTGCGTGCGGGTCAAGAACCTGTACCCGGAAGGCACCGAAATCCGCAACGTGCGACAGCTGACGATCCTGGCTGCCGAGGAAATGGCGGCCATTGCTTCTGACATTGGCGTGGACCGGCTGGATCCGGCCCTTTTGGGTGCAAGTATCGTTGTCGAGGGCATTCCGGATTTCACGCATGTTCCGCCCTCGTCACGGCTGCAGGCGGATACGGGATTGACCCTGACGGTCGATATGGAGAACCGCCCTTGTGTCCTGCCCGGACGGGAAATCGAAGCAGAGTCACCGGGGCACGGCGCCCGGTTCAAACCGGCCGCACAGGGCCGGCGCGGGGTGACCGCTTGGGTCGAACGGCTGGGACTTCTGAGGCTCGGAGACAGTCTGACCCTGTTCGTCCCCGATCAGCGCGCATGGGACCCAAAACAGACGGCGGTTTCCGATTAGATACGCCCGAACAAGGCCTACGCCGTTTCGCGGCCTGAAAATGTCGGAATCCACATCCATTCAAACCGTACACAACGGTATGGATTTGACAGCACCGACGCGCGGCGTCGGTTTTGCACGGAATTCAATCAGGGATCTTGCCCAATGAGCTACAAATCCGACATTGAAATCGCTCGCGAGGCGAACAAGAAGCCAATCCAGGAGATTGGTGCAAAAATCGGCATCTCGAGCGACGACCTGCTGCCATACGGCCATGACAAGGCCAAGGTAAGCCAGAATTTCATCAACTCGGTCCAGGACCGCGAAGATGGCAAGCTGATCCTTGTGACTGCAATCAACCCGACGCCCGCGGGCGAGGGCAAGACCACCACAACCGTCGGTTTGGGTGATGGCCTGAACCGGATCGGCAAGAATGCGATGATCTGTATCCGCGAGGCCTCGCTTGGTCCGAACTTCGGCATGAAGGGGGGAGCCGCGGGCGGTGGCTATGCGCAGGTCGTTCCGATGGAAGAGATGAACCTGCACTTCACCGGTGACTTCCACGCCATCACCTCGGCCCACTCGCTGCTGTCGGCGATGATCGACAACCACATTTATTGGGGCAACGAACTGGAAATTGATACCCGCCGCGTCGTTTGGCGCCGGGTCGTCGACATGAACGACCGCGCCCTGCGCCAGATCACGGCCTCTTTGGGGGGCGTGTCGAACGGGTTCCCGCGTGAAGCAGGTTTCGACATCACCGTCGCGTCCGAGGTCATGGCGATCCTGTGCTTGGCCAACGACCTGAAGGATCTTGAAAAGCGCCTGGGCGACATTATCGTGGCCTACCGCCGCGACAAGACCCCGGTTTACTGCCGCGACATCAAGGCCGAAGGCGCGATGACCGTTCTTCTGAAGGACGCGATGCAGCCCAACCTGGTTCAGACGCTGGAAAACAACCCGGCCTTCGTGCATGGCGGCCCATTCGCCAACATCGCGCATGGCTGCAACTCGGTCATTGCGACCAAGACCGCGCTGAAGGTGGCCGACTATGTCGTGACCGAGGCTGGTTTCGGGGCCGATCTGGGCGCCGAGAAGTTCATGAACATCAAGTGCCGCAAGGCGGGCATCGCGCCGTCGGCGGTGGTGATCGTGGCCACGGTGCGTGCGATGAAGATGAATGGCGGCGTGGCCAAGGCCGATCTGGGCGCGGAAAACGTCGACGCGGTAAAGTCGGGCTGTGCCAACCTGGGCCGCCACATCGAAAACGTGAAATCGTTCGGCGTACCGGTCGTCGTGGCGATCAACCACTTTGTCACCGATACCGATGCCGAGGTTCAGGCGGTCAAGGACTACTGCGCCGAACATGGGGTTGAGGCGGTTCTGTCGCGGCATTGGGAACTGGGCTCGGAAGGATCTGCAGATCTGGCAAAAAAAGTCGTTGAACTGGCTGATGCCGGTACCGCGAATTTTGCGCCGATCTACCCTGACGAAATGTCCCTGTTCGAAAAGATCGAGACCATCGCCAAGCGCATCTACCGCGCTGACGAGGTTCTGGCCGATGCCAAGATCCGCAACCAGCTGAAGGAATGGGAAGCTGCCGGATACGGCAACCTGCCGGTCTGCATGGCCAAGACACAGTATTCCTTCTCGACCGATCCGTCGCTGCGCGGCGCGCCCACCGGCCACTCGGTTCCGGTGCGCGAGGTGCGCCTGTCGGCGGGTGCTGGCTTTATCGTGGTGGTCTGCGGTGAGATCATGACCATGCCCGGGCTGCCCCGTAAACCGGCGGCTGAGACAATCCGCCTCAACGACGAAGGTCAGATCGAGGGCTTGTTCTAAGCCGCTGAATAAGACATCTCGTGGTCCGGGGAATCCCCGGGCCATGAGGAGATTGCGATGCCCACTCTGACACTACCGCAGGACTGTCATTCCATGCAGGAATTGCGGGTTCAGATCGACAAGCTGGACCGCCAACTGATCGAACTGTTGGCGACGCGCGCAACCTACATCGATCGCGCGTCCGAATTGAAACCGGGCGAGGGCCTGCCGGCCCGAATTCCCGAGCGTGTCGAGGATGTGGTGCAAAAGGTGCGTTCAAACTCGGTTGAGGTGGGCATGGACCCCGATCTGACCGAAAGGCTTTGGCGCATCTTGATTGATTGGTCGATTGCGCGCGAGGAGAACGTGCTCGGCCCTGACTGAATGACCGGGCGCCCTTCGCGCCCGATCCGCTTTTTGAAAGAAGGGATCAAAGGATGGTAGCTCAAGTCATCGACGGCAAGGCCTTTGCGGCCAAGGTCCGCGCGCAAGTCGCCGATCAGGTTGCAAAACTCAAGGAAGAAAACGGCATCACCCCCGGTCTGGCAGTGGTCCTGGTCGGCGAAGATCCGGCCAGCCAGGTCTATGTCCGCTCCAAGGGCAAGATGACTGTAGAAGTGGGCATGAACTCATACGAGCACAAGCTGGATGCCGACACGTCCGAGGCAGATCTGCTGGCCTTGATCGAGAAGCTGAACAACGATCCCGCGGTGCATGGCATTCTGGTCCAGCTTCCGCTGCCCAAACATTTGAATGAGGACTTGGTGATCAACTCGATCGACCCGGCCAAGGATGTCGACGGGTTCCACATCTCGAACGTGGGTCTGTTGGGCACCGGTCAGAAATCCATGGTCCCCTGCACACCGTTGGGCTGCCTGATGATGCTGCGCGATCATCATGGCTCGTTGTCCGGCATGGATGCGGTGGTGATCGGCCGGTCGAACATCGTGGGTAAGCCGATGGCCCAATTGCTGCTGGGTGACAGCTGCACCGTGACCATCGCGCACAGCCGTACCAAGGACTTGCCCGATGTCGTGCGTCGCGCCGATATCGTCGTGGCCGCCGTGGGCCGCCCCGAGATGGTGCCTGGCGACTGGATCAAGGAGGGCGCCACCGTCATCGACGTTGGCATCAACCGGATCGAGCGTGATGGAAAAACCAAGCTGGTCGGCGACGTGGATTATGCCAGCGCGGCCGAGCGCGCAGGCGCTATCACACCGGTTCCCGGTGGTGTTGGCCCGATGACCATCGCCTGCCTGTTGGCCAACACTCTGACGGCCTGTTGCCGGTCGAACGGCCTGCCCGAGCCCGAAGGCCTGACGGCCTGACCACTGGCGGCCTTGGGGCGGAGCGTCCGCCCCGGGGCCAACGTGGGGATGAAACGACCCCCGCCAGCACGCCGCAAACGTGTTTGATTGTCTGACATTTCGTGATAAGCTTGAGTTTCCAGCCGGTTACGAAGTGAACAAGTGGGCGTCTGAGGGACAAGGGCTGGGTCTCGGAAGGCTGCTCATTGATTTTGATATGTTGTCAAAACTGAGCCCATTCATTGCAGAATGCACGCCTCAGAGGGTGGTCGCCGGTATTCTGTTCATCCCGTTGCTCGCCTATACTTTTCCACCGTTCCGAGAAATGGATCTGCCCTTCTCCGTACGTCTGGCGTTCTGGGCAGGAGTGATGATTTTGGCGGTTGTGGCAACGTGGGGGTCTCGGCAGTTGGTGAAGGATCGTCTGGACCATGTCGGACTGACGGTCCGCGACGTGGCGTTTGCCTTGGTGATCCTTGTATTGTTCACGCCTGCGCTGTGGATCCTGACGTGGATCCTGTACGCTGCCAGTGGCCACGATGCCCCCGGTTTGCTGGCGGTTGGCACTTACGGTGTGCTTTTTAGCACAGGTCTGGTTCTGGTCAGCAAAGGCGAAGCCCCGCCTGAAAACGACGAGGTCATCGAAGCACCTCAACCCCGTTTGGTGAGCCGCCTACCGGATGGGTTTCGTGGTGATATCCTGCGGCTAGCGGTCCGGGATCACTACGTTGATGTGGTAACCACCAGCGGAACCTATACGATCCGGTCGCGCTTTACTGACGCGATTGCTGAGATGGAGCCGATTTCGGGCCATTGTACCCACAGATCCCATTGGGTTACGGACGCGGCCATTCTGGAAATCCAGAAAAACGACGGCAAGACCTACCTGCGCCTTCGGAACGATGATCTGGTTCCCGTCAGCCGCAAGTACAAACCCAAACTGGAAGAAGACGGTGTGATCTGAACCAGCTGTCGCCTAACGCGGCATCGCCGTCAGCTGTGGCTGTGGGCCCGTCAGAATGGCGCGGGCGTCCGGCTGCATCAACTGAGACAACGCGGTGTCCGAGCTGCGCAACCCTCCGGTATATGTTCCATAAGCCGGCATGATCAGCCGGCACCTGTCGAACAAGAAGGCCGGGCGCGAAATCATGCGGCCCCGCGCATTGAGCCGGACCTTGGGGTGAAAATGGCCTGAAACTTCGCCTTGCGCGTCGGTTTCCGCTATATGGCGGAAGACCAGCACGTCTTGGCTCCACTCGGCCAGATGGGTGCCGCTCAGCGCGACGGGACCCGGGTCGTGGTTGCCCTCTATCCAGATCCAGAGCCGCCCGGCTTGCAGCGCAGAAATCTCGAGCCGATCTGCGTCGCTCAGCCTTTCCGAGGCTTCGAGATCATCGAAACTGTCCCCCAAGCAAACCACTGTCTTGGCACCGGTCGTGTCAAGATCGGCGGCCAGCCGGGACAGTGTCTCTCGGTTGTCATAAGGGGGCAGGGCCGGTCCGCCCCGCCGAACGACCCGAGATGACTTGCCCAAGTGCAGGTCCGAAACACACAGAAGATCGTGCGCAGGCCACCAAAGGGCGCCCGATCCCATGGCGCGCAGCTGGGCACCTGCAAACGAAAATTCAAGGCTGTTCATGGTCCGTTCTTTGCCTGTCAGGGCGTGATTTGCAAGTCGTTTCTTCAGGCGGGTTCCAGGCCGGCGTCGCGCAACAAACGGGCGCTTTCTTCGGCCAGCAGCCGCTCTTCGGCCACGCCCTTGACCGGGACCTTTCCCACCTCGAGCAGCAACGGCGCCGCCAGCGGTGACACCCGGTCCAGCCGGATCAGATCGATCCTTTCTCCGATGCGTGCAATCATGGCCTCGATCCGTCCGAAATCGACCAGCCCGCGCATGGCTTCTTCGCGGGTGATCTGCATCAGCAGGTGGTCGGGGTCGTATTTCAGCAGCGTGTCGTACAGGATGTCCGACGAAAAGGTCGCCTGCCGCCCGCTTTTGCGTTGGCCACCTGTGTTGCGCTCGATCAGCCCGGCGATGGTGGCCGAGGCGCGGAAGGTCCGTTTCATCACCGCATTGCCCCCCAGCCAGTTGTCCAACCCGTCGCGCAGGGCCTCGATCTGGAACAAGGGGCTGGGGTCGCTCACCGCGTCCAGACCCCAGATCAGCGTGGCATAGTCGGTCGCGACAAAGCCCAGCGGGGCCAGCCCGGTTTCCTCCATTCGTTTGGTCAGCAGCAGGCCCAGCGTTTGTTGTGCGTTGCGTCCGGCAAAGCCGTAAACGCACAGGTTTTCGCGGCCGTCATTGGGAAAGCTCTCGATCAACAGCCGATCACGCCCGGGCAGCCGCGACATCCGACGCTGCAGATCCAGCCATTCACCCGTATGTTCGGGCAGCTGCGGCCAGTCGGGCTGTGCAAACATCCTCAGGATGCGGTCGCTCAGCTGGGTCGAGGTGGCGAATTTGGTGCCCGAGAAGGTGGCGACCTTGGGCTTTTTGTCCGCACGGCGCGTGACCTCGACAACCGTTTCGCGCAGCCCTTCATAGCGCACGATCTGACCGCCGATCAGGAAGGTGTCGCCCGGGGTCAGCGATGCGGCAAAGGCCTCTTCGACCTCGCCCAAGGGTTTGCCGCCCCGGTTCCGCTTCAGCCTGACCTTCAGTGTATCGCTGTCCTGGATCGTGCCCAGGTTCATACGGATGCGCTGCGCCGCGCGAGGGTCGCGCAGCTGCCACCGCCCGTCGGGGCGCTGTTGCAGGCGCTGCCAGCGGTCATAGGCCTGCAGCGCATAGCCACCTGTGGCGCAGAACTCCAGACAGGCATCGAAGGCTGCGCGAGACAGATCGGCATAAGGACCGGCCGAGGTGACCTCGGCATACAGGGTATCGGCATTGAACGGCCCGGCGCAGGCCGCGATCAGGATGTGTTGGCACAAGACGTCACGCGGGCCGGGGCCGCGCGGCTCGCCGTCCAGATCGTGTGCGCGTGCGGCCTCCAGCGCGGCAACGCATTCAACCACCTCGAACCGGTTGGCAGGCACCAGCAGAGCCTTGGACGGCGCGTTGTAGCGGTGGTTGGCCCGCCCGATCCGCTGGACCAGGCGCTTGACGTTCTTGGGGGCGCCGATCTGGATCACAAGATCCACGTCGCCCCAATCGATCCCCAGATCGAGGCTGCCGGTGCAGACGATGGCGCGCAGGTCTCCACGAACCATCGCCGCCTCGACCCGTTCGCGCTGTTGCCGGTCGAGGCTGCCGTGGTGGATGCCGATGGGCAGGCCTTCGTCATTGGCCAGCCACAGGTTGTGAAAGAAGATCTCGGCCTGGGCGCGGGTGTTGTGGAAAATCAGCGTCGTCTTGTGCTGCCGGACCTGCTCCAGCACCGCCGGGATGGCATAGGCCGCGCCGCCCCCGGCCCAGGGCGGCATTTCGGCCGTTTGCAACATGGCGATATCGGGATCGGGGCCGGGGTCGGCCAGAACAATGTCGCAAGGGTCGGGGTGGCGGGCCAGAAAGCGCGCGATGGCGTCCGGGTCCTCGACTGTGGCCGACAGGCCCACGCGCCGCAGATCGGGGCACAGGGTCTGAAGGCGGGCTAGCGCCAGCATCAACTGGTCGCCTCGCTTGCTGTCGGCCAACGCGTGTATCTCGTCCACGATCACGCGCTGGACGCCCTGAAACATACGTGGTGCATCTTCGTAGGACGCCAGCAGCGCCAAGCTTTCCGGGGTCGTCAGCAAGATATGCGGCGGGTCCACGCGCTGGCGTTTCTTCTGGGTGGGGGTGGTGTCGCCGGTGCGGTCTTCGATCCGGATCGGCAAGCCCATCTCGTCGGCCGGGCCGCGCAGGTTGCGCTTGATGTCGGCGGCCAACGCCTTGAGCGGCGAGACATAGATCGTGTGCAGCCCCGCGTGCCGCCCATCGGCCAGTTCGATCAGCGAGGGCAGGAACCCGGCCATCGTCTTGCCGCCGCCCGTGGGCGCGATCAACAGCGTCGCAGGGGCCTGTGCCCGGTCGATCATAGCCTGTTGGTGCGGGTGGACGGACCAACCTTTGGCGGCAAACCAAGCGTCAATCCGGGCGGGAATCTGCGTCATATGCGCAGACTAGCCCGCCAGGTGTCAAAGCGGAATGCGGTTTGGGTCCGTCTTACTTAACGATTTCCTCGTCCTTGACGAACATGTTCGCCCAGGCGCGGTCGATCAATTCCGGGCTCATCTGATAGGGGATGCCCTCGAACTCGCAGATCGAGATCATCTGGTCGATCAGGAAGATCGGCTGATAGTTCGCGTAGACATTGTTGATGGTCGGGTATTTGACTTTCAGAAGATGCACCAGCGCGGCTTCGTCCAACGGAATGCCGCGCTTGCGGGCCACCATGGCGAAGATCTTCAGGAAGTTTTCCTGGTTCGGGCCGTCGATCTTGATCTTGAAGAAGATCCGGCGCAGCGCGGCCTGGTCGAAGATCTCGTTCGGGTGAAAGTTGGTCGAGAAGATGACCAGTGTGTCGAAGGGAACTTCGAACTTTTCACCCGACTGAAGACCCAGAATGTCCTTGCCCTCTTCCAGCGGAACGATCCACCGGTTGATCAGGGCCTGCGGCGGCTCGGCCTGGCGGCCAAGGTCGTCCACGATGAAGATGCCGCCGGTCGATTTCAGCTGCAGCGGCGCCTGATAGGTGCGCGCCGTGGGGTTGTAGACCAGGTCCAGCATGCTCAGCGACAGTTCACCACCCGTGACCACCGTAGGGCGTTCACATTGGACGTACCGCGTGTCGAACCGCTTGCGGCGGCGCAGGCTGTTCGGGTCGTCAGCCTCTTGCTCGATCGCTGTGTGCACGATCGGGTCGTACACGGTGATCACCTGACCGGCATATTCGATGGCATACGGAACAAAGACGTTGTCTCCCAACGCATCCCGAATTCCGTTGGAAATCGAAGACTTACCGTTGCCCGGCGGGCCGTACATCAGGATCGAGCGACCGGCGCTGACCGCAGGGCCCAGGTGGTCAAGCAGGCTGTCCGGCAGGACAAGATGCCCCATGGCGCCGGTCAGCTGATCGCGCGTGACTTGGATGTTCCGGATCGACTGCCGTTTGACCTGCTCGCGGTAGACCTCCAGCGGAACGGGCATGGCGCCAAAGTATTCGGACTGGCTCAGCGCGTCCAAAGCCCGTGCCTTGCCGGCGTCGGTCAGCTGATAGCCCATTTCATTGCCGCTGTTGGCGTTCAATGTCCCCGTCGCCTCAAGCAGCTTCTGTTCGCGGGCGATGTCGACCAATTCCTGCGTCACCGAACTCGGCAGACAGATCGAGGCGGCGATCTCGCTCACCGTGTCCACATTCTTGCGAAAAACGGTCTTCAGAAGGATGTCCCGCATCATAACCAGCGGAAGCTGCATTTCCCCCAGACCCTTCGGGGCGGGAGGAGCCATAACGGATGAGGTCTGCATGTTCATGAGCGCGGCTCGTCTATCCAGTTGTCAATCCTTGGGCCCCGAAACGGACCACTTGCGGAAAATCTGGCGCAGCTTTGTGGCAGGACCAAGGCGCGGGCAAGGCGCAGGCATGATGGTTCACGAGCCGTTAATTGCGCCCAAAATCAAATAGATGCCAAGACTCGCACCCAAGGCCAGCCCCATGGGGAATTTCTTGCCCTGATCCCAGCTTTCCCAGTTCGGGGCGATCTGGCGCAGGCGGGAGTATTTGGCCAGCCGATGGGTGGCAAACGCGGCCAGCGTCGTGACCATCAGAATCACCATCACTAGCAAGAAATCACCAACCCAAACGAACGGAGCCGCAGCCGCGCAGAACTTGGCGTCGCCCGCACCCATGGCGCCGGCGGCATTGAGAAGAATGCCAAAAAACAGCACGACCACCAGATGGAACAGCTGCCAAGCATAAACCGGCAGAGAAAACTGCAAAGGCCCGATGCTGGCCCCAACCCATTCGCCCGACCAAGGTGGCAGCACAATCAGCCCGACCACCACAAAAACCAAGGCCAGAGCTGTAACCGCATGGTTCTTGATTTTCATTTCCCGCATGTCGGTGAACGCGACATAGAAACAGATGGGCAGCACAAATGGTAGAAACCACAGGGCTGCCACTGCAGGAATTGCCATGCCTTATGCTTCCTCGAGCGCGCGGAGCGACCGAACTGCTTCGTCGAAATGCTGCGGATGGGTGGCGATGGCTTCCCGGAACAGGTTCTTTGCAGTGTTGATGTCACCGCGCTTCACGGCCGAGATGCCCATCGTGTTCAAGAGTTCCGCACGTTCGGTCTGGGACATCGGGATCACCGGCATGGAATAATTGCCTTGCGCCGAGCGGGCAAGAACCAGGTTGTTCTTTGCGGTGAACAATGAACTGTCCTGTCGGATGGCTTCGGTGAACAGGCGCTCGGCCTCTGAATATTGGCCGCGGGTCAACTTGGAATACCCCCAGTTGTTCATCACGCCGGCCGGCCGTGTGGTCAGCCCGATCGCGGTTTCATAGAACTGGTCCGCACGCTTCCAGTCCTTGCTGGCGTCTGCCACCAAGGCTTCAAGCCGATACCGTTTGAACGTCTCGTAGGTCGGGGGGATCTGGTCCAGCGCTGCCTTTGCCGCCTTCCAATCACCACTCCGGACCAACGAGTCCGCATAATCGACGCGATCCGCGTTTGTTGCACCGGACATCGCGGTCACGCGCTTCCAGGCGGCCGATGCTTCGGTGCTGCGCTTGGCCCGGGTCAGTGAAATGGCAAGGCCGCGCTGCAAATCGATCCGATCTGGATTCTTGCCGGCGGCTCCACGGAAATAGGTCACTGCCTCGTTCGGGTCAGCCGCATTGAGCATCACGTCGTTGAGGTTCGTCTCGTCGATGACGTTCACTTCCTGGAACGTACGTTCGACCTTTTCCTCTTCGGATTCTTTTGCGCATGCAGACAGGATCAGCCCGCACACGACTACTGTCGGAATCAGGAAATGTTGGCGCATTTTTGCGTCCCTTACTGCTCTTGCCTCTGTTACTGGTTCTTCCGCAGTAGGAAAGCTCCGTTCCCTTGCTGCTCCAGCGTATATTCTTGTTCTTGTGGTGTATTATTAACAGGATTTTCCATTTTTGCGAGCGCTAAGCGAAGATTGTCACGGATTGCGTCACTTTCGCCATTGTCCAGCGCATAGGCCCTTTGGAAGACCTGCGCGGCCTCGGCATACTCACCTTTTTCCATCAGCAGAACGCCGAGATTGTTCCACGCAACCGACCAATCCGGGTCTTCTTCAACCGCTTGTCGCAACAGGGGCTCGGCTTGTCCCAGCCGCCTGAGGCCGAGATTGGCGGTTCCGATCGAGGTCAGGATTTCCGGGCTCATCCCCTCTGTCAGGGCCGCGCGGGTGAACGATTCCATGGCCAGTTCGTATTCTCCGGCTGCCATCAATCGGTTCCCGACAGCAATTTCGTCAATCGGCCCACCTTTGGGGTCGACGCCGGGGGCAAAAGGCCCGTTCGAAGGACTTGGGTCCGTACACGAAGCCACCACGGCAAGAACCGCGGTGGCCATCATTAGGCGGTGGAGCCCGAAGCGGGCGCACCGGTTGCATGAGGGCATGGGCTTATTGGCCTCTGTTACCGAACTCCATGATGCCTTTTGCCGAGGGACCGACCAGAATGATCAGCAGCGGCGGCACCGTCAGCATCATTGTGGCAAGGGTCATTTTCGTTGGCAACTTGTTCGCGGCTTCTTCGGCGCGCATGACGCGTTTGTCGCGCATCTCGCCGGCATAAACCCGCAGGGCGTCGGCAATCGACGTACCGAATGTGGCCGATTGAATCATCACCGTCACGAAAGAGCTCACATCCTGGACCCCGCAACGCGTCCCGAAATCGCGCAGAACCTGATCTTTCTCTTTGCCGGCCTTCATCTCATAGGCGACGATCTCGAATTCCTGCGCAATATCGGGGTAGGAGGCCTTCATCTCGCCGGCCACACGCACGATCGCCTGGTCCAGAGACTGACCGGCTTCCACGCAGACCAGCATCAGGTCAAGCGTGTCGGGAAAGCCCGCGATAATGTTCTCTTTGCGCTCTTCGATCCGGCGCGTGATCCAGTATTTGGGAATGTAGTATCCGATGGCACCCGGCACCAGAACGCGGATCATCATTTGCTGACCGGTAAATTCCTGTCCGTTTGAAAACACCGTCACCAGGAGAACACCCAAAACGATCCCGGTGATCCCCAACGCAAATTGCGCAAAGTGGAAGAACCGAACGGAATCTTTCGAACGGTAACCAGCTTGGCGCAGCTTGAGCTCCATGGCCGAGTATTCTTCTTCATCTTTCGGCTCGAGGAAGGTCGCGAACTTTTCAAGCTGTTCGTTCCGGCCTGAGTTGCGCAACTGATCCTTCTTGCCGCGCTTTTCCTTTTTAGGCGCAGCGTTTGCACGCTGCAGCTTTTTCAAGGGATCTTCCGGCTGGTTCAAAAGGATCGGAATGGTCACCAGGACCATGAACAATCCCAGCACGCCGACGACGATCAGCGGGCCGAACTCGCCCAATTGATCCGTCAGCATGTCGTTGATTTGGGTCAGAAATTCCATGGTCGTGCCCTCAGACCTTGATGTTGGTGAGAATGCGCATGACGATCAGGTTCAGCGTCAGCATGATCCCCACGACAAAACAGGCGGGAATGAACCATTTGTGGTCCAGAACCGAGTCATAATACCCGGGGTCCTTGACCAGAATGAAAACCAGGCAAAACAGTGGGAACCCCGACAGGAACTTGCCCGACCACTGCGCCTCGGCCGTGATCGCCTTGACCCTGCGGAACAGACGGAACCGTGCGCGGATCACCTTGGCAAGCCCGTCAAGGATCTCGGCCAGGTTGCCGCCCGACTGCTGCTGGATGCCAACGGCGACCGCGAGAAAGCGCAAATCCTGCATGTCCAGCCGTTCGGCCATGTCCTTCAACGCCTCGCCCACGTCACGGCCATAGGCGCATTCGTCGGCAATCACGCCAAATTCGGTCGCAAGCGGATCCTGCACCTCGTTCGCGACGATCTGGATCGTCGAAACGAACGGGTTGCCGACCCGAAGTGAGCGCACCATCAGTTCCACGGCATCGGGCAACTGCTCTTCAAGCATGCCCATGCGCTTCTTGGCCTTGTGATTGACCCAGGCATAGACAGCGCCGATACCGATTGCGATCGACAGAGCTGCCCGCAGGATTGTGTCGGTTCTGGTGCCGATGCTCAGGCCCATGAACGCGACCACGGACACCAGTGCCATGATCATGACCAGTTGCCGCGGGCTGAAGGCAATCGCCGCCTTCTGGGCCTTGTCGGCCAACAGCGAGTAGAGCGGAATGCTCTGCGACTTCATGTGCTGCTGCATTTCCTTGCGCAGCTGCTCCAGAACCTGTTCGCGCCCGACGCCTTTGTCGATCATGTCCAGACGGCGATTGACGCGGCTGTTCAGGCTGATGGATTTGCCGAAAGCCACCAGATAGATACCTTCGACCAGCGCCAGAACCCCGACGAAGATCGCGACATAGATGAGCGCCTCGGTTGGCAGTTGCATGCCCTGATCTCCTACATTGTCGTCGGTTCGTAGATCGATGCGGGCAGGTCATACCCCCACAGACGGAACCGTTCGGAATAGTGGCTGCGAACGCCGGTGGCCGTGAAATGACCAATGATCTTATTGTCGGGCGTCAGGCCAACACGTTGGAATTTAAAGATTTCCTGCATCGAGATTACGTCACCTTCCATCCCGGTGATCTCGGTGATCGAGGTCATGCGGCGCGAACCATCCTGCAGACGGCTGGCTTGGACGATCAGGTTCACAGCGCTTGCAATCTGGCTGCGCACGGCCTTGATAGGCATTTCGATCCCGGCCATCGCGATCATGTTTTCAAGACGCGAGATACCGTCACGGGCCGAGTTGGCGTGGATCGTGGTCATCGAGCCGTCGTGGCCAGTGTTCATGGCCTGCAGCATGTCGATCACCTCGGCGCCGCGCGTTTCGCCCACGATGATGCGGTCAGGGCGCATCCGCAGAGCATTTTTCAGACAGTCGCGCGGGCTGACTTCGCCTTTGCCTTCCACGTTGGGCGGGCGGCTTTCCATCCGGCCCACATGGGTCTGCTGCAGCTGCAGTTCAGCCGTATCCTCGATGGTCAGAATGCGTTCTGCGTCATCGATGAAGCTGGACAGCGCGTTGAGCGTGGTCGTCTTACCGGAACCCGTACCACCAGACACGATGATGTTCAGACGAGTGGAGACGGCGGCCTGAAGATACGCGGCCATTTCTTCGGTAAACGCGCCGAAATTGACCAGATCGTCGATGCCGAGCTTGTCTTTCTTGAATTTCCGGATGGAAACCAGGGATCCATCCACCGCGATCGGTGGAACCATGGCGTTGAAACGAGACCCGTCGCGCAGACGGGCGTCAACATAGGGGTTGGATTCATCGACCCGGCGACCAACGGCGGACACGATCTTGTCGATGATCCGCATCAGGTGCTTTTCGTCTTTGAACGATACGTCGCTCAGTTCGAGCTTGCCGAACCGTTCGACAAAGATCTGATGCGGACCGTTGACCAGAATATCGCTGACCGAGTCGTCTTGAAGCAGTGTTTCAAGCGGACCCAGACCGGTGACTTCGTCGTACAATTCCTTGTTCAACTGGGTCCGGTCTTCGCGATTGAGAACGATATTCTTGGCTTCCAGAACCTCGCTCGCGATCGCGCTGATTTCGGTGCGCAATTCGGCTTCGGCTGCATTTTCCAGTGCAGCCAGGTTCAGGTTTTCCAGAAGCTCCCGATGCAGCTCGATCTTGATTTCGCTCAGCCGTTCCTTGCGCTTGCGTTCGCGGTCGTTGCCCTTGGCTTCCGCCGCGGTTTTGGCCACCGGTTTGCGGGCAATCGCGGTGGACGGCGACGGTGCCGCTGCCGGAGCAGTTGGGGCTTCGGCGGCCTTGGGGGCTTGTGAAGGGGTCGCAACCGGCTGCGCATCTGATGGTTTCTTGTAACGTGAGAACACGGCGGTTTCTCCCCCTGATAGCCTTTGTTATGCCGCTTCGGCGCTGTTGCTGCCGAGGCTGTGCAAGGATTGAGCAAGCTTTGCGATTTCGCGGCGAAGAGGGTTCTTGCCGGCCGAGCTGGCCAAAGGCAGACCATGGTCGCCGCTTTGCATGACCGGCTTGCCGCCATCCGGCAGCTGCAGGTCGATCGAGATTCCCAGGCTTTCACCCATGCGCTTGACGCGGCTTTTGCCGCTCAGGTCCGTGAACTTGGGTGCGCGGTTCAACGCAAAGCGAAGCTTGTTGAATGGCAATTCCTCGGCCTGAAGGGCGCGTTTCAGACGCAACGCGTTCTGAGCGGACCGCATATCCAGTTCGATCAGAGCAAAATAGACATGCGCGGCCTGCAAAACGGTCTCGGACCAGTGCACCAGCGTTTTCGGCATGTCGACCACGACATAGTCGTAGTGCTTGCGGGCCATGTCGATCACCCGCTGGATGTCTTCGTGCGTGAGAATATCCAGAGGCACCATGTCGGTCGGGGCCGTCAGAACATCCAGCTTTTCGTCGAATGTCTGCAGAGCCTGCCCAAACACTTCGTCATCCATGGCCACGGTGTCCGACAGCATTTCGAACACGGTTTCACGGCGGGGCAGGTCCAGATAGGTCGAGATGGTTCCGTATTGCAGATCCAGATCGATCAGGCAGACCTTGGGTGCATCCTTTTGCGATACGGTGGCCAATTCCCAAGCCAGGTTCACGGCCAGAGTCGTTGCACCGACGCCGCCGGCCAAGCCCTGAACAACAAACAAAGCGCCTTCTTTCGAAGCTCCTGAGGCCAGCGGGACGGATACCTGTTGCGGAGTCACGACAGGTTCGGGCGCATTCATGCGGTCGATCGCTTCCTGCAGTTCGTTCTCAGGAAGAGGGTAGGGGACGAATTCATCGGCCCCCTTGCGTAGCAACTGATGAAGAGCGGCGGGGGTCACGTCCTCGGCAATCAGGACAACTTTGATCTTCTTTTCCTTGGCCTGGGTGATGATCTCACCCATCAAGGTCAGATTATCCTCGTCCTCACCGTCGATCGCCAGGGCCACGAATTGAAGAGACTCGGCTTCGGGCTGGCTGAAAAAGGCAAGGGCCTCGGCAAAGCCAAGGTCACCCCAGCGCTCGCCCAAAGCGGCTTCCATGTCCTCGATCAACAGGTCGAAGTTCTGGACATCTCGGCTGATGGTACAGGCCAGAATGCCGGTGTCGTCGTTTTGCGGCGTTGCGCTCGTCATTAACACAATCCTCGTCGTGAGAGCGCAGCAAACGTCGATACAATACCAGTCCGTGTTTCAGCTTGCTGTCGCCCTAAGCGGTCAATTCTGGCCGCAGGTCACCCAATTGTTCACAATGTTGCGTGGAAGTGGGGCAAGAATTGGGCGCAAAAAAACCAATTGTAGGGAATTGGGCGACGATGCCGCCCAATTTCTGATTATTGTTCGCTGGTGTCGCCGATGGCCGTTTCGCGGCGCAGCTGGCTCTTGAATGTCGCGCTTTCGATGTACTCGCGATAAACGAAGTCAGCATACTTGCCGTCCAAGATGTTGGGATGGCGATCGACCAGACCCGACACCTCGGTAACGGTGCGGCGGTTGCGGCGATCCCGATTTGGCGTGGCCACCAGTGGCTGCGTTTTGCCATACGAAACAACAGCTTCCAGACGCGAGCGGGAAATACCCTGTTGCGCGAAGAAGTTGACGACCGCTTGCGCGCGGCGCAGACCCAGACTGTTGTTGTAGGACTGGGATCCGACGGCGTCGGTGTGGCCGTACACGCGGAAACGTGCTTCGGGGAACTGTTTGATCCAGTTCGCCTGATACAGCAGAATCTGGCGTGCTGCCGAATCCAGCTGCGCACTGTCGAAAGCAAAGTTGATCTGGGTCGGAACCTCGGCAGCGAATCGCTGCGCCAGGATCTGGCCATAGGTCAACTCGCCATTCATGACCTGGATGTTGTTCAGCGTTGCGTTGCCGAACGCGCCCTGGTCCACTTCATAGCCGGCCTCACGGGTACAGCTGGCGACAGCGACTGTAAGACCCAGTGTGATGATCCACTTCTGCATTGGTCTGTCCTCCCTATCAATCCAGGACGTAGCCGTAGGAATTGCCAAAGTCCTGCTTGGCGACTTCCGATGCGGCTCCATTACCAACCCGTTCCGTCCGGGCAGTTCTGCCGTTCATGAACAGGTCGAATTCGCTGGGCGGCTTCACGCGGTCGGTCGGCAGCGCCAGGGCTTCGCCACGGGTCGGGGAAACCAGATGCGCGGTGATGATGATCACCAGTTCGCTCTGCTCGCGCTGGTACTCCGCACTGCGGAACAATGCGCCCAGAACAGGTACGTCACCCAACCACGGGATTTGGTTGCTCAGGTCTGTGAAGTCGTCCTGAATCAGGCCGGCGATCGCAAAGCTCTCACCATCTCGCAGTTCGACCGTTGTGCTGGTCTGGCGCGTGATGAAGCTGGGGACTGTGTCACCGTTGATGGTGAAGTTCGAGCTGGTGTCGATGCTGGACACCGCTGCCGCCATCTCAAGGTTGATCAGGTCACCGTCGACGACGCGCGGAACGAAGTCGATCTCGACACCGAAAGCCTTGTATTCAATGGCAACCACGCCGTCATCCTGAGGAACCGGAATCGGCACTTCACCACCGGCGAGGAAGGTTGCTTCCTGCCCGGACAGCGCCGACAGGTTCGGCTCGGCCAGGCTTCGTGCCAAGCCTTTGGCTTCCAGCGCTTCCAGCAGTAGCCGGACTTGCGTGGAACCTGCGCCAAAGCCAAACAGAATTGCGCCGGTATTCGACTGAACCGCCGGGATGTTGTTGGCCAACGCGTTGCTCAGGGACAACTGGTTGTTCAGCGTGTTGATACCACCGGTCGCGTCACCGCCGGAAAAACCAAGCGAGGCGGACAGGTTCTTGGCGACCGACCGGTTCATCTCGGCAAAGCGGACCTTCAACATAACCTGCTGTACGCCGCCGACATTCATCAGGTTCGACACACGCTCGGGCGCATAGCGCTCGGCCAGTTCCAGAGCACGTGCCAATTTGGCTGCGCTGGAGACCGTGCCCGAGAGAACGATGCCGTCATTGGCGGTACGCACTTCGATTCGCTCATTTGGCAGAATCTGGCGCAGGCGCTCTTTGAATTCGGTCACATCGGGCGCAACGCGAACGCGGACGTTCGTGATCAGGTTTCCGGCGCCGTCAAACAGTGTCAGCGTCGTCATGCCTGGCGCTTTGCCCAAGACGTAAATTGTGCGGTCCGAAAGCGACGAGATGTCCGCAATCCCTGCATTCGCGATGCTGAGCTCTGCAAACGGCTGTTCGCTTTCAACCACGATGGCGCGGTTCATGGGCACATCCAGCGTTTCCGCCGTGCCCTTTTTGACCACGCGAAGATTTTGGGCCCAGGCGGAATCGCCGACCGGGCTCAGAACTAGGGCCAACCCCAAAAGGGTCGAACCAATCAAGGAACGTATTGTCATGTGACCTGCCTCTCCGATCACCACTCTATTTTTTGGGTCTTATGCCCTATGGTGACGAACTCTGCGCGAATTCCGGATTTATTGCAATAATCAAGGGTTTCTGGAATTTTCCTTATGTGGACAATGCGCAACAACCCAAACGAAACGAGCCGCGCATTATGCGCGGCTCGGGCATGGTAACGCTCTGAATGGGCGTCAGTTTGTGCAGGGGATCGGGGTCTCGACGATCTGGTCGCCGCGGCGAGTCCGGATGGTGCAGACTTTCTCGGCCTCTTTCTTCGGCGCGGGGGCTGCTTCTTCGATTCCCAACAGTTTGCGTTGGTCAACCTCGATCGCACTTGCGACGGTTTCATCCTGAACCCCGACCAACGCCAGAGACAGGCGTCCGGTGTTTTGCGCCTGCGCCAGGGCCGCGATCTGTTCCGGGGTGGCGGCGACGGTGACGGTCCGGGCAATGGTTGTGCCGGTGACATCCGATCCCGCCGTCTGATCGACGGCGATCAACTCGATATTGGTCTGGATCAAGCGGGTGATTTCCCCGTTTGCCCCTTCGACCGCGCTGCGCAGCGATCCGGTCCAATACACGTCAACAACGTCGCCGGGGCGAAGAAAGCCCGAAACGCCCGAGGCAACATCAACACTGATGGCGAACGCGCGCATACCTTTTTCGAGGCGCGAGGTCAGGCCGGCCAGCTCACCCGGACGGGTGATCTTGACCTCCATGATGGCCTCGTCCTTTTCCATGGTGCGCAGAACAAAGCGTTCATTGTTGCCGGTTTCCGGGAACAGGGCCGTCATATCGGTGAACGACCCTTCCGGAACAGCATTCTCAGGCCATTCCACGACGCGCACATCTTCCTGGGTCAAACGCTCACCGTATTTCAGAGGACGCTCAGAGACGATCACGCCGACGGTCGGAACGACGTCGACCTTGGCGTTGGCAAGGGCCTCTTCGGCCATCTGCCGTTCACGCGCCAGGGCGTTCTGATACTCGGCAATATAGTTGCGGGCCATATAGACCGCACCGCCAGCCAAGGCGACCCCGACGATCAGGACAAGACCAAATACAGCTCGCATGCGTATACCTCTTTATTGCTCTGGCCGGACCTGTATCGGTCCGGGCAGGACATTGAAACAGCATATTTCCTAAATCGGAATTGTGTCGAAATGTGGGACAAATGGATATTTTTCGTTGTTTTATTGGCACAGAACGTTGCGAACGAGCATCTCGTGACGTCGCGTCTGTTGTATCCCAACATGGGTTGTGCGGTGCGAAGAAGGCGGGGGGCAAACGCGAACAACCGCGCCCGGCTGGCGCGGTTGTCATGTGGCCGGTCGGCCAAGTTTCCGAAAATCAGTTGCCGCCGGATCCGTTCGATCCACCGGTGATGATCCCGCCAACGGTCGTGTTGCTGTCGCCGGTGCTGATGCTGATCGCCGAGTCGGATAGGGCCGCCTCGACATCGTCAGCCAAGCCCTCGGTCCCGCCTTGGATCAAAGCGTAGGCAATCGCTGCCAGGCCGGTGACGGCTGCGGTCAGGACCACCCAGTCGACAGTGATCGCACCGCTATCATCTTTTTTGAAGTTCCTGATGAACTTGATCATTTCGCGTCCCTCCTGACAGAGTGATTCCGCCCAGTTCCGGTTTCTGATGGCGACCAGAATTCTCGCGGGCACCTAAAAACTAATTATCAAAGACTTAAACGCGGTCTCCGTGGCGGAATTTGGGCCAAACGTGGGCCATGCTTGGCCTAGCGCCCGAAATTCGATGCGCAGCGTGTGTCTTGCTTCAAAGGAAAAGGCCGCGCCCTTGGGCGCGGCCTTGTATCCCGATTGGGATGAAGTCAGCTTAGTTGCTGCCAGCGGTGGTGATACCACCAGCTGCCGAGTTCGAACCGGTGCTGATCGTTGCGCTGGTCAGGGCGCTGGAAACGTCGGTTGCCAGGCCGGTCGCGCCGCCTTCGATCTGCTGGTAAGCAACGGCTGCCAGGCCAACAACGGCTGCGGTCAGAACGACCCAGTCAACAGTTACGGCGCCGTCTTCGTCTTTGCGGAAGTTCTTGATGAACTTGATCATGTTACGTCCCTCCTAAAGGATCAAAAAGTCAATAAAACCTCGGGGTCTTTCAGAGCTTCATCTCTCAGTCGGCTCATGACCGTCTCGGTATGGCACTATGTTTGCCCCTCGTGCGTGGCAGGAATTGGGCCAAACAACGAATTTTTTGCCTCAGGCTTAACTTTTTGGTCATTAATCTGGTAACTCATTGAAAGAAAGAATAAAAAATTTTCGACGCCAACCCGTCGCGCTGTTTCGGCGGTGCAAAATTGCGCCAAATGAGGCAAAACCGCCCCAATTCGCTTTGTTTTTCTGGCCTTGCGGGAAGATTCGCGTATCAAATCAACTCAAAAGAACAGATGAGGCAGGCAGAAATGGTTTTCCGGGACGCACTGACATGCGCCGGCGTTTTGGCGTTGCTGGTTGCCGTGGCGGCTCCGGCACCTGCCGCGGATATCGAGCCACGCGGCGTATACAAACGGATCAAGGCTCCCAAAGCGGGGGAACGCCCGCGAGTGACGGTTCAGATCAGTCCGCAAGAACACGCATCAGCACCTTCAGCGCCCAGCACGGGCCCCGATTTGGTCGTGCCCGATATCATAGCCCGGACCAAAGTCCCTCCGGCGGCCTTTCCGGACATAATGAACAAAAAGACCCCCGAGGGCGCGTACAAGGCGTTCTGGGACAAGGTATCGCCGGATATGACTCGAGCCGGCCCTGGCCGCCTTGATGAAGCCCTGCAGGCTCTGGCGGCGACCCAGATTTCATCTCCGCGGCTGCAGAACCTTCAGAAGATCGTCGAGCAGCGCGGGGTCGATATTCTCCGTACGACTGTAGGAACAAAAGTGTCGCCAGCGCTGGTCCTTGCGGTCATGTCCGTTGAATCAGGTGGTCGCCCTACTGCCGTCAGCTCGGCGGGAGCACAGGGTTTGATGCAACTGATGCCTGCCACGGCCAAGCGGTTCGGCGTGACCGACAGCATGTTGCCGGAACAGAATATCGCCGGCGGCGTGAAATACCTGGATTGGCTGATGGGTGAATTCAACGACGATCCGATTCTCGTCCTGGCGGGATACAACGCCGGTGAAGGCGCGGTGCGAAAGCACAATGGTGTTCCGCCTTATGCTGAAACGCGGGACTATGTCCCCAAGGTTCTTGCCGCCTTCCAGGTGGCCCGAGCGTTGTGCGCCACTCCGCCGATGCTGATTTCCGACGGGTGCGTCTTTCAGTCCATGAATTGAAAAAGGCCCGCCCAATGGCGGGCCTTGCGGTTTCTCCGTTTGCTCAGCAGTCAGCTGACGATGGTCGCCTCGGTCGCCGCGCGCATCTCTTCTTCGCTGACGCCATCGGCCAGTTCGACGATTTTCAGGCCGCCTTCGACGACGTCCAGCACGCCCAGGTTGGTGATGATGCGGTCAACCACGCCCTTGCCGGTCAGCGGCAGGGTGCATTCCTTCAGCACCTTGCTGTCGCCGTGCTTGTTTGTGTGGTCCATCACCACGATGACCCGTCCGACGCCGGCCACCAGGTCCATCGCGCCGCCCATGCCCTTGACCAGCTTGCCCGGTATCATCCAGTTGGCCAGATCGCCTTTCTCGTCGACCTCCATCGCGCCCAGGATCGCCGCCGCGATCTTGCCGCCGCGGATCATGGCAAAGGACGTGGCGCTGTCGAAATAGGCGGTGCGGGGCAGTTCGGTGATGGTCTGCTTGCCGGCGTTGATCAGGTCGGGGTCCTCTTCGCCCTCATAGGGGAAGGGGCCCATGCCCAGCATGCCGTTTTCCGATTGCAGGGTGATGTCCTTGTCACCCACATAGTTCGCCACCAGCGTCGGAATCCCGATGCCGAGGTTCACATACATGCCGTCTTCCAGTTCCTCGGCCGCGCGCGCGGCCATCTGATTGCGGTCCCAGGGCATTACGCTTCCTCCTTCTTGCGGGTGGTGCGCTGTTCGATGCGCTTCTCGTGCTGACCTTGGATGACCCGGTGCACATAGATGCCGGGCAGGTGGATGCAGTCAGGGTCCAGCGAGCCGCGCGGCACGATCTCTTCGACCTCGGCCACGCAGATCTTGCCGCAGGTCGCCGCCGGCACGTTGAAGTTGCGGGCGGTCTTGCGGAACACCAGGTTGCCGGTGTCGTCGGCTTTCCATGCCTTGACGATGGCCAGATCGGCAAAGATCCCTTCCTCGAGGATGTAGGTCTCGCCGTTGAACTCCTTGTGCTCCTTGCCCTCGGCGATCACGGTGCCGACGCCGGTCTTGGTGTAGAAGCCCGGGATGCCCGCGCCACCGGCGCGCATGCGCTCGGCCAGGGTACCTTGCGGGGTGAATTCCAGCTCAAGCTCGCCCGACAGGTACTGGCGCATGAACTCGGCGTTCTCGCCGACATACGAGCTGATCATCTTGTTGACCTGCCGCGTCTGCAGCAGGATGCCGATGCCGAAATCGTCGACGCCTGCGTTGTTCGAGGCAAAGGTCAGATCCTTCACGCCCGACTCCTTGATCGCCTGCAGTAGCAATTCGGGAATGCCGCACAGGCCGAACCCGCCGGCCGCGATCAGCATGCCATCCCGAAGTATCCCATCGAGGGCCTCGGTGGCATTGGCATAGACTTTCTTCATGGAAAACTCCCCCAATGACATGGTGATGGGCAGGTTGTGCCGCCACGTCATTGGGAAGTCAATGAAACCCGCAGGCGGGTGGTATTTCTACCTAACCACCCGTGGGGGCTTGGATCAGCCGGCTTTCTTCTTGGTGGCTTTCTTCTTGGGCGCGGCCTTTTTGCGGGTGCCTTTCTTGGCGGCCTTCTCATTGGCCAGCTCCACCGCCATTTCCAGCGTCACGTCTTCGGGCTTGATGTCCTTGGGCAGGGTCGCGTTGACCTTTTCCCACTTCACATAAGGCCCATAGCGCCCATCCAGAACCTGGATCGCGCCGCCATCGGGATGCTCGCCCAGTTCCTTCAGCGGTTTGGCCGCAGCCCGTCCGCGCCGCCCGGGATTGGCGCGCTTTTCCGCCAACAGTTCGACGGCGCGGTTCATGCCGATTTCGAACACGTCGTTGGGATCCTTGAGGTTGGCATAGACCGGCTTCCCCTCGTCCGGCAGCTGGTGCATGATATAGGGACCGAAGCGCCCGAAATTGGCGCTGATCACACCGCCCTCGGGGTGTTCGCCAATCTCGCGCGGCAGGCTCAGTAGGATCAGCGCCTTCTCAAGGTCCATGTCGTCCTTGCTCCAACCCTTGGGCAAAGAGGCGCGTGGCGGTTTCTTGTTCTCGGGCGTGGCTTCGCCGCGCTGGACATAGGGGCCGAACCGACCGGATTTCAACCAGATCTCATCCTCGCCATCCATGCCCAGCAGGCGTTCTTCGCCCTCGGCGCCTTCGCCAGCGATGGGGCGGGTATAGTTGCATTCCGGATAGTTCCCGCAGCCCACGAACCCGCCGGTCCGCGAGGTTTTCAGGTGCAGCCGTCCGACCCCGCATTTGGGGCAGATGCGCGGATCAGAGCCATCCTCGCGCGGGGGGTACAGCTGTGGGGCCAGCGCCTCGTCCAGCTTGTCGAGCACCTCCGAGATCCGCAGCTCGGACGTCTCGGCGATCGCGGCCGAGAAATCGCGCCAGAACTTGGAGAGCAGGTCCTTGTAGTCGCGGGCGCCGTCGCTCACCTCGTCCAGCTGTTCTTCGAGGTTGGCGGTGAATTCGTAACCCACGTACTGACGGAAGAAATTCAACAAGAAGATCGTGACGATCCGGCCCTTTTCCTCGGGGATCAGGCGGTTCTTGTCCTTGCGGACGTAACCGCGGTCCTGAATCGTGGTGACGATCGAGGCATAGGTCGAGGGTCGTCCGATGCCCAGCTCTTCCATCCGTTTGACCAGGGTCGCCTCGGTATAGCGCGGCGGCGGCTGGGTGTGGTGTTGCAGCGCCAGAACCGCCTGGTTGTCCGACAGGATGGCTTTCTTGTCCGCGCCGTCGGCGGTGGCCTTGTCAAACTGATCCTTCAGCGTGGTCTTGGCAAAGCGCGCCGGATCACCCTGCATGATCTGGGGCAAGCGTTTGTCATCCTCGTCCTCGACATCGTCGCGGCCTTCCTCGTAGACGCGCATGAAGCCGTCGAACAGCACGACCTGACCGGTGGCGCGCAGGCCCACCTGACCGTCATCGCTGCCGATTTCGACGGTGGTGCGTTCCAGCCGCGCGGCAGCCATCTGGCAGGCGATCGTGCGCTTCCAGATCAGATCGTACAGCTTGCGCTGATCGTCATCCGACAGTTTCAGGGCGGCCGCATCTTTGGTCATGTCCGTTGGCCGGATGCATTCGTGCGCTTCCTGCGCGTTCTTGGCCTTGTTCTTGTACATGCGCGGGCTATCCGGCACGTATTCGGCACCGAAACGGTCCTTGATCGCGTCCCGCGTGGCGGCGACGGCCTCGGGAGCCATGTCGATGCCGTCAGTTCGCATATATGTAATGTGCCCGGCCTCGTACAAACGCTGGGCCACCTGCATCGCGTGGCGGGCGCCCATGCCAAATTTGCGGCTGGCTTCCTGCTGCAGGGTCGAGGTCATGAACGGCGCGCTGGGATTGCGCGCGGCTGGCTTCGCTTCGACCGAGGTCACGCTCAGCGCGCGGCTGGTGATCGCCTGCACCGCCAGTTCAGCCTGAGTCGCGTTGGCGATGTCATGCTTATCCAGCTTTTTGCCGGCCAGCGTGACCAGTCGCGCCTCATAGGTCTGGCCGCGCGGTGTTTCGAACAGCGCTTTGACTGACCAATATTCCACGGGCTTGAACGCCTCGATCTCCATCTCGCGCTCGACGATCAGGCGCAGACAGACCGATTGCACGCGCCCGGCCGATTTCGCGCCGGGCAGTTTGCGCCACAGAACCGGCGACAGGTTGAAGCCGACCAGATAATCCAATGCGCGCCGGGCGAGGTACGCCTCGACCAGCGGCATGTCCACCTCGCGCGGGTTCTGCATCGCCTTGGTCACCGCATCCTTGGTGATGGCGTTGAAGGTCACCCGGCTGACGGCCGTATCCTTCTTGATCGAGCCGCGTTTGGTCAGCGCCTCCTGCAGGTGCCAACTGATCGCCTCGCCCTCGCGGTCGGGGTCGGTTGCCAGGATCAGCGCGTTGTCATCCTTGAGCGCGTCGGCGATGGCCTTGACGTGTTTGCGGCTGTCGGCTCCGACCTCCCAAGTCATCGAAAACTCGTGGTCGGGATCCACCGATCCATCCTTCGGAGGCAGGTCGCGAACATGTCCGTAAGAGGCCAGGACCGTGTAGTCGGGGCCAAGGTATTTATTGATCGTTTTTGCTTTGGCCGGGGATTCTACAACAACTACAGGCATTTAGTTAAAAACCTCGCTCGACGGATTGGGCGCCTTCTATGGCCGTGCAAAATGTGTAGGGCAAGATGGATTTGTCAATGCACAGTCTGAAAGGCCCGAAATCCGGCCAAATTGAGACGGTCTGCCCGGGTTGGAACCACCTCGGCAGATCACACGGCGAGGCTCAGCAACCCGCCCGGCTGGCGACGGATCAATCCATCCAGCTCCAGATCGATCAAAGCGGGGCCGATCACGCTGGCGGGCGCATCGACATCCCGGATCAACTGGTCCTCGGCCAAAGGCGAAGGCCCCAACCGTTCCAGGATTCGGGCGTGGAGCGTCTCGGGAGGAGTGATTGTCTGCGCGACGGGCGCCGTATCGGGGGCAAGATTGGGTGCGCTGCGCGGCTGCGGGGGCAGGGCGTCGATCACATCCTGCACGCAGCGCACCAGTGTGGCGCCTTCACGGATCAGAAGATTGCATCCGGCGGCGCGGGCGTCGAACGGATGGCCGGGCACGGCAAGAACCTCGCGTCCCTGATCCAGTGCGTCGCGCGCCGTGATGAGGCTGCCGGACTTGGCGGCAGCCTCGACGACCACGACGGCCTGAGACAGACCCGATATGATCCGGTTGCGGCGAGGAAAGTGGCGGGCCTGCGGGGTCACGCCCATTGGTTGTTCGGAGATGCGCAGCCCTTTGGTCGCGATGTTGCAGGCCAGTTCCTTGTTTTCCGCCGGATAGATGATGTCGACGCCACCGGCCATGACCGCAACGGTTCCCGTTTGCAGCGTGGCCAGATGCGCGGCGGTGTCAACACCGCGGGCCAAGCCGGAGACGACTACGTAGCCACTCTCACCCAGACCACCTGCCAGAGCCCGCGCCATCCTGGTTCCCAAGGACGAACAGTTGCGGGCGCCGACAAGCGAGATCATCGGGCGCTGAAGCACCGACACGTCGCCTACTGCCCAAAGCATAGGAGGGGCATCGTTCAGATCGGTCAGCGCGGTTGGATAGTCGGCGGCCCCAAGGCACAAAAGCCGCGCTTTTGCGGCTTTTGCGGCCTTGAGTTCCGCCTCGATGACGCCGGGCGGGCATATTTCATACCCTTCAATTCCGGCAGCGCGTGCCAATTCCGGCAACGCGGCCAGCGCATTCTGCGCCGAGCCATGTTCGTGCATCAGGCGCCGGAATGTTGCCGGGCCAACCTTGCGCGAGCGCAACAGGCGAAGCCAGGAAAACCGGTCCTCTTCCGTGGTGGGTGGGAGTGGGGGGTGATTGGAAGAAAGCTGCTCTTCGGTCATCCGTCGCTCCGCCTGATTGCAGAACTGGTTTACGGCGTGACGGGTTAACAGCTTGTGAATCGCAGAAAATTTTAGCGTGTTCCAGCGTGGGCTTCGCGAAATAGGCGCGCAAACATTTGAAAGTAATAACTTTTCTCAGATTGTCATTTTTGATGCGCTACGGTTCTTTCCCGCCGGGCCGGCAGCACGGATTAACCATGGTGCCGGCCGAAAGCGCGCGATTCGCATCAGGCGGCGGATCCTCCGACCGTCAGCCCCTCCATCAGCACCGTAGGCTGCCCCACACCCACAGGCACCCACTGACCGTCCTTGCCGCAGGTTCCCATGCCGGGATCCAGAGCCATGTCGTTGCCCAGGCCCCGGATACGTTTCAGCGCTGAAGGACCGTCGCCGATCAGCGTTGCGCCCTTGACCGGCGCGCCGATCTTGCCGTTCACGACCCGGTAGGCCTCGGTACAGCTGAACACGAATTTGCCGTTGGTGATGTCGACCTGGCCGCCGCCGAAACCTACGGCCCAGATGCCATCCTTGATTTCGGCAACAAGGTCCGCCGGGTTAGCATCGCCGCCCAGCATGATCGTGTTGGTCATGCGCGGCATAGGTTTGTGCGCATAGCTTTGCCGCCGCCCGTTACCGGTGGGGGATACTCCCATCAGGCGCGCATTCTGGCGGTCCTGCATGTAGCCGGTCAGGATGCCGTCTTCGATCAGCACGGTGCGCGAGCTGGGCGTTCCCTCGTCATCCACGGTGATCGATCCGCGACGATCCGGGATCGTTCCGTCATCCACCACGGTCACGCCCTTGGAGGCGATCCGCTGCCCCATCAGCCCGGCAAAGGCCGAACTCCCCTTGCGGTTAAAGTCTCCTTCCAAGCCATGCCCGATGGCCTCGTGCAGCAAAATGCCGGGCCAGCCGGGGCCCAGTGCAACTTCCATCACGCCGGCCGGAGCGGGAACGGCATCAAGGTTGACCAAAGCAATGCGCAGCGCCTCTCGGACCTTATCCTGCCAATCGGACGGGTCAATCAGGCCGTCCAGACCAACGCGGCCGCCACCGCCGGCCGATCCGCTTTCGCGTCGGCCGTTCTGTTCGACGATGACCGACACGTTCAGGCGGGTCATCGGACGAACGTCGCGTACCATGGTGCCATCGGGGCGGAGGATCTCGACCTCTTGCACGGACGCGGCGATCACGGCGCTGACCTGGACCACCCTGGGGTCCAGATCGCGCGCAAATCCGTCGATTTCGCGCAGAGTCTCGACCTTGACCGGGAAGCTGGCGGATTCGATCGGGTCTGCATCCGTATAAAGCTGCTTGTTTGTGCGCCTTGGCGCGTCGGCCAAAGTGCCGCCGCCGTCACCAACCGCCAGCCGGGCGGTTTCCGCAGCACGTTTCAGCGAGGGCATTGATACATCGGTCGAGTGGGCATAACCGGCCACATCACCCTGCACGGCACGCAGCCCGAATCCCTCGGAGGCATCGTAGGATGCGGTGCGCAGGCGCCCATCGTCAAAGGCAAGTGTTTCGGATTTCCGACGCTCTACAAATAGCTCGCCGTCTTCGGCCCCGGCGGTGGCCGAGCGCAGTACGGCCAGTGCCTCGTCATGCGGCAATGCGGTCTCGAACGGGCGAAACGGGGCTTGAGTCATGGGTTGCGGCCTTTCGCGTTTGATCCAGATCAAAAATAGCGTCTGTTTGACGCAAGCATTTTGCTTTATCTACCTCCCGGAATATGGTTTTTAACGCGGCCAAAGACAACGGGAGAGGTGTGACCGATTCACACCTGTTCGCCAGAGACGCAAAGATCAAACGATCAGGACAGAAAATGAAGAATGCTTTGATGCTTTCGGGGGTGTTCGCAGCCCTCTCCAGCCTTCCCGCCATGGCTCAGGATCTTGAGATTATCGGCAAGCCGGTCGACGGCGGCATGGGTTTCCAGCCGGCGGCCACCAGCCTGGCCGAAGGGATTCACCGCCTTGATGGTATGATTCTGGTTATCATCACCGCGATCTGTCTGCTGGTCGCAGGCCTGCTGGTATACTGCATCGTGCGCTACAACCAGCGTGTAAACCCGACCCCGGCGCGGTTCTCGCACTACACCCCGGTCGAGATCGCCTGGACCATCGGCCCGATCCTGATCCTGGTCTTCATCGGTGCGTTCTCGCTGCCGGTGCTGTTCAAGCAGCAGGAAATCCCCGAGGGTGATGTCGTCATCAAGGTGATCGGCAACCAGTGGTACTGGACCTATGAATATGTTGATCACGACTTTGCGTTCGACAGCTATCTGCTGGGTCACCCTGCCACTCTGGACGAGGGTGCACGCCCCGCCGATGCGGATGTAACCCCGTTCGTTCTGGACGATGCGATGCGCGCCAAGCTGGCCGATGCCGGCTACAGCGAGGATGAGTGGCTGCTGGCCACCGACACAGCTGTCGTGGTTCCCGTCAACAAGGTGGTTGTGATGCAGGTCACCGCGGCTGACGTGATCCACTCGTGGACGATCCCCGCGTTTGGCGTCAAGCAGGACGGCGTTCCCGGCCGTCTGGCCGAGCTGTGGTTCCAGGCCGACAAGGAAGGCATCTACTTTGGCCAGTGCTCCGAGCTGTGCGGCAAGGACCACGCCTACATGCCGATCACTGTCAAAGTCGTCAGCGAAGAAGCCTACCAGGAATGGCTGCAGGGCGCGTTGGACGAATACGCTGGCCAGCCGGCGTCGTTCCAGATCGCCTCGAACTGACGATCCCGGGGCCTGAGGCCCGATCGAAACCAAAGACAGGCTGCGCGGGTATCGCGCAGCTTTCGCACCACAAGGACCTGACATGACCGACGCGAGCATCAATGCCAGCACACTTGCCGCACAATCCCGTGCGGACGAGGCCGGCTTTGGCGACTATTTCGCCCTGCTCAAGCCGCGGGTGATGTCGCTAGTCGTGTTCACCGCGTTGGTGGGTCTGCTGGCCGCCCCTGTGCCGGTACATCCGTTCGTCGGCTTCTGCGCCATACTGTTCATCGCCATCGGCGGTGGCGCCTCGGGCGCGCTGAACATGTGGTGGGACGCGGATATCGACAAGGTGATGAAGCGCACCAAGGGCCGTCCGATCCCGTCGGGCAAGGTTGAGCCCGGCGAGGCGATGGCACTGGGCCTGGCCCTGTCGGGTCTGTCGGTGATCATGCTGGGCTTGGCGACCAACTGGTTCGCGGGCGCGTTTCTGGCCTTTACCATCTTTTTCTATGTCGTGATCTACACGATGTGGCTCAAGCGCCTGACGCCGCAGAACATCGTGATCGGCGGCGCTGCGGGCGCCTTCCCGCCGGTAATCGGCTGGGTTGCTGCCACGGGTTCGATGACGCTCGAGCCGTGGCTGATGTTTGCTCTGACCTTCATGTGGACCCCGCCGCATTTCTGGGCGCTGGCGCTGTTCATGCGCTCGGATTATGACGACGCGGGCGTGCCAATGCTGACCGTAACGCATGGACGCCGCGCCACGCGGACCCATATTCTGGTCTATACCGCATTGCTGGCTCTGCTGGCCGTGGGCACCGCGTTCTCGGGTATCGGTGGGCCGATTTACCTGGCTGTGGCCGTGGTGTTGAACGCTCTGTTCCTGCGGGGGGCATGGGCCATCTCGCGCCGCACCGAGGACGACGCGGAGGCGGACAATTTCAAGGTTGAGCGCAGCTTTTTCAAGCTGTCGCTGCTGTACCTGTTCCTGCATTTTGGCGCGATCCTCGCCGAGGCGCTGCTGAAACCCTACGGGTTGGGAGGCTGGTCATGAGCCTGCGCAAAAGCCATGAACTGCACCAGCGTCGTTTTGGCCGCAACCTGGGTGTTGGGCTGACTCTGGCGGCGTTCATCGTGATTATTTTCGGCCTGACCATCGTAAAGGTCTCGGGCAGCGATTTCGGCGTGCCCAGCGAGGAGGTTCAGAACTGATGGCTTTGAGCGGACCGCAGAAGACCGTCGCGCAGACCGTTGGTCTGGTTGTTCTGATGGGCAGCCTGGCCTGGGCGGCCGTACCGTTCTACGACTGGTTCTGCCGGGTCACCGGGTTCGGGGGCACCACCGGCGTGGCCGAGGCCACGCCCGACGATATCCTCGACCGGGTGGTGACCATTCGCTTCGACGCGTCCAAGGCCAAAGACATGCCGTGGGAGTTCAAACCCGTCGAGCGCGAGATGAAGGTACGCATCGGCGAGACCGGTCTGGCCTTCTACGAAGCATACAACCCGACGGACAAGCCGGTTGCGGGGCAGGCGTCGTACAACGTGACGCCCTATTCCGCCGGCGGATACTTCCAGAAGATCGCCTGTTTCTGCTTTGAAGAGCAGGTTCTGGAGCCTGGCGAGCGGGTCGAGATGCCCGTAACTTTCTTCGTCGACCCCGAAATGGTGGAAGACCCCGAAGCACAGTATGTTCATACGATCACGCTGTCGTATACATTCTATGAAATAGACCTGCCCGAGGGCTATGCCGCCCTGGATGCGCAGGCAGAAACAAACACGAACTAACGCCTGTAGGTGAGGGACGCTGATGGCACACGCAAAAAACCACGATTACCACATTCTGGCACCTTCGATCTGGCCGCTGATCGGCGCGATCGGTGGCTTCGTCATGCTGTTCGGAGCCGTCTTGTGGATGCACGGCATGACCTCCTTCGTGTTCTGGGGTGGTCTTGTGGCGGTACTCTACACGATGTTTGCCTGGTGGTCCGAGGTCGTGGCCGAAAGCCGCGCGGGTGATCACACTCCGGTCGTCCGGATCGGACTGCGCTACGGGTTCATCCTGTTCGTCATGTCCGAGGTGATGTTCTTCTTTGCCTGGTTCTGGTCGTTCTTCAAACATCGCATGTATCCGATGTACGACTATGCCGGTACCGAATACATCCAGCCTGACATCCACGCGGTGGACCCGTTCCACCTGCCGCTGATCAACACTCTGGTTCTGTTGCTATCGGGCTGTGCGATCACTTGGGCGCACCACGCGCTGGTCCACGACAACGACCGCAAGGCGCTGATTCAGGGTCTCGCGATCGGTATCGTCCTGGGTATCGCCTTCACCTTCCTGCAGGCCTTCGAATACTACGAACTGCTGGCCCACGAAGGGTGGGAGTTCGGCGGCGATCAGTTCTACTCGAACTTCTTCATGGCAACCGGCTTCCACGGCGCACATGTGATCATCGGCACCATCTTTCTGACGGTCTGTCTGATCCGCGCGCTGCGTGGCGACTTTACCCCGGAGAAACACGTCGGGTTCGAGGCGGCCGCATGGTACTGGCACTTTGTCGACGTTGTCTGGTTGTTCCTGTTCTTCGCCGTTTACATTTGGGGTCAGGCACCTCTGATGTGACGTCGCGCAAGGCTGTCGAATTGCAAAAGCCGCCCTTCTGGGCGGCTTTTTCTCGATCAGGTGCGCAAGGGATTGCGCCCCTTACAATTGCAAGGTTGCATTTCCTTGCGCACAGACCGTAACAAGACGCCGGCTTGACCCCGAGCCGCTATGACACGCAACAAGGGCCAGACATGCGCCGCATCCTGTTTCTGCTGATTTTCGGGCTCGCCGGGCTGGCGGTTCTTGTGTCTCTGGGCACTTGGCAGGTTCAGCGTCTGGCGTGGAAAGAGGGCATTCTTGCCGATATCGAAGCCCGGATCGCCGCCGATCCGGTGCCGCTGCCCGAGGCGGTCGATCCCGAAGCCGACCGCTATCTGCCCGTAGAGGTATCGGGCGAGATGCTGCCCGGCGAAATCCATGTGCTGGTTTCGGTCAAACAGGTCGGGCCGGGCTATCGGATCATAGCGCCTTTCCGAACCGGTGATAGTACGATCCTGGTGGATCGGGGTTTTGTGCCCACAACGGCCAAGCAGGCCGAACGCCAGATCGGCCCCACGCAGGTTGTCGGAAATCTGCATTGGCCCGATGAGATCGACGGCTATACCCCCGATCCGGACCGGGCGGGCAACATCTGGTTTGCCCGCGATGTACCCGCGCTGGCCGATGCGCTTGGGGCCGAGCCGATCCTTCTGGTTG
This sequence comes from Ruegeria sp. SAZA006, assembly GCF_059613465.1. NCBI lineage: Bacteria > Pseudomonadati > Pseudomonadota > Alphaproteobacteria > Rhodobacterales > Roseobacteraceae > Ruegeria > Ruegeria sp. SAZA006. The sequence continues at coordinate 117,522 of NZ_JBXWSO010000004.1, forward strand.
CCCGCAGCCAGACCGATCCCGCCATCACGCCGCTGCCGGTGGATACGGCGGGTATTCCCAATGACCATCTGCAATACGCGGTGACATGGTTCGGCCTGGCGCTGGTCTGGGCCGCAATGACCGGATATTTCCTGTGGCGCGGCCGCGCCCCATCAGAAAGTGACGCGCAATGAAATATATCTCGACCCGCGGGCAGGCGCCCGAACTGAGCTTTGAAGAGGCGATGCTGACCGGTCTTGCCCGCGACGGCGGCCTGTACCTGCCTGCCGAGATCCCGGTTCTGAGCCAGGACGAGATCGCCGCGATGGCCGGGCTGCCCTATGAAGAGATCGCGTTCCGCGTTATGTGGCCCTATGTCAGCGGCTCGTTCGCCGGGGACGAATTCAAAGAGATCATTGCCCGCGCCTATGCCGGGTTCGGTCATGATGCCCGCGCGCCGTTGAAGCAGCTGAACGAGAACCACTTTCTGCTGGAGCTGTTCCACGGGCCCACGCTGGCCTTCAAGGATTTCGCCATGCAACTGATCGGTCAGCTGTTTCAGGTGGCGCTGAAGCGGCGGGGTGAGCGTGTGACCATCGTGGGCGCCACCAGCGGCGATACCGGATCAGCCGCGATCGAGGCGTTCCGGGGGCTGGATGCGGTCGATGTGTTCATCCTGTTCCCGCATGGTCGCGTGTCCGAGGTGCAGCGCCGGCAGATGACCACACCCGCCGACAGCAACGTGCACGCGCTGGCCGTCGATGGCGATTTCGACGACTGTCAGGCCGCCGTGAAGGACATGTTCAACGATTTCGACTTCCGCGACGGGGTCAAGCTGGCGGGGGTAAACTCGATCAACTTTGCCCGCGTGCTGGCTCAGGTGGTCTATTATTACTCGGCCGCGACCAGCCTGGGCGCGCCGCACCGCAAGGTCAGCTTCACTGTACCCACCGGCAATTTCGGCGACATCTTCGCCGGCTACATCGCCAAGCGGATGGGTCTGCCCATCGACCGTCTGGTGGTGGCGACCAACCAAAACGACATCCTGCATCGCTGCTTGTCGGGGCAGGGCTACTTCAAGGGCGACACCATCCCCTCGATCAGCCCGTCGATGGACATTCAGGTCAGCTCGAACTTTGAACGCGCGCTGTACTATGCCTATGGCGAGGACGGGCGGGCCGTGGCGCAGTTGATGGACGAGCTGAAACAGGGCGGCTTCCACGTCAGCCAAGGCGCGATGGAGGCCCTGCGCGAAAGTTTCGACTCGGGCCGTGTGTCCGAAGAGGAAACCCTCGCCACGATCAAATCCACGCTGGAACACAGCGCCGAGCTGGTCTGCCCGCACACTGCCGTGGGCATCAAGGTGGCCGAGGACACCCGCGCCGCCGATGTGCCGATGGTTACGCTGGCCACTGCGCACCCGGCGAAATTCCCCGCCGCGGTCGAGCAGGCCAGCGGTGTGCATCCGCCTCTTCCCTCGCGCATGTCCGATCTGTATGAACGTCCGGAACGGGTGACCCGCATCGCCAACGATCTGGGCGCCATCGAGGATCATATCAAAAGGCACATTGCTGAGTGACTGTCAGACTGGACCAACTAACGAACGGCTTTCGGATCGTCAGCGAGCAGATGCCGGGGCTGCAATCGGCCGCCATCGGAATCTGGGTGACCGCCGGCGGGCGGCACGAGCGGATCGAACAGAACGGCATCGCGCATTTCCTCGAGCACATGGCCTTCAAGGGCACCGAGCGGCGCTCGGCCCTGCAGATCGCCGAGGCGATCGAGGATGTGGGGGGATATATCAACGCCTATACCTCGCGCGAGGTGACGGCCTATTACGCCCGGGTGCTGAAGGATGACGTGGCACTGGCGATGGACGTGATCGGCGACATCGTTCTGAACCCCGTCTTCGATCCGCGCGAAATCGAAGTCGAGCGCGGCGTGATCCTGCAGGAAATCGGCCAGGCGCATGACACGCCCGATGACGTGATCTTTGACTGGCTGCAGGAACAGAGCTATCACGACCAACCGCTGGGCCGCCCCATCCTTGGCCCATCCGAACGGGTCAGCGCCTTTTCGCGCGACGACCTGTCGGCCTTCGTGGCCGAGCATTATGCGCCCGACCAGATGATCCTGTCGGCGGCAGGTGCCGTCGATCATGACCAGTTGATGAAGCTGGCAGAAGAGATGTTCGGCCATCTGCAACCCCGCAAGGGGCTGCTGCCGGAACCCGCCCGGTTTACCGGCGGCGAGGCGCGGCGGGACAAGGCGCTGGAGCAGGCGCATTTCGCACTGGCGCTGGAAAGCCCGGGCTATCGCGATGACGAGATCTATACCGCGCAGATCTATTCGACCGCGCTGGGTGGCGGCATGTCCTCGCGCCTGTTCCAGGAAGTGCGCGAGACCCGCGGGCTGTGCTATACGATCTTTGCCCAGACCGGCGCCTATGCCGACACGGGAACGACCACGATCTATGCCGGCACCTCGGCCGATCAGGTGGGCGAACTGGCCACCATCACCATCGACGAGATGAAGCGTGCCGCCGAGGACATGAGCCCCGAGGAGGTTGCCCGGGCCCGGGCGCAGATGAAGGCTGGGATGCTGATGGGGCTGGAAAGCCCCTCGAACCGGGCCGAGCGTCTGGCCCGGCTGGTGCAGATCTGGGGCCGTGTTCCGCCGCTCGAGGAAACAGTGGCCAAGATCGACGCGGTCAGCACCGCCGACGTCCGCGCCTTTGCCGAAAAGATGGCGGTTCAGGCCCCGGCGGCGCTGGCGCTTTACGGGCCTGTGGGGGGTGCGCCGACACTGGAGAGGCTGCAGGAGAGGCGCGCGGCGTGATGCTGTTGGGCAGACGCAGGCTGAAACTCGAGACCGAGCGGTTGAGCTTGCGCCCGCCCGTGCATTCCGACTTCAACGACTGGGCCGCGCTGCGGCTGGCCTCGCGCGAGTATCTGACCCCGTGGGAGCCGATCTGGGCCAAGGACCATCTGACCCGCAAATCCTTCACCAACCGTGTCTACTGGGCGCAACGCTCGGTGGCCAATGGCACGGCGGTTCCGCTGTTCCTGTTCCGCAGAACCGATGACATGCTGGTGGGCGCCATCACGCTGGACAACATCCGCCGGGGGCCGGCGCAGGCCGGAACGCTGGGCTATTGGACCGGGCAGGCCTTTGCCCGGCAGGGTTACATGCGCGAGGCCATCGGCGCCGTGGTGCATTACGCCTTTACCCGCCTGGATCTGAGCCGGATCGAGGCCGCCTGTCTGCCGGAAAACGCCGCCTCTCGCGGGCTATTGGAAAGTTCGGGGTTCAAATACGAGGGCGTGGCGCAATCCTATCTGCAGATCAACGGGCGGTGGCGGACGCATGTGCTCTATGCGTCGCTGCGCTCGGACCGGCGCGGGCGGACGGACGCGGGCTAGGGCGCCCGTTCGGCCCTGATCCGGGCGGGCCTGTTTCCGAAATCTAGGCCCCGTGACGTGACTCGAGGCGCGGATGCGCTAGACTACCCGACATGCGGAGTGTTTTGGCGGGTCTGATCTTGCTGGCAGGGACGGCGGCGGCGCAGGAGCGTCGGCCGAGTCATTGCATCGCCATCGCCCAGAATACCCCCGGCATCGAATATCTGCACAAGGCGGCCTGGCAGGATCCGGTGCCCGAATTCTCGGTCCGGATCAGCTATGTCGCGCATGCGTCCTTTCTGATCCAGACACCCGGGGGGCTTAATGCCGTGACCGATTTCACCGGCTTCATCGGCGGCGCGGACCTGATCCCCGACATCGTGACGATGAACCACGCCCATGACACCCATTGGACCGCCTATCCCGATCCGGCCATCCCGCATGTGCTGCCGGGGTGGGGTGAGTTCGGGCAGGGCATCGAACATTACCTCGATCTGGGCGAATTGCTGGTGCGCAACGTATCGACCGATATCCGGTCAGCATACGGCGGAGTGGAAGAACGCGGAAACTCGATCTTCGTGTTCGAGGTCGAAGGCCTGTGCATCGGCCATCTGGGGCATCTGCACCATGTGCCGTCCGACGCGCAATTCGCCGCCCTTGGGCGGCTGGACGTGGTCATGGCGGCGGTAGACGGGGGCACGACCATGCCCTTGCCCGAGATGATCTCGGTCCTGCAGCGGCTGAAAAGCTCGGTCATCATTCCGATGCACTGGTTCTCGGGCTATTCGCTGGACCGGTTCCTGGCCGATATCCGATCCGACTTCCCGGTGCGCCGGGATGGGGTTTCGGAGATCGAAGTATCCCTGCGGACCCTCCCGGACCGCCCGACGGTGGTAGTGCTCGAGCCGCAATACCTGATGGAACTGGAATAAGCCTTGCCGTGCGCCGCGGGCTTGGGCATGCAGAGGGCATGCATTTGAACCCGGCCGACAAAACCTTTGCCGAAACCATCCGCGCCCGCCTGGGTGACGATATTCTGCGCCCGGTCGAGCCGCGCTATCTGGACGAGCCGCGCCGCCGCTTTGTCGGGCAGGCGGGTCTGCTGGCCTTGCCCCGCACGGTTGAGCAGGTCGCAGCCTTGGTGCGGTTGGCGTCCGAGGCCCGCGTCCCGGTGGTGCCATACGGTGGCGGCACCGGTCTTGTGGGCGGGCAGGTCATGGCGGAGGGCCCCGCGCCCCTGATCCTGTCGCTCGAGCGGATGCGCGCGATCCGGGCCGTCTATCCGACCGAAAACATCCTGATCGCCGAGGCCGGCGCGGTTCTGGCCGACATTCAGGCTGCGGCCGAGGCGGCCAATCGGCTGTTTCCGCTGTCGCTGGCGGCGCAAGGATCCTGCCGGATCGGGGGAAACCTGGCTACCAATGCCGGGGGCGTCAACGTCCTGCGTTATGGCAATGCCCGGGATCTGTGCCTGGGGCTCGAGGCGGTTCTGCCCAACGGGGACATCTGGCACGGGCTGGGGCGGCTGCGAAAGGACAACACCGGCTATGACCTGCGCAACCTGCTGATCGGGTCCGAGGGCACGCTAGGGGTCATCACCGCCGCTTCGCTCAAACTGTTCCCGCGTCCTGCCGGGCTGGGCACGGCGATCTTTCAGGTGGCCAGCCCCGAAGCGGCAATCGACCTTCTGGCCCTGGCCCGGGACCATCTGGGCGAAACCGTCAGCGCGTTCGAACTGATCCACAGACAGGGGCTGGATTTTCTGGCCGAGGTCTTGCCGGACGTGCGGCAACCCTTTGACACACCGCCGGAATGGTCGGTCCTGATCGAGCTGGGATTGCCGGCGGGGCACGAGCCCGAGGCGGCGCTGGAGTCCTTGTTCGTGGCTGCCGAGGCCCGTGGTCTGGTGTCGGACGGTGTCATCGCCCAGAGCGCCGCGCAGCGCGACGCGCTGTGGTCGGTGCGCGAACGCATCCCCGAGGCAAACCGGTTGATCGGTTCGGTGTCCAGCCACGATATCTCGGTTCCGATTTCGCGGATCCCCGACTTCATCCGGCAAGGCGGCCAGGCGATTGCCGCCCTTGGACCGTTCCGGGTGAACTGCTTTGGTCATCTGGGGGACGGCAACCTGCACTACAACGTCTTCCCGCCCAAAGGCCACGACCGGGGCGAGTTCGATGACCGGCGCGCCGCGATCAAGCGCGCGGTCCATGACCTGGTGCATGAATTCGAAGGATCGGTCAGTGCCGAGCATGGGGTGGGCCGTTTGAAGACCGGCGATCTGGAACGCTATGGTGATCCGGCCAAACTGTCGGCCATGCGCGCCATAAAGGCTGCTTTGGACCCGCTCGGGATCATGAACCCCGGTGCTGTTCTGTCAGATGTGTGAGTGCGGCCCGGACGCTCCGGGCCGCAGCGATGCGTTCTTTACGACTCGGGCAGGATAACCTTGTCGATGACGTGGATCACGCCATTGCTGGTTTCGATATCTGCCTGAACGACATTTGCGTCATTGACCATGACACCGTTGTCGAGGTCGATTGTGATCTCTCCACCCTGAACGGTGGCGGCGGTCATGTCGTCGGACAGATCACCCGACATCACCTTGCCCGGAACCACGTGATAGGTGAGGATCGCCACAAGCTGGTCCTTGTTCTCGGGCTTCAGCAGCGTTTCAACAGTGCCTTCGGGCAGCGCAGCAAAGGCTTCATCCGTGGGCGCGAACACGGTGAACGGGCCTTCGCCCTTCAGCGTGTCAACCAACTCGGCGGCTTGCACAGCTGCAACCAGAGTGTTGAAGCTGCCGGCTCCGACAGCGGTGTCCACAATGTCCTTGCCGTGGCCGTCGGCCATGGCAGCGGTCGAAAACAGGATACTGGCGACACCGGCAACAGCGAATTTGCGAAACATGATCTACTTCCCTTGTTGAGGATGTCATCGGCGACATCAGGGGCGATACGGGGACATGCCGGAAGGAGATCACGCGTCGGGGACAAAAAAACCGACTGGAAAACGAACGACGCCGCGCTAAGCGCGCGGCGCTTCCAGCGGCAAGTCACGAAATCGTGACCGTTGTCTGTTCACAGCCCTTCGAATTCGCACAGGACATGGACGTCCATGCCCATGTCCTCGAGCACCTTCCGGCCACCCAGCTCGGGCAGGTCGATGATGAAGGCGCAGCTGACGATCTCGCCACCCAGACGTTCGATCAGCTTGATGCCTGCTGCGGCAGTGCCGCCGGTGGCCAGCAGGTCATCGACCACCAGAACCTTTTCGCCGGGCTGGATCGCGTCATCGTGAATCTCGACGATGGCCTCGCCGTATTCCAGCTTGTATTCCTCGCTGATCGTGGTGCCCGGCAGTTTGCCCTTCTTGCGGATCGGGACAAAGCCCACGCTCAGTTGGTGCGCGATTGCGCCCCCCAGGATGAAACCGCGCGCCTCGAGCCCCACGACCTTGTCGATGCGCTCGCCGGCATAGGGGTGCAGCATCTGGTCGATGGCCATGCGAAACCCGCGGGGATCGGCAAACAGGGTCGTCACGTCGCGGAACATGATCCCTTCGTGGGGGAAATCGACGATGGTCCGAATGTAATCCTTGACCGTTTTGCTTCTGGACATGGGGCAACCCTTCTTGCGTCAAAACACGGGGGTGTTTGGCGTATCGCGGTCAGTCATGCAAGCCACGGTTGCCTGCCTGCGCGTATTTGCTGCGGGACAGATGCGCCCGAAACACCTGACCTTGGGGGGCTGCGGGTATCGACAAGCGATGCGCTTTGTCTATACAAGGTGCCACGCGCTGATGCAGGCCCAGAACAAGGATGACAGCCGTGGCCAAGGCCGACCTCAAGGGATCCACCAAAAAGAACAGCCAGCTGGTTCTGCGCCTGGACAAGGACGAACGCGACGCATTTGTTGCGCTGTGCCGCGATCTCGACACCTCGGCCGCGCGCGAGATCCGCCGCTTCATCCGCGCGTTCATGGCCGAGAACACCGGGACGTGACTGCCTTCAGGCCGGGCGGCGCAGTACCGCCGTGGCCACGCCCATTCCGATCAGGGTCAACCCTCCGAAACGGGTCATGCCGGTGATGATGCCGGGGCGGCCAATTACGCGGCGCAGCCGGTCGGCCAACAGCGCATAGGCCAGCGCGTTCAGCCCGGCCAATCCCACGAAAGTGGCAATCAGGATCGCGAATTGCGGGCCCAGCGGCTCGGCCGGGCGCAGGAATTGCGGCACGAAGGCGATGAAGAAGGCGATGGATTTCGGGTTCAGCGCGGTGACTGCGGCCGCATGGCCGAACACGCCGCGCGCGGTGACGTCGCGCCCGGTGGCCACCGCCTGCATCCCGCTGGACGGCGCACTGCTCAGCAGCTTGATGCCCAGCCAGACCAGATAGGCGGCGCCTACCCATTTCAGCACCGAAAACAGCGTGGCCGAGGCCAGCACCAGCGCCCCCAGCCCCAGCAGAGAAGCCGTCATGGCGATCAGGTCCCCCAGCGCAACCCCTGTGGCCGAGGCGACGGCCACGCTGCGCCCTTTCGACAGCGCATAGCTGAGCACCAACAGTACCGTCGGACCCGGGATCAACAGAAGGGCGGTCGAGGCGGCGACAAAAGCCAGCCAAAGTTCAAAATCCATTACACCCCTCCGTCAGATCCGCCGCAGCAAGCCTGAAAAAACACTTGGCCGTCAAGGCCGCTTACAATACCCGGCCCGCCACCGCATCCAGCTTGGCCAGCACTTGCGGGTCGCGCTTTTCCGGGGCTGTCAAAATCGCGTGGTCCAGCGCCCGGTCGCAGCCATGCGGGCAGGGCGCGCGGTCCGCACCCAGCAGGGTGGGCAGGCCTTTGACCAAGGCGCGCGCCTTCTCAGCGTTGCCGGTCAGCGTCGCGATGATCGCGGTCACGTCCACTTCGCCGTGATCGGGGTGCCAGCTGTCATAGTCGGTGACCATCGCGACCGAGGCATAGCAAAGCTCGGCCTCGCGCGCCAGTTTGGCCTCGGGCATGTTTGTCATGCCGATCACGTCGCAGCCCCACTGCTCGCGGTACATCTTCGATTCCGCCAGCGTCGAGAATTGCGGCCCTTCCATCGCCAGATAGGTGCCGCCACGGTGCACGGTGATCCCGGCCGTACGGGCGGCGGATTCACAGGCATCGCCCAGGCGCGGGCAGGTCGGATGAGCCACGCTGACATGGGCGACGCAGCCAGTGCCGAAGAAGCTTTTCTCGCGCGCGAAGGTGCGGTCGATGAACTGATCGACGACCACGAAATCGCCTGGGGCCATGTGCTCGCGGAAGGAGCCGCAGGCCGATACCGAGATCACATCGGTGACCCTCAGCCGTTTCAGCGCGTCGATATTGGCGCGATAGGGCACCTCGGTCGGCGAATGCACATGCCCGCGCCCGTGGCGGGGCAGAAAGGCCATCTCGATGCCGTCCAGTGTCCCGGTCAGGATCTGGTCGGACGGCGCGCCCCAAGGCGTTTCCACGGTAACCCATTGCGGCGTTTCCAGCCCGTCGATGTCATAAATCCCCGATCCGCCGATGACGGCAATCTTTGTCTGGGCCACGTTCGTTCTCCGCTGCGATACCTGCCTGCGGGAATTTCTGCGGGCTTGTCGGGCTTTTGGCAAGGCTTGCCGGTGTTTTTGCGCCGCACAGGGGCGACAATGGGCGTGGCCTTGCAGTTTTTGCATGACAGCCTGCCATCGATGGGCTAGCAGACAGCGCCGAAGGCGGGTATACGACCGCCTTCGCGCGAACATTCTGACCCACAGGACCAATTCATGCCCCGAGCCTTGCTGGCAAGCTTTGCCAATCGCCTCGCCATTCCCGATCTGAGCTGGATGCCGGACGAAAAGCTGACCCCCGCCCGCCTGCGGATCGAGCTTTTGTCGGGCCTGACCGTCGCGCTGGCCCTGGTGCCCGAAGCGGTGGCCTTTGCCTTCGTTGCCGGGGTTCACCCTCTGGTGGGCCTGTATGCGGCGTTTCTGGTGGGGCTGATCACCGCGCTGATCGGGGGCCGTCCGGGTATGATCTCGGGCGCAACCGGTGCGCTGGCGGTCGTTATGGTGGCGCTGGTGGCGCAGCACGGGGTCGAATACCTGTTCGCCACTGTGGTCCTGATGGGGATCCTGCAAATCATCGCCGGGGCCATGCATTGGGGGCGTTTCATCCGACTGGTGCCGCATCCGGTGATGCTGGGCTTTGTCAACGGCCTGGCGATCGTGATCTTTCTGGCGCAGCTGGGCCAGTTCAAGGTGCCGGGCACGATGGAAAACACCGGCCACGGCATGAGCGGCGGTGAATGGCTGTCGGGCATGCAGCTTTATACGATGCTGGGGCTGGTCGCGCTGACCATGGCGGTGATCTGGGTGATGCCGCGCATCACGCGCATCGTGCCAGCGCCGCTGGCGGGCATCGTCGTAGTGGCCGCGTTGGTGATCGGCATGGGGCTAGAGGTTCCGCGTGTGGGTGATCTGGCCTCGATCGAGGGCGGATTGCCGAAATTCCACATCCCAATGGTTCCGCTGAACTGGGAGACCTTCCAGATCATCCTGCCCTACGCCGTGATCCTGGCGGCCATCGGCCTGATCGAATCCCTGCTGACCCTGAACCTGGTGGGCGAGATTACCGGCAAGCGCGGCGGCGCTTCGCAGGAATGCATCGCGCAGGGCACCGCCAACGTCGTCACGGGCTTTTTCGGCGGGATGGGCGGCTGTGCGATGATCGGGCAGTCGATGATCAACGTGAAGTCCGGCGGCCGCACGCGCATCGCGGGGATCGCAGCGGCTCTGTTCTTGCTGGTGTTCATCCTTGTCGGCTCGCCTTTGATCGAACAAATTCCGCTGGCTGCGTTGGTTGGCGTGATGTTCATGGTGGTGATCGGCACCTTCGCCTGGAACTCGTTCAACATCCTGCGCAAGGTGCCGCTGACCGACGCCTTCGTCATCGTTCTGGTCACCGTCGTCACCGTGATGGAAGACCTCGCCGTGGCCGTCGTGGTCGGCGTGATCGTTTCGGCGCTGGCCTATGCCTGGAACAACGCCAAACGCATCCACGCGATCACCCGCGACTCGGAAACCGAGAAAGGCGCCAAGGTCTACGAGATTAAGGGTCCGCTGTTCTTCGGCTCGTCCGAGGGGTTTGTCGAACTGTTCGATGTCCAGAACGACCCGGAAACGGTGATCGTGGATTTTGCCGACAGCCGCGTGGTCGACCAATCGGCCCTGCAGGCGATCGAGAACGTCGCCGCGAAATACGAGGTGGCGGGCAAGCGCGTCATGCTGCGCCATCTAAGCCGCGACTGTCACAAGCTGCTCAAGAAAGCGGGCCACCTGATGGTCGACAGCGACGATGACCCGGATTACGGCCTTGCGGTCGACTATTCTGTTCGAACCGGCATTCTGGGCGGCCACTGAGGCACTGTGAGGCTCTGCCTCGCACCGCGCGGCGGGGGCAGAGCCCCCCAATTCCGGCTCAATCGTCAGGGCGACTGAGCGAGAACAAATCCGTCACCACCGAGTAGTCGCGATAGCCAAGCCGGGACAAAGGTTGAAAGGTGGTGACGTCGAACTTGCCGTCTTTCAGGCAGTCATCGCGCAGGTGCACGCCAATGACCTCTCCGAAAACCACCCGGTTGGCTTCGCCGGGCAGCGTGACGATCTGAGTCAACTTGCATTCCAGCGCGGCGGGGGCGCCTTCGATGCGGGCGCATGGGATGGTTTCGCATTCCACAGGTGTAAGGCCGGCGTGAGCGAACTCGTCCACCTCTTTCGGAAGGCTGGCCGAGCTTGCGTTCATCGCATCCCGATGGGCGTGGGCCACCACGTTGACGCAAAAGACGCCGGTCGCCTCGATATTGGCGATGCTGTCCTTTCCGCGGTCTTGGTCGTGCTTTGTGCCGGTTGAGGCAAACATCACCTGAGGCGGCGTATAGGCGACCCCGTTGAAGAACGAATAGGGCGCCAGGTTGTTGATCCCATCCGCGCCGCGGGTCGAGATCCATCCGATCGGGCGCGGCGTGATGATGGCGTTGAACGGGTTGTGCGGCAAACCGTGACCGTCTTCGGGGCGATAGAACATCTGATCTCCAAGCGTTTGCTCAAGGCCTAGCGAAGTGCTAGGGCGATTGCCAGAGTCGAAAAGAGGGCCGCGGTGCAGCAGTTCGGGATCAGGCCGGAAGAGCCGGAGGATTGGTGGGAAGTCGAAGCCCTCTATGACCTGTGCTTTGCGCCGGGGCGCGAGGCGCTGTCGTCCTACCGCTTGCGCGACGATGTTCCGCCGGTATCAGGCCTGTCGATGGTGGCCCGTGACGGGCAGGGCATTTTGGCTGGGGCCATACGATTCTGGCCGGTTCATGTTGGCGCACACGACGCGCTTTTGCTGGGGCCCGTTGCGGTTCACCCGACCCACCAGGGGGAAGGGTTGGGTGGTTTTCTGATCCACGAAGGTATCGAAGCCGGACGGGCCAAAGGGTGGGACCGGGTCATGCTGGTCGGTGACGCGCCCTATTATTCACGCTTTGGGTTTGCCCGGCTCGAGGGGGTAGAGATGCCGCCGCCAACCAACCCGGATCGGGTTCTCGGGCTGGATTTGACCCCCGGCGCATGGCTCGGAGTGAGTGGTTTGGTGACCCGCTGGACGCGCTGATCTATTGAAACGGCGTTGTGAAATGCCAATGTTTCAGGGTCAGGAGGACACCGAATGAATGACGTCGTTCTCGTCGGAGAAATTGACCCCGACGCCGAGTTGGACCGGCTGGCAAGCCACTACCGCAGTGCGGGCGGCAGCGGCATCCGGTTGCTCAATCGTCTGGGTGGATCGGCCGAGTCGCTGCTGGAACAGCTGCCCGGTTCGGTGCGCGATGGGCTGACCGGTGCAACCGAGCAGGCTTTGTGGCTTGCAGTCCGTGCCTCTGACGGATCGCGCCGCGCGATTCCCGACCAGAAGCCGTGGGTCAACACCGCCATATCGACCACGATGGGCGCCGCGGGTGGGGCTGGCGGCCTGACGACGGCGTTGATCGAGCTTCCGGCGACCACGGCCATGTTGCTGCGCGCAATCCAAGGGGCCGCATCGCGTGAAGGTTTCGACCCCTCGGCACGGAACGTGCAGTTCGATTGCATCCGCGTTTTGTCGGCGGCAGGTCCCTTGGCGCATGACGACGGCGCAGACATGGGGTTCTTTTCGGTCCGACTGACCGTGACGGGCCCCGCCCTACAAAAGATCATTGCTGCCGTGGCGCCGAGATTGTCGGTCGTTTTGGGGCAGAAACTGGCGGCACAGACCGTTCCGGTACTGGGAGCTTTGGCCGGAGGCGGCGCGAACTACCTCTACGCCCGGTACTATCAGCAGATTGCCCGTGTGCATTTTGGCCTGCGGCGTCTGGCGATCGATGCCGATATTCCGCATGACGAGCTTGTGCAGCGTCTGCAACGTCGCATGTTGGCCTGACCCACAGTTTCAAAATTGGACAGAACCGCAGGATGTGGTATCCTGCACCTAATCGGTCCGCAAGATAAGTGGCCGAAAACAGGCAAGAATAACAAAACAAGAGGCGGGGCAGCGTGAAAAACGCAGGGCTGTCACCAGATATTTTGTCCGAAACCGGGGCATTTCCGGTTCTGCCGCAGTCTGCGGCTCTATGCTACCGGCTTCGGCGCGGGGTGCCTGAGATATTGTTGATCACGACCCGGGGGTCGGGGCGGTGGATCATCCCCAAAGGCCGCATGATCGACGGCCTTAGCGGGGCTGAGACCGCAGCGCAGGAGGCCTGGGAAGAGGCCGGTGTGACAGGCTGCTGTGAGACGCGCAGTATCGGGCAGTTCTCATTCGACAAACACCACCGGGACCTGGGGCGGGTGACATGCGTTGTTGATGTCTACCCGTTGCTTGTTGCCAAGACGGCGGATCGGTTCCCCGAAGTCGCCGAGCGGCGGCGTAGATGGATGCTGCCCGAAAAGGCAGCACAAGCGGTTTCGATCGGCGGGCTTTCCGGGCTGTTGCGGTCAAATGCGCTCAATCCTCATTGAACCGCCTCTGTAAAGACTTGATATTGCCATGTCTGTCAGTATCTATTGGCCCACCGACATTTTGGGCGACAGATGATTCAATATTCACTGAAATGCTGCAATGGTCATGCGTTTGACAGTTGGTTCCAGTCTGCGGACGCTTACGACAAGCTGTCCAAGGCTGGAATGGTCTCTTGCGCGACTTGCGGCAGCACCCAGGTCGAAAAGGCGATCATGACGCCGCGGGTCCAGTCTGCGCGCTCGTCTGCGGCATTGCCGCGCACGGAGAACAGTGATCGACCCGAAGCCCAGCGCCAACCGACCAAGGCCGAGATAGAGCGTGTCCTCAGCGCCCTGCGCGCCAAAGTCGAGGCGAATTCCGACTATGTCGGCCGCGAATTTGCGCGCGAGGCCCGCAAGATACATCTGGGCGAGGCCCCGGAGCGTGCAATCTATGGCGAGGCCAAGCCGGAAGAGGCCAAGGCCCTGATCGAAGACGGCGTCCCGGTGGCCCCTCTGCCGTTCATTCCAAGCCGAAAGACGAACTGAACCGTGCATCTTGTCATAACCGGCGCCAATCGCGGCATTGGGCGTGCTCTTGCTGAATGCTATCGTGGCCGAGGCGATACTGTCACCGGCACCGCACGGGACGATTCCGCCGATATTCGTCTGGACGTTACCGACCCGGCGCAACAGGCGCAGATGGCGCGCAAGTTGGATGGCCAGCCTGTAGATCTGTTGATCTGCAATGCAGGTGTCTATCTGGACAAAGGCCAGACAATAGATGGCTACCCGGCCGAGATGTGGGGCCAGACCTTTTCTGCCAACGTCACCGGGGTGTTTCTAACCATTCAGGCCTTGTTGCCCAACTTGCGTGCGGCGCGCGGCAAGATCGCGATCATCTCGTCGCAGATGGCCTCGCACACGCGGGCGCCGGGCGGCAGCTATATCTATCGGGCCTCCAAGGCGGCTGTGCTGAACCTGGGGCGCAACTTGGCGGTGGATCTCAAGGACGATGGCATCGCCGTCGGCATCTATCACCCGGGATGGGTGCAGACGGACATGGGCGGCCAGGCCGCCGATATCACCGTGTCACAGGCCGTTGCCGGGTTGACTGAGCGTTTCGATGCGCTGAGTTTGGACTCCACCGGCTGCTTTGAAGCCTGGGACGGGCAGGCACATCCTTACTGAGCGGCCAGCGCTGCCTTGGGGATCTCGTAGACTTCACCGGGATCGATGAAAATCACCAGAATTTCGCCCCGCGTTTCCGAAGTGATCTTCGACGTCGAGCTGCTGGAATCCGGCTTTCCATCGGTGAAATAGATGCGGCGCACTTCCCCAGTATCCAACTGAACCGCCAGGGTCGCAGTGCCATCATCCTTGCGCCGCAACTCGGCAGGGCAATTTTTCAATGGCTGACCCGCCAACGCGGCGCAGGGGACCGTTCCCAACGCGTTCTGGCCGTCCGTTCCGGACAGTGACGCCACCTGGGCCATAGCCGGGCCGGACATCAGCGCACAGGCGAAAACAAAACGCAGCATGGTGTTCCTCATGGTTTAACTCCTTGACGATACGCTGACATTGCTGCCTGTCCTTGTAAAGCGTTGCGCTGCAGTGTCCCGATTTTCTATGTACCCTTGCTCTTGCGTGTTGCCTCGCATAAGACGCACGGGACCGGAAATCCAAGGCGCGGAGACATTTGCCCCCATGCCCGTACTCGTGATGAAATTTGGCGGCACATCCGTCGCCAACCTCGACCGCATCCGCCGCGCGGCCAAGCGCATCGGCGTCGAAGTGGCCAAGGGTTATGACGTCATCGTCATCGTGTCGGCCATGTCAGGCAAGACCAACGAACTGGTGGGTTGGGTCGACGAGATCTCGCCGCTGTACGACGCACGCGAATATGATGCCGTGGTATCCTCGGGCGAGAATGTCACCGCCGGTCTGATGGCACTGACGCTGCAGGAAATGGACATTCCCGCCCGCAGCTGGCAGGGCTGGCAGGTACCGCTGCTGACCGATGGCGCCCATTCGGCGGCGCGGATCCAGGATATCCCGACCGACAACATCAATCAGAAGTTCGGCGAGGGGATGAAGGTCGCCGTGGTGGCGGGCTTTCAGGGCCTCAGCCCCGAAGGTCGGATCACCACGTTGGGCCGCGGCGGTTCGGACACCACTGCCGTGGCTTTTGCCGCCGCCTTCGACGCCGAGCGCTGCGACATCTACACGGATGTGGACGGCGTCTATACCACCGATCCGCGCATCTGCGAGAAGGCGCGCAAGCTGGACAAGATCTCGTTCGAGGAAATGCTCGAACTGGCCTCGTTGGGGGCCAAGGTGCTGCAAACCCGCTCGGTCGAGCTGGCGATGCGGTACAAGGTGAAACTGCGTGTTCTCTCGAGCTTCGAGGAACAGTCCGACGAGGCCGGAACCCTGGTCGTCGACGAGGAGGAAATCATGGAATCCAATGTAGTCTCGGGTGTGGCCTATTCGCGGGACGAGGCCAAGATGACCGTCGTGTCGGTCGCCGACCGCCCCGGCATCGCGGCGATCATCTTCAACGCGCTCAGCGATGAGGGGATCAATGTCGACATGATCGTGCAGAACATCTCGGACGAGGGGCGCACGGACATGACCTTTTCCTGCCCCACCAACCAGGTGGCGCGCGCCGAAAAGGCGCTGTTGGCGGTCAAGGAGCGTGGCGAGTTGAACTATGCCGAGCTGGTCGCCGACACCGATGTGGCCAAGGTTTCTGTGGTGGGCATCGGCATGCGCTCGCAGTCGGGCGTGGCGGCCAAGATGTTCAAGGTACTCTCGGATGAGGGGATCAATATCAAGGTCATTACAACCTCCGAGATCAAAATTTCCGTCCTCGTCGACCGGAAATACATGGAACTTGCCGTTCAGGCGCTGCATGATGCCTTTGAACTGGAAAAGGCGGCCTGAGCATCTCGGCCAAGGTCCCGCCTGACACCGCAGAGTAGATCGGGCGATGGCAGACGGAATGGAAACAGAATCCCGCAAGCTGCTGGGGCGGCTGCGCGAGGAGATGGCAAGCGAGGCGGCCGGTCAGGAGCGTCTTGACCGGATCACGCATCTGATCGCCGACAGCATGCGGTGCGAGGTATGTTCGATCTACCTGTTCCGCGACGACGAAACCCTGGAGCTGTGTGCCACCGAAGGTCTTGCTCCCGAGGCCGTTCACCAGACCCGGATGCGTCTGGGCGAAGGTCTTGTTGGCCGGGTGGCCAAGTTCGGCAAGGTCGTCAACGCCGCCGATGCGCCCTCCGAGAAAGGTTTCCGGTACATGCCGGAAACGGGCGAGGAGCGGTTTTCGTCGTTCTTGGGTGTGCCCATTCAGCGGCTGGGGCAGAAGCTTGGGGTTCTTGTGGTCCAGTCCCGCGCTCAACGCGAGTTTTCCGCGGATGAGGTCTATGCGCTTGAAGTCGTGGCAATGGTTCTTGCGGAAATGGCCGAATTGGGTGCGTTTGTGGGCGAAGGTGCCGCCCTTTCACCGCTGCATCAGCAATCCATTTTGCTGCGCGGTGGCCCGGCACAGGAGGGCTCGGCCGAAGGGCATGTCTGGCTGCACGAGCCGCGCGTCGTCGTCACCAACCCGATCGCCGACGATCCACATCGCGAGCTGGAGCGGCTGAACGAGGCGGTCGAAGAGCTGCGCGTGGGCGTCGACAAGATGCTTGAAATCTCGCGGGGCGGTGACACCGAACAGCTGCAGGTTCTGGAAGCCTACCGGATGTTCGCCAATTCCAAGGGCTGGATGCGCCGGATGGAAGAGGACATCGCCCGCGGTCTCAGCGCCGAAGCGGCGGTGGAAAAGGAACAGTCGCAGGCCCGCGCCCGAATGAGCCAGGTTACGGATCCCTATTTGCGCGAGCGTCTGGCGGATCTGGACGATCTGTCCAACCGTCTGCTGCGCATCCTGACCGGGCAGGGCGGGTCGAACGGTAAAGAGCTGCCGCCCGATCCGATCCTTGTGGCGCGCAATATCGGCCCGGGTGACCTGCTGGAGTATGGCCGTTCGCTGAAAGGTGTCGTGCTCGAGGAGGGCTCGGTCGGCAGTCATGCCACCATCGTCGCCCGCGCTCTGGCCATCCCGCTGGTGGTGCATGTGGGCCGGATCACGACCGAGGCCTTGAACGGCGACCACATCCTGGTTGACGGCGACGAGGGCGTTGTGCATCTGCGCCCTGAAGATACGGTGGTCAGCGCCTTCCGCGACAAGATGGCCATGCAGGCCGAGGCGCAGAAACGCTATGCCTCGATCCGTGAAACCCCGACCGTGACCAAGGATGGCGAGCGGATCAATCTGGTGATGAATGCCGGCCTGATGGCCGACTTGCCGTCGCTCAAAACGTCGGGGGCCGAGGGCGTGGGACTGTTCCGCACCGAATTGCAGTTCCTGATCCGCAACCAGATGCCGAAACGGTCCGAGTTGGTGGCGCAGTACAAACGCGTTCTGGATTCGGCCGATGGCAAGCGCGTGGTATTCCGAACGCTGGATATCGGGTCGGACAAGGTGCTGCCCTACATGAAGCATGTCGCCGAGCCCAACCCGGCGCTGGGCTGGCGCGCCATTCGTGTGGGCCTGGACAAGCGCGGCGTGATGCGGATGCAGCTTCAGGCCCTGTTGCGCGCGGCGGATGGCCGTCCTCTGACGGTCATGTTCCCGTTTGTCGCCCAGGCCGACGAATACCGCGAGGCCCGTTGGGAAGTGAACAAGACACTGGAGCGCGAAAAGCGCTTGGGTCATGTCCTGCCGGAAACGCTGGAAGTTGGGGCGATGCTGGAAACACCATCATTGGCCTTCGCCCCCCAGAAGTTCTTTGACGAGGTCGATTTCATCTCGATCGGCGGCAACGACCTGAAACAGTTCTTCTTCGCCGCCGACCGAGAGAACGAGCTGGTGCGCCGCCGCTATGACACCTTGAATGTCAGCTTCCTCAGCCTGATCGAGCGCATCGTCGAACGGTGCGGAATTTCCGACACGCCGCTGAGTTTCTGCGGCGAGGATGCCGGCCGCCCGATCGAGGCGCTGTGCCTGGCGGCGATGGGCATCCGCACCTTGTCGATGCGCCCGGCCTCAATCGGCCCGGTCAAAAGCCTGCTGTTGCGGTCAAACCTGCAGGATGTCCGCAAGATCATCGCCGACGCCCGCCATCGGGGCGAACAATCGGTGCGTCCGGCGATCATGGAGTATCTGCGCGACAACGGCTGACGCCCGGGTGACCGCGAAAAAAGGCCCGATTCCGAAATCCGGGCTTGCTTTTTGGGCTTGGTCTTTCTATCCAAGCCACGAATGTTAGCGGTAACAGGGTGTCTGGCTGCAGACCGCGCCGGATTGTCCGAAGAAGGGAGCCAGCCATGGTTTCACGCGTAATCCCGGTAGATCCGTTCGATCTGGTCCTGTTCGGCGCGACCGGAGATCTGGCCCAGCGCAAGATCCTGCCGGGCCTCTACCATCGCTTTGAAGTGGGGCAGATGCCCGAAGATGCGCGCATCATCGGGACCGCGCGGTCGGATATGGACGATGACGGGTTCCGCGCACAGGTGCGCAAGTCGATGAAGGAATTCGCGCCGTCCTTCAAAAAGGACGTGCTGGATCGGTTTCTGGCCCGGGTCGAATACGTGCCTGTGGATGCGTTGGGCGAAAACGGCTGGGACAAGCTGGCCAAATCGCTGCGCCCTGACGTGGTGCGCGCCTTTTACTTGTCGGTTGGTCCGAAACTGTTTCCCGGCATCGCGCAGCGCTTGCATGATCACGGGCTTGCCACCCCCGACAGCCGCATCGTGGTCGAGAAACCCTTCGGCCATGATCTGGCCTCGGCCAAGGGGCTGAACGAAGGTCTGCGCGCCTGTTTCGAAGAGCATCAGATCTATCGGATCGACCATTACCTGGGCAAGGAGACGGTGCAGAACCTGATGGCGCTGCGCTTCGCCAACTCGCTGTTCGAACCGCTATGGAACGCGACCCATGTGGATCATGTCCAGATCACCGTGGCCGAAACCGTCGGGGTCGAAGGGCGCGGCGCCTATTACGACCAGTCCGGCGCGATGCGGGACATGGTGCAGAACCACCTGGTGCAGCTTTTGTGCCTGACCGCGATGGAGCCGCCTTCGACCTTCTCGCCCAACGCGGTGCGCAGTGAAAAGGTCAAGGTGATCGAGGCACTGGAACCTGTCGCCCCGACCGACATCGCCCGCGGCCAGTACCGGGCGGACAAGGGCGGCGACGGCTATCTCGATCATGTGGGCAACCCCGACAGCCTGACCGAAAGCTACATCGCGCTGAAGGTGCGCGTGGGCAACTGGCGCTGGTCGGGGGTTCCGTTCTATCTCCGCACGGGCAAGCGTCTACGCGCCCGGGAATCCGAAATCGCGGTGTTTTTCCGCGACCCGCCGCACACGATCTTTCCCAATGTCGGCCCGCTGCACGGCAACGTGCTGGTGATCCGCCTGCAGCCCGACGAAGGCATCACCCTGCGCACCACGATCAAGGATCCCGGCCCGGGCGGCTTCCGCCTGACGGACGTGGCGCTGGACATGAGCTTTGCCGAGGCACTGGGTGCCGATGTGCGCGCGCAGGACGCCTATGAGCGGCTGGTGATGGACGTGATCCGCGGGGACCAGACCCTGTTCATGCGCGGCGACGAGGTCGAGGCCGCCTGGGCCTGGGTCGATCCCATCATCAAGGGCTGGGAAGAGCGCGGCGACCGTCCCTCGCGCTATGATCAGGGCAGTTCCGGCCCGGAAGACGCATTGATGCTGATGCATCGCGACGGGCGCCGCTGGCGCCAGATCGGAGGTTGAGATGGTTCACAACGTCATCACCGATGTTACCCATAGAATAATTGAGCGCAGCGCCGATTCCCGCCACACCTATCTGCAGCGGATGGAGCAGGCTCGGTCCGAAGGGCCGGCACGCGCGCATCTGTCCTGCAGCGGCCAGGCCCACGCCTATGCCGGGGCAGGGGCCGATCAGCAGACGCTGGCCACCACCAGCGTGGGCAATCTGGGCATCGTCACCGCCTATAACGACATGCTGTCGGCGCATCAACCGTTCGAGCGCTATCCCGAACTGATCCGGCGCGCGGCCCGTGCCGCGGGCGGCACCGCGCAGGTGGCGGGCGGGGTGCCGGCCATGTGCGACGGGGTCACGCAAGGTGAGGCCGGGATGGAACTGTCGCTGTTCTCGCGCGACGTGATCGCGCTCGCGGCGGCGGTGGCGCTCAGCCACAATACATTTGACGCGGCGGTGTTCCTGGGGGTCTGCGACAAGATCGTGCCGGGGCTGGTGATCGCAGCGCAGAGCTTTGGCCACCTGCCGGCGGTGTTCCTGCCCGCCGGCCCGATGACCAGCGGCCTGCCCAATGACGAAAAGGCCAAGGTGCGCCAGAAATTCGCCGCCGGCGAAGCCACGCGCGAAGAACTGATGGCCGCCGAAATGGCCGCCTATCACGGGCCGGGCACCTGCACCTTCTACGGCACCGCCAACACCAACCAGATGTTGATGGAGTTCATGGGTCTGCACCTGCCGGGCTCCAGCTTCGTCAACCCCAACACGCCGCTGCGCGATGCGTTGACCGAGGAAGGCGCCCGCCGTGCCCTGTCGCTCAGCGCGCTGGGCAACAATTACTCGCCAGTGTGCCAGATCCTCGACGAACGGGCCTTCGTGAACGGTATCGTGGGGCTGATGGCCACGGGCGGGTCGACCAACCTGCTGATCCACCTGATCGCCATGGCCCGTGCCGGGGGTATCGTGCTGGACTGGCAGGATTTCTCGGACATCTCGGGCGTCGTGCCCCTGGTCGCGCGGGTCTATCCTAACGGTTTGGCCGACGTGAACCATTTCCACGCCGCGGGCGGTCTGGGGTATACCATCGGCACGCTGCTGGATGAAGGCCTGCTGCATCCCGACACGCTGACCGTGGCGGGGCAGGGGCTGCACCACTATACGCAGGAGCCCAAGCTGATCGATGGCGCGCTGGTCTGGGAGGACGGCGCCGGCCACAGTCTGAACGAAAAGATCCTGCGCCCGGCCAGTGACCCGTTCCAGCCCACCGGAGGCCTGTCGCGGCTGAGCGGCAACCTGGGTACAGGAGTAATGAAGGTCTCGGCCGTGGCGCCCGAACACCAGGTGGTCGAGGCTCCGGTGCGCGTCTTCCACGACCAGGACGAGGTCAAGGCCGCGTTCAAGGCGGGCGAGTTCACCGACGATGTCATCGTCGTGGTCCGTTTTCAGGGGCCCAAGGCCAATGGCATGCCTGAACTGCACTCGCTGACGCCGCTGCTGTCGATCCTTCAGGGGCGCGGGCAGAAGGTGGCGTTGGTGACCGATGGCCGCATGTCGGGGGCCTCGGGCAAAGTGCCCGCGGCGATCCATGTCTGCCCCGAGGCGCTGGATGGCGGCCCGATCGCCAAGCTACGCAATGGCGACCTGCTGCGCGTCGATGCGGTGCGGGGTCAGCTTGAAATCCTGACCCCCGGCGTGCTGGACCGCCCCGCCACCACCGCCGATCTTTCGGCGCATCAATACGGGGTCGGCCGCGACCTGTTTACCACGTTCCGCAACGCCGTCGGCTCGGCCGATGCCGGTGCCAGCATTTTCGGAGCCTGAGCCTATGTCCGCAAAAACCCAACGCACCCGCGAGATCTGCGAATTGGCGCCTATCGTCCCGGTTCTGGTCGTCGATGACGCCACCCATGCCCGCCCGCTGGCCGAGGCACTGGTGGCCGGTGGTCTGCCCGCGCTCGAGGTCACCTTGCGCACGCCCGCGGCGCTGGACGCGATCCGCGCCATGGCGCAGGTGCCCGGCGGGGTCGTGGGGGCCGGCACGCTGGTCACGCCCGACGATGTCCGCGCCGCAAAAGAGGCGGGCGCGCAATTCGGGGTATCGCCCGGTGCCACCGACGCCCTGATCGCCGCCTGCGAGGCCGAGGGCCTGCCGCTGCTGCCCGGCGCGGCCACTGCGACCGAGGCGATGCGCCTGCTTGAGCAGGGCTATGACATGCTGAAATTCTTCCCGGCCGAAGCCTCGGGCGGGGCGCCTGCGCTCAAGGCGATCGGCGCGCCGCTGCCGCAGATCACCTTCTGCCCGACTGGCGGTGTGTCGCCCGCCAACGCGCGCGACTACCTGTCCCTGCCTAACGTGATCTGCGCGGGCGGCAGCTGGGTTGCGCCGAAACAGATGGTTACAAAGGGTAACTGGGCGGGGATCGAAACCCTCGCGCGTGAGGCCGCCGCCCTGATGGATTGACCTTGCCGGGCCGGGCGCTAGGGTGGGCGCCATTACAGGCAGGTTGATCCACATGACAGACAATATGTCCCTCGCCCAAGGGCGAAATTATCTGGCCATTCCGGGCCCTTCCGTGATTCCGGACGCGGTGCTGCAGGCCATGCACCGCCCGTCGCCCAATATCTATGCCGGTGAACTGGTCGAGATGATGCCCGACCTGACGGCCGACCTGCGCCGCGTGGCCCGTACCCGGCACGAGGTGGCGATTTATATCGCCAACGGCCACGGCGCGTGGGAGGCGGCGCTGTCCAACGTTCTGGTGCCGGGGGAAACCGTGCTGGCTCCGGCTTCGGGGCGGTTCACCCATGGCTGGGCGGAAATGGCCGAGCGTCTGGGCGTGAAGGTCGAGCTGATCGATTTCGGCCCGTCCGACCCGTGGGACATGGATCGGATCGCGCAGGCCCTGCGGGCTGATGCCGATCACCGGATCAAGGCGGTTCTTGCGGTGCATGTGGACACGTCCAGCTCGATCCGTAACGACATTCCGGCGCTGCGGGCGCTGCTGGACGATCTGAACCACCCGGCATTGCTGATGGCGGATTGCATCGCCTCGCTGGGCTGCGACCGGTTCGAGATGGATGACTGGGGCGTCGATGTCATGGTCACCGCCTGCCAGAAGGGGCTGATGACCCCGGCGGGCATGTCCTTCGTGTTCTTCAACGACCGGGCCAAGGCCAAACGGGCCGCGATGCCGCGGGTTTCGGCCTATTGGGACTGGCTGCCGCGATCAGAGCCCGACTGGTTCTATCAGTATTTCGGCGGCACCGCGCCGACGCACCACCTGTATGGTCTGCGCGCCGCCCTGGACTTGATCCATGCTGAGGGGATTGAGCATGTCTGGACCCGCCATGCGCGGCTGGCCCGGGCCGTCTGGGCCGCCTGCGAGAAGTGGGCCGAGGGCGGGGCGCTGCACCTGAACGTTGGCGATCGCGCGCATCGCAGCCATGCCGTCACCGCCCTGCGCCTGACCGAGGGTCGCGGCACGCCCCTGCGCAGCTATACCGAGCGGCATCTGGGCCTGACACTGGGTATCGGGCTGGGCATGGCGGACGAGGAGTCGTGTTTCCGGCTGGGCCACATGGGCCATTTGAACGGGCACATGGTCATGGGCCTGCTGGGCGGCATCGAAACCGCCATGGCCGCGTTGGAGATCCCGCGCGGGTCCGGCGCGCTTGAGGCTGCGGCGGCGGTTCTGGCAGGTTAAGCGCTGAGTGCTGCCGCCAGCGCCTGCGGCAGGGCGGCGGCAAAGGCGTTCAAGTGGGCTTCGGTGCCGCAACTGACGCGGATGCAGCGGTTCTGCGGGGCCGCAAAGGGCATCCGCACGAAGATCCCCTGCGCCACCAGCGCATCCAGCACCGCCTTGGCAAATGCTCCGTCGCGCCCGCAGTCGATCGCCACGAAATTGGTGGCCGAGGGCAGCGGGGTCAGTCCGTTGTCACGCGCGATCGCGCCGATCCGGTCGCGGGCCGAGACGATGCGCGCCTTTACCTGCGCCAGCCAGTCCTGATCGTGCAGGGCGGCCAGCGCCCCGGCTTGCGCCATGCGGTTCATGCCGAAATGGTTGCGCACCTTGTTGAAGGCCGAGATCAACCCTGGCGCTCCGATCGCATAGCCGACCCGCGCGCCGGCCATACCGTAAACCTTGGAAAAGGTGCGCATCCGGATAACGCGCGGATCATCCGCCGCGACCGGCGCAGCGGTGCCGTCGGGTGCACATTCCACATAGGCCTCGTCCAAAACCAGCAGGCAGCCGTCCGGCAGGGCGTCCAGCGCCGCGACGATATCCGCGCCGCGATGCCAGCTGCCCATCGGGTTGTCCGGATTGGCCAGATAGACCAGCTTGGCGCCGAGCTCGGCCGCCTTGGCGAACAGGGCGGCCGGGTCCTCGTGATCGTTGGTATAAGGCACCTTGTGGATCGCCCCGCCATAGCCCGCGACGTGGTAGTTGAAGGTGGGATAGGCCCCGTCCGAAGTCACGACCGCATCGCCCGGACCGACCATCAGGCGCACCAGGTAGCCCAACAGCCCGTCGATGCCTTCGCCGACCACGATGTTGTCGGGGCTGATCCCGTGATGATCGGCCAGCGCATGGCGCAGATCGTGGTTCTCGGGGTCGCCATACATCCAGATGCCGTCAGCGGCCTGCCGCATCGCCTCGATCGCGCGGGGCGAGGGGCCGAACACGCTCTCGTTTGCGCCCAGCCGGGCCACGAAGGGCGCGCCGCGCTGGCGCTCCTGCGTCTCGGGGCCGACGAAGGGCACGGTTGCGGGCAGGGATTGGGTAAGCGGGGTGTATCTGGGTCCGGTCATGGGCGCAGATAATCCCAAGGGCATAGCCGGGGCAAGCCTTGCATGGGGCCGGGCCGTCCGCGCCGATCTGCCCTCACGTCGGGCTGGCGTCGGCTGCGGGTTTCGGGGCATGGTTTGCCCGGAACATCAAACCCGGAGGCCCAGATGGCGCGCGTATCAGTCGAATACAGGAACCACATCGCCCATGTCACCCTGACCCGCGGCGACAAGATGAACGCGCTGGACGACGCGATGATCAAGGCGATCCTGGCGGCGGGGCAAGAGGTCGCCGCCTCGGACGCCCGTGCCGTGGTGCTGTCGGGCGAGGGCAAAAGCTTCTGCGCGGGGCTCGACATGGCCAGTTTCGCGGCCATGGCGCACAAGGACCCGACCGAGTGGCTAATGACCCGCAGCCATGACGACGCCAACGAGATGCAGGAACTGGCGCTGATCTGGCGCCGCGTGCAGGTGCCGGTGATCTGCGCCATTCAGGGCGTGGCCTATGGCGGTGGTCTGCAAATCGCGCTGGGCGCCGATATCCGCATTGCCCATCCCGACGCCAAGCTGGCCGTGATGGAGATGAAATGGGGCATCATCCCAGATATGGGCGGCATGGTCCTGTTGCCGAAACTGGTGCGGTCCGACGTGCTGCGCATGCTGACCTATACCGCGCGGCCCATCGGTGCCGCCCAGGCCGCCGACTGGGGGTTGGTCACTAGCCTGTCGGATGATCCGCTGACCGAAGCCATCGCACTGGCCGAGGATATTGCGGGTAAGAGCCCCTCGGCCATCCGCGCCGCGAAACGTCTGATTGAGGTGGCCGAATCCAAGTCGCGCGCCGAGGTTCTGTTGGCAGAGTCCGCCGAACAGGTCGAGCTGATCGGCAAACCCGACCAGATGGAAGTGGTGATGGCCCAGATGCAGGGCCGCAAGCCCGAGTTCAAGTAAACCTCGCGGGCAGCGGCCAGATCGATCTCAGCCCCGCAGGCGCGTCGTCACCCCATAGGCGATGCCGCCGGCCAGCAGGCCCCAGACCGCCGCGCCCAGGCCGAACACGGTAATGCCCGAGGCGGTGATGGCAAAGGTCAGGATCGCGGCTTCGCGCTCGGCCGGAACCTCGAGAGCGGCGAAGGTGGCATTGGCCATGACCCCGATCAGCGCCACACCGGTCAACGTGCCCATCAGCATCGGATCGGCATGGGCGGCAAACCCGGTGATGGCCACGGCGAACACCCCGAACAGGCAATAGAACACCCCGGCCATGACCGCAGACCAATAGCGCTGATCCCGGTCGGGGTGGCTGTCCTCGTTCGAGCACATGGCGGCGGTGATGGCCGCGAGGCAGGTCGCCGGCGCGCCGAAGGGGGCCGACAGGATGCTGGCCCCGCCCACGGCCGAGAACAGCCGTCCTGCGATCGGGGCATAGCCAAAGCTGCGCATGACCGCGATGCCAGGGATGTTCTGAGTGGCCATCGTGACCACGAACAGCGGCACCCCGATGCCGATCATCGACGGCACCGAAAAGGTGGGAGTGGTCCAGACCGGCGCGGCCAGCAGGTGGTCGGGGCGGACCGACGGGCCGTCAGAGAACAGAACGACGACCAGCGCGGCGGCCAGCACGGCGGCGGGGACGGCCAGCAGTCTGTGTACACGTCCGGCGATGAACCAGGTCAGGATCACCGGCAGGGCCTGCCAGGGGATCTCGACCGCGGCCTGAAACGGGATGATGCACAGCGGCAGCAGCACTCCGCCCAGCATCGCCTGTGCCAGCGTGGTGGGAATCGCCGCCGCCAACCGCCCCAGCGGGCGCCACATACCGGCCAGCACGGTCAGCGCACCCGCAAACAGGAACGCGCCGATGGCACCCGAGAATCCCGCAGCCGGCGCGGCCGAAACCGCCAGCAGCGCCGCGCCGGGCGTGGACCAGGCCACGCTGATCGGTTGGCGGTACCACAGGCTCAGCACGATCGCCGCCAGCCCCATGGCAAGGGCGGCCATCATCAGCCCCGATGCCGCCTGCGGCCCCGAGGCGCCCATGGCGTCCAGCCCCTGCAGGACAATCGGAAACGAGCTGAAAAAGCCGACTACGGCCACGACCAGCCCGGTTGAAACGGTCTGCATCGGTGGAAAGGGTCTGGACATGGGGGCCTCGGTGGATTGGTCCCGAGATTGCTAGCAACCGTTTGGCCCGGTGAACAGGGCCGGGTGCAAAAAACCCCACCGGGCGTGCGCGGCGGGGTTTCGTCAAGCTGCGGAGGGCTGACGGATCAAGCGATCTCGGCCAGTCGGGCCAGCGCCTCGTTGATGCGGGCCTCTTCCTCTTCGCGGGCGGCCAAGTTGGCCTTGGCCTCTTCCACCACCTCTTCGGGGGCCGAGGCCACGAATTTGGGGTTGTTGAGACGCCCGCGCAGACCGCCCAGTTCCTTGGCCAGTTTGCCCTTGGCTTTTTCCAGCCGTTCCTTTTCGGCGCCGATGTCGATGATGTCGGCCAGCGGCAGGCCAAAGGACGCGCCGGGCGCCGCGATCGAGATCGTGCCCTTGGGCAACGTGTCGGCCTTGGTCAGGCTGTCGATCCGGGCCAGCCGTTTGATCAGCGCCTCGTTCCGGTCCCAGGCGGCCTGGCCGTGGGCGTCGATCTCGGTCACCAGCATCGGCACGTACAGGCCCGCCGGAACGCGCATCTGGGCGCGGGCCGAGCGGGTGTTCTCGATCACCGAGATCACCCAGTTCATCTCGCGATCCGCGTCGGCATCGACCAGATCGGCGGCGGCATAGGTTGGCCAGTCGGCATGCACCAGCATCTTGGGCCGCGCGCCGGTCAGGCCCCACAGCTCTTCGGTGATGAAGGGCATGATCGGGTGCAGCAGGATCAGGCACTGGTCCAGAACCCAGCGCATGGTGGCGCGGGTCTCGGCCTGGGCCTCGGCATCGTCGCCCTGCAGCAGCGGTTTGGACAGTTCCACGTACCAGTCACAGACCTTGCCCCAGACGAAGGCATAAAGCGCATTGGCAGCGTCATTGAAGCGATTGCTCTCTAGCGCCGCGTCGACCTCTTCCCGCACGCGGGCGGTTTCGCCGATGATCCAGCGGTTTACTGCGGCCTTGGGCTGCAGGTCGGCCACATCCAGTTGCGGGACGGCGTCGGTGAAGACCTCGTTCATCTCGGCAAAGCGGACGGCGTTCCACAGCTTGGTGCCAAAGTTGCGATAACCGGTGATCCGCTCGCGCGACAGTTTCAGCACGCCGCCGATGGCCGCCATCGAGGCGTTGGTGAAGCGCAGCGCGTCGGCGCCGAACTCGTCCACGATTTCCAGCGGGTCGATGACGTTGCCGGTGGTCTTGGACATCTTCTTGCCCTTTTCGTCGCGGACGAGCTGGTGCAGATAGACGGTGTGGAACGGGATTTCGTTCACCACGGCCAGCTGCATCATCATCATCCGCGCGACCCAGAAGAACAGGATGTCGAACCCGGTGATCAGGACATCGGTGGGGAAGTAGCGCTGCAACTCCTCGGTCTGTTCGGGCCAGCCCAGCGTGCCGATGGGCCACAGGCCGGACGAGAACCAGGTGTCCAGCACATCCGGGTCACGCCAGACTGGATAGACCAGCTTGGTCGGGTCGCGGTCGATGGCGTATTGTGCCAGGCTTTCGGCGAACCGGTGGATCGCCTCGTGCTTGTCGGCCACCTCGATCACCGTGGCGTGGCTGAGCGGGCTGGGAATGTCGGCATTGTCATCCAGGAACTTCCCGGTGACGTCCTCGAAGCTGGCGGCGCACTCCATGACCGCGCCCCGGTGCAGCATGCCGCCTTCGTTCAGCAGCCGGCCCAGTTCGACCAGGTCCAGCTCGCCGTCGTTTTCGTCATCCTTGAAATCCTCGGCGGACAGGTCCAGCCCGTACCAGACCGGAATCTGATGGCCCCACCACAGCTGGCGGCTGATGCACCAGGGCTCGATGTTTTCCAGCCAGTGGTAATAGGTCTTTTCACCCGATTCCGGGATGATCTTGACCCGGCCATCGCGCACCGCGTCCAGCGCGGGACCCACGATCTTTGACGTCTCGACGAACCACTGGTCGGTCAGCATCGGTTCGATCACTACCTTCGAGCGGTCGCCGAAGGGCTGCATGATCGGTTTGCTCTCGACCAGCGGCACCAGCGCGTCGGCGCCCTCGGCATCGGGTTTCAGCGCGGTCGATCCCAGGCGCGGGTCATCCGCGCGGGTCATCACGGCCAGGCCTTCGGCGGTGATCTCTTCGACCACCTTGGCGCGCGCCTCGAATCGGTCCAGGCCGCGCAGGTGGTCGGGCACCAGGTTGATCGCGTCGATCTCGTTCTCGGTGAATTCGCGCCCGCGGGCATATTCCTGGGCCTTGGCGGCTTCGTCCGCGTAGGGCGCGCCGTCGGCCCGCATGTGGCCGCGCGTGTCCATCAGGCGGTACATCGGGATCTTGCCGCGCTTGGCCACCTGATAGTCGTTGAAATCATGCGCGCCGGTGATCTTCACCGCGCCCGAGCCGAAATTCGGGTCGGGGTATTCGTCGGTGATGATCGGGATCTGGCGGCGATGCTCTTTCGGGCCCACCGGGATTTCGCACAGCTTGCCGACGATGGGCGCATAGCGTTCGTCTGACGGGTGCACCGCAACCGCGCCGTCGCCCAGCATGGTCTCGGGTCGGGTCGTGGCGATCGAGATGTAGTCGCGCTCTTCCTCGAGGATGACGTTTCCGTCCTCGTCCTTTTCGACGTAGGTATAGGTCTCGCCCCCGGCCAGCGGGTACTTGAAGTGCCACATATGGCCGGCGACCTCGATATTCTCGACCTCGAGGTCCGAGATCGCGGTCTCGAAATGCGGGTCCCAGTTGACCAGCCGCTTGCCGCGGTAGATCAGGCCCTTGTCGTACATGTCGACAAAGACCTTGATGACCGCGTCATGGAAGTTGGGGCTGTTTTCGTGGCCCGTGCGCGGGTCACCGGCCGCACCGGCCATGGTGAAGGCGTTGCGCGACCAGTCGCACGAAGAGCCGAGGCGTTTCAGCTGCTCGATGATGGTGCCGCCGTATTCGCCCTTCCACTCCCAGACCTTCTCGAGAAACCTCTCACGGCCCAGTTCGTTCCGGCTGGGTTGTTGCGTGGCGGCGAGCATCTTTTCGACCTGCATCTGGGTGGCGATGCCGGCATGGTCCTGTCCGGGCTGCCACAACGTGTCGAACCCGCGCATCCGGTGCCAGCGGGTCAGAATGTCCTGCAGGGTGTTGTTGAACGCATGGCCCACATGCAGCGCGCCGGTCACGTTCGGCGGCGGGATCATGATGCAAAAGCTTTCGTCGCGCGACTTGTTCGCGCCTGCCTTGAAGGCTCCGGCCTCTTCCCAGGCCTTGGAGATCCGGGCCTCGGCCTCGGCCGCGTTGAATGTCTTGTCCATCGCCATCGGGTGCGTCCTGCGTCATCGATCTTGGGTCAGCGCCTGCAATAGCGAATGGCGGCGGGAAGGGAAAGGGCCAAGCACCCCGCGCACTGGACATCCGCCGCATCAAGGCTAGGGTCGCGGTCTGAGGCAGTGAAAGGGGCGCGTCATGGAAAAGTTTGGCAAGAGCCAACCGGTCACCCGGACCGAGGATCAGCGGTTCCTGACCGGGCACGGGCGCTACATGGACGATACGGTGCCGCCCGGCGCGCTGCATGCGGTGTTCTTTCGCAGCCCGGTGGCGCATGGAGACATCACCGGGCTGGACCTCAACGCTGCCCGCGCCGCGCCCGGCGTGCGGCTGGTGCTGACCATCGATGACCTGATCGCCGCCGGAATCGACCCGGTGCTGAGCGCCACGATCCTTGTCAACCGCGACGGCACCCGCGCCGCCAATCCGCCGCGCCACATGCTGGCCCGCGACCGGGTGCGCTTCGTCGGCGAGCCGGTGGCGATGGTCGTCGCCGAGACCCCCGCGCAGGCCCGCGACGCGGCCGAGCTGATCTGGATGGATACCACCGACCGCCCCGCCAAGCTTGACCTTGCGCCGGGTGGTGAGCCGCTGCACCCCGAGGCCCCCGACAACCGCGCCTTTGACTGGGCCGTGGGCGACGAGGCCGCGACCCAGGCCGCCTTTGACGCCGCCGCCCATGTCGTGTCGCTGCAGGTGGCCGACAACCGGGTGATCGTGAACTCGATCGAGCCGCGCGGCTGCAACGCGGTCTGGTCCGACGGGCGGCTGCATTTCAGCTATGGCGGGCAGGGTGTCTGGGGGATGAAGGCGCAGCTGGCCGACAAGCTGCGGCTGGATCCGCAGGCCGTCCATGTCACCACGCCCGATGTGGGCGGCGGGTTCGGCATGAAGGCGATGCCGTATCCCGAGTATTTCTCGGTCGCGATGGCGGCGATGCAACTGGGCCAGCCCGTGCACTGGATGTCGGACCGAACCGAGGCGATGCTGTCCGACCACCACGGGCGCGACCTGACCTCGCTGGCTGAACTGGCCTTTGACGAGGACCTTCGCATCACCGCCTACCGGGTCCACAGCCGCTGCAATCTGGGCGCTTACAACAGCCATTTCGGCCAGGCGATCCAGACCAATCTGTTCAAATGCGTGCTGCCGGGCGTCTATGACGTGCAGAAAACCTATCTGCGAGTCGAGGGGTTCTATACCAACACCACCCAGGTCGATGCCTATCGCGGTGCCGGCCGCCCAGAAGCGATCTATGTGCTGGAACGCGCGATGGATCGCGCCGCGCGCGAGCTGGGCGTCGACCCGTGGGAGCTGCGCCGCCGCAACTTCATCCGGCCCGACAACTTTCCCTATGTCTCGGCCACCGGTGAAACCTATGACGTGGGCGATTTCGGAATGGTCCTGTCCCGCGCCGCCGAACAGACCGATGGTTTCGCCGCGCGCAAGGCCGCCGACGCCGAACGCGGCCTGATCCGGGGGCAGGGGCTTTGTTACTATATCGAAAGCATTCTGGGTGACCCTTCCGAAGGCGCAAAAGTCGAATTCTGTCAGGACGGAACCGTGAATCTTTATGTCGGGACGCAATCGAACGGGCAGGGGCATGAGACGGTCTATGCCCAGTTCCTGTCGGATCAGACGGGGATTCCGGCCGACCGAATCCGGGTCGTGCAGGGCGACAGCGACCGCATGGCGCAGGGCGGAGGCACCGGCGGGTCGCGCTCGGTCACGGTCCAAAGCGCGGCGACGCTGGTCACGATTGACCAGATGATTGCCGCATTCACGCCCTATCTGGCGGATAAAATGGGGGTCGAGGAAAGTAATGTGACCTTCGACCATGAAACCTTTCGCGCGCCGGGGTCGAACCTGACGCCCACGCTGATCGAAGCGGCCGAGATGGCCCGCGCAGATGGCCGCACCGACCTGCTGCAGCACGAGGCCCGCACGCGGCTTGAGGCGCGCAGCTATCCCAACGGCGCCCATGTTGCCGAGATCGTGATCGACCCGGAAACCGGCACGACGACGGTCGACCGCTATACGGTCGTCGATGATTTCGGCAATCTCATCAACCCCATGCTGGCCGAAGGGCAGGTGCATGGCGGGGTGGCTCAGGGTATCGGCCAGGCGCTGTGCGAGCACGTGGTGCATGATGGTGAGGGGCAGTTGCTCACGGCAACGTTCATGGATTACGCCTTGCCGCGCGCCGCTGACATACCCATGATTAGGTTTACCTCGGCGCCGGTTCCGTCGACCGCCAACCCCATGGGAATGAAAGGATGCGGCGAGGCAGGCACCGTTGGCGCATTGGCCGCGGTTGCAAATGCGGTGCAGGATGCGCTCTGGGATCATGGGGTGCGGCAGGCGGACATGCCGTTCACTCCGGTCAAGGTTTGGGAATTGTTGTCGAATGGTACTGTCGCGGTTCGGTAAAAAGATACTTGGATGGCTCGGCCGCCCCCTGCGGTCGGAGCATTCTGCCGAAACGCGCCACCGCGAACCCATCAGTCATGTCATCATCCTGGACGGAACGATGTCTACCCTGGAGCCCGGCTTCGAGACCCATGCTGGCCAAACCTTTCGGTTGTGCTGTGAAATGGGCAATCAGGTCTCGGTCTTCTATGAAGCGGGCGTGCAATGGGAGAGCTGGAAATCCACGCTGGATGTGATGATGGGGCGGGGGATCAACCGCCAGATCCGCAGGGCCTACGGCTACCTTGCCTCGCGGTACAAGCCCGGCGATCGGATCTACTTCATCGGCTATTCCCGCGGCGCTTATGGTGTACGCAGCCTTGCCGGCGTCATCGATATGATCGGGCTGTTGCGTGCCGAGCATGCCACCGAGCGCAACATCAAGCAGGCCTACCGACATTACGAGTGCAATCCGGGCGGGCAGGCCGCACAGGACTTTCGCCGGAACTTCTGCCACGAAGGCGTCGAAGTTGAGATGATCGGCGTCTGGGACACTGTAAAGGCATTGGGACTGCGCCTGCCATTACTGTGGCGCATGGCCGAAGAGCGGCATTCATTTCACAACCACCACCTTGGGCCGTCCGCCCGGCACGGGTATCATGCGCTGGCGCTGGATGAAACGCGAGAGGTCTTCACGCCAGTCCTTTGGGCGACCCCAGCGGATTTCCGCGGCCATTGCGAACAGGTCTGGTTCCGCGGCACGCATGGTGACGTCGGGGGGCAACTCAGCGGATTCGAGCCCGCGCGACCGCTGGCCAATATTTCGCTGGTGTGGATACTCGACAAGGCCGAGTTGCATGGTCTGCCGCTGCCTGAAGATTGGCGCACCCGCTTTCCCACTGATCCGCATGCGCCATCAGTCGGGACGTGGCGGGGTTGGGGCAAGATCTTCCTGCTACGCAAGCATCGCACCGTAGGTCAGGACCCGTCCGAACGCCTGCATGTCTCGGTTTCGCCCAGCGAACTGCCCAAATGGGTTCATTTGCCGGCAGGGCCGCATTCACATCCGGCGCAGTAACGGTCAGTCAAACATCGCCGGGCTGGGTGACTTGGCGTTCGCTTGAAACGCATCGTGGATGTCTTTTTCCAGATTGCGTGTCAGGGACAGGTCCGGCAACGCATCCGGGGCGAAAAACACCGCTTCACTGGTTTCGGTGCCCGGGGTCGGGGTGGCGGCATCCAGAGAGCTACACAGGAAGAACAGTTTGTAGAAGTCCCGTGGATCTGCCGGGTAGGGATGCTGTGCCTTGTGGCGTACGGAATAGAGTGTCTGCGCCGCGACACGCAGACCGGCTTCCTCCAAGACTTCGCGTTCGATGTTCTCCGCCGGAGAGCTGCCGATATCGGCAAAACCGCCAGGCATCGCCCACAACCCGTCGCTGCGTTCCCGTACCAGCAGGATACCGCCGTTGCGAATTACGGCGGCGCGGATGTCGATGCTGGGTGTTGCGTATCCGCCCGTATGGGCAGGCATCGCCATTTCGATCTGTGACAAAGGCACCCGACCCAGATCGGCCAGCATCGCGCGGGCCATTCCGGCGATCTCGTCATAGCGTTCGCGGTCGAACGGATCGGTGGTGAAATGCTGGCCGGTTTCGGCCAGCGCCAAAAGCCGTTTGGCCCGGGCCAGCCAGGTATCCTCCATCGCTGTCGGATCCTGGCGCATGGGCCTCAGCGACGCCGGTCGCGGCGCGAGCTCATGGGTTGGAAGGCGACGCCCACATGCGCCTCGCAATAGGGTTTGCCCGGCTCGGCCGGCAGACCGCAAAACCAGAAATCATCCGTGGCCGGATCGCCCACGGGCCATTTGCAGGTCTTCTCGGTCAGTTCCATCAGGGTCAGCTTCTTGGCCTTCTTCTCGACCTCGTTGACCTTGGCCAGCGCCTCGGGGCTAATCTCATTGGCCGAAGGCTGCGGCGGCAGCGGCTGGCCGGCCGGAATGATCTGGCGGCGCGGCGGCGTGGCCGGCTTTGCCTCGGCGGCCGGTGCGGCTGCTGCAGGGCGGGCCGGTTCGGTCTTGGGGGCGGGTTTGGGCTTGGCCTCGGCCTTGGGTGCGGGGGCCGGTTTTTCCTTGGGCTCGGCCTTGGCCGGTGCGGCGCCGGTGGTCCGGTTCGACAGGCCCAGGCGATGGACCTTGCCGATCACCGCGTTGCGGGTGACCCCGCCCAGTTCCTTGGCGATCTGGCTGGCCGACTGGCCTTCGCCCCACATTTTCTTGAGCAGTTCAACGCGCTCGTCTGTCCAGGACATTGGTAGCCTTTCAAAAGCGGGAAAGCGGCCTCGGTCACGGGCCGCCTTCGGAATTCGTCTCAGCGCCCTATTCTAATCACTGCGGGCCGAGTTACAAGCGGTCATCGAATCAGATTGGGGGCAGGAATGCAGAATCTCGCGGATCAGGACATGCGCCGTTTCGGAGCGGTCAACTGGATGGGGCTGTGGACACTGGCCCAGCGCGAAACCCTGCGCTTCCTGGCGGTCTGGACGCAGACCCTGCTGGCGCCTCTGGTCACAGCGGGCCTGTTCCTGCTGATCTTCAACATCGCTGTCGGTCCGGGGCGGCCGGATGTGATGGGCGTGCCCTTCCTGACATTCCTGGCGCCCGGGATCATGATGATGACCGTGATCCAGAACGCCTTTGCCAACACTTCGTCCTCAATGGTGATCTCGAAAGTGCAGGGCAACATCGTGGACACGCTGATGCCGCCGTTGTCCCCACTCGAGATCTTGCTGGGCTATCTGGCGGGCGGCATCGCACGGGGTGTGCTGATCGCGTTGATGCTGGCCGCTGCGCTGGCGCTTGGCTTGGGGCTGATGCCGCAGCATCCCGCGCTGGCCTTGGTTTTCGTCATTCTTGGGGGTGCGTTCATGGGCGCGCTGGGCCTGCTGGCAGGGGTCTTCGCCAACAAGTTCGATCAGATGGCCGCCATTACCAACTTCATCGTCACCCCGTTGGCGTTTCTGTCCGGCACCTTCTACTCGGTCGATGCGTTGCCGCCGTTGCTGAACAGGATCAGTCACGTGAACCCCGTTTTCTACCTGATCGACGGATTGCGATACGGCATGATCGGTGTGTCGGACAGCAACCCGATGTTGGGGATGGCCGTCTGTTTGCTGTCGACCCTGCTGATCTGCGCCGTCATCTGGCAAATGCTGCGGACCGGTTACCGTTTGAAGGCCTAGGCAGCTTCGGACAACGAACCGGGCTGCAGCGGTACGCGAGGGCGTCCCAGCCGCGGGTGCAGTCGTGCGGCCACGGACCAGGCGCCCAGCATTGCAAGCCCACCTGCCGCAAAAACACCAGCCACTGGTGTGGCCAGCAACACCAAGGCGGCAACGCCCGGTGTCAGAATTCCCGAAACATCGCGATAGCT
The DNA here is from genome assembly GCF_059613465.1 of Ruegeria sp. SAZA006. Lineage (NCBI taxonomy): Bacteria > Pseudomonadati > Pseudomonadota > Alphaproteobacteria > Rhodobacterales > Roseobacteraceae > Ruegeria > Ruegeria sp. SAZA006. The sequence continues at coordinate 153,797 of NZ_JBXWSO010000004.1, forward strand.
GGAATAGATTGCAGACATCTCTGTCCGCTCGGACGGCTTCACCGCCATCAGGAATGGCAGACCGGCACATATGTCCAGCACGATCAACCAGATTGACCCCATGACCAGTGCGACGACCGATGCCACCGGCCAGCCCGAGAGAAATGCAGCCAACAGAAAACATGTGGCGCAGGCGGCAAAGCCTGTTCGCACGGCGCTGCGCAGTGACCGGTTCTGGACCCAGCGCAGAATCAGGGGGGCAGCAAACAGCATGGCGTTCGTGGCGGACAAAAGCGTGCCGCCCAATTGCTCACCCAACCCGTTTTCAATGGCGAAAATCGGAAGGTAGACCACATAGATCCACCAGCCACAGGACCGGATCATGGCAAACAGATACCCGGCCACCAGCCGCGGTTGGGCAAAGAACCGTCGCAGAAATGACAGCGGATTCTTCGTCGCACCTCTGGCCTTGGTAATCAGTTTGCCGTTGCCCAGACGCATGGCCCAGAACATGATCAGCATCCCAGCGGCGGCGGCCGCGCTGATGACGAAAGGGGCAGGGGCCCATAATTCCATCAGCATCACGCCTGCCATCGGCCCCGCTGTCCAACCCAGCGCGCTGTAGAACATCCGGCTCGTTTCGCAGCGGCCGAGCTCGATCTTGCTGATGTAGTCCAAAACGTAGGCGTTGAAGCAGATGAAAGTCACCACCGCGGCCACGGTGTTCAGCGCAAGTGCGCCGATCACGGCCTTGGGGCTGCCGTCGATGGCCAGCAGAGCGCCGGTGATGAACATAACGCAGCCAGCGGTGTAAGCCCATCGCCGCGGGACATAACGGATCAGGAACGGCACCATCAGTCCGGCCAATAACGAAACGAGGCCGACCAGAAAGTAAACGAGCGAGACGGACCCGGCGTCGCCCATGGCCCGGTACATCACCAAGGGGAACACGGAAATCAGGATGCCGCGAACGACAGCCTCGAACCCGGCAAGTATTCCGAACTTGCGAACGGAGGGCGCGGGCGCATGACGGACCCATTCCGGGATTCGGCGTTCGTGCATCGGGCAATCTCTCTAACCAACCGCGTTCAGGGTGCGTCATGCGGTGTCGGTTTCATGAGAGTTTGCGACATCGGGGTCGCCTGCGGACAAGGCCGTAGAAAAAAATCCTAGCGGCGTCTGGCCCGGGCCTCGCGCCAGACAAGGATCAGCGCCCCGGTCAGGATGACCCCTGAGCCCAGCAGACTGACCCAATCCGGAACGACCCGGAACACCGCATAGTCATAAAGCGCGGCGAATATCAGCGTTGCATAGCTGATTGGCGCTACGAACGAGGCATCTGCCCGGGCCATTCCATTGACGAAGCAGGCCTGCGCGCAAGCCATCAGAAAACCAATGCCGGCCAAAGCCGCCCACTGAGCGGGCGATGGTGGCTGCCAGACGGTTGCGACCGCGATGCTGGCAATCGTCAGGCCCATGGCGTTGTTGATGAGCAGGATCTGGATGGGACTCTCGCGGCCGGACAGCTTTTTGATGAAGATAAGTTCCATCCCGATCACTGCCGCCGCCGCCAAGGCCAGCAGGGCCGCAGGTTGAAAGCTGTCGGGTGTGGGACGCAGCAGGATGATCGCCCCAGTCAAAGCGACCGCCGCAGCGAGCCAGCGCCAAGGCCCCACGGTCTCTTTCAGCAGAGGAATGGCCAGAACCATCGCGAAAACAGGGTTCAGAAACGATATCGCCGTGGCATCGGCTATTGGGATATAGGCGACCGACGCGAACATCAGAGTAATGCCAGTCCACCCGAAACTGGTGCGTCCGATATGCAGACCCCAATGCGGACGCCGGAGTTGGGGACGCAGAACGCCAACCGCTGCCACGATGACCACAAATGCGAACAGGAACCGGCCATGGCTGATCTGCATCGGGTGCAGGGGCGGGCCCAGTGTCTCGGTGCCCAGAGCTTTGGCCAGCAATGTCGTGCCCGCGATGAAAGCGCTGGCGCAGAAGATAAGCACGGCTGCCAGGGCAGGGTTGTGGGCTTGTGGTGAGAACATGGGCCATCGGTGCGCCAGCGTAAGAGAAATGACAAGCCCGAATTGCAAGGGGTCCGACCCGCGCCCGCAAAAAATCCATGGGCGGACGCATTTTGCCTTTCCACACTGGGCTTGCCCCGCTATACGGGCGCCCATGATCAAACTCGTGCATATCCTGCCGCTCCGACGTCGACGCATCATTGCGTAACCGGCCCGTTTGATCCTGTGCGCGCGAACCAAATCCGCGCATCTCTCACCAAATCTGTTGACGAACCCTGTCTCAGTGTTTCAGTCACTGGGTTCAAGTTTTCCAAAAAGGATGATCCGATGATCCCGTCCGTTCTGCCGACCTACAATCGTGCTCCGCTGACCTTCGTGAAGGGCGAAGGCGCCTGGCTGACCGAGGCGGACGGCCGACGTTTCCTTGATCTGGGCGCGGGTATCGCGGTGAATGCGCTGGGCCATGCACACCCGGCACTGGTCGGCGCCTTGACTGAACAGGCGCACGCGCTGTGGCATGTTTCGAACCTGTACCATATTCCGCAGCAGCAGGCGCTGGCCGACAAGCTGGTGGATCTGACCTTTGCCGACACGGTGTTCTTCACCAATTCCGGAACCGAGTCCTGCGAATTGGCGGTCAAGATGGCCCGCAAATACTTCTACGATCAGGGGCAACCCGAGCGGGTAGAGATCATCACGTTTGATGGGTCATTCCACGGGCGCTCATCGGCAGGCATCGCCGCTGCCGGGTCCGAGAAGATGACCAAGGGGTTCGGCCCGCTGCTGCCCGGGTTCGTCCATGTCGCCTTCGGCGATCTGGACGGTGTGACCAACGCGATCAGCGACAACACCGCCGCGATCATGATCGAGCCGATCCAAGGCGAGGGCGGCATCCGCCCCGTCCCCGATGTCGAGCTCAAGGCCCTGCGCCAGATCTGCGACGACAACGGGCTGCTGCTGATCCTCGACGAGGTGCAGTGCGGCGTCGGCCGGACCGGGAAACTCTTCGCCCACGAATGGGCGGGCATTACGCCCGACATCATGATGGTGGCCAAGGGCATCGGCGGGGGCTTTCCTCTGGGTGCGGTGCTGGCCACCGAAGCGGCCGCCAGCAGCATGACCGCGGGCACCCATGGGTCGACCTATGGCGGCAACCCGCTGGGCTGCGCAGTGGGCTGCGCGGTCCTGGACCATGTGGCAACCCCGGCCTTCCTGGACGGCGTCAACCGCAAGGCGGGACTGCTGCGCCAAAAGCTCGAGGGCCTAGTCGCCGATCACCCCGACGTTTTCGAAGAAGTCCGCGGATCTGGCCTGATGCTGGGCCTGAAATGCAAGGCGCCCAACGCCGACGTGGTCGCGGCCGGCTATGACAACGAAGTCATCACAGTGCCCGCGGCCGACAACGTGATCCGCCTGCTGCCGCCGCTGACCCTGACCGAGGATGACATCGCCCAGGCCCAGATCCGCCTCGAGAAAGCCGCCCAGCAGGTTCAAGGCCAACTCGCCTCGGCCTGACGCCCCTATTCCCGAATGCGCCGGAGGCTCTCGGGCAACCGACAGTGAAAAAAGTGAAACGACATGAACCATTTCCTTGATATCCACAAAACCGACGCCGCCGCGCTGCGGTCGATGATCGACCAGGCCGGCGCGATGAAGCAGGCCCGGTTGGGCCGTCCCAAGGCCGCGCCCGACGACGAACAGCCGCTGGCCGGCCGCATGGTGGCGCTGATCTTCGAAAAACCCTCGACCCGGACCCGCGTTTCGTTCGATGTGGGCGTGCGCCAGATGGGCGGTCAGACCATGGTGCTGTCGGGCAAGGACATGCAGCTGGGCCATGGCGAGACCATCGCCGACACCGCCCGCGTGCTGTCGCGCTATGTCGATATGATCATGATCCGCACCTTCGACGAAACCATCCTGACCGAGATGGCCGAATACTCGGACGTGCCGGTGATCAACGGCCTGACCGACCGCACCCATCCCTGCCAGATCATGGCCGACGTGCTGACCTACGAGGAACACCGCGGCCCCATCGCCGGGAAAAAGGTGGTCTGGACGGGTGACGGCAACAATGTCTGCGCCTCGTTCCTGCATGCGGCGGGTCAGTTCGGTTTTGACCTGACCTTTACCGGCCCCGCCCAGTTCGACCCCGAGGAAGAGTTCATGGGCTTCGCCCGCCAGAAGGGTTCAAAGATCGTGGTCGAACGCGACCCGTACAAGGCCGTAGAAGGCGCTGATCTGGTTGTGGCCGACACCTGGGTTTCGATGCACGATTCCCAATCCGCGAAAGAGCGCCGCCACAACCTGCTGCGGCCCTATCAGGTCAACGCCGAACTGATGGTCCATGCCAAGCCCGACGCGCTGTTCATGCACTGCCTGCCCGCCCACCGCGAGGAGGAAGCGACCTCCGAAGTGATGGACGGGCCGAACTCGGTGATCTTTGACGAGGCCGAAAACCGCCTGCACGCACAGAAGGCGGTGATGCGTTGGTGTTTGGGGGTCTGAAGCTCCCTCAGAAATTCAATGGGAGCCTCTGGTTCTCTTTCATTCTTGGAGGCTCCCATGCCGCACGTCGTTCTGGAATTTTCCGCCGGGCTTGAGCAATCGCACGATTTTCAAGCCATATGCGAAGAACTCTATACGGTCCTCGCCGAGCATGAGGAATTTGACGCGCCAACGCTCAAAATCCGCGCCATGCCGATCCCGTATTCCCACATCGGGACCGATCCGCAGACGTTCATCCACGCCACTCTGTTTCTGATGCAAGGCCGGGACGAGCCGACGCGAACCGAACTGAACGCGATCATTCTGGATGTTCTGACCGCCGTTGCGCCGACGGTCGGCAGCATCACCGTATGGGATGTAGAGATGAACCGCGCCACCTATGCCAAGCGCCTGGCGACCTGACGTGCGCCCGTTGCCTAACCCTGCGGTTTCACGTCCCAGACCTGCAATCTGATCAAGGCCCCGACGCAGGCGAACGATACAAGTCCGCACAATGCGGCCTTTGTGACGGTTTCCATTGCGCCCTCGATCAGCACGGCGTGAACGACCGTGCCCAGAATGGTCACCAGCGCAAGACTGGCATGGGCCAAACGCCAAAGGCGGAACCGCCAACCCAGCCGGCTGCGCAACGCGGCCAGTGCTGCTGCGGCGAACGCTGCCCACATGGCCACCACGCCCCAGGCCGAGAACGGGGTGGGGGACCGGAACAGCAGGGCATCCACCACATCCGGGGGGCTCGTGATCCACAGCCCGCCCACATGTAGGACAATCATGGCGATCAGGGTGATCCCGACCCAGCGGTGCACCATTCGGCTGTTCATCGCGGTCAGTCCCGGCAACACGCGCGCAGCCAGCAGCGGCTGTATCAGCAGCAATCCCAACCCGATGATCCCGGCGAAGCCTGCAGCGATATAGATCGGGCTGCGCCAGGCCAGATACGGGCTGAACCCCGCCACCACCACGGGCACCGCGATGGCCGCGATCAGCGCCAGCCAGACCGCAAGGACGCCCGGGCGCGGCACGTGGTTCAGACCGGTTGCAGAACGAAATGCGCGGCGAGGGTCTTGTCGCGCGCACTGGACATGATCGGGCGCAGGAAGACGGTCTCGAATTCGCCGCTGTCATAGGCCAGATGTCCGTGCGGCTGACCAAAGGCCGGCACGATCTGCGGCATCTCCAGCCGGAATTCTCCGTTCGCATCGGTCAGGGTGGCGCCGTGGCTTTGCGGGTCGCGTTCGTGGCCTTCGGTTGTGTGCGCCCAGACCTGGATGCGCTGACCGGGCAGGGGCGCGCCGTCGCCGGCCCGCCGTACTGTGCCGGTCATCCAGAAGCCGCCGCCGCCGATCCGGTCCACGATCGGCGCGCCCGGGCGATAATTGTTCGATCCGCCCCGCATCGACGGGGTCGGCGCCAACCCACTGGCCCGCGCCGGCAGGATCAGCCCGCTGCCGGCCGTGGCCACCAGTGCGGTACCGGCCACCAACATGGTTCTTCGGTTCAGTGAATCTCCGGGCATCGAAACCTCTCCTGTGCTGACCCGGCAGCTGTTCCAACCGCCACAGTGGAAGAATAGCACGATCGCGGTTCATTCCGAGCGTTCCGGGCAAAATCCGGCCGACCTGCAGACAAAAGCGCGTGGAATGGACCGAGACGGCAATAATCTTTGACGCCTGCGCCATTCGGGTGCGATCCTTTTCCTTGCGTCACCAAGGGGGAAGCCGATGACAGATGCCAGCCTGCTGACCAAGGATGAAATCTCCGCCTTCCGCCGCGATGGTGCGGTGGTGCTGCGCCAGAAATTCAGCGCCGACTGGCTCGAGTTGCTGCGCGCGGGCATCGACGCCGATCTGCGGGCCCCGACCGAGAACTTCACCCGCCACACCAAGGACCCGGACGCGCCGGCCTATCTCGAGGACTACTGGGCCTGGAGCAAGATCCCCCAGTTCGAGGAATTCGTTCGCAACTCGCCTTGTGCGCCAATCGCTTCCGAATTGCTGGGCGCCGCGTCGATCAATCTGGTGATGGACAACTGGTTCCTGCGCGAGGCCGGATCGACCTCGCGCCCGCCATTCCATCAGGACCTGTCCTATTTCGATTTCGAAGGCTCGATGTGCGTGCTGTGGCTACCGCTTGAACCGGTCAGCAAGGACAACGGGATCGCCTTCGTGCGCGGCTCGCACCTTTGGGACAAGCTGTTCATGCGGGTGCGGTTCGCCGACGGGCACCCCAGCTATGAACCCACGCAGGTTGCAGGCCGCACCTATCACCCGCCACCGGACGTGAATGCCGACCCCGGCGCCTATGACCTGCTGCAATGGGATATGGATCTGGGCGACTGCATCTATTTCGACATGCGCACGCTGCACGGGGGGCTGTCCTCGGTCACGCCCACGGAAACCGTGCGCCGCTTCACCCTGCGCATGACCGGGCCGGACGGGGTGATCCGGTATCGCGGCGATTGGGCAAAGGAGGAGCGGGCGCAGTTTGAGGTTGCCGGCTATTCCGAGGGCGACCGGATCGCCGGCCCGTTTTTCCCGCAGCTCTGGCCCCGCGCACAGGACTGATCCGGGGCGCAGCCTGTCTGTGCGCAGATGCACTTTGCCCGCTGGTATTTTGCGCTAGATTGCCAAGGGTGAACATCCCGCCGCACCGGATTGGAGGCCGACATGAGCTGGAACCCCACCCACAGTCCCGAATGCGTCAGCGAAGGATCGGCACTGGAAACCCTGATCATCCCGCGCGCCCGCGATCTGGGCGGGTTCGAGGTGCGCCGCGCGCTGCCCTCGGTCAAGCGCCAGTTGGTGGGGCCCTTCATCTTCTTCGACCAGATGGGACCGGCCGAGTTCATCACCGATGGCGGCATCGACGTACGCCCACATCCGCATATCGGGCTGGGCACGGTCACCTACCTGTACCAAGGCGAATTTGAACATCGCGACAGCCTCGGCACCCATCAGATGATCTATCCCGGTGAGGTCAACTGGATGGTCGCGGGCCGCGGCGTTACCCATTCCGAACGCACCAGCGCCGAAACCCGCGCCAAGCGGCACAGCCTGTTCGGTATCCAGACCTGGATTGCGCTGCCGGAAGCGCACGAAGACATGGCCCCCGATTTCGAACATCACAAGCAGGCCGCACTGCCGCATATCCAGGATGCCGGTGTCAGCGCCCGGCTGATCCTCGGCTCGGCCTATGGGGAAACCAGCCCGGTCACGATGCTGTCGGAAACCTTCTATCTGGACGTGCAACTGGACCCCGGCGCCGCCTTCCCGTTGCCCGACGATCACGAGGATCGGGGCGTCTACGTCACCCAAGGCTCGGTCGAGATCGCGGGTGACCGGTTTGAGGAAGGCCGCATGATGGTCTTCCGCCCGGGTGACCGCCTGTCGGTGACCGCCGGGCCGGCGGGGGCGCGGCTGATGCTGCTGGGCGGGGCCACGATGAATGAGGATCGGTATATCTGGTGGAACTTCGTCTCGTCTTCGAAGGACAAGATCGAAACGGCGATCCGCGAATGGAAATCCGCCGATTGGGCCAACGGCGCCTTCCACCTGCCGCCGGGGGACGAAGACGAGTTCATTCCGATCACCCCGGAGCTGGAACGCACCAAGCCCCGGCGCGCGCGCTGAACGCGACGTCAGCGCCCGCACGGCTTGCCCACCCGCGCGATCCCGGCGATCCTTGGCCGCAAACGGGAAGGGGACGGCATGAAACTGGTGATCGCGGGCGCGGGCAGCATCGGATGCTATTGCGGGGGGTTACTGGCCGATGCCGGTCAGGAGGTCACGCTGCTGGGCCGGGCACGGGTGCTGGACCCGATCCGGCAGAACGGGCTGACCGTCACCGACTATTCCGGCATGCGCAAAACGATCCCCGCCGACCGTCTGACCCTGACCGAAGACCCTGCCTGCCTGTCCGACGCCGATTTGGTTCTGGTCACGGTGAAAACCGGCGCCACCGCCGAGATGGGCCGCCTGATCGCCGCGTACGCCCCGGCCGAGACCCCGGTCATTTCGTGGCAGAACGGGATCGAGAACGCGCGCACCCTACGCACCGCGCTGCCCGGGCGGGACGTGCGCGCCGGGATGGTGCCGTTCAACGTGGTGCCTGCCGGTCCGGCCACCTGGCATCGCGCGACATCCGGCGACATCGTGATCCAGTCCGGCCCCGGCGCGCTGGCCCGCGGCCTGTCCACGCCCGATCTGCCGGTCACCGAAACCGACGGGATTGAGGCGGTGCAATGGGGCAAGCTGGTCATCAACCTCAACAACGCACTGAACGCGCTGTCGGGTCTGACCCTTCGCGAACAGCTTTTGAACCGCGACTGGCGCCGTCTGATGGCCGATCAGATGGCCGAGGCGCTGGCGGTTCTGGCCGCCTCCGGGCGCCCCGTGGCCTCGACCACGCCGCTGCCGGCCTCGATGACGCCGCATATCCTGCGCCTGCCCACGCCGCTGTTTTCGCGCATCGCGGCGCGGATGCTGACGATCGACCCCGCCGCGCGCACCTCGATGGCCTATGATCTGGATGCCGGTCGCCCGACCGAAATCGACAGTCTGCAGGGCGAGATCATCCGCCTGGGTCGCGAAACCGGCACACCGACCCCTATCTGCGACCGGGTGGCAGCGCTGATCACGCAGGGCGAGACGGGTCCGCTGACCCCCGATCAGATCCGCGCAGGGCTGCACGGTCCCGGCGGTTAGATCCGCAACAGCAGCTTTTTCAGCTCTGGTTCATGGACGCGTTCAGACGCCTCTTGCGGCGAGACCCACTCGCGGGTGCGTTCGTGCATTTCGGGAAATTCATCGGCCAGGTCGGTGACCCGCAGCCGATAAACAGTGGTGCAGACCGGATCGATCGCGCCGCTTTTGCGGACCTTGCCGTAGCAGTAGCTGCCGACCGGCTCTGGATCGACCTCGGCGTTGCGCACGCCGGCCTCTTCCCAGGCCTCCTGCACCGCCGCCTCGGCCCCGTTCAGCCCGTCAATCGGCCAGCCCTTGGGAATGATCCACCGCCCGGTGTCCCGGCTGGTGACCAGCAGCACCTGCGTATCGGGGCCATCGCCACGGGTACACAGCGCCGCGAACTGCACGAGGCGCGGACGCTGAAACAGGGGTTTCAGGACCCCCTCCCAGAATTTGTGCAGCCATGTCATTGCGGGTGCCTGCCGTTTTTTTGTTGTTCTGCCTTCCAGACGGCGAGAGATATCAATCTGACAGACGGTATTCAAGCACCCCTGCGTTTGGCCCGCAGGGTCGGGTCGGCCTGGGTCGGGTCTTCGGGCCAGGGGTGCTTGGGATATTGCGCGCGCATGTCCTTGCGCACATCGGCATAGGACCCGGCCCAGAACCCCGGCAGGTCGCGGGTGATCTGGATCGGGCGTTGCGCGGGGGACAGAAGGGTGATCTTCAGCGGCTCGCCGCCCACCATCGGGTGCCGTGTGACCCCGAACATCTCCTGAAGGCGAACGGCGATTTCGGGCACCGCCTTGCCATAGTCGATCGGGACTTTGCGCCCCAGCGGCGTGACGAAGGCCGGAGGCGCGCGGCGGTCCAGTTCCTGCATCTGGTCCCAACTCAGCCGCGCCTGAAGGGCGGGCAGCAGGTCGAACCGCTTCCAATCCTCGGCACTGCGCACGCCCGTCAGCATCGGCAGCAGCCAATCCTCAAGCGTGTCCATCAGCCCGCTGTCCGAGAAATCAGGCAGGTCGACGCCCGCCGCCCGTACCAGCTCGACCCGTGCGGCCAGTCGCGCCGCTTTGCCCTCCAGCCGCAAGCCCAGATCGCGCACGCCGTCCAGCATCGCGCGGGCCACGGACTCGTCGGGCACGTCCTTCCAGATGCGGTCATCCAGCACCAGCGCCCCGAACCGTTCCTGCCGCCGGGCCACCACTCGACGGTCCCGTTTCGACCAGGCGCAGGTCTCGACCCATTCGATCTGGTCGGCGAACAACGCCCGGATCTCGGCCTCGGTGATCTGCGCGGCCATGCGCAGCCGGGCCTCGCGCGGGTTGCCGTCGGTGTCGATGGCCACCAGATACGGCGCCGCGGCCAGCGGATCGCCGGGGTCCATCACCACGCCCTTGCCGCCCGACAGCACATAGCGCGGCGCGTCGCCCTTGCGCCGCTGGCCGACCCGGTCGGGATAGGCCAGCGCGGCCATCGCCGCCGGGCTCTGCGGGTCGCCTTCGGTCTTGATCTGGCCGCGCAGCCGTTTCGCCTCGGACCGGATTCGGTCCAGAACGCCGGGATTGGCGGGCCAGACCCGGTTGCGCTGATAGGCGCGCGGATCGCGCAGCGCCTCGAGCCGCAGCGACAGGTCCACCGGCGCGCCCTTCAACGGGTCGCGCTCGGCCATCAGGGCGGCAAGCGTAGCGGCCTGCGCGCCTGCCGTGACCAGCATGTGCCCCAGCCGCGGATGCAGCGGCAGACCAGCCAGTGCGCGGCCATGTTCGGTGATCCGGCCCTTGCCGTCCAGCGCGCCCAGCATCCGCAGCAGCGCGCGCGCCTCGGCCAGCGCCCCCTCTGGCGGTGGTGTCAGAAAGGCCAGATCCTGCGGCTCGGCCCCCCACAGGGCCAGTTCCAGCGCAAGTCCGGTCAGGTCGGCGGCCTCGATCTCGGCGGGTGGAAAGGCGGGCAGGGCGCCTTCCTCACCCTTCGACCACAGGCGATAGCACAGCCCTTCGGCCACACGGCCCGCGCGGCCCGCGCGCTGGGTCGCCTCGGCGCGGGTGACGCGCTCGGTCACCAGCCGCGACATGCCCGAGCCAGGATCGAACCGCGCGCGGCGGGCCTGACCCATGTCCACCACCACCCGGATGTCCGGAATGGTCAGCGAGGTCTCGGCGATCGAGGTGGCCAGCACCACCTTGCGCCCGGCCTCGGCCGGCGCAAGGGCGGCGCGCTGGGCGGCGAAGGGCAGGGCGCCGAACAGCGGCCGGATCGCGCAATCGCCGGGCAGCCGGCCGGCCAGCGCGGCCTCGGCCCGGCGGATCTCGCCCTCGCCCGGCAGGAACACCAGAATGCCGCCGCCGGTGGCGCGGGTCTCGCGCTCGGCCTGAACCACCAGGTCGACCAACGCGTCCAGCCGCCGCGCCTGCGGGCCCAGCGGGCGGTCCAGCCAGCGGGTCTGAACCGGAAAACTGCGCCCCTCGGATGTCACCAGCGGCGCGTCCATCAACCGGGCCACCGGATTGGCATCCAGCGTGGCCGACATCGCCAGCAGGATCAGGTCGTCGCGCAGCGCACCGGCGACCTCAAGGCACAGGGCCAGCCCCAGATCGGCGTTCAAAGAGCGTTCGTGGAATTCGTCGAAGATCACCGCACCCACACCGGGCAGGTCGGGTTCGGATTGCAGCATCCGGGTCAGGATGCCTTCGGTCACCACCTCGATCTGGGTGGCTTTCGACACTTTCGCCTCGCCCCGCACGCGATAGCCGACGGTCTCGCCCGCACGTTCGCCCAGTGTCTCGGCCATGCGTTCGGCAGCGGCGCGGGCGGCCAGCCGCCGCGGTTCCAGCATCACGATCCGCCCGTCGCACAGGCCGGCGTCGCGCATCGCCAGAGGCACGCGCGTTGTCTTGCCGGCGCCGGGCGGGGCCTGCAGCACGGCGCGGCCGCGTGTGCGCAGCGGGGCGATCAGATCAGGCAGGGCATCGTCGATCGGTAGGCGGGTCATGCCGCCTTATCGCCAAAGCTCCGGCCAAGGTCCAGAACGCCTGCGTCAAATCCCGCGCGCGGCGGTACTGGACAAACCGGGCCCATCCCCGTCATCTAGGGCAGATTTCGACGAAGGACCCCGCCCATGACCACAGCCGAGCTTGTCGACAGGATCCTCAAGGGCGATCGCCGGGCGTTGGCCCGCGCGATCACCCTTGTCGAAAGCACCCGCGCCGATCACCGCGCCCAGACGGCACAGCTGCTCGACGCGCTGTCAGGCGCCGGGCGGCAGGCGCTGCGCATCGGCCTGTCGGGAACGCCGGGGGTGGGCAAATCAACCTTCATCGAGAGTTTCGGCATGATGCTGATCGGGCAGGGGCTGCGGGTGGCGGTTCTTGCGGTCGATCCCAGCTCGGCCCGGTCGGGCGGCTCGATCCTTGGCGACAAGACCCGGATGGAACGCCTCAGCCGCGAGCCGAACGCCTTCATCCGCCCCTCGCCCAGCCAGAGCCATCTGGGCGGCGTCGCCCGCCGTACGCGCGAGGCCATCGCCCTGTGCGAGGCGGCCGGGTTCGACGTGGTGCTGATCGAAACCGTGGGCGTGGGCCAGTCGGAAACCGTGGTGTCGGAAATGTCCGACCTGTTCCTGCTGTTGCTGGCGCCGGCCGGCGGCGACGAGCTGCAGGGCGTCAAGCGCGGCATCATGGAAATGGCCGACATGATCCTTGTGAACAAGGCCGACGGCGACCTGAAAGCCACCGCCACCCGCACCTGCGCCGACTACGCCGGGGCGCTGCGCCTGCTGCGCAAACGCCCGCAGGACCCCGAGGGCTTTCCCAAGGCGATGACAGTCTCGGCGGTCGAGGAACACGGCTTGGACCAGGCCTGGGGCGAGATGCAGGCCCTTGCCGACTGGCGCAAAAAGAACGGCCACTGGGAGGCCAACCGCGCCGAACAGGCCCGCTACTGGTTCGACCAGGAGGTACGCCACGCGCTCCTCGCCAAGTTGGAGACCCCGCAGGCCCGGTCCGAGATGGACCGTCTTGCCGCCGAGGTCGGGGCGGGGCGGCTTAGCCCCTCGGTGGCGGCCGAGCGGATGCTGAGGACTCTTGCATCCGGGTAACACTATTGCCCGCGCGGACAGGAAAACTTGGTGCAACGCACGAGAGTTCTGTAGCCTGAGTGCAGGTGAAATCCTTGGTTGTGGCGCCCAGCACATAGAAAAACCGGGGCACAGCTGGCTGGCCATGACCAAGCGGAGAAACAGGACCCGCCTCTTATGCCCGATATCTTTGGGACAAACGGCGACGACGATATCGATGTCACCAATGACAACGGTACGCTGAACGGCACCCCTCAGGGTACGCCGATCGATGATATCCGCGCGCGCGGCGGGAACGACATTATCACTGTTACCAACAGTACCATCTCTGGCAGTGTCCGTGGAAATGCTGGGATCGATACGATCACGGTGATCGGCAGCACGATCGGCGGTCAGGTAAGGGCCGGATCAGACGACGACACGGTCACGCTGCAAGGCTCGGTCATTGGCAATATCCGCCTGGGCGGCGGAAATGATGTTCTGAACTTCCGCAGCACCAGCGTGTCCGGCGATGTGCGCGGTGGCAGTGGCACCGACACGCTGAATCTGCCTGCAGGAACTGTGGTTAACGACAGCTCATTCGGGACATTCACCGTGTCCGCCGGCACCAGCTATTCGTTGACCAGCGGCAGTTTCACCCTGCCGTCGGGCATCACGGTCACCTATTCCGCATTTGAAAACGGATCCGGCGTTCCGTGTTTTACCGCTGGCACGAACATTCTGACTGCCCGCGGCCCGGTACAGGTGCAAGACCTGTGCACCGGCGACCTGATCTGTACGGCCGAGAGCGGCAACCAATCCATCCGCTGGATCGGTCGGCGCAGGTTCGATGCGATTGATCTGAGGGCCAAGCCGAAACTGCGCCCCGTCCGTATTTGCGCCGGGGCTTTGGGGGCAGGGCTGCCCACCCGGGACCTGTTGGTTTCCCGCCAGCACCGCATGATGGTCGGTTCTCGCATCGCGCAACGCATGTTCGGCCGGTATCAAGTTCTGATTCCCGCGATCAAGCTGACGGCGCTGCCGGGGATTTTCGTAGATTGCACGGTCGATAGCATCGAGTACTTCCATCTGCTGTTCGACCGGCACGAGATCCTGTTTGCCGAATCCGCACCGACCGAAAGCCTGTATACCGGCCCTGAGGCGCTGAAATCTCTGGGACCCGCGGCAAGGACTGAAATCCTTGCGATTTTTCCGGAACTGGCTGACGAGAACCACGAATCCGAACCCGCAAGGTTGATCCCAATAAGCCAATAGCAGACCCGTTTGATTGCTCGTCACCTCAAAAATCACCGGCCTTTGCTTGTTGATGCCTGAGCCGTTTCAGGACCATTTATTGGCCCGGAAAGATTTCGCAGCTGCTGTCTTGACCCTTCCGGCGATTCCCACTAAACGCATCCAACCAGTTTTCGGGCGCGACTTCGGGTTGTGCCCCTTGTGATTTGGCTGCGGATTTATGCCCGGCCTCCAGAAACAAAGGAAGAAACCATGTCGCGCCGTTGCGAACTGACCGGAAAAGGCCCGATGACTGGCAACAATGTCAGCCACGCCAAAAACAGAACTCGTCGTCGTTTTCTGCCCAACCTGAACGACGTGACCCTGCAGTCGGAAACCCTGGGTCGTGGCGTCAAGCTGCGCATCTCGGCCGCCGCACTGCGCTCGGTCGATCACCGTGGTGGTCTGGACGCGTTCCTGGCGAAAGCCAAGGACGAAGAGCTGTCCGCCAACGCGCTGAAAGTGAAAAAGGAAATCGCCAAGGCGCAAGCCTCGGCCTGATTTTCCCAGAGACTGTTTCGTGGCCCCTGTACCCGTTGGTGCAGGGGCTTTTCGTTTGTCTGTGGGTCCTCAACCTGTCTCAAGCCTGTATTTCAGGAACCGCGCGCCGGAATAGGTCACCGGACCGACACAATGCGCGCCGATACGCCGTAGCGCAGAGAGATTGCGGCGGGACGGTGGAAGCAGAAAAGTGACATAGGGAATGCGTTCATCGGCTCGGGC
Organism: Ruegeria sp. SAZA006; assembly: GCF_059613465.1. Taxonomy (NCBI): domain Bacteria; kingdom Pseudomonadati; phylum Pseudomonadota; class Alphaproteobacteria; order Rhodobacterales; family Roseobacteraceae; genus Ruegeria; species Ruegeria sp. SAZA006. Next base: position 169,069 of record NZ_JBXWSO010000004.1, read on the forward strand.
GAATGCGATGGCCTTGCGGGTGATGCGTGTGCCCAGACCGAATGCGTCCGCCGTCAGGACCAGACCGAAATCCCATTCACTGCCTTCACGCTGGAAGCCGCCCCAGCCGACATAGCAACCGCCGGACGTGATCGCCCAGTGCCCAAGCCCGTCGCGTTCCCAACAGGCCTCTTTTGCGCCTATGAACGCCCGCGCCATTGCGATGTCCCAGGACCCCGTCAGCAAAGGCAGATGCCGAGCAACGCGGGGATCAGACATGTGCCGTGCGATTTCAGTCGGCTCAATCTGTGGCAGCCTGAGGAACTGAATTTCTGTGTGCGCTTTGAGTGGCATGACCGCGATCTACGCTTGAATTTCCGCCCAATCCAGACCATCCGGATCACTTTGCCGTTGGGCTGGTGCCGTGCGCGGTCTCGGTGCGGAAGGCAGAGGGACGCGACTACGTGACATTGTTCACATACAGGGTTTTGAATCTGTTTTATGTATGCGGTTATTCTATGGCGGAGTGTGGTAATGTCTGCGAATACTTCAATTATTATTTCCTTCCTTTCGACTCTTCTGGTCGGCTCATTTTCCAGCTGTGCGCGAATGCAGCGGCGGGTGAACCGGCTGCATACCGGTCTCAACACTGGTCCGGATGATCGCGGAAATCTTTGAAGGTCACGATCAAAGCAAATTCAGGGGTCGGCCAGTCAGGCCGGCCCTTTTTTCTTGGTTCGCGCCAAACTGTCTCAGCGTTCACGAAGGCACTTGAAGTCCGTTTTCGTTCGGGCCTAAACCTCTGTCAAGATGACCCGATCCTATCGCCTCGTGTTGCCGTTGCTGCTGTCGCTGATGCTGGTTCTGACAGGCCAGGGTTTTGCGTCGTCACGGGGATTGAATGCAGCGGTCGGTCAAATGGTGCTTTGCACCGGGAACGGGCCTGTGGTCGTGTACATGGACGAGCACGGCCAGCCCACCAAACCACCTCACTTCTGTCCCGACTATGCGCTCAACTTGCTGGGTGCGGTTCTGGATGCCCCGCCGCCGGCACCGAAAGGGCCCGAGCGGACAAAGTCTGACATACCGTTGCGTTCCGACAGCCTTGTTGCGGCTCCGATCCCGCAGCGACCGGCGCGCGCGCCGCCGGCCTCTGTCTGAGACCCTTCGCAACACAATCAGACAGTCAAAAAGGAGAGGCGAGATGCCCTTCAAATCACTCCTGCCCGCCATTTTCGTCGCTGCAATCATGTCCACCGCCGCCCATGCGGAAAGTGTGATCTCGGTCGAGGATGCCTACGCCCGATCCTCGGGGGCCAATGCCAAGGCTGGTGCGGCCTTCATGATGATCCGCAATTCAGGCGACAGCGATGATCAACTCGTTGCTGTCAAATCAGATATCGCTGCACGGGTCGAGCTGCATACGCACAAGATCGACGACAACGGCGTGGCCAAGATGATGGAAGTCGAGGAGGGTTTTGCGATCCCCGCCGGCGAGGCGCATATGCTGCAGCGGGGCGGAGACCATGTGATGTTCATGGGGCTCAAGCAGCCGTTTGAGCAGGGCGCAACCATACCCGTCACTTTGGTTTTTGAGCAGGCCGGTGAGGTCGTTGTCGAGATTCCCGTGGACCTTGAGCGGAAAGACGGCCACGGGCATATGAAGCACTCGAACTGACGGCACGCCTGTTTTCGGGCCGCGATGCGGCCGTCATTCATGCGTCAGGCCGGGTCATGCCCCGGCCTGTTCGCGTTTCGCCTGCCGATCAGCGTTGTTCTTCACTTGTTGACCACGCGCATCGAAACTCGTTCTCCGGCCCGTTTGAAGCGTGCAGCCATGAACAGCATGACGCCGGCAAAGGCCAAGGCGGAGAACGCGATTGCCCAGCCCAGTGCGACAACGCCGCTTCCGGGCCAGAAGATCAGCACCAGCCCGATGATAAGGGCCACGATGCCCGAGTTCCGAACGGTCGCGCGTTCTGGGTCCAGCTGATGCATCTGGCCCAGCGAAATCAACGACCCGATCCCGATGATCAGCGCCCAGGCGCCCAGTAGGAAGAACGTCAGACGTGCTGTGCCTTCCGGCCAGATCAAAAGGACCAGCCCAATCAAGACCGCCCCGATACCCGCGCCTCCGATCAGTCCGCGCCGCCCGAAGCCAAGCAGGGTCAGGCCGCCATCGAGGATCAGCAGCACCCCTACCAGCCGCAGCAAAAGAGCGATGCTGCCGGTTGGCCAGAACAGCGCGGCAATGCCAACGGCACCCGCAAGCAATCCGCGCAGCAGGAACGTCCACCACAGATCCGCGAGGGTGTCGCCCAGCGCTTCGCGGCTGTCGATGCCTTCCTCGTCAACGATTTCGCCACGGGGGACTTCAGGCTCGGTCATCTGTTTCTCCTGGTTCAGGTTCCTTCAGCTTAGACCAGCGGGATGACCCGAGTCACCTGCGGCCCAGCAAGTCATCGACCCAGCGTGGCACGATCTGGGTGGCGGGGCCAAGCAGCGTCTGATCGAAGCTGGATGCACCAACCGAAGGCTTGAGGTTCAATTCGACCGTCTGTGCGCCCGCAGCTATGGCTTCGTGCACGAAGGCCGCAGCCGGGTAGACCTGGCCAGAGGTTCCGATGGCGGCGAATATCCCGGCCTGTGCCAGATGGTCGTAAATCTGATCCATGTGGTAAGGCATTTCGCCGAACCAAACGATGTCGGGTCGGGCGGTTGCCGCGCGGCAGGCGGGGCACGGTTCGCCCACGGACATTTCCGCTGGCGCCGTCCAGCGATGCCCGCAGGAGGCGCACAGCGCGCCGGACAGTATGCCGTGCATGTGGATAACCCCGGTCGCACCTCCGGCTTCGTGCAGGCTGTCCACGTTCTGCGTTACGATCACCACTTCTCCCGGCCAGTCGCGCTGAAGCCGGGCCAGTGCTGTGTGGGCTGCATTTGGGTCGGCACCACCCGCCTGCATCCGGCGCGCGTTGTAGAAGCCATGAACAAGGGCAGGGTTTCGGGCAAAACCTTCGGGTGTCGCCACGTCTTCGATCCGGTGCTGGGCCCACAATCCGCCTTCATCGCGAAAGGTGCCCAATCCGCTTTCCGCCGAAATCCCGGCTCCGGTCAAAATCACGATCTTTTCCATTCGCCCTCCACACGCTAAACCCGAGCCATGTCACAGCGTATCCTGTTTGTCTGTCTCGGCAACATCTGCCGTTCCCCTGCTGCCGAAGGCGTTTTTCGTGTCAGGGCGCCCCATCATTCTTGCGACAGTGCCGGAACGTCCGACTGGCATGTCGGGGATCCACCCTATGCGCCGATGCAACACGCGGCTCGCAACCGAGGGCTGGAACTGAGCGATCTGCGCGCGCGCCAGTTTGCGGTGTCTGATTTCGACAGGTTTGACCTGATCATCGGTATGGACAGCGAAAATCTCGCCAAGATCGAGGCTTTGCGCCCGACCGGCAATCATACACCCGTGCACTTGTTGACCGAATTTGCGCCTCAAACCGGCGCCGATCATGTGCCCGACCCCTACTATACCCGCGATTTCGACGGGGCGCTGGACCTCATCGAAGCCGCCGTGGACCGGTTGGTGGCATATCTGGACGGCTAGCCGCCGATCACCTTCAACTGACCGGACAACCAGGGCAGGCGGGAAAGCGCTGGTTCGATCATCTGGCTTTGCATCAAACGGCGCGTCATGCCCGCGACTTCGCGCGGAACCTGATCTGACCAGTCAGACCGAGTGAAGAGGGAAATAGTGCGCGAGAACTCTCCGAACGGAGCCGGATAGACATCCATGCCTTCGTGGAAACGGGCCGCCCGCATATATCCCAACGGCGTGGTGATCGCCCAGCCAAGGCCACGCGCCACCATCGCCATCAGTGCCAAGTGCGACCCGATCTCGAACCGCTCTTCGAACTGAAGCTGTTGCCGCGCCAGGTGGCTTTCGATTTGCCGGCTGATCAACTGTTCTCGCGCATAACGCAGAAAGGGCAGGGCCTGCAAAGCGGCCTCTACGCCCCCGTTGGTCACACCGCCCTTCGGCGCGACCAGAATGAAAGGATCCTGTACCAAAGGGTACTCCACCACGCCTTCCAGCACCTCGCCGCTATGGGCCGAGACCGCCAAATGCAGGCGTTGCGAAGCCAGCGCCTCGAAAATTTCGAGGCTGGGGAGGGTTATGAGTTTGAACTTGGAACGGGTCAGGCTGTCGGCCAGCAACGTGGCAAGGCGCGGGGTCAGGTCATTGTCGAAATCGTCGATCAGGCCGATCGAAAGAGTGCTCAGGTGACCCAGGTCCATGACGGACAGCTCGCTTTGGGCGATCTGCAACTCGGCTAGTACGGATTCGGCCCGCGCCAGAAAGCTGCGCCCGGCTTGGGTCAGGCGCATGGGTCTGCGCCCGTGATCCACCAGGTCCGTGCCCAGAGCATTCTCGAGATTGCGCAACTGCTGGCTGACCGATGGCTGGCTGAGTCCGGTAATCTCGGCAGCCTGTGCCACCGAACCGGTCCGCGCCAAGGCCTCGAACACTTCGAGACCGCGCAGGGTCAACCCTTTCGTCACCATATGATTTCCCTTTCACTGCGCCATTACTGCGGCGCAGGGCGGGTCAGGTCAAGGATCGCGGTCAGCGTCAGCTGCAGATCGCCTGCGCCATGCGGCCAAAGTTCTGATACCGCTCCCACAGCGCGTCATCGCGAGCGGATTTCGACATCTTCAGCTCTTGGGCCTGATGCGGGTCGGTGAACCACTTGGCCACGGTTTTCTGATCTTTGTTGGTCAAAGCCTGATCGGCCACCCGCTGGATGCACCTGCACCTGTCACGTGTCGCAGCCGAGCGGTCGGACGCCAAACATGCACGTTTGATCTGCGCCGCTTCGGTCATGGCCGGGGCCAAAGTGGTCAGCGACGTGGCGCATAGCGCGATTATGAGGAACTGTTTCATGCTCATGCCTCGTTTTGCCTGCCCGGAGGAGTCTTGTGTCCCTCTCGGCTTGCGGCGCAGTATCGTCCAAGTTTTCCTACCGTTCAACAATTTGCTTTCAGAAACTCCCTACCTGAGTCGAAAGTGCCGCGGTTGGCACTATGGTCGGCCGTGGCATGCCCTTCGCACCCCGTTTTGGGCGGTGTAACGCGGCCGAGTTCGTTCTGTGCACGGCCGCCTCGACACAGCTGAGGCCCTGGAACGAAGCCAACCGCAGCGTCGTGGCTTCATCGCGCTGAAATATGGGGTGTTCGCCGTGCTGTCTCACCTTGACCAGCGCCCGATTTCGAACCATATCCCGACGCTATGACAGACCTCGCTCATATCCGCAATTTCTCCATCGTCGCGCATATCGACCATGGCAAATCCACCCTTGCCGACCGGCTCATCCAAGAGACCGGAACGGTCAAGGATCGCGACATGAAGGAACAGCTGCTCGACAGCATGGATATCGAGCGCGAGCGCGGCATCACCATCAAGGCCAACACGGTCCGCATCGACTATACCGCCGACAATGGCGAAAAGTACGTGCTGAACCTGATCGACACTCCCGGCCACGTGGACTTCGCCTATGAAGTCTCACGGTCCATGCGCGCGGTCGAAGGCTCGCTGCTGGTGGTGGACTCGACGCAAGGGGTCGAGGCGCAGACGCTGGCCAACGTGTATCAGGCCATCGACGCCGACCACGAGATCGTGCCGGTGCTGAACAAGATCGACCTTCCGGCCTCGGACTGCGACCGCGTTGCCGAGCAGATCGAGGACGTGATCGGCATCGACGCCACCGACGCCATCCGCGTCTCGGCCAAGACGGGCGAGGGGATCCATGAGACGCTCGAGGCGATCGTGAACCATCTGCCCGCGCCCAAGGGCGAGCGCGACGCGCCGCTCAAGGCGATGCTGGTGGACAGCTGGTACGACGCCTATCTGGGCGTGATCGTTCTGGTCCGCATCATGGACGGCGTTCTGAAAAAGGGTATGCGGGTCAAGTTCATGTCGAACGGCACCCTGCACCATGTCGACCGCGTCGGCGTGTTCCGCCCCGAGATGCAGATGGTCGACCAACTCGGCCCGGGTGAGATCGGCTTCCTCACCGCCTCGATCAAGCAGGTCCGCGACACCCGTGTGGGCGACACCATCACCAACGACCGCAACGGTGCCGAAACCGCTCTGCCGGGCTTCAAACCCGCGCAGCCGGTGGTGTTCTGCGGCCTCTTCCCCGTGGACAGCGCCGAATTCGAAGACCTGCGCGACGCGATCGAGAAACTGGCCCTGAACGACGCCAGCTTCTCCTACGAGATGGAAACCTCGGCCGCGCTGGGCTTTGGCTTCCGCTGCGGCTTCCTTGGCCTGCTGCACCTCGAGGTCATCCGCGACCGCATCGAACGCGAATACGATATCGAGCTCATCACCACCGCGCCCTCGGTGATCTATCACGTCTACATGAAAGACGGCGAGATGATCGAGCTGCACAACCCCGCCGACATGCCCGACATGTCCAAGGTCGACCACCTGGAAGAACCGCGCATCAAGGCCACCATCCTTGTGCCCGACGAATACCTGGGCGACGTGCTGAAACTCTGCCAGGACCGCCGCGGCATCCAGCTGGACCTGACCTATGCGGGCAGCCGCGCGATGGTCGTCTATGACCTGCCGCTGAACGAGGTCGTCTTCGACTTCTACGACCGCCTGAAATCGGTGACCAAGGGCTATGCCAGCTTCGACTACCAGATGACCGGCTACCGCGAGGACAGCCTGGTCAAGATGTCGATCCTGGTGAATGACGAGCCCGTGGACGCGCTGTCGGTCATGGTCCACCGCGACCGCGCCGAGACCCGCGGCCGCGCCATGTGCGAAAAGCTGAAAGAGCTGATCCCGCGCCACATGTTCAAGATCCCGATCCAGGCGGCCATCGGCGGCAAGGTCATCGCGCGCGAGACCCTCTCGGCCCTCCGCAAGGACGTGACCGCGAAATGTTACGGCGGCGACGCCACGCGGAAACGGAAACTGCTGGAAAAGCAGAAGGCCGGCAAGAAGAAGATGCGCCAGTTCGGGAAGGTGGATATCCCGCAGGAAGCGTTTATTTCGGCGTTGAAGATGGACTCATAGATTAGTGTTATCAATAAATTGTTCCGAAGCTCGTGCGCTTAGAAAGATAGAAATTTTGGAAGTGTGCTGATGAAGCGGACTAAGACGTTTATTGTTGGTGCAGGTGCGAGCGCTGAGTTTGGGCTGCCAACGGGAAACGAACTCGTCAAAAAGATTGAACAGGTCTGTAGAATAGAAGTTGACAATTTCGGAGATTTGAGAGCGGGAGATAAGGAATTTTGTTATGCTTTTAGCTACTTGCCGAGAGTAAAAGAAGCAGGTTGGGATAGAAAGTTTTTTGCATCCATTGCAAAAAGCATTCGTCAAAACATGGGTCTTGCACCATCAATAGATAATTTTCTTGATACTCATCAGGCGAAAGAAGGATGGGCAGAAGTTGGAAAACTGGCTATTGCCAGAGCAGTTCTGGAAGCAGAAGCGCGTTCTAAGCTTTGGTTCGATGCCGAGAATACATATAACCAACCTTCGTTTGCACAGCTGCCGACTAATTGGCTATCGGAATTGTTCCGAATACTTGTTACTCAAAAAGGAGAGAGCGAGTTTTGTTCGGCGCTTTCTTCCTGCCGTTTTGTAACCTTCAATTATGATCGAGTTATCGAACAGTTTTTTCACCAAGCGATTAAGTCTTATTTTGACGTGAGTAACGAAACTGCGAACGATATCTGCGCTAATTCACTGAATATTGTGCATGTCTATGGGAGTTTGGGAAAGGTGAGTTGCTCTTTTCCAAATTCCTTCGGTAACTGGAAAGACCCCAGATACCTCGCAGAAGCTGCGATGGGATTAAGGACGTTCACAGAAGGTGTTGCAGAACCAGATGACCTTGAAATTGCAAAAAACTGGCTTTCAGACTCCGAAGTCGTTTGCTTTTTGGGTTTTGGGTTTTTACCACTGAACATTCGTGCACTATCTTTGGGCAAGGGGCGAGTGTACAGCCACTCAAGAAAAATGGGAACAATCAAAGGTCTCTCGTCAAGCAATCTGGATATCACACTCAATGTGTTGCGCCAACAGTGGTATGATAGGTTGTTGGATGCTTCAATTTTTGAGCCAGTGAGTGCCAGCGAGCTAATCTGGCACAACTCGATGTATCTGTCTGAAGCAGACCTGCTTAACTAGTTTTCCTGACCTTTTTATCTCCAATCAATCCACCGGCCGGACCGCGCCGACCCGACCCCATGGGGCGGCGTCGTCCTCCGATGTGTTGATCAAAGGTTGCAAGCGCGGTTGCGCCCCGAGACTCCACCCGTTCGGCCCAGAAACGGTCCACTGGATCGCTTCTAAACGGGCCTCACCCCGCAACGTGACCCACTTCACAGCCCCACCGACCCGCACCTGCTAAGGTTGACCCAACGGAAACCAATGGCGGAGGCCCCATGTCCATGATCCCCATCATCGCGCTTGGATCGGCGGGTCTCTATTCCGTGGCCATGATCTCGATGAAGTTCTGGTGGAAACTTCCCGGCCCCGGGCTGGGGCTGCTGATCGTCTCCACCTTGCTGGCCGCCGCCACGCTGGAACTCGCCGCGCTGCGCGATGAACGGCTGGGCATCATCTATACCGGCATTCTGGGGGCCGAGGTCGTGCTGATCGCCATCGCCTCGTTCTTCCTGTTCGGCGAGTCCTTTTCCTACCGCGAGGGGCTGGGCATCGCCCTTGTCATCGCGGGCACCGCGCTGGCCTGGGCCTGAGCCCGTCGGTGAGCGCCGCATGAACCCTTCATGAAGTTTCCCTCAGGTAAGTTGTAACGGCCGCGCGCCCTCCCAATCTGTTCAGCAGGCCAGCAAGGCCCGCCGATCAAAGGGAGAGAGCCCATGACCAGATACATGACCGCCGGCGCCGCCGCCGTGGCCGCGACATTGACTATGGGCTCTGCCGCCCTGGCCGATGCAATGCCCGACCTGCGCGGCACGTGGACGGCCAGCCAGACTACGGTGTCGCCCTCGAACGCCAACACCGCCACCGCGCCGCGGTTCAACACCTCGGAATGGGTGCTCGAGATCCAGGCGCAGCACGAAAACGTGTTCTGGGGGCCCAGCATGTGGCGACGCAACGCCATGGATGACTGGACGATGTATGAGGCCACCGGCTCGATCAGCCAGGATGGCTCGGGCAAGATCGGCATTGTCGAAACCGCTGCTGATCCGACCTCGGGCGTCAATGCACTGATCGATGCGCGGTACGAGGACGGCAAGATCTATGCGGATTTCCGTAGCCTGCGGACTGGAACCACCTACAGCACGGTTCTGGAACGACAGGTGAACTGAAGCGTTTCCGGCCCAGGCGGTTGTAGGGGGTAGTTGCCGTTGCCCGATTTTGCGGGAGACGGAGAGTAGTAGGTTGCCTCGTCCGGGTCGGAACGCTTCTCAGTTTGTGGGCTGCACGTTCGTTCACCGTTGCGTGTGGCGACTCATCGATGGCGATTCGAGCGATATGCCCGTATCTGTCACACCGGGTCCGCCACGAGGGCCGGGATTCTCCCTTCGCACCCGCAGAAATCGCCCATTTGAGCGGAGAGAAATCGACCTTCGGCTTTTCCCAGCGCAACCCAGCCCGGTTTCATCATTTCCCGACTTATCCACATCGTCTTCCAGCCGGATATCAACATTTTATCCCCGGCTATTTTTCATGCTGCAGTGCTATTTTCTTGCCGGATGTGAGGGCGAGTGCCAAGGTTCAGTCATCGCCAAGGTTCATCACGATCCAAGGCGGGACGCAAAGGTCAGGGGGTCCTGGCACCGTAGGCAGATCTTAGGATTTTCGTAGGGTTGCAAGGGCTTACCGGTAGGTGACCAGTCAGGAGGGGCGCAAGCCCGGCTTGAGCGGTCAGCTTCTCAAACGGCCAGAGCGGGCGGCAGAGCGCCATCAGGTGCTTTGCGGCAGCGAGGTCCCCTCGGGGGCTGAAGCAACTGGATCGGGGCGTCCCTCGGGCGTGTCGACCCGGCAAGGCGTCAGGGGTGTCCGCAAGGGCACATGCAAAGACCGCGTCTGCGCACCTGGCGCCTTTTCCTTTTGCCGATTTCGGTTTCGTACAGGCTTCCACTCACCGCCCGTCAGAACGGGAACGGGGTTCTTGCGCAATTGCACAAGAACCCCGCAGTCGTGTCAGTAATGCATTACCGCGTCTATGCACCTGTGGCAGGGACCATAGTCCGGTCGCCCGGAACTTTCAACCATATGTTGGTGGTGTTGCGCCGCCGCCCGCTAGATGCTGACGGGTGTCAGAGGCTTTCCTGAACGTCCGTCGCCGCGCCCTGGATGGCGTCGCCGGCTTTTTCGATGTCTTTGCCCGCGCCTTTTGCGGTTTCACAGGCCGTCAGGGCCAAAAGGCTCAACCCGATCAGAATAGTGCGGATCATCGATATCTCCTTGGTTGGTCGACTACCAATCGGTAGCACCATTCAGGCAACGCAGACAAACCTTTTTGGGTGATCAGCCTTTGCGGAAGATGGGGCCAAGGATGGCCGTCGCGACAAAGATCAAAGCGGCCGCGCAAACGATGCTTGGTCCGGCGGGTGTATCCGCCCAATATGCACCGCCCAGTCCACCCAACGCCGCCGTCGAGCCTATAATCGCAGCGGTGAAAGCCATGCTTTCTGGGGTGCGGGCCAAAGGGCGGGCTCCGGCCGCTGGAATGACCAGCAGGGCCGCGATCAGAAGAATGCCGACAACTTTGATGGCGACCGCAACGGCCAGTGCCATCGCCAGAGTCAGCCATAGTTCTTCTCGTTTCGGATCGATCCCGGATGCCTGAGCCAAGTCCGGGTTGAGCGTCGAAACCAGAAGGGCCGACCAGCGCCAGACCATCAACGCCAGAATCGTGGCGCCACCGATCCAGATCGTGGCCAGATCGGGCTTTGTGACGGCAAGGATATCGCCGAACAGAAAGGCATTCAGGTCCAGTCGGACATCGGACAGCAACGCCACGGTTACCAAGCCAGCGGCCAGTGCGGTGTGCGCAATCACACCCAGAAGCGTGTCCATGGCGTAACCGCGACCGCGCAGCAGGCTGACGGACAAGCCCATGGCAAGTGCAGCGGAAATGATCGCGGGCAACAGAGGCAGTGAAAAGCTGAGCGCCAGCGCTACACCCAATACGGCCGCATGAGCAGTGGCTTCTCCGAGATAGGCCATGCGCCGCCAGACGACAAAACACCCCAGCGGTGCCGCGGCGATCGAAACACCAAGCCCTGCCAGGGCGGCGCGAACCATGAAATCGTCCAGCATCAGTGCGACGTATCCTGCGCGTGATTGTGATCGTGGGTATGACTGTGCTTGTGTTGGTACAAGGCCATCGTGCCCCGCGTTCCACTGCCGAACAACGCCCGATATTCCGGCGCGTCTGCGACCATGTGGGGTGCCCCTTCACAGCAGACATGCCCGTTCAGGCACAGAACCCGGTCGGACGCGGCCATGACGACGTGCAAGTCATGGCTGACCATGACTATGGCGCAGCCGAGGTCCGTTCGAACCTGCTCAATGCGTTCATAGAAGGCAGCCGCGCCGGGCTGATCAAGCCCCTGGGTTGCTTCGTCCAGCAGCAGCACCTGAGGCTCTTCCAGCAGCGCGCGGGCCAGAAGGACCCGTTGAAACTGACCGCCGGACAGTCGGGTCATCTGTCTGTCACGCAAGTCCGGCACGCCCGCCAGTTCAAGCGCGGTTTTGGCCTTGCTGGCCGAAACCCGTTTCGGCAGGCCAAGGAATCGTTGCACCGTCATCGGCAGAGCGGCGTCCAGCGCAAGTTTCTGAGGTACGTAGCCGATCCGCAAACCCGGGGCGCGCCGAACAGTGCCCTGAGCCGCGGGAACAGCCCCGATCATGGCGCGCAGCAGGGTCGATTTTCCCGAACCGTTTGGGCCGACAATGGTGACGATTTCACCAGCGGCGATCTGGGCGGATACGTTGTCCAGAATGAGCCTTCCATCTAGGCGAACGGATAGGTTATTTAGGGAAATGAGAGGGGTCGTCATGGCTGCGTTCCAATGCAGTCCGGGCAAAGACCTTCGGCCTCGACCACGATCCTTTCAATGGTGAAACCTGATGTGTCGGCGGCAGCACCAAGCCGGCCCTGAGTCAGCTCGGTTTCAGTTTCAGCCACGGCCTTGCACGCCCGGCAAATCAGAAACGCAGGCACGTGATCGTGGGTAGGGTGGGCGCAGGCCGCATAGGCGTTCATCTGCTCGATACGGTGCACGAACCCATGCTGCACCAGGAAGTCCAGCGCACGATAGGCCACCGGAGGTTGCGACCCCATGCCTTCGGCCGACAGAATAGCCAGAATGTCATAGGCTCCCATTGCCTTGTGCTGCTCCAACAAGATCTCCAACACGCGGCGGCGCACCGGAGTGAATTGAAGCTTCTGGTTGGCGCATTTTTCCTCGGCTTTGCTCAGCGCGGTTTTCATGCAGTGGTTATGATTGTGATGCCTGAAGCCTACTGTGCTCATGTGCGCTCCGAAATTTTTGGCTTGATATGTTATAACGTGGGCAATATCAAGCCGGCTAGCAATGTAATAACATATCATTCTAGGAGGTGACATGTCCCGAAAATTCTTGTTGCTGGCCGGCGTCGTGCTGGCTGGAAAGGCGGCGGCTGATGCGCCCAACGTTGCCGTCGATATCGCACCGGTTCACGCGTTGGTTGCCCAAGTCATGGACGGTGTTGCCGAGCCTTCCCTGATCATCCCGCCCGGAGCCTCACCTCATGATCACGCCATGCGACCGTCCGAGGCGCGAGCGTTGCAATCTGCCGACGTGGTTTTTTGGGTGGGCCCTGAGCTGACCCCGTGGATGACTGGACCACTTGGCGCCCTGTCCGAGGGAGCGACGCAGGTTGAGTTGCTGGAGGTGGCTGGAACTGTGCGGCACGACTTCCGCGACTTGGCCGATCATCATGAGGGCGAAGAGGAGCAAGCAGACCACGACGATCACGACGATCATTCGGACCATGCGAAACACGATGATCACGAGGATCACGCAGAACACGATGATCATGCAGGTCACGACGACCATGCGGACCACGATGAACATCAGAAACATGAAGAGCATGCGGATCACGACGCACATGACCATGACCACGGGCATGACCACGACGGTGTAGACCCGCATGCCTGGCTGGACCCGGAAAACGCGCGCGTCTGGGTGCAGGCAATTGCCAAAACTCTGTCAGAGAAGGACCCGGACAACGCTGCGCGGTACCAAGCCAATGCGGACAAGGCGGTTGAAGGCCTGAGTGCTTTGGAAGCCGAGATCCGGGCGGATCTGGCACAGTCAGAGCCACGGTTTGTCACCTTTCACGACGCCTACCAGTATTTCGAACACCGGTTCGATCTGGCATCGTCGGGCACCGTGAGCCTGGGCGACGCGGCCTCACCCGGACCGGCACGTCTGGCCGAGCTTAAGGCCCGGATTGAAGAAGAGGGCATTGATTGCGCTTTTTCTGAGCCGCAGTTTGACACTCGCCTGATCTCTGCCGCGACGGAGGGGATGGATGCACAAATCCTCGTGCTTGACCCGATCGGGGTTGCGCTCGAGCCGGGTCCAACTCTGTATCCGGACCTGTTGCGCGAAATGGCCGCAAGTTTTCAGGCCTGCAGCGGCAACTCGTGAACAAAGAAGGGCGCAACGATCTGTTGCGCCCTTCGCCATTCAATGGGTTTTCTGTCTTATTCCTCGTCGCAGAACAACTCGTACACCGTTTCCAGCATTTTGCGAGGTCTGTCGTCTGCAAGGCGATAGTAGATTGCCTTGCCTTCGCGCCGGGGCGTGACCAGCCCCTCAAGGCGCAGCCGCGACAGTTGCTGTGAAACGGCGGCCTGTCGGGCGGACAGCAGTGACTCGAGTTCGGTCACCGATTTTTCGCCGGATACCAGATGACAGAGGATCATCAACCGGCCCTCGTGGCTGATCGCTTTCAGAAAATTCGAAGCGCGGGTTGCGTTAGCGGCCATCCGGTCCATGTCGTCGCGCGAGATGTCTTCGGAAAGTTGGGGAAGTGCCATCTTCTTGTCCTTGTTGGCCCCTTGGTGAGTGTGGGGCGGGTATTCCCTTTGTAGTTTCGCTTGAGCGAATTGAGTCTCTATACAGAATGATCAGATATTTCCATATGTATGGATCAAAATGGCGTGATGAAAGCGCTGTGAATGGCGGCGAGGCAAAAAAACAGCCGGGTAATTGTGTCGCGAGCGGTTGTTCGCTTCGTTTTTGCGGCATCCCGACGATGCGGACTGATCCGTATTTCCCAATCGGCGTCGCGTGTCCGCTGCCCCTTGCAGGCCCCCGAAGGCAACACTAAGACTCATGTAACTTCTCATCGGGTATGGTCCCGGTTCACACCAAAGCAGGCAGGTTCCGAATGTTCGATCCAGTTGACACCTACATGAATACGCTCGTCCCGATGGTCGTTGAGCAGACCAGCCGCGGCGAAAGGGCCTATGACATCTTCTCGCGCCTGCTGAAGGAGCGGATCATCTTCATCAATGGCCCGATCCATGACGGGATGAGCCACTTGATCGTAGCCCAGCTTCTGCATCTGGAAGCCGAGAATCCGAACAAGGAAATCTCGATCTACATCAACTCGCCCGGCGGTGTCGTGACCAGCGGTCTGTCGATCTACGACACAATGCAGTACATCAAGCCAAAATGTTCGACATTGGTGATCGGCCAGGCGGCCTCGATGGGGTCGGTCCTTCTGGCGGGTGGAGAGAAGGGGATGCGCTTCTCGCTGCCAAACAGCCGCATCATGGTGCACCAGCCCAGCGGCGGCTACCAGGGTCAAGCCAGCGACATCATGATTCACGCGGCCGAAACGCAGAAGCTGAAGGATCGTTTGTACGATATCTATGCCAAGCATACCGGACAGTCGAAAAAGGCCATTGAAAAGGCTTTGGACCGTGACAATTTCATGAGCCCGGAAGAAGCAAAAGAGTGGGGCCATATCGACGAGATCGTCGAAAGCCGCTCCAAATCCGAACCGACCGAAGCGTGATGCGGAAACCCCGCACCCACGAGTGCGGGGTGCGATTTTGACATTGTAGCTGCCCCGGTGCTGGCCTAAGCTGCACGGACAGGCGGCAAGCGCGGTCCGGATCCGGGCCGCAGGGATGGAGCCCGAAAGGTAGAACATGGCGACGAATTCAGGCGGCGACAGCAAGAACACGCTCTACTGCAGCTTCTGTGGGAAAAGCCAGCATGAGGTGCGTAAGCTTATTGCTGGACCGACCGTGTTCATCTGTGATGAATGCGTCGAACTGTGCATGGACATCATCCGTGAGGAAACTAAAGCCAGCGGGCTGAAATCCTCGGACGGTGTGCCCACCCCCAAAGATATCTGCGAGGTGCTGGATGACTATGTTATCGGCCAGGCTCGGGCCAAGCGTGTCCTGTCGGTTGCGGTGCACAACCACTACAAACGTCTGAACCACGCGCAGAAGGCCGGTGGTGACATCGAACTGGCCAAGTCGAACATTCTGCTGATTGGTCCCACCGGTTGCGGCAAGACTTTGCTGGCGCAGACGCTGGCGCGGATTCTGGACGTGCCGTTCACGATGGCAGACGCGACCACACTGACCGAAGCCGGTTATGTGGGCGAGGATGTCGAGAACATCATCCTCAAGTTGCTGCAGGCCAGCGAATACAATGTCGAACGCGCGCAGCGCGGCATCGTCTATATCGACGAGGTCGACAAGATCACTCGTAAATCTGAAAACCCGTCGATCACCCGCGACGTGTCGGGCGAGGGTGTGCAGCAGGCCCTGCTGAAGCTGATGGAAGGCACCGTGGCCAGCGTTCCGCCGCAGGGCGGGCGCAAGCATCCGCAGCAGGAATTCCTGCAGGTGGACACCACCAACATCCTGTTCATCTGCGGCGGCGCTTTTGCAGGTCTGGACAAGATCATCGCGCAGCGCGGCAAGGGCTCGGCCATGGGCTTTGGCGCCGATGTGCGTGACAATGACGAGCGCGGTGTGGGCGAGATCTTTCAGGATCTCGAGCCCGAGGATCTGCTGAAATTCGGGTTGATCCCGGAATTCGTTGGACGTCTGCCCGTGCTGGCAACGCTTGAGGACCTGGATGAGGACGCGCTTGTTACCATCCTGACCAAGCCCAAGAACGCGCTGGTCAAGCAGTACCAGCGTTTGTTCGAGTTGGAGAACGTCGAACTGGACTTTACCGACGACGCGCTTGCCGCGATTGCCAAAAAGGCGATCGAACGCAAGACTGGTGCTCGCGGCCTGCGTTCCATCCTGGAAGACATTCTTTTGGACACGATGTTCGAACTGCCTGGCATGAAGAACGTGACCAAGGTGGTCGTGAACGAAGAGGCCGTGACGTCGGACGCGCAGCCGTTGATCATCTATGCGGATGCCGCGCCGGAATCGGCATCTGCCGGCTGAACTGTTTTAAATTTAATGCAGATACGGCGCGGCAATGTCCGCGCCGTCTTCATATGAGGGTGTCATGACGATCCAGCGTATTTCTTCGGGGGGTGAGTTCGAAGCCAAGGTCGGCTACTGCCGGGCCGTTGTCGCGGGTGGCTGGGTCCATGTTGCCGGAACGGTCGGGCAGGGCGAAGGCGTCGTCGACCAATGCCGCTCGGCGCTGACGATCATAGGCAACGCCTTGGCAGAGGCGGGCGCCTCTTTTGCCGACGTGGTGCGCGTGACTTACATGCTGCCCGATCGCCGCGAATTTGAAGCGTGCTGGCCGGTCCTGGCTGAGACGTTCGGTGCCAACCCGCCTGTCGCGACGATGATCGAATGCGGGTTGATTGATCCGAAATACCGGATCGAAATCGAGGTCACCGCATTCTTGCCCAAGTAATGGGTGCGCTCTTTGTGGCTCTGGACCTCTGCTCGGCTTTGGTCCATATCTGCAGGGACAGAAATGCCGGAGGCAGCCGATGGGAATCCTGAACACTCTTTTGCGGGCCGTGACTTGGTGGAACGGGGCCACTCTGAACACGCAGATCTACACTGCGCGCAAAGGTATCAAGGTGGGCGAGGACGATCAGGGCAACGTGTTTTATCGCAACGCCGATGACAGCAAACGGTGGGTGATTTTCAATGGAGAGGCCGAGGCCAGCCGGATCGACCCGGAATGGCACGGCTGGTTGCACCGCACTTGGGATGAGCCTCCGACCGACAAGCCACTGCCACACAAGGCGTGGGAAAAGCCGCATCAGGAAAATCTGACGGGCACCGCGATGGCCTATGTGCCGGCGGGGTCCCTGCGCCGTCCCGATCCGATCGAGCGCAAGGACTACGAAGCCTGGAGCCCGGAATAAGCGAGATCCACATGTCGACCCACAACATGACCGAAGTTCTTGTCGGCGGTGTCGTGCTGGCCAGTGCATTGGCCTTTGGTGTCTATGCCAGCCAGTCCACGGGTTGGTCGCGTGAAAACGGCGGCTATCACCTTGAGGCGTCCTTTCGGTCGCTTGAAGGTGTGGCGGTGGGCACGGATGTGCGCCTCGCAGGTGTAAAGATCGGCACCGTGACCGATGTCGAGTTAAACCCTGAAACCTTCCGGGCCGATACGACGATTTCGGTTGCCGATAACATCCAGATTCCGGATGACAGCGCGATCGTGATCTCGTCCGAAGGCCTTCTGGGGGGCAACTTCGTCGAGGTCATGCCCGGCGGCTCTCCGTTCTATTTTGAGCCGGGCGATCAGATTGAAGACACGCAAGGAGCCGTCAGCCTGATCTCATTGCTGGTCAAGTTCGTGGCCGGGGATGGCAGCGAATGATGCGTGCCGCCCTGATGGCGCTGCTGTTGGCCGCGACGACGGCCGGCGCGCAGCAGAAGGTTTCCTCGGGACCGGGGGCCATGCTGCGCGGGCTGGACAAGGTCAGCGGTCAGACGGTGGACGTGCAGGTGCCGACCGGTGATACGGTCGAAATTTTCGGCTTGGATGTCGCCTTGGGTGATTGCCGGTATCCGTCTGAAAACCCGACCGGTGACGCGTTTGCCTATCTTACGATCTGGGAAAAGGGAAAGGCCGACCAGCTGTTCGACGGCTGGATGATCGCCACGTCCCCGGCGCTCAACGCCCTGGATCATTCGCGCTACGACGTCTGGGTGATCCGCTGTATCACCCCCTGAGGGGTCTGACACACCTCGGCGGTGAAATCTGCGCTGGCAGCAGTGGCCTGATCCAGAAGTTGGCGGTATTGCTGTCTGGGGATTTCGATCGCTCCCAGCGAAGCCAGGTGCGCCGTCAGAAATTGTGTGTCGAACAGTTGAAAACCTGTCTGGCGTAATCGGTCGACCAGATAGGCGAGCGCAATTTTTGACGCATCGGTACGGCGCGAAAACATGCTTTCCCCGAAAAATGCCGCACCCAAAGCAACGCCATAAACGCCGCCGACAATCTGCTCGCCCTCCCAAACCTCAAGTGAATGGGCGCGGCCCGAGTGGTGCAGTTGCGCATAGAGCCTGCGCAGTTCTTCATTGATCCAGGTGTCCGCCCGGTCCGCGCATCCGTCTACGACGGCTGCAAAATCCCGGTTTATGGTCACGGAGAATCCGCAGTTCCGGATGCGTCGCGCAAGGCTGCGGGAGATGTGAAACCCGTCCAACGGGAATACACCCCGCAGCTTTGGATCGACCCAGAAAAGATCCGGGTCGTTCCTGTGTTCGGCCATCGGGAAGATGCCGATGGAATAGCCGTGCAACAGCAGGTCAGGCGTCAGGCCCATGGCTCACACCGCGGCGACAAGCCCGAGAGCGCGTGCTCTCGCGGCTTGGTCGATACTAGGCCATGTTCTCCGCAAGCCAGTGCTCCAGCCAGTGGATGTTGTAATCGCCGCTGTGGATGTCGGGTTCCTGCAGAAGTGCGTGAAACAGTGGAACCGTCGTGTCCACACCGTCCACGATCAACTCACCCAAGGCCCGGTTCAACCGTGCCAGCGCTTCGGGGCGGTCGCGCCCGTGCACGATCAGTTTGCCGATCAACGAGTCGTAGTAGGGTGGGATTGAATACCCGTTGTACAGCGCCGAATCCATCCGGACACCCAGGCCGCCCGGCGCGTGATACGCCGTGATCTTGCCGGGGCAAGGCGCGAAGTTCGGCAGCTTTTCGGCGTTGATACGCACTTCGATCGCGTGGCCATTGATCATCAGATCGTCCTGGCCGAACGACATCGGTTCTCCGGCCGCAACAAGGATCTGCTCGCGAACAAGGTCGACGCCGAAAATGCCTTCGGTCACAGGGTGTTCGACCTGCAGGCGGGTGTTCATCTCAATGAAATAGAACTCGCCATTTTCATACAGGAACTCGATCGTACCCGCGCCGATATA
Organism: Ruegeria sp. SAZA006; assembly: GCF_059613465.1. Taxonomy (NCBI): domain Bacteria; kingdom Pseudomonadati; phylum Pseudomonadota; class Alphaproteobacteria; order Rhodobacterales; family Roseobacteraceae; genus Ruegeria; species Ruegeria sp. SAZA006. Next base: position 188,436 of record NZ_JBXWSO010000004.1, read on the forward strand.
GTTGATCTTGGCGACCGCATCCGCGCAGACCTTGCCGATTTGGGCGCGCTCCTCAGGAGTGATGCAGGGGCCCGGAGCCTCTTCGAATACTTTCTGGTGACGGCGCTGCAGCGAACAGTCGCGCTCACCCAGGTGGACCGCATTGCCCTTGCCGTCGCCGAAGACCTGAATCTCGATATGGCGGGGCGTGGTCAGGTATTTCTCGATATAGACTTCGTCATTGCCGAACGCGGCCTTGCCCTCGGCCCGCGCGGTCATGAAGGCGCTTTCCATTTCGGCCGCGGTCTGCGCGACTTTCATGCCGCGTCCACCGCCACCGGCGGTGGCCTTGATGATGACCGGATAGCCGATCTCTTCACCGATGCGCTTGGCGGCCTCAAGATCCGGAACGCCACCGTCCGATCCCGGTACGCAGGGAACGCCCAGATCTTTCATGGTGTCCTTGGCGGTGATCTTGTCGCCCATGATGCGGATGTGTTCGGCGGTGGGGCCGATGAACGTGATGCCGTGGTCCTCGACGATCTGAACGAACTCGGCATTTTCGGATAGAAAGCCATAGCCAGGGTGGATCGCCTGGGCGCCGGTGATTTCACAGGCCGAGATGATCGCGGGCATCGAGAGATAGCTTTGGGGGCCGGGTGCCGGTCCGATACATACGGACTCGTCAGCCATGCGCACGTGCATGGCGTCACTGTCGGCGGTCGAGTGCACGGCAACCGTCGCAATCCCCATCTCGCGCGCGGCGCGGATCACACGCAGGGCGATCTCGCCTCGGTTGGCAATCAGGATCTTGTCGAACATGGGCCCGCCTTACTCGATGATGACCAGAGGAGTGCCGAATTCGACAGCGTCGCCATCCCCGACCAGGATCCGCTTGACTGTCCCGGATTTGGGGGCGTGGATGTGGTTCATGGTCTTCATCGCTTCGACGATCAGCAGCGTGTCGCCTTCGGAAACAGATGCGCCGACGGCAATGAACGGGGACGCGCCGGGTTCCGGCTGCATATAGACGGTACCAACCATGGGCGAGGTCACCGCGCCGGGGTGGCTCGCCGGGTCCTCGACGGCAGCGGGTGCTTCGGCGGGGGCAGCAGCGGGGGCTGCGACAGGTGCCGGCGCGGCAGCGGGTGCCGGAACGGCAACTTGCACAGGCGCGGCGGTCGGGCTCACTCGGCTGACCCGGACGTTCAGGCTGTCTTCCTCGCCATATTCCCGTTTCACCTGCAACTCAGTCAGGTCGTTTTCGCGCAAGAGTTCGGCCAGTGCCTTGATGAACGTCACATCCGCTTCGTGTCTGTTGTCTGTCATGAGTGTCCTCGAAGGTTCCCCTTTGGCCCGTCTGTCTGCGCGGGCTCTGGTCAATTACGCTGCGTTATAAGGCAACCGCGCGGCCATGAAAAGCGCCGACTGGGGCCGTTCTGCCCTGGTTTCTGCGTTATCGACAGGGCCCACGACGGTCAGAGCGGCGTGCCGGACAGTTTGGCGACCAGTTCCGGCAGCTTGCGCGCGCCGAATTTCTCGAGCAGCCGGGCGCGGTAGGCTTCGATGGTCCGGTAGCTGAGCCCCAGTTCGACGCCGATTTCCTTGGCCGACAGGCCGCGACAGGACAGGATCGCGACTTCACGTTCGCGTTTGGTCAATTCGACCAGTGGGCGTTCCTCGGAAATGTCGGAAAAGCTCCAGATTCCATGGCGGAATGGGTCATCGGGTGTCAGCGACCGGCCGCGCGCGCGACACCAGAACAAGTCGCCGTTGCGGCGGCGCATGACCCGCTCGTCCGTGTAGTAGCCGGTGTCCCGCATGACCTGAAGACTTCGCGCGCCAATTCTCTCCCAATCGGCAACGGATGGGTACAGGTGCAGTAAAGGCAGGTTGCGGTAGTCGGATTCGTTGCCCCCGAATGTCCGGGCAAACTGCAAATTGCACCGCCGGATGATGCGGTTTTCAAGCTCGACAAGCCCGATAGGTGCGTATTCGAAGGCCGGATCACTCATTTGCCTATCGTGCCGCCAATTCGGCCGGAATTGAAGAGGGCATTGCAGCGCAGGATTGATTTGGCGTCCGAAAGCGATCAGGGCCCGGCGAAAGCCACGACATTGTCAAGGTTGTAAAACTGCTTTGAAAAGGGCAGCGTAAACCATATAAATACATGAAGTATTCAGAAAATACGGGATCGTTTCGAGAGTAACTCGAACACGTTTCGGCGGGGGCATAATGCGTGATTCATTGACGGGCAGCCGTATCCGCGAAAGGCGGCAAATCTCGGGCTTACGTCAGGCCCAGCTGGCGCGTCAGGTCGGTATTTCGGCGTCCTATCTGAACTTGATCGAGCACAATCGGCGGCGTATCGGGGGCAAACTGCTGGTCGATATCGCTTCGGCTTTGTCCGTTGAGCCTTCGGTTTTGACGCAGGGGGTCGAGGCGACGCTGATCGCGGCCCTTCGTGAGGCAGCGGCGGATGCGGTCGGCCAAGAGGCCGAGGTTGAGGCGCTAGATGAATTCGCTGGCCGGTTTCCCGGCTGGGCCGCTGTACTGGCACAGATGCATCGTCGGGTGGTTTCGCTGGAGCGCACCGTGGAAACCCTGTCAGACCGGCTGACCCATGACCCGCACCTTGCGGCATCCATGCACGAAGTCCTGTCCGCAGCGGCAGCGATTCGGTCGACAGCCGCCATCCTGGCCGAACCGGGCGAGATCGAGGCCGAGTGGCGCGACAGATTCCACCGCAACTTGCACCAGGATGCCGAACGTCTTGCCGAAAGCTCAAAAGCTTTGGTCGCCTTTCTGGACGAAAGCGAGGACACCGGCGAACGGCGCGGGTTGCCGATGGAGGAGGTCGAGGCATTTCTGGAGAAGCGCGGGTTTCATTTGCCGGAACTTGAGTCAGGACAGGACCCGGTATCCCTCGCGCAGGCCGAGATGGCCTCTTCCGCCTCAAGATCTGTCGCGCGTCAGGTGCTCGACGCCTATGCGGCGGATGCTCGGGCCATGCCGCTGGAAGCGGTTTCGCAGGCACTGGAGGTCGAAGGCGTTGATCCTCTGCGTCTTGCTGCGCGGTTTTCGGTCGAAGTGCCGACAGTTCTGCGACGGCTTGCGTTTCTGCCCGAGGATGTCATGCCGCGTCCGGCCGGGTTGGTCATATGCGATTCATCAGGAAGCATATTGCTGTTCAAGCCGGTCCCCGGCTTCGCAATGCCGCGCCACGGTGAAGCCTGTCCTTTGTGGCCAGTCTTCAGCGCGCTGAACCGGCCCCTTGTGCCGATCCGAAAACGCGTGACTTTGCTGGGCCGAACACCGGCGGATTTCGACTGCTTTGCAATCGCCTGGCCGCAGCCCGTCTGCGCCTTCGGTCAGGAGCCTGTCTACAGATCGGCGATGCTGGTGCTGCCGGTCGAAGAGCCAGGCGTGGCCACCGACTTGCCGGTACAGGTCGGCACAAGCTGCAGGATCTGCCCCCGAAAGCCGTGCGACTCGCGGCGGGAGCCGTCGATTTTGAGTGAAGGTTTTTGACAGTTTCCTGACACAGCGATTAATCTGCACTTGGCAGGTGGCTGGAGGTGCGACCGGTCTTGGGGAGGAAGTGAACATATGAGCCGCAAGGTTCTGTTGATCGAGGATGAACCGAACATCACGGAGGCAATCAGGTTTCTGCTGACCCGCGAAGGTTGGCAGGTCGAAACCCATGCCGAAGGTGAAAACGCGGTTCAAACGATACTGTCTGCGCAGCCTGATCTGGTCATTCTGGATGTGATGCTGCCAGGCAAAAGCGGTATGGATGTTCTGCGCGAATTGCGCGAGCACGAGGAGATGCGCGCCCTGCCTGTTTTGATGCTGACCGCTCGCGGTCAGTCGCGGGACCGCGAGATGGCTGAAAAAGCAGGCGTCAGCCGGTTTATGACGAAACCGTTCTCGAATACCGAAGTGCTGACGGCTGTGCGTGATTTGCACGCGCAGGCGTCACAGTCATGAACACACCGGAAAACGAGCCAGCCCGCCCGACAGGCCCGCGTCCGTCGGTGTTTTTGGAACGGCAGAGTTACCGCCGCCGCAGGCTGGCCGATGCGGCCCGAATGCTGCCCTTTGTTGGCGCGGGCCTGATCTGCATCCCGCTGCTTTGGCCGGATCCGGGGCCGGAAAACTCTGGCGTCCCGTTGTCGTCGGCCATTCTTTATATCTTTACATGCTGGGCCGCCCTGATCGTGTTTAGCCTTCTGTTCGGCTTTGCCGCCCGGCGGATGTCGTCCTCGGAAGGGTCCACGGCAGAAAGTGAGCAATGGCCACGCTGAACGTCCTGATCCTTGTTTGCCTGGGCTACGTCGTGCTTTTGTTCGGCGTTGCGTTTGCAGCCGATCGAATGGCCGCTGCGGGGCGAGGCAAATGGCTGCGGTCACCGTTGATCTACACGCTGTCTTTGTCGATCTACTGCACCGCCTGGACCTTCTATGGCGCGGTTGGCAATGCGGCCAGGTCCGGTCTGGAATTCGTGACGATCTACCTTGGGCCGACCTTGGTGATGATCAGCTGGTGGTGGGGGCTGCGCAAGCTGGTGCGGGTAGGCCGTAGCCAGAGGGTGACGTCGGTCGCCGATTTGATCTCATCGCGTTATGGCAAGTCGAACACCTTGGCCATTTGTGTGACCATCCTCGCTGTGCTGGGGGGCACACCCTATATCGCGCTGCAACTCCAGTCGATAACGCTGTCTTTCTCGATTTTCGCCGAGGCCGATCCTTCGGGCCTTTATCGCGAGGGCGCCAGCGTATTCTGGGTGGCCGCGGGTCTGGCCGTGTTCGCCATTCTGTTCGGCACCCGGAACCTGGATGCAAATGAACGGCACCATGGCGTGGTGACCGCCATCGCGTTGGAATCCGTCGTTAAACTGTTCGCTTTGTTGGCGGTGGGCATCTTTGTCGTCTGGGGGGTGGCCGGAGGCGTCACGCCTATGATGGAGCGGATCGACGCGTCGGAAATCGGGCGTTGGAACGTCGATACCGGACGCTGGATGGCCATTTCCTTCCTGTCGGCGGCTGCTTTTGTCTGCTTGCCGCGAATGTTTCAGGTCATGGTCGTCGAGAATGACGACGAGAGCCACCTGAGAACGGCGGCCTGGGCTTTCCCGCTCTACCTTCTTTTGATGAGCCTTTTCGTGGTTCCCATTGCGGTCGTCGGGCTGGATCTGCTGCCGGCCGGATCAAATCCGGACCTTTTCGTGCTGACGGTTCCTCTGTCACAGGGAAATGACTGGCTGGCGATGCTGTCTTTCATCGGCGGTTTTTCGTCGGCCACTTCGATGGTCATCGTGACGGCGATGGCCCTGTCGACCATGGTCTCGAACCACGTCGTGATGCCGATCTGGCTGAATACGCGCGAGAACGCCAGTTCCATGTCGGGCGATGTGCGAAACGTTGTGCTGATGGCGCGCCGGGTGTCGATTGCCGCCATCATGGCCTTGGGGTTCTTCTACTATCGTATGTCCGGTGGCGGCGCCGCACTGGCCTCGATCGGCCTGGTGGCATTTGCAGGTGTGTCGCAGATCCTGCCGGCGCTGGTTGGCGGCCTGTTCTGGCGCGGAGCGACACGTACAGGTGCCCTTGTAGGGCTGAGCGTGGGGTTCTTCCTTTGGATCTACACGCTGCTGCTGCCGGGAATGGGCGGCAGTGTCATGTCCGCCTCGGTCATCGAAAACGGTCCTTTCGGTCTTGGATGGCTGCGTCCTCAAGCGTTGTTCGGCCTTGATGGTTTGGACCCGATGACCCACACGGTGCTGTGGTCGCTGTCACTGAACACATTGGCCTTTTGCCTCGCGTCACTTCTGAGCTTTCCCAGCCCGCTTGAACGATTGCAGGGGGCGCAGTTCGTCAATGTTTTTGATCATTCTGTCGCGCCTGGCGGTTGGACGGGATCCGTTGCCCAGAGTGAAGACCTGATGATCATGACCCAGCGGATCCTCGGGGCCGGTCCTGCTCAGGATTTCTTTCAGGCCGAGGCGGAAAAGCAGGGTGTGCGCGGGCGCTGGCCCGAGCCTACGCCGGGTTTTCTGGAACGGCTGGAACGCGAATTGAGCGGCTCGGTCGGTGCGGCCACGGCTCATGCCATGATCGGGCAGATCGTCGGAGGTTCGTCCGTTTCGGTCGAGGATCTGTTGGCGGTGGCCGATGAATCCGCGCAGTTGCTGGAATACTCCAGCCAGCTTGAGGCGAAGTCGGCCGAACTGAGCCGTACGGCCCGCAAACTGCGCGAGGCCAACGAAAAACTGACCCAGATCTCACGTCAGAAAGATGCCTTTCTGGGGCAGGTCAGCCACGAGTTGCGCACTCCGATGACGTCCATTCGTGCCTTTTCGGAGATCATGCGGGACACTGACGGGCTAAGCGCTGAGGATTCTCGGCGTTATGCGACGATCATCCATGACGAAGCGCTGCGCCTGACGCGGCTGTTGGATGACCTGCTGGACCTGAGCGTTCTGGAAAACGGTCAGGTCAGCCTGAATATGGGTGATGCCAGCTTGCGAACGGTTCTAGATCGGGCCGTTTCAACGACTATGGCCGGGGCGGACAGCCCTTTGACCATTCGCCGCAATCTGTCTGCCGAGCGCATCGCGTTGCATTCCGATCTGGATCGCCTGGGGCAGGTCTTCATCAATTTGATTTCGAACGCACAGAAATACTGTGACGCGCCCGAGCCGGTCCTGACGATTTCAGCCCATGATGTCGGCGGCCAGGCGGTGATCGACTTTGTCGACAACGGCAGCGGCATCCCGCCGGACGCCCAGTCGATGATCTTTGAGAAATTCGCGCGGGTCGGATTCGACAAGGCGGGCGGTGCAGGTCTTGGACTGGCAATTTGCCGTGAGATCATGCACCGGCTTGGAGGAGAAATCACCTATCTGCCCGGGCAGGGCGGCGCAGCTTTCCGCGTGAGCCTGCCATTGCCGCACCGCCAGGCCGCTCAGTAACGGCCAAGTAAAGGTATTCGTAACGAACAATGGGCTAGACCAGTAGCGAGCAGAATCGAAACTGGCGGACCGTTGCGATGTCAAAGACTGTCAGCGCGGCCTTGGCGCGCAAATTGTCGGCAGGACAAGAGGGGACGGGCAGCAGATCCCGGGCGCTGCTGCGGGCATTGCGCCTTGCGATTGCCCGTGCTGCGGTCGAACGGTTCAAGCTATCAGCATCTGTCATTGGCGCGAAACAGGCCAGCAAATGCCAGGAAGTCGTCACGAGCGGGCTGGAAGACGGTCAGATGTTTCTGCTGTTCGCGACCAAAGAGGGCAGGGTGGCCAGTGTTGTCTTGGACGTCAGTTTGGTCTCGGCAGTCATCCAGAAGCAGACAATGGGCGAAGTACTCGCGGACCCACCCCAGCCTCGCGCCCTCACCGACACCGATGCGGCAATGGTGGTCCCGTTGGTCGAGGACATGCTGGAACGGGCCCGGAAACTGGTCGATGATCAAAGCGATGCAGCCCGCCTGAATGGATATGAGTTCGCCTCTAGGGCGGTCGATCGGCGCACGCTTTCTTTGGCACTGGTCGAGGACAGGTATGATGCGTTCGAGTTCACGGTTGAACTCGAGGGCAGTGTGCGGCAGGGAACGGTCCTCATCCTGCTGCCGAAAATCTCGGTGGCCGAGGGGCAGGCCAAACACGCAGATTTGGAACCGCTCAAGACACTGTCGCAAGCGGCAGGCGTGGTTCGGGCCGAACTCAACGCGGTGATTTGTCGGATGCATCTTCCGCTGACAACGCTGTCGGATCTGGGCATCGGGGATCTGCTGCCACTTGCGGGCGCGCGACTTGATCGGATCGACATTGCCGCGATTGATCGGAACCAGGCCACTACAGGACGTCTGGGCCAATGTGGCGGTCAACGGGCCGTGCGGATCAACGAATTTCTGCAGCCACCCGCCCCAACACGACCCGAAGCGCAGAGCTTTATCGAGCACAAGCGAAGGGACGCGCCGGTTGAAATGGCAGATGTTGAATTGTCGCGTCAGGACGCCGTTGCCGAAGACCGATCGCATGCGCAATCCGCAGCGGATGAAGACTTCGCGCAAGCAAGCACCGACCGCCTCGCGTCCGATATATCCGAGTTGGCGGGTCTTCCTGCTTCTGTGGAACGACCCAACGACTGACGTATGAAATCAGGTGTTCGCAGACCGCATCTGCACCAATGCCGGCCGCAAACCGTCCAGCGCGTAGCCCGCCTTTGCCGTGGCTTCGAGAATTTCATCGGGGCTCATTGTGTCACACTGCCCAAGAGCCCAAACGACAGAACAGCGTGTGCCCGAGGCACAGTAGGCAAGAACCGGGCCTTCGCAAGACTCGGCAAGGTCGCGCTGCCGTGCCACGTTCTCGGGCGTCATGGTTTGGTGCGTCAGTTCAAGCACCTCAAACTCGAGACCCGCATCCCGCACGGCCTGGCCGATTACCTCGGATTGCATGGCGGCAGGCACTTCGACATTCGGCCGGTTGCAGATGACCTTGACGAAGCCGGCGGCAACGATGGCGGGCACATCCTCGACCGTGATCTGCGGCGAGACGAAATAGCGGGGCGTGATCTGTCGAATCTCCATTCCGATTTCTTAGGTCGCAGAGTCAGCCCTGTCCAGTTCCACGGCGTGAAGGTACTTGCGCAATGCGATTTCTTCCATTGCGGCTTTTGCGGATTGATGTCTGTCAAGGCAGTTTGGTGGAAATCAGGTTAATATTCGATCGACTCGCGGCCCAGTGCCGGTCGCCTGATAGCGAGCGGGCATTTTTTTGCTGGGATTGGGCGAGTCCTGTGTTGGTCTCAATCCTGTTACCTATATCAGGCAGGATGGCAGCATTTGGGAGGATGGCCATGACCACGAACGAGCTATATTTCGAAGCCGAGCGGCTGGAGCGGAAACTGCACGGGGCAAATCTCGAAACCCGGCTGGCACTGCAGCCCAGCGTCACGAAGGTGATTGAACGCATGCGCGCTCAAGGTATGAGCGTACCATCGCGCTTCAGACGGCTGGACGCTGCCTTGATCGAAGATGCGGTTGAAGCTCAGTTCGACAATATGCCGATCTGACACCGGCGGTCAGCCGAACGATATGCCAAGTATGACCAGCATCAGTCCTATGACGGACAGAAACAGCGCGCCCATGTTCCAAGGTAGCACCCGCTGAACGGCAGCCCGCAATTCGTCGTCAGTCAAGCCTGACCGACGAGCCTTCATCACGCGCAGAATGCACCAGACCAATCCTGCCAGCCCGGCCAATGACAGGCTGGCGCCTCCCCAGATGAACACCTCGAACATTGCGCCCCGCATCGTTCTGTTTCGCTGCCGATGCGCTTAGCGGATCGTTGCCGGCGGCACAAGGCAAGCAACCCTATTGTTCGCTTGCGGCTGATCCGCCGGCACGGTATCCGACATGTTGCCCGTGACCCCGGCTAAAGAGATTTCCACTTGGGAGAGACGCATATGGAAGACATGACTGAAGACCAGGCCGCTGCGAACTACCGCGTGACCGCAGGCGAGCTGCGCCAGTTCATCGAACGGTTCGAACGCCTGGAGGCCGAAAAGAAAGACATCGCTGACCAGCAGAAGGAAGTGATGGCTGAGGCCAAGGCACGTGGCTACGACACCAAGGTGATGCGCAAGGTTATCGCGCTGCGCAAGCGTGACAAAGACGATATCGCCGAAGAAGAAGCGGTGCTGGAAATGTACAAAGAAGCCCTCGGCATGTAAGCCTCGGGCCTTCGGAGGCTTCGGTCAGCGACCCAAAAACCGAACGCCTGGCAGTTTCTTGAGCCGTTCCAGATCCTGTGTGTAAAGCTCGGAAAACGCCTCGTGGATTTCGGCGCTCCACCCGGGGAAGTCCAGTTCTTCCTCGACTTTGTCCGGCAAGGCGTGCTGCGAAAAGACGGCCGCGAGGCGCTCGTGCAGGAGGGTCGGGTCCGCGTGCCCGACCTGCTGTTGGATTTCTTCAATCTCCCGTTTGCCGTCTGCGTCAACCAGCGAAGAAAGCAGCGAAAACTCCTCGGTCAGCGGTATGTCCGCGCTCAGACCGCACAGGCTGCGGATAATGTCTCCCCAGATCAGCGGGCACTCCTCATTGGCCCAGACCGTAATGGAGACGGCGGGGGCAAGATCGTGAATATCCTCGATAAGGGTCAGCCAACTCAGGCAACTCAGGTCCGTTGACGCCAGAATGCTCTCGCGGGTTTCGTCCGGCAATGCCATCAATACCTTGGGAATGAAGCTGCCCGGATTCTGCAGCCCGATAAACAATTCGACCTCGTGTCCTTCGAAAGCCTGATCAAGCAAAGCCAGCCGACGACCTGCATAGGGGTAGAATTGGCCGTCCTTTATGGCACTGTTCAGTTCTCCGATGAAGTCCGCAGTGCTCATGACCACCCGGCCGGTTTCCGGATCGTCAGGAATTTGGGCTTTCAAGCGCTCGCAGGCATCTGGTGTCAGCTTGCCTTCGTCCAGTGCATTCAGCGGCGTCTTGAATGCCTTCCGGAACCGGCGCGGACCAAACAGCACAATGCCGTTTTCCTGCAATACTTTGGCATTCGCCTGAAGCGATTTGAGCAGGAGCCCCCCGTCTGAAAAAACCACACCGGAGTGAATGGCCACATGCATGTCGACCGCTGTCCTTGCCCTTCGATTGAGTACGTTCCGGGGTTACAGGTTGAACGATCGACAGTCAAACCTGCCACTCTTTCGCAATGATAAAGATTGCCTGAGAACGTCCAAACTTGATTGTGGTTCAAGCTCAAAGAACAGAACAGCGCCAGAAACGACTGGGTCGAGATGCCTCGAAATCGTCGTTGCTGCATACCCATCTGCGGCGTCTGTGTTGCAGATGATCGAGGCGATTTGATGTGGCGCAGATTTTCCGCATGTTGTTGCAAAATTCCGTCGCAAACCCGCTTGCCTTTATTGAGGCTTTCACCTAATCACAGCGCCATCGGCTCAATGGAATTACAGGTCTTTCGATAGCCATGTAATCACAGTGGGTTGACAAGGTAGGAGTGGTTGCCCGTTCTTGCCTTTGCCTGCAAAGGTATCTGAAAGCGTATTGCTTGCCCCTATAGCTCAGCTGGTAGAGCAACTGATTTGTAATCAGTAGGTCCGCGGTTCGAGTCCGTGTGGGGGCACCATAACACAAGATAAAATTCTGTAATTTAACGTTTTTCAGAGCGATAGCTTGTGTATCCCCTGATTTATCCCCTGTTTATTTGTTGATGGATGTGAACCCAAAATTTCTTGCCATCGTTTCCGTTGATACGCATTCTTCTAATAAGATTGATGATAGTAAATGTTGGTATTTGTTGGAATTAGGCTGTGAAAATGTCCCAACTTTAACGGGCAACCCGACTTAGGTTTAATACCTAATAACGATGCTAGGCTCCGACGGCAGCTTTCATGAACAACGGACGTTTATCGAAACTGGGCGACTGACCGAGTTGCGGACAAAGTTGCCGTAGGCTCATCGCTTTCTGATGACTGGTCTCAGCCCAAACCGGACATTCGAAACTAGACTTTGCAATTTTCGAGATGCGGAAATTTCGTACTGTTCTGTTTGCAACGGCTGAGCCTACAATTGCCCTAATAGTTGGGGGCGACCCACTCACGTGCCGCCCCCCGCCATTCCGACCAAAATGAAGCCAGAACGGAAACTGCTACGCGGCATGCATCAAAGATTAACCCTCAGTCTCAATCCTAAGACCAGCGGATCGTTCGAATTTGATCCGGGATTTTTCAAGTATTGCACGTCTGCCGTCAGCGCCAGATTGTCAGCCAGGTCCAAACGGTAGAAAGCTTCAAGTGTCGTTTGATTGGGCAATCCTGGTGTCGTCAGCTCAGCAACAGTGGCCGCTATGCCAAAGAGATCATCATAGGTGCCAGGTCGCCACATCAAGCCTGCGTTGACTGCATGCCTGGCCAACGCACCGCCGCCATTGGACCATCCCAGCCGTCCGAAGATCATCAGTTGGTTGTCGAATGTATGGTTGGCAGAAAGTGTGGCTCCATATGTTTCCGGTACGCCAACTTGTTGGCGCGCATCCGTGTGAAACATCCCCAGATGAACGTTTGTCAGAAATCGTTTTGATTTTTCGGGCGTCCAGCCGATCTCGGCGTATTTGAAGAATTCGCTACCCCCGGAAAACCACTCAACGTCTGTGAGAGACCCATTGGCATCACTGACCACCCCTAACGCGTAAATCTGATCCGTCAGATAGCCGCCGACCGTGACACCAAAACCGGGATCGGGGATTGGCAACACCGGGCTAAACAGGATTGAAAAGTTCGAAAAGGTCGTTCGTGGGTTCACGTAACCCAGAATGTCAGAGTAGTCGCCCGGATCGATCCGACCCGCCACCACTCCTCCGCGCCCGTTTGCGAAGGCTTGTTGCCAGTAAGCTACCGACAAGGTCGTGTTTGTGTCCCCAAACGTGACCGCGGTTGCCCCTTGATATCCAATTTGCGCAGGAAGCGCTGAAGGTGCAATGGACTGGTCCAACCGGTGTCGGTTCTCCAGAATAAAGACAAGGCTACCTGGGTTTTCACCACCCCGGTTTGCCAATTCCCACGTCCCGATCATCCTGAGCTGACCGGATGCAGATTCGTCCTGCCCGGTCAGGCTGTGAGAACTGCGTTGGTATAGAGCCTGGTAATCAAAGCTGAGCGCCAATCCGGTGTTTTCCCGAAATCGACCCAAAGCGGTCTCGGCTGGATCAATGGCACGGTCCAAACCGGGCCAACGCGAATCTTCCAGCCGGCGCAACCTGTCTTGCTCCTGCTGCGCGCTGGCTGATCCCGGACCACCCAACGATACCTGGGCTGCGGCCTCCAGTTTCGCCTGAGCAGAATTTTCCTGGGCATCAGCAGCACCGCCAAATAGTGAAAAGGCGCTCAATAATGCAGTGGCAAGGGTCGGTCGTGGTGGAAGGTACGATCTCTGGTGCGACAAACCTCCAATCACTTTACGTCATCCACAGCTTTGATTTCGGGAACACGTTCCAGCGCCACGGCCATGTCCGCACTGCTCATCAGTTCGATCATCTGGTAGTCATCGAGCAGTCCATCCCCAAGACGGCTGACGTAAAACGCCTGAATGAACGTGGAATCGTCCGGAAGTGAGACCGTGATGTAGTTCTTCCCGTTTCCGAGCCCCCAATAGTAACTGAGAAGCTCTCCGCCAAGCGCCTCAATTCCACCTTTGACGCTGGCTGCACGATCGCCCGGATTTGCAATCTGCATTCCCCAAGCGGTACTGTTGGACGCGCCGATGAACAGAAACGTGCGCATTTTTAGGGTGTCTTCTGCAGTGGCCAATGTGGCGCATCCCGCCATAAGAGCCCCCAGGATAAGATGTTTCATTGTACGTCCTTTCGATGGTGAACCTGCAGCGAGACGAGGCAAATCCGGAGGTTGGATGAGGTTATTGGTTCTCTGTTTGAGATTGACGGCTTTGCTTGAGCTTTTCGGCGAGACCTTCCGCCCAAGCCTTGGTGGCGGCTGATGGATCGGTAGTGCCCACTGACTGGCGGACGTCATTTTTACTGAACGTTTGAACGTCAGCAACATCCATTTCGAAGGTGGCACGCATTGAAACGGAACCGTCTACTACCAAAATCCGCTCATCCGACGGCTGGATTTGCAACTGTCCCGTCACAACAATTGGTTCATACATCTCGGTCGGCTTCCAGCCATTGGTCAGACGCAAGCGAACCATCTGGTTTGGCGGTGGTGGTGGTACGTGGCTGCACATTCCCCGCTCTGGAACCAAATAGGCAACTGGCGTACCGTCCGCTGATGCGGGCGCGGGGATGACAAATCCAGCCAGCTTAATGATTGCCCCGTCCTTAGCCGGATTTCCGGCTTCTCCTGCCAGCTTTCTCCGGTCGGCGACAACCCACCTTTGGGAAATAAGCCAATCGGCATCTACACCTTCGTTGGAAAGGGATTTCTTGACCTCGGCCAGCGTCTCCGCAGCATCTGCCGACGGATTTTCTCCTTCCAATTCAGATTGCAATTTCACCACCTGCCGCAAGCCGTCGATCTGTTCGTAACTCAGATCACGGAAAGGGTCCTCGTAGGATTGAACGCCTTGGTCGATTAGGTCGGCCCAATTGATCTGCGCAACCTCTGCAAAAAGCGGGTTTCCTGCAATAATAACAGCAAGGGCAGAAATGAATTGGCGCATGTTAGGTTCTCGCTTTCTGGTTTCCGGGGCTTCCAGCCAACTTGGAAAGCTGGCTGGAGATTTTAATGAACTCTCTTCCCGTCCATCCAGGTTTGCTCCACTTCGATTTCGCTGATTTGTTCGGCGGTTACTTCGCGGGGGTTTTGGGCAAGGATCACGAAATCGGCCAGTTTGCCGACCTCAAGACTGCCGATCTCTTCTTCTGACAAGAGTTGAAATGCCGGAACGCTTGTAACCGCCCGCAGCGCCATATCGACCGAGGCTCTTTCATGTTCGCCCAATACTGTCTCCGGGTCCGTAAAAAGGGATCTTGTGACTGCAGCTTCTACCATTTCCAGAGGAGAAAGAACTGAGACAGAATAATCCGTGTGCAAAGAATAGGGCACACCGGCTCTCTCAAAGCTGCCGGTGCGATCCAATTTTACCGCTTTTTCAGGGCCGAACACGGTATCCCGGAACGCTCCTCCCCAGTAGAGTACGTGTGCAATCAAGAAAGAACACGAGATGTCCAGTTCTTTGAGCTTGGCGATCTGATCGTCTTCGGTGATCGAGCAATGTTCAATACGCGGTCGAACAACGTCAACGCCTTCTGCACGGGCTCTTTCGACCGCAGCGATGATGTTGTCGATGGACGCGTTCCCATTTCCATGCATGGCCATCTGACCGCCGCGTCTTGTCCCGTCATATACCGCGAAGTTGATGTCGTTCTGGAGCATATACGCGAGCCCGTAGTTATCCGAATTCAGATAGGGTTCGCGCTGCAGCCCTGTGTATGCCTGATTTGATCCATCTGCCGAAATCTTCCAGCCGATGACCCGCGCCATGGCATCACCCTGCCCAGGTTCAACGCCCGCTTCGTCCCAAGCGTCGAGTTCTGCCCATTGAAGATAGCTACGTGTACGAATTGGAAACTCAGCGTCAGCACCGAGAGCTTCAAAGACTTCCCAATCTCCGGGATTGGCAACCCCGGCCACGCCAACGGCTGTCAGCCCTTTTGTCGCCCAATCCTGAGCGATTGCCTTTGTGCCTTCGACGCGGTCGTAATTTTGATAAGGCTCAATAACGGACAACGCACCGAACAAAAGCGCCCCACCGGACAAGTTTCCGTCTGGACGGCCGTCGTCGAACCGCCCGAATTGTGCACCCTCGGGATCCGGCGCGTCGTCAGTCACCCCCATCAAGTCCAAAACAACAGAATTTACGGTCATCTTGTGACCACCCGCCTGCCAGATGACCATCGGCGTGTCGGGCGCGATTGAATCCAAATGATCCCGGGTAACAAGGCCATCGGCAAAGGATTGCGTTGCCAGATCGAGGTTCACGAACAATGCCCAATCGGAAGGTCCTTGGCCATCTGAGGCTTCTTTCATGTACTCAAGTGCCTCTTCGACTGTGGAAAAACGGTCAACTCCCACATTGTCAAAGACAGAAGAGGCACCGCCGCCGACAGGATGAGTATGCGCATCAATGAAGCCAGGCATAATTGTGCTTCCTGCCATATCAACAACCGTTGAACCTTCCCCAGCTTCGGCCATCACATCCGCTTCAGCCCCGACCGCTAGAATACGGCTGCCCCGGATCGCCATCGCCTCCGCCACCGAGAATTCGTCATCAATGGTCAGGACGTTGGCATTGGTGAAAACTGTTGTGTCTTGGGCTTGCCCAAATCCAGCGGAAACGCTGAGAACTGCGGCGAGTATCGGAGATATACGCATTGGTTTCTTCCTTGAGTTGGGCGACTACTGTTTGGGCTGTCTGCCTGCGCCAGAAAAGGTTCGATCCGGCGCAGGCATGGGCAGATTGCAAAATGCCTGAGCTTTTCAGTCCAGCGTATTCTTGTAGAACTTGCCGTCCTTCATGATTACGCGGATGGTATCAAAGCCTTCTTGGCGGGGTTCTGCGTCAAACCATTTCGGTTGGGCTCCCAATACGGACAAGTCTTCAAGCGGGTTGCCATCGACGATCAGGATATCGGCATAGGCACCTTCTTCAATCACGCCCAGTTTCTCGGGGTAAGGATTGCGTTGTCCCGTCAATTGCGCCAGCTCGCCCCCCGCCGATGTGGCCGAAACCAGCATGGCGTGATTTCCGAACCAGTCCGCAAACTGGTACTTTTCGAAATCGCGGTGAGCACGGCCCTGATCAAGCGTTGAAAGTACTGTATCAACATTGTGCACAATCTTGGGTTTGTACTTCTTGACCAGTTCAATGAGATCTTTGCTTTGGTCCTGAGCAACCGCGAGTTTGATACCTGCGGGCGTGCCGGGCGCAAAGTTGGGGTGCTCAAACAGGATCGGTGAGAACCCCGCCGTATTAAGCGACCAGATAATACCTTCATCTGCCATGCGCTTTACGGTTTCTTCGGTGACCATCTGGCCGTGGTCAATGACCTTCACTCCGGCATCGAGAGCCAGTTTAACAGTCTCGTCTGTATAGGCGTGTACGAACACATATGTGTCATAAAATGCGGCCGCGTCCACTGCGGCTTTGATCTCTTCCACGCTGTATCCAACGGACCAGAGGGGGTCCAATTCAGAGGAAACACCACCGCCAACCGTAAGCTTGATCTGCGTGGCGCCGAAGCTGAGGTTTCTGCGCGCGGCTGCTCTGATTTCGTCTACGCCGTCTGCGACGACCGCGAGATTAAGTTCCTCGACCTGTGTGACAGGGCCACCTTCGGCGCGGGCACGCGGGCTGCGCCAGTCCGTGTGACCGGATTGCGGACCGATGCAGGCACCGCTTGGGTAAACCCGCGGTCCGACGACTATGTCCTGATCGATTAGTTTCTTCATCGCATCGCCTTGACCACAGGCATCGCGAACCGTCGTGTACCCATCCATGAGGTAGTCACGCGCGTTCGCAGCCGCCATTGCGCCAATACCATCCCAATTGGCATATTCCGCGCCACCAAAGCTTGTGAACAGACCGGTCAGGTTCAGGTGAACGTGGCTGTCGATCAAACCCGGCATCAGCGTGCGTCCGTCGCCGTCGATCACGGTGGCGTCCGGCGCGTCGATGGCGTCGGTCGAAACTTCCTTAATCAGGTTACCTTCAACCAGAACGCTGGCGTTTTCGATCCGCGCTTCGTTCACACCGTCAAAAACATGGACGTTGGTGAACAGTGTTTGAGGCAAAGCGTCCTGCGCAAACGAAACGCTCGCCGCGAATACGAACGCGCTTGCCGTCACTGCAATCTGTTTAAGCTGTTTCATCGAGTGGCCTTTCTTTCAGTGTTTTGGTGCGCGGGATGCCGAGGTAACTTCACCCCGCGCGACACTCAGTCGAGTGTGTTCTTGTAGATCACGCCGTCTTTCATGATCAGATCGAAGTTGTTCTCGTAGTCGGTCATGATCAGGGCATCCTCGACCGGGTTTCCTTCGACGAGCAAAATGTCCGCATAGGCCCCTTCTGCAATCACGCCGAGTGGACCCGCGGGATAGGGGTTGAGTTGACCTGACAGGGCAAGCAATTCACCGGCCTTAGACGTAGCCTGCAAAAGAACTTCATAAGAAGACCACTCTTCGAGTCGATACTTGAATTCATCGTTCTGCTTGGTGAGCGCCGCAGGGTCCCCGATGATGTCGGTGGAAAAGGCGACCTTTTCGATGCCGAATTCCTTCAGAAGTTTCATCTGGTTTCTGGCGCCAGCTTGTACGGCCAGGAACTTGGGGGCGGCGAGCGGCCCAAGCACCTTGATGACGACTTCTTCATCCAACCCCAGAAGAGAATAGTAGGGCACGACCCAGACATCCGCGTCCTTGATCGCCTGCGCGCCGACTTCGGTCATCAATTGCGCATGGTCGATACTCAGCACACCGGCTTCGATGGACCGCAGAATGCTCTCGTCATTGTAGACGTGGACAAGGACGTAGGTATCCCAGTCCGCCGCGGCTTTGACCGCAGCTTCCAGTTCTTCGGGCAGGTATTGCACCGTGTGGAGCGGGTCCACACTGGAGGATACGCCACCGCCCGCCATGACTTTGATTTGCGATGCTCCGAGGCGAAGCGCTTCGCGCGTTGCGCGCAGAACTTCCGGGACACCGTCAGCGAGAAACTCAAGGTGCTGGTTGAAGAACGACGGCGAGGACCCTTCGAAGTTGGGGTGCGGTTCCGTGTAGTGCCTGTGCTCGCCATGTCCGGAGGTTTGCGAGATCACGGGGCCGGACGGATAGATGCGCGGACCCACGGCCTTGCCCCGGTCGATGGCTTTCTGAAGTCCCATCGCCGGTCCACCCGCATCACGGACGGAGGTGAAGCCGCGCAACAGCATCTTTTCTGCTTCGACCGTGGAAACCGCGCCCCAGTACATCCAGTCAAAATTGTCCCTCAGGTCCGCAATCGGCTCGGTGATGGCCATGTGCACATGCGCATCAATTAACCCCGGCATCAGCGTGCGCCCGCCGCCGTCGATGATCTGAGCATTCGCCACAGCCAGAGGCTCGGTCGAGACCTCGGCAATCAGGTTGTCAACAACGAGAACATTGGCATTCTCGATCCGCTCTTCGTTCACGCCGTCAAAGACATGCACGTTGGTGAAGAGGATCGGAAAGCTTTCCTCCTGTGCAACGGCATGGGCTGAAGACAAAAGACCCGCGACAAGGGTCGTCGTCAGAATTTGGGCCAGTTTCGACAGCATTGTGGCATTCCTTTCGGCGAATCAAAGAAGTCGGGTTCCCAATGTGAGTTTAGGGACTGAGCCAAAAAATTGCCTGACACCTTGTCAGAGGTTGAAAATTAGTTTTGGCAATCTGCAAGGTTCGACGCGTTTTCGGTGGAAGTTTCCGGCGCCTCTGTCCTAGTTTCAGCGAACAGGAGGCGCGATGACCGGCGAACGTATCAAGAAATCGGACAAGACACTGCCGCTCGTCAGGGCGTCCGTTGCGGGTCCTGTTGTCGCCGCCCTTCGCAAGGTGAGCATCGAACCGGCGTTCGTCCTCGATCCTCTGGGACTAAATGAAGCCCAGGTGATGGACCGGCAGAATTTCGTGCCCCATGACACGGTTTACCAGATTTTTCAGGCTGTGGCAGATGCCTCATCACCGGTGTTCTGCGCCAAAGTCGGTCAGTCCGTCGACCTTGTTCGGTTTCTGCCACATGGCAACATGTTGGCGGACGCTCTGACTCTCGGAGACTTCTTCACAAGGTTCACACAGGCGGTATCCAAGGAATCCAATGCTGTCACCCAATCGCTCCTTGTCGAAGACGAGCACGCGTATTTCCACGCCAGACGAAACTTTGCCGTTTCTGTTTCACCGGCGCAGGCCGATGCGTTTCTGGCCAGCGTCTGGATATCCCTTTTGCATCGGGTTCTGGATTTCAGATGGGACCCCTACCAGGTCGTTCTGCAAGTCAGTGATCCGGATGCGCTCCCCGAACAGTTTCATGGCGTCAAAGCAATCCAGTGTGCGCCGCAGGGGTTTTCTATCAGGTTTCCATCAAACTGGCTGAGCTACCAGCTGACGCAGGAGGCATTGGAAAACCCGTCAGACCTGAGGATTAAAGAGAATGATCTGGCCGCACCGCAGGACTTTCTTGCCGGACTGGAAGGACTGATACGGGTGCATTTGGCTGAACCGGAGTTTGGTGTCGATGCCTTAGCCGACCTTTGTGGCTTTCATCGCGAAACGCTTAACAACCGGCTGAAACCCTATGGTCTGACGGCCTCGCAGGTGATTGCGCGATTAAGACAGGATGCCGCTGAAAACCTTCTCGTCGAAGGCAACACTTCCGTAGGCGAAACAGCGCGAAGGCTCGGGTATGCCGACCCCACAGCGTTCTCTCGGGCGTTTCGTAAATGGACGGGCCTTTCTCCGGCAGCCTACAAGAAATCAAACCGGAAGGACTAGCATTGCTCCTGAACATCGCCATCGGTCTTCTATCTGCATTTTTTCTCTTTGCTTCATCCATCAAGATTTTTGGGTGGCAAAAGAAGATTTTTGAAATCCAGTTGGGCATGTTCGAAAGCTACGGCCTCAACAGGCAGATCATGTTCCTCGTCGGATGCGGAGAACTTTTCGGGGCAATCGCCATCTGGTTTCAATCGTCCTGGATCGGGCCGCTAGGAGCACTTGCGTTGCTAAGCACATCTGTCGGAGCGATATTTTGCCATCTAGTGTACGATACTTGGAAGCAGGGTATACCGGCGACGATAACAGGGACACTTGCGGCTCTTGTTTTGAGCGCTGAGTATTCGAAACCCCTAAACGTGCTGTAACGACAGCCACCCGACCGATGCCAGGCAGCCCCGGGACAGCGATGGAACGTCTACAACGGGCCCTTATTCTCGAATTTGCGAAGTCCGCTTTCTGCGCATTGCTGTCATTGGGACATCGCGCAGCATCGGTCAAAATGGGCTCGGAGCGGTCATCTAAGTGTTTCTGTCGGACGACAGCTTTGCCGCGCTGAGTGATCTTTGCCGTGCTCAATTCCATTCTATGCCACATCGTGATTCAATGTGGCAGGAGGATTGGCCATGTGGCACTTACCCTGGCTCGACCAAGAGTATCTCAACCGCATTAGACACATATCTCCGAAGTCACGCGGGGTTGGGCGTGTCGATGACCACCGCGCTCCTAGCGGCATCATCCATGTCATTCGTAAAGGCCCACGATGTCCGGGTGCACTATTCAAGTATGCGTCGTATATGACCCACTAAATCGGTTTGTCTTGCGGTCACACCAATGTGTCTTCAAAGACATCTGACATGTTAAGGTTTGCTAAGGTTTGCTAAGGTTGGGTAACGAAGAGCTGCGAAAGATCGCTCATGTGCTGGTTGAACAGCTTCAAAAGAACGTCACCGTCGACTGGCACCTCAAAGAAAGCGCCCGGGCCAAGTTGCGGGTGCTGGTTCGACGCATCTTAAAAAATACGGATATCCACCTGATCTCGCACCAGTTGCGATCAACACGGTCCTAAGTCAGGCGGAAACGCTGTTACGATGGGCGTAGAGGTGTAGTTTTGAATCCGTGAGAGTAACCTAGCTCTACCACCACTTTGTTTTTTTGGCGCTCATGTTATGGTTTCCACTGCCGAGCCAGACCGTTCCACGCCCTGCCGTTTGGGCCGTGGCGTTCCCATTCCGAGAGGCGTCGCCAGTCTTCCAAGCCAACCACCTTACCGGTCCAGGTTATCGGGCGGTCACCAATTGATTTCCTTTCCCGTCAACCGGCAGAAACCGGTAAGAAGGTAGTTTCCCCATTATCTGTTGGGTTTTCAGGCGTGCACTTCTTACTGGTCGAAACCGGCAAAAAGTCCGCAACAGTGTCGTCTGTGGGGCTTTTTGCCGGTTCTTGCCGGTTGCGATCGAATGACGTAATAGCCGTTGAAACGTGGTCTTCGTTCCTTTCTGCCAGTTTCTGCCGGTTGTCGGGAAGAGACATACGACCGACTTCAAACTTACGCGCCAGATCTGACCAACGGCCCATGCCTCAAACCTCCAGTTTTGGATTAACTTCGTAGCTGATCGAGGGTCGCCCGCCAGATTCGGTCTTGACTTCGCGGACCCAATCCGCGTCGATCAGGACTTTCAATGCCGCTCGGACGTGATTGGCGGAACTTAGACCGGAACGACCACGATGGTGGATGTCCCTGACCTTAAAGAGACGAATACCTTCGGTCTGAATGATATCGGCAATAACCTTTGCACCCTCTACTTCAGGCGACAACTTGGAAGTACCGTATGCCCTGAAAGCATGCTTTCTTAGATAGTCCCCGACAAAGTCACAGGCGCGGCCCACGTGGTGCGCTTTAATCTGTTCAGGGGATTGGGGGTTGTCTGTTGCCGCCCAATCCAGATGGGCCAGGACATTTGCAATACGCACCACGAGCCCAGGCATCTTCCCAATATGGCTTTTAAACAGGCCAGCTGCATCGACTTCCCATTCTCGACACTGCTTCCTGAATTGATGGAGAATGTTGGCGGCAGCTTCGTTAAAGTGAACGAGGCTTGGACGTTTCCCGCCTTTCTCACAAACTACATGTGGCAACCCACGTAGACGATTGATGGCATCAATCATTTGCTGGTCATTCAGCCCCTGCGAAGGACGAGAAAGCGGTACGGGGTCAGGAAAAACCACCATGAACCTCGCGAGCAGTCCGTCATCACTTGTTTTTATCAAAAGATCGGACAGGCGATCCGGCTGGGTACCGCCGACAATCGCAACACTTAGGTGATCAACAATAATAGGTTCAGGGTTATTTTTTCGGTCGATTGCATAGCTACGCCCGCCGTATGCTTCCAACCAAAATGGTCGATCGCCACCGCCGTTGTATCTGTCCATGCTAGACAGCCAACCTGACAACTCATCACGTGCCAGCAGCAGGCCACGCCCGGTTGACGACAAGAGGTCAGCGACCTTCTCAGTCGTGATATCGGTAATGCTGATGCGCTCCCGAACAGGAGGATTCCCCGCATCAGCCTCTGGCGGTTTCGCAGGTGGTTCCACACCTTCGATCAAGGCCGTTTTAGCGTCGGATTTCCATTGCGCCAGGGCGAGCGAGGCCAGCTCGTTTTTGGCCTCCCAATCCCCTCGTGCACGGCGATAGTCCTCAGACAGTGAACGTTCAATGTCCTTTACGGGATCAAGCACGCTATCCAGTGCAGGGCTTTTACCTGCCGACGGATCACCAACCAGCATAGCCCAAAGAACAGGGGGCTCTTTCCAGCCATCCCAAGGGCTTGCCCAACGCGAATTGCCGATGGCCGCGCTTGCGGTCGACAGCAACGTGAGTGACACATAGTCGATCGGTGCATTCTTGGCATCGGCGGCCGATCTGATCCAGGCCGCCCATATGCCGAATATCTCGTCAAGGTCGGCCTCGGACATGACGGGCGCTGGTGGTCGCACTGGCTTCGCAATGGTTAGATCGGGATCAGGCCAATCGGCGGCTGCATCAAACGGCACGATATTGGGGTTTAGCTCGTTCATGCCTGGCCGCCTTTCTTTCCAAGCAGAACGTCGTTCCAATCACAACCTTCCGGTGCGGGTAGCAGCGATACCTGCCAACCAAGTGACGATGCCCGCGAAGCAAGAGACTGCCCCGCCTCTATGCCTGCTGGATCCCCATCAGTCGCGATTGTAATTTTTCCTGAATAAGGCGGCAGTTTCAGTGCCTTCATCCCAGACGTGCTGAGTGCGGCCCAGACGGCTGCTGGACCATTGAGAAGCCCAGACAAGAGCGACAGGCCTGTTTCTATTCCTTCGCACACCACAAGCTGCTTTGCGGCTTCTGACAAGACTACAGCGCCGCCACTGCACGGCCCTAGCATCAGTTTCGGGTTCTTGCTTACACGCACGCCTTTCTTGTGGAAGAATGTACGGTGAATGGCCCCTGTAGTGACGTTGGCGATCATAGCCATACACCAAGACGTAGTCGGGCTATGAAACAAATCTGGCGCAAACCGTAGCGACGGCGGCATGGGGCAGGTAATACCCCGATCACGCAGGTACGCTTCAGCCTTAGTGCCTTTTATCGGGCGAGCCGCTTCCCAAATTCCTCGGGCCTGTTGAAGTTTGTTGAACTCGTACGCTTTGAGTTTTTCCTTAGCCTCAGTCCGCGCTGTGTGATCGACACAAGTGTTGCCAGGCGGTACATCGGCTGCGGTTGCAATATCCTTGAAGCGGCAACCGTTCTTGAAGCAGTACAACAGTAACTTGCCTCCCGATTCCGAGATCGAAAGAGCTTGTTGATCGCGGCGGCCTTCAGGCTGGCAAACGGGGCAGGGTGCTGAACCCCTGCCGGCGCGCCAGACACCCCCGAGGCGGAATGTCAGGGTTTCTCCACAAATACGTGAATTGGATTGTATTTCGATAGTCATTTGCTCTGACCTCACCTTGCGCTGAGGGGCCGAACACATTAGATTTCGAGTGTAGATTTCTACACCTCTCAACGAAATCACCCGTGTCCAATGTCATCCCCATTGGCGCGGGTTTCGTTTTAGTTGCTCTGGCTTTCGCCCAAGATCCAGGCATCAATTTGATGCGTGTCCACAAACGCAGCGCGACCCAGGGTGTGCTTTGTAATCGCGCCTGCATTGGCCGCACGATCGAAGGTGGACCGGCTCAACGAATACCGTTCAATAGCGTCCTTGAGTCGGATCAGGTTCTTAGGGTTGGTGATTTGGTCTGCCATGTAATTACCTCATGATGGGCAGACGACCAGGAAAGAGCTTCACACAGTGTCGGAAAACGCTTTGGAACACATCCAATTGCAACGGCGCAATGGGTGTTGCATTTTGCAACAATTCTGTTGATATAGCGGGAGGGAGAAAAAAGCAGGTGACCGCTTTTACCGGCGATACCTTGTTTCTTCCAACGCACATACTATTCCGGGCCTTCTGTAGACAGGTTTCGGTTTCAGCAGCGAGGGCGCTTTTCTCGCCAAAGACAGAGCGCCCTTGCTGTGTTTATGCGTTCTCCCGAGGGATACTGACGCAAGCACGTTATCCCTTTGTTGTGTACAGCTCAATATGTTCATTTCGCGAAGCTACGTTCTTGTAATTTAGTATATTTTTGAGAGTAGCCGATGGTTGCACTGCACCAATCTGCCCTCATTTCACACCTCTCAAATTGAAAATGACATCAGCCTTCTTTCCAGTCACATGCGCTGCCCAGCGTTCCGCCAACAAAAGTCTTTGGTCAATATAGTCGGACCTTTGGTAGGCGCGTGAGACGGCTGACCCAACCTTGTGCCCGATCGCAGTTTCCTTAATTTCATAGTCTGTACTGGTCGCTTCGTCGGCCCAGGTCCTGAAGCTGGCACGGAACCCGTGTGGGCGCGCTTCCAATTCCAACCGCTCCATATGGCGGGACATACTGGCGTCGCTGATTACGCCTTTACGGACGCCGGGGAATAAATATCCATCGCGGGCGGCTTCCCGTGCTTTATCAACGATCCGAAGTGCCTCATTGGATAACGGCACCCGAAAGTCATCGGTCTTGCCCCGCGGGCCTTTGACCATTTCTGCAGGGATCGTCCAGACATTGTTGTCAATCTGGTTCGTCTTTGCGAATCTTATCGGTCGAGATCGCAACCCCGTCAGGATCAAAAGCTGTAAGGCAAGTTGAACCGTGCCACCGCCGTCGAGGCTCTGATAGAACGCTGGAACGTCCCGCCAGTTCATCGATGGTATATTCTTCGCCTTATGTACTTGTTTGCCTAGAAGTTCACGGGCGTCTTCGATGGCGTGGCGGTCAACCTCGTATTTCTTGGCGCTGGCGTAGCTCAGACAGGCTTTCAGGCGCGTCAGAGCTTTCCGGGCGACATCCGTCTTGGTGTGCCATATCGGGCGGAGGGCGTCGGCGATAGCGGTGCCGGTGACATCCTCAACTGGCTTTTCACCCAAGGTGGGCAGGATGTGTGTTTTGATTGGGCTGTACCAACGCCCAGCTTTCCCATCGTCTTTCAACTGCGCTTTGCGGGCTTCGAAGGCTAAAGGCGCAATATTCTTCAACAGTCTCTTTTCGCGGGCCATGGGATCGTTGGCAATCTGGTTGGCGACGGCCTCCGCTTTTTCTGCATTGCGAACTTCAATAGGGTTGCCGCCACGCTTGACGATCCCCCGGTAGGCGTCAGCCATTTCACGAGCCTGTGCCAATGTCACGCCGGGATAACCGCCCAAACCCATCTCTTTGCGCTTACCCGAGTAGGTGAAGCGAAACACCCATTGGTCCCCTGTGTTAAGTCGATAGAGGTACAGCCCCCCGCCATCACTGTGTTTGCCTGATCCGGCACTGCGGACCTTTGCCGCGCTCAACTTGTAGAGTGATCCGGCCATATCCCCTCACAGCAATCTGTATCCCCTGTTTTATCCCCCTTTTTTCCTGCGGTTTCAAGACGCACTTTGAGGCATAGTGATCGTTGAACCGGTTAAATTCATTGTTTTCATTCCTAAAAAAATCATACTAGCGGAATCTTGGTGCATTGTGATGCACATGTTCAATGCCGTGTGGGGGCACCATCTTCTTCGAACACGCTAGAAAAGATTTCCCTTTTCTGAACGCGCAACGGTTTTCCGCTGGTTCAGCACGTATTTTGTCCATCGTATTTAGGAAACGCATTCCGCAAGCTTGCCCCTCCCGAGTGGGTGCGCTTGGCAGGGTTGTTCTCTGGGGTCTCAATCGCGAGGCCAATTCAGGATATGCCTGCGACATTCTTCTGCCACTTCGGGGAACTGTGTTCGCTCGCGGGTGTACAGATAGACATCACGAACGTCCGACAAATCCTCGATCGGACGGAAGGCAGTGTTTTCCGGCAGAAACCGTGCGACCGTTTCGGGCAGTATGGTCACCCACCGCCCGGTTGCGACCATGGCGATCAACGAGTGAGTGTTGTGCACCGTGATCGCAGACTCTGCGATTACGTCTTCGAAACCCGGATTTTCAATGAGTTGGCACAGCGAGTTGTGCACGAACCCCTTGGCCGCGACCTGGTTCAGCGTTGGAGGCTCGTGCGCGGTGATCAGGGCGTGATCGGCGGCGGCCACAAGCCCGAACCTGTCCTGAAACAGCGGCTCGGCCCGTATTCCGTTCAAGGGGTGATGGCCCGAGGCAATCCCCACATCCGCCCGCCCCTCGGCGAGGCTGTCCAAAACCTGCCGGGTGTCGGTGTCCCTCAGCTCGATCTTCAGGCCGGGAAAGGTGCTGGACAGGTGGTCAAGCAGCGATGGAAACAGAAGTGCTGCCACCGAAGGGACGGAAACGATCCGGATCAGCCCTTGGGACGCTTTGGCCAGGGCTTCAATGCTTTGGACCGTGTCGTCAAATTGGCGCACCTGATTTTGGGCGAGGGCAAAGACTTCCGCCCCCAAAGGCGACAGTTGGTTCTTTCGCTCACCCAGAAACAAGCGTTTGCCGAGATGTTCTTCAAACTGTTTCAGGGTCATCGAAACCGCAGACTGAGTGCGACCCAGACGGCTTGCGGCTTCGGCAAGATTTCCGGACTGGGCGACTGTGCAAAAGCAGCGGAGCATTTCCAGTTTCAAAGACAAATTTCAGATTTCCTGAAGTTCATTAAATTTGTTTGAGTTTGCCTGATGTCCGGGCAGAGGTCTATTCTGTTCGTGAAACGTACCGGACCCGAGGCCCCCTGTGACAAAATTGAACCTGATTGCCGGCGAGTGGATGGCCGGCGACACCGCGATCGAGAACCGCAACCCCTCTGATCTGACGGATGTGATTGGCCTGTTCGCCCAGGCAAGCGCCGATCAGCTGTCCGTGACCCTTGATCAGGCACGTAACGCGCAGCTGGAATGGGCGGCTTATGGGTTGGAACGCAAGCAGGCGGTTCTGATGAGTATCGGGACAGAGTTGATGTCCCGCGCCGAAGAGTTGGGGCGGTTGTTGTCGCGAGAAGAGGGGAAGCCGTTTGCTGAGGGCAAGGGCGAGGTTTACCGCGCGGGGCAGTTCTTTACATATTATGCGGCGGAATGCCTGCGTCAGATTGGTGAAAACGCGGACAGCGTACGTGAGGGCGTCGAAATCGACGTGCGCCGCGAACCGGTCGGGGTTGTCGCGGTAATCTCTCCTTGGAATTTCCCGACAGCTACGGCCGCATGGAAGATCGCGCCCGCTTTGTGTTATGGGAACGCCGTTGTGTGGAAGCCGGCCAACCTGACCCCTGCGTCAGCCGTGGCCCTGACCGAGATCATTGAGCGTCAGGACATTCCCAAGGGTCTTTTCAGTTTGGTCATGGGGTCAGGCGGCGCAATCGGCCAAAGACTGGTTGAGAGCCCTCAGGTGGATGCGATTTCGTTCACCGGATCGGTACCCGTCGGCAAGGGCATTGCCGCAGCAGCCATCCAGAACCTGACCAAGGTGCAGATGGAGATGGGCTCCAAAAACGCGTTGGCCGTGATGGATGACGCGGATCTGGATCTGGCGGTGTCACTTGCACTGGGCGGAGCTTTTGGCGGCACCGGGCAGAAATGCACCGCCTCTTCGCGATTGGTGGTCCATGCCGCGATCCACGACGCGTTTGTCGAGAAGCTTGTCGCCGGTGCCAAGGCAATGAAGGTCGGGCATGCCCTGGAGGAAGGCACGCAGATGGGGCCGGTCGTCAGCGA
This sequence comes from Ruegeria sp. SAZA006, assembly GCF_059613465.1. Lineage (NCBI taxonomy): Bacteria > Pseudomonadati > Pseudomonadota > Alphaproteobacteria > Rhodobacterales > Roseobacteraceae > Ruegeria > Ruegeria sp. SAZA006. Next base: position 216,682 of record NZ_JBXWSO010000004.1, read on the forward strand.
GCAACAACTGCAAGAGAACCTGGCCTATGTCGAACTTGGCCAATCCGAAGGCGCCGAGCTGGCGTGCGGCGGGCAACGGCTGGAGCTGCCGCATGACGGGTATTACATGTCGCCCGGCGTGTTCGTGAATACGAACAACACCATGCGGATCAACAGGGAAGAGATGTTTGCCCCGCTGACCAGCGTGCTCAAGGTCGACAGCTATGATGAGGCTTTGACGATCGTGAATGACACGAATTTCGGCCTGACATCGGGCATCGTGACCCAGAATCTTGCGCGCGCGACGCATTTCCGGCGTCATGCAAGAACCGGTGTCGTGACCGTCAATTTGCCCACGGCAGGCACTGATTATCACGTTCCTTTCGGTGGCCGGGGCGACAGCTCGTATGGACCGCGAGAACAGGGCAAAGCGGCCGCCGAGTTCTACACCACGGTCAAAACCGCCTATATCAGCGCCGGGACCCCGATCTGATGCGGATTGACGGCCTGCAATATGCCAACTGGTCGGAAAAGATCTTCCGGCAATTGCGGGAAGGGGGCGTGGATGCCATTCACGTCACCGTCGCCTACCACGAGAATTTTCGTGAAACGGTTCAGAACCTCGAGAAATGGAACCGCTGGTTCGAGTTGTTCCCGGACCTGATCATAAAGGGGCGATCGGCCAACGACATCGATACCGCGCGTGACACCGGGCGTACGGCCGTTTTCTTTGGTTTCCAGAACCCGTCACCCATGGAAGATGACATTGGGCTGATCGAAATGCTGTACGACCTTGGTGCCCGGTTCATGCAGTTGACCTACAATAACCAATCCCTGCTGGCGACCGGCTGCTACGAGGCTGAAGACACCGGTATCACCCGGATGGGGCGGCAGGTGATCAAGGAGATGAACCGCGTGGGATTGGTCATCGACATGAGCCATTCGGCCGACCGCTCGACGATCGAGGCGGCCGACCTTTCCGCGCGTCCGATCGCCATCACCCACGCCAATCCGCATGAATGGGCGCCCGCCCTGCGCAACAAGCGTGACCCCGTCATCCGCGCCGTGACGGAAAGAGGTGGGATGCTTGGGTTTTCGGTCTACCCTCATCACCTGAAGGACAAGTCCGACTGCACGCTTGAAAGCTTTTGCACCATGATTGCCCGAACGGCTGAAAAATACGGAACACAGCATCTCGGGATCGGAACCGACCTGTGCCAGGACCAACCCGACAGCGTTGTTGAGTGGATGCGTGTGGGTCGCTGGACCAAGGAAATAGACTATGGCGAAGGATCGTCGGCGAACCCGGGTTTTCCGCCGATGCCAAAGTGGTTCCGGGACAATCGTGACTTTGACAAGATCGAGGCCGGCCTTCTCGCGGTTGGGATGACCCCGACCGAAGTCACCGGGATCATGGGGCAGAACTGGTACCGCTTCTTTGCGGACAACTTCGGACCTGTCCAGAATTGACCGGACCGGGGCCGCATATCGCGCGCCGGGATCCGGCAACCGTTATGCGGCTCAGCCGGCTCGGGTCTTTGCACCAGTGCAGGCTCAGCTTCATGCGCGTTCTGACCCGCCGCCTGGCACGCGACAACTGGCGGTTTTCCACGCCGGTGTTCGAGATTGACGAGGCAGGTGTCGGACGAGCCGTCTATGTCGCCCAAGGACCCGAGCGCGCGTATTCTCTGGTGGCCTTCGCCCATGATCTTCCACCTGAAAAACGGTCGGACCGAGTGATCGCGGATGCGTGGGACGCGACCTTCACCCTATTTGACGGAATCCCTTCCGAAGCCGACCTTGACCGGCTGTCCCGCAATGTTCCGCTGCAAGAGGCCGGTCGGATCAGCGAAACCGAACTGTCGCTGTCCCGGGCCAACCGCTCGGTCCGATTGTGGGCGCATGTAGTCGAAGCCCTGGCCGACGGTCGACAGCCGGATCTGGAGCAGATCCAAAAGGTTGGCTACCTGATGCGAACTACGGCTGTGTACGGATCGGGTAAATTCGGCGCCGCGGACCGGGAAAACCTTGCAAACCGTGCGGAAACCGAGGGGCCGTTTCAGGCCGAGATGCTGTCGGTCTTCCTCACCCGCGCCTTCGTGCGGGACCTGGTCGAACACATGGCGCGCGCCAAAGGGGGAAGCAAGGCCGTCAGGATGTCTCCTGATATCGCGCGCCGCTTGGGCATCGGCAATTCCACGGGACTGGGCATGGCGCCCTTCCTGATCAATCATCCGGTCCTACTGAACAACTGGATCATGGCGCGCGAGGAGGCAATTGCTCGGGTTCGGGCCGTGGAAACCGCGACCAAAGAAGAAGTCAGTGTATTCCGGTCGGTGTTTGATCGCAGCCAATTGTCGATTGGCCAATGGCATTCGGAACATCCGATACAAGAGCGGAAACTGTCTGCTCTGAAATCGGACCTCGGGGCGATCGCGGACTTTCTTCGCCATGACGAGCTTACGGGACGAAGACCGTGGAACCGTCTGGTGGAGTGGTCGGAAACTGTTCTGAGCGAGGAGGGGCAGGAGTTGCTTCTTTCCCTGATCCTCGAACCCTATTCAGACTTGGTGGACGGTTTGTCAGGATGCATGGCAGATTCAAGCCCGCATCTGTACGAGATTGACGGCGCCATGCCGCTGGCCGATGTGCAGCAGGCGATCCGCGACAGTTTCGGCTGGGCGTTGGATCTGGACTGGGGCGCCCGGGAAGCCTGCGCACGGGTCTGGTATGTGTCGGAAGAAAAGCTGGAACCCAGACTGGGTGAGCGCTTTGACGAGCCGGTAGCCGAGTACGAACAACCGCTTGCCCCGGCACGGGATGCGGCAGCGGCACATTCGGCAATGGCCGATTGGGACACAGCCGCGACCACAGCGGAATTTCTTCTGCGCCATCCTGAACATCGCCACACGATCCGCCGGGCGCAGATCAGCCGCAAGGCCCCCTACAGCGAGATCCGAGACAACACGATAGGTGCATCGGTTCTGCCGATCGACATGCTCCGCGCCAAACTGTCCTTTTTCGGCGCGACGCATTTCGATCCCCGCTCGGACCGTTGGGTCCGTATCTGCATGTATTCAGGCGCGCCTTACCCAGAGAATCTTTCGCCCGAAAATGCCGATTTCTGGGTTTATCCTGAGGTGCCGGTATGAACCTGTCGCTGAACGAGGTCGAAGGATTGGCAAAACGCGCGGCACGTGGGGCGGGTCATCACTGGGGGGCGGCCGAGGATGCCGCCAAAGCGACCCGCTGGCTATGTCTGCAAGGTTTTGACGGTGCAGCCGCCTTGTCAGCTGTCCTGCGCCAGGAGTTTGCCGTTGGGATTGATGCGCACACGCCGCGGGACCTCGGGGTGAATTGGCGGGCGCATGGGCAGATGTGCCCGTTGGGGGCGGGGATGCTGCTGTCAGATTGTTCGGAACATCTGGGCCGCGGGCCGATCGTTCTGCATGACGTGGCGGTTCCGCTGTTTCTCGTGCCGTTCGCTGGCAACGCTGCACGCCGATTGCAGACCACTGTGACCGTCGTCTGCGCTGAACTCAGTGCCACCACGGATGGGGAGGTCGTTGACGCTCCGGATCTTTGGCCGGAAAGCGCCACAAAGGTCATCGTAAGGATCGGTGGTACACCAAAAAAACTGCGCGCCAAGCGGACGCGCGCCCTGCCGGCGTCTGCGGCTCTGGCTTTTTTGAACACTCTGGCTCAACGCACCTATGCCCCGGCAACCGAGGAGTCTCGCCGGTTGGGTGCCGGTGCTGGTTTGTCCGATAATGACTGAGGAGGCCGAGATGCCAGAAACCCGAACGCTGTCTCTTGCTGAAATCGAGGACCTGTCGCTGCGCGCTCTGATGGCGGCCGGCACGTCCGAGGACAATGCCCGGCCGTTGGCGGTTGCGACCGCCGCGACCGAGGCGGATGGAGTGGCCAGCCACGGGCTGGCCTACATCCCGATCTATTGCGAGCACGTACAGTGTGGCAAGGTAGACGGGCGAGCACAGCCGGTGATGTCTGCCCCCAAACCGGGCGTGGTGGTCGTTGATGCGGCCACCGGTTTCGCGCACCCGGCGATCGACTTGGGGTTCGATGCGTTGATCCCGGCCGCACGCGAGCAGGGGATAGCTGCGCTGGCCATCCGCAACAGTTACAACTGTGGTGTGCTGGGGTATCACACCTATCGCTTGGCTCAGGCGGGCCTTGTTGGTCTGGGGTTCACCAATGCACCTGCATCCATTGCACCGTCGGGTGGTTCACGGCCCGTCGTGGGCACGAACCCTTTTTCGCTGGCCGTTCCGGGTGCTGACGGGCAGCCTGCCGTCTTGATCGACCAAAGTGCCAGCACGATCGCAAAAAGCGAGGTCATGAAGCACGCCCGCGAGGGAAAACCGATTCCGGTCGGTTGGGCGCTGGACCCTGATGGCAACCCGACAACTGACCCGGCCGTTGGCCTCAAGGGCTCGATGGCGCCTTCGGGCGGCTACAAGGGCGTGGGCGTCGCACTCCTGACCGAGGTAATGGCCGCCGCATTGACCGGGGCCACTTTGGGCATCCATGCTTCACCCTTTTCCGGAACTGTGGGCGGCCCGCCAAAAACCGGCCAGTTCTTCATTGCCATCGACCCCGGCGCTACGGCCGGGTCGGGGTTTGCCGCCAATATCGCGGAACTGGTCGAGGCGATCCGGTATCAGGAAGGAGCGCGTCTGCCCGGCGATGGTCGGCGCGCCAAGCGCCTTAAGGCCAACAAGGACGGGGTTGGTGTCAGCGTCGCGACGCTGGACAAAATCCACGCCATCCTGGCCTGACACCCGTTTCCAGCGGAAACAGGGGCAAGGCTGATGCCTTGCCCCCTTGCATCACGCCTTTATGATGTTGTGTTCCGGTCCGTACGGAAAGCCGGTGATATTCTCGGCCCCATCCTCGCCTACGACCAGAATGTCGTGCTCGCGGTAGCCGCCCGCGCCGGGCTGACCTTCGGGAATCCACAGCATCGGCTCGATGGACACCACCATGCCCGGCTCGAACACAGTGTCGATGTCTTCGCGCAGTTCCAGGCCCGCCTCGCGGCCGTAATAGTGGCTGAGGATGCCGAAGGAATGGCCGTATCCGAACGAGCGGTATTGCAGCAGGCCCTGATCGGCGAAGAACCGGTTGATCTCGGCGGTGATGCCGGAACAGGTCGCGCCGGGTTTGATCAGGCTCAGCCCCAGTTCGTGGGCGGCGACATTGGCCTGCCACAGGCGTAGGCTGTCGGCGTCGGGCTCGCCCAGGAACAGGGTGCGTTCCAGCGCGGTGTAATAGCCCGAGATCATCGGGAAGGTGTTGAGCGACAGTATATCGCCTTTCTGCAGCGCCCGCTTGGTGACGGGGTTGTGCGCGCCGTCGGTGTTCAGGCCTGACTGGAACCAGACCCAGGTGTCGCGGTACTCGGCTTCGGGATAGGCGCGGGCGATCTCGATCTCCATCGCGTCGCGGCCGGCCATGGCAATCTCGATCTCGGTGGCACCTTCACGGATCGCGGCATGGATGGCTGCGCCGCCCACATCCGCCGTGCGGGCGCCGCCCTTGATCAGTTCGATCTCCTCGGCCGATTTCACCATCCGCGCGGCCATCGTGTCGGGAGCGATGTCCAAAAGCTCGGGCTGGTTCAGCATGGCCAGGGCCGTGTCGCGCGCAGCCAGCGTCATCTGGTCGCTTTCGATGCCGATCCGGCGGGCATTCCCGATCAGGCTGGCTACGGCGCGCCAGTAGTTGTCGCGCTTCCAGTCGGTGTAGATCACGTTGTCTTCGACCGACCGGCGCCAGGGCTGGCCCGCGTCGATATTCGCCGACACGGTGGTGCAAGTGTCCTGCGTCACCACGCAGCCATAGGGCCGGCCGAAGGCGCAGTACAAAAAGCCCGAGTAGTAGGCGATGTTCTGCATCGAGGTCAGCAGAACGACCGGGATGTCCCGCTGCGCCATGATGGCGCGCAGTTTGGCCAACCGGCGGTCGTACTCGGCCCGACTGAAGGGCAGGGGCGCCTTGTCGCCGTTGTGGCAGGTGAAGAATTCGGGGCGATTTGAAAGGTCTGTCATGTGCTCTCTCGCTTCTTTGCCGGACGTGCAAAGCCCAGCCACATGTCCCGGCGTACAGGACAGGCGGTCTCGGGGTCCGAGAGCCGATCACCCCCTTGGGTGCTGCGACGCCATCGCAGCAGGGGATGAACAAGGAAATCGTTAGATCAGCAAATGCCGCCGGTCAAGCCGGTGTCAGCCCGCGCAGACGTTCCGACCGCCGCCGCAGCAGCTCGACCGTGGTGAGCAGCGCGATCGAGATGACGACGAGGATCGTGGCCACGGCCAGGATGGTCGGGCTGATCTGCTCGCGCAGGCCGGTGAACATCTGCCACGGCAGCGTCTTTTGGCTGGCCGATCCGACGAACAGCACCACGACCACCTCGTCGAACGAAGTGATGAAGGCGAACAGCCCGCCCGAGATCACGCCCGGCAGGATCAGCGGCATCTGAATCTTGAAAAAGGTCCGTACCGGGCCCGCGCCCATATTCGCAGCAGCCCGCGTCAGCGAGCGGTCAAACCCGACCAGCGTGGCGGTCACGGTGATGATGACGAAGGGAATGCCCAGAACGGCGTGGGCCAGAATCACCTTGAGATAGCCCACAAAGGTTTTGTTCATGCCCAAAGTGCCTTCAAGGAAGCGGCCGATGTCGCTGTAGAAGAAGAACATGCCCGTCGCTGAGATGATCAGCGGCACGATCATCGGAGAAATCAGGATCCCCATGATGGCGCGCCGCCCCGGCACATGCGATTGGCTGAGACCGATGGCTGCCAGCGTTCCCAGCGTTACCGAAATGATCGTGGCGATGGGCGCAATGATCAGCGAGTTCTTGAAGCTGCGCTGCCATTCGTTGTTGGTGAAGAAATCCTGGTAATGCTTCAGCGAATACCCTTCGGGGTCCAGCCGCAGCATCTCGGGCGTAAAGGTAAAGAAGTCCTGCGCGTTGAACGACAGCGGAAGAACCACCAGAATCGGCGTGATCAGGAAAACGAAGATCGCGCCGCAGATCACCCGGAACAGGTAGTGATAGAATACCTGCTGCGCCGTCAGATAAGGCAGCAGCTTACGGCGGTATCGGCCCTCGTACAGCCAGAATGTGAACCATGCGAAAAACCAGCCGCCCAAGAAGCCAAGCACACCGCCCATTGGCCCCGAAACCGCGAAGCCGACGGCCGCGAAGCCGATAATGTTGATCCAGTAGGCAAGCCGCTCGTTCTTGAGGACCGAGATGTAGATCCAGGCCAAGAGGGCAGTCAGCGCCGCGCCGCCGATCATTCCCAGGGGAACCGAGCCGTTTCCTGCGCCGACAAACATGCCGGCGAACGCGCCGGCCAGTGCGACGCTGGGCAGGACCATGGATAGGGGCTTGCGCGAAATTGGTGTCAGTGCGGCCATGTCGATTACCCCAGCTTCACGTTATCGATGCCCACGATCTTGTCGTAGACCCAGTAGAGGATCAGAACCACCGCCAGCAGGATCGTCCCCAATGCTGCAGCCAGGCCCCAGTTCAACGACGACGATATGTGATAGGCAATCCGGTTCGAGATGAAGACACCCTTGGTGCCGCCCACGATTTCAGGCGTGATGTAGTAGCCGATGGCCAGAATGAACACGAGGATCGACCCCGCTCCGATGCCCGGGATGGATTGCGGGAAGTAGATCCGCCAGAACGTGGTCCAGTTCGTGGCGCCCATGGATTTGGCCGCGCGAGTGTAGGATGGCGGAATCGTCTGCATCACCGAATACATCGGCAGGATCATGAACGGCAGCAGGATATGCGTCATGGCAATGATCGTGCCGATCTGGTTGTTGATGATGATCAGCCGCGCGTCATCTGCGACCAGCCCGAGCCAGACGAGAGTATCGTTTATGACGCCCTGCTGTTGCAGCATGACCTTCCACGCGGATGTCCTCACCAGAAGCGATGTCCAGAATGGCAGCAGAACCAGAATCATCAGCAGGTTCGACACGCGCATTGGCAGGGTCGCCAGCAGGTAGCTGACCGGATAGGCGAGCAGGATGCAGGCCCCGGTGATTACCAGCGACATGAACAGCGTTCGCCCGAACAGTTTGATAAGAATTTGCTTGTCTTCCGGCTGTGCCTGGGCACCTTCTGGGGTGCGCCGCATGTCGATTGCGTTCAGGAAGTAGCCGTTGGTGATCGGAACCGCATGGGTCTTGATCACGCGCCAGGTCTGCGGTTCCCCCCAGCCGTCATGGATCTCGATCAACTTTTCCTTGAACGGACCGTCGGTTTCAGGGTCCAACCGTTTGATCTTGCGGCCGGACTGGCGGAACAGCGAAGACATGCCGGTTTCTTCGTAGTTCAGACGCGTGCCGAGCCGGGTGTGTTGCTTGTTTTCGATCGCGACCACCATGTCGCGAACGAAGGCATCATAGACGTCCTCGCCCGGCAATTCGCCGCTGGTTTCATCCCAGTTGTCCAGCGCTTCGACCGTCAAGGGCAGGGTTTCCGAGACAATCCCGTTTTCGACCGAACGAAACAGCATCGATGCGATCGGTACCAGGAAGGAAAACAGCACGAACAGAAGCAAAGGCGCGATCAGCATAAGCGCGCGCAGTTTCTGACGTCGCAATGAACGCGCCAGCGATTGCTTGAGCGGCGTTCCGTCCGCTGCCAGCATGGGTCCTGCGGTTTGGCTTGCGTCAGTCATCAGTGCCTCTTGGTTGTGCCAGGGTCAGATGGCGGCGCACCGCCACCTGACGTTTCTTCAGAGTTTCAAGCGCTTATTGCGCCAACCACGCCTGGAATTTGGCGTCGATGTCGTCGCGGTAGTCAGCCCAGAACTCGTAGTTGTAGAGGAACGTGTTCTTGGCGTTTTCCGGATCGGTCGGCATGTGCGGAGCCATTTCGATTCCCAGTTCGGCATGCTTGCCGACCAGCGGAGCCGACGAAGCGCGAGCCGGGCCGTACGAGATGTACTTGGCCTGATCCGCCAGCCGCTGGGTGTCGGTCGCGAACATGATGTAGTCCAGCGCGCGTTGCTTGCGCTCTTCGCTCAGACCGGCGGGAATGATCCAGCCGTCCAGATCGAAGACCTGCGCGTCCCACAGCATGGCGACGGGCTGCTTCTGCTCTTCGATGACGCTGAACAGGCGGCCATTGTAGGTCGAGCCCATAACGACTTCGCCGTCAGCCAGCAGTTGGGGCGTATCGGCACCGGCGGACCACCAGACGACGCTGTCCTTGATGGTGTCCAGCTTCTTCAGAGCACGATCCTGGCCTTCGTCGGTTGCCAGGACGTCATACACTTCGTCCTTCGGGACGCCGTCGCACAGCAGGGCCCATTCCATGTTGTTGATCGGACGCTTTTCCAGCGACCGCTTGCCGGGATAGGTCTCCAGGTCGAAGACCGCGCAGATGTCGGTCGGCGGGTTGTCCCCGACCATGTCGGTCCGATACCCAAAGGTGGTCGAATACACGATCTGAGGGATGAAGCATTCGCTGACCAGCAGATCGCCGAAGTCTTCCGAAGCCGGAGTGCCGTCCGGCGCGGGCGCCAGCTGCGTATCCGGGTCGATTTCCATCGCCAGACCTTCGTCACACAGACGGATCGCGTCCGCGGCAACCACGTCGACCACATCCCATGTGATGTTGCCCGCCTCGTTCATGGCGCGCAGTTTGGCCACGGCCTCGGCCGAGCTGTCATCGTTCAGGATGGTGACGCCGGTTTTTTCCGAATAGGGCTCGTGATAGGCCTTGAGCTGCGACTTGGAATAGGCGCCGCCCCAGGACACGATCGTCATTTCTTCGGCGGAAACTCCGCCTGCTGCAGTTGCCAGTGCAACAGCTGTCAGCATTGTGGTGGTACGTTTCATATGTAGCTCCCAGTTTTTCCCGTTTTATGCTTGGTCGACCAACGCACGGGTTTTCGTCGGTCGGTTCTTTCGGCTTGGGGGCGGATTGCGAAGCCGGGCGCGCCTAGGCGTCCAGAGCGCGGCAATCTTGCGCCAGCCATCCGATCTCGATCTCCTGACCCGGTGTCAGCCTGACGGCGTCAGGAGCATTCCGGGTCTTGACGATGAATTCATCATTGCCGGCCACCGACATGCGGAATCTGAATACATCGCCCATGTAGATGAATTCCTTGACCACAGCCTTGAGCGTATGCGCTTCGGGGCTGAGGCGATCCTTGTTGAATTCCACGCGCTCGGGCCGGATCGAGACCTTGGTCCGTTCCCCCGGTTGGCTGACGTTGATCGGAACCGCATCAATCTCGGACCCATCGTCCAGCGCTACGACGCATTTCCCGCCATCGACGGATTTCAGAACGCCTTCCAGCGTGTTGTTTTCGCCGATGAACTGCGCAACGAAACTGTTTTCTGGCTCTTCATAAAGCTGGTCCGGCGGTGCAAGCTGCTGGATCCGACCATCGTCAAATACCGCTACGCGATCTGACATGGTCAGCGCTTCGGTCTGGTCGTGGGTCACATAGACGGTCGTGATCCCCAATTCATGGGCCAGACGCGTGATTTCAAACTGCATGTGCTCGCGCAGCTGTTTGTCCAATGCGCCCAGCGGTTCATCCATAAGAACCAATTCGGGTTCGAAGACCAGCGCGCGGGCCAAGGCGATACGCTGTTGTTGTCCGCCCGACAGCTGCGCGGGTCTGCGGCTGCCGAAGGCACCCATCTGCACCATGTCGAGGGCGCGCTGGACCTTTTCTTCGCGCTCGGATTTGCCGATTTTTCGGACTTCCAGCGGAAAGGCGAGGTTCTCAGCCACAGTCATGTGCGGGAACAGGGCATAGTTCTGAAACACCATCCCGATGCCACGCTTGTGCGGCGGGATGTTGTTGATCGGTCGCCCATCCAACAGAATTTCGCCATGCGTCGCAGTTTCGAACCCGGCCAGCATCATCAGGCAAGTGGTCTTGCCAGATCCCGATGGGCCCAACATTGTCAGAAACTCGCCCTTTGGCATCGCGAGGTTAAGGTCTTTGACGACAAGATTTTCGCCGTCATACGATTTTTGAACGCGTTGAAATTCGACAAACGCGGCGTCGCTAGAAGTGCCGGTCACAAGACCCCCTGTTGCGTCAATTCTTGATCCGGTTGGTCCGGATTTCATTGATCCCTGAGCACATTAAAGACGCAGCAATGACCGGCTGGCAAGACTCAATGACAAAAACCAATCCCCATTGGGTGGGATTCAGGGATTTTGCGCAGTGTTGAGGCGCCGCATGTGCCACGCAAGGGCCTGATTGCTGGACAGGACCGGTTTGTCGATCTGTTCATGGATCTGCGGGATGGCATCCAACGTGCGAAGGTTGGTGCAGCTGAGAAAAACAGCTTCGACCGCTCTGTCCGAACCCAGTCTTACCGCAGCGTCAACGATGGATTGCGTCGAAATCCGGACGACCTTGGATTCTTCGGAAATCCCAAAGGTGCCGAACACATCCATCAGGACCCCTTGATCGGCGAAGGCCGCGCGAAGCGCCGTGTTGACCTGCTCCACATACGGGGACAGCAGTGCAAAGCGTGACACACCCAGTTCGCGCGCCTGAGCAACCGCAGCGCGCAGCGGGTTGGTCACCGATTGCACGTCACAAGTCTGCTTTACCAGTTCTTCGACCTTTTCCGACCCGATGACCGAGCTTGCCGAGGTGCAGGCGTAACCCACAACCCGGAAGGGGCGCGCCTTGGGCAGTAAATCTGCCGCCGCTGGAAGCGCATGTTTCATGCGGGTCAACGTCTTGGTCGTGACCTGCGGGTCGCTGGTTATGCGCGAGACATAAATGGGTGCAGGGTCGCCGGAAAAAAGCCTGCGGAAATCGCCTTCGATCGTCTCGTCTGTCTGCAGAACGATCAGGCCAAGCGGAGATATGCCAGGGTCATCCGTGTCCAGAGAAAATGGCAGTGTTGTCATAGCTCGGGAATCTCCCGTCCTGCCTTGGGGCTCAGGAACCGCGGCGCGCTTTCGGTGACCAGCAGGTTTTCCTCGTGGACAAGTATTTTGCTACCGACCTCAATACCTGGCTCCAGCGTCAACACCATTCCAGGTTTCAGAACTGTGTGATCCGTTGGGATGAGCGAAGGCCACTCGGTCAATGACATGCCCAATCCGTGGCCCAAGCGCCCGGCTTCGGTCCCGCCGCCGCCACGGGACAGGACCGAGTTCATCGCGTGATACAGGTCCGAGGCCGTCGCGCCCGGTCTGGCCTGCTCGAACGCAGCCTCGGTCGCATCGATCAGCGCGTGGTGCGCCGCGCACACGGCGGGACTGGCCGGGCCGACGGACCAGTTGCGGTCGAAATCGCAAAAATACCCATCCCAGACCAGCCCGGTATCCAACATAAGCACGTCGCCCGGCTTCAACGGTCGTTGGGTTGCTGGTGAGATTACGTCGCCATATCCGCCCTGGTCGGCCGCGCCGGCAAGATAAGGCACCCAATCGGCGCCTTGGTCGAGACACAACATCTGGAATCGCCGAAAAACCTGATCCAGAGGATCACCTGCCGCTGCAATCTCAGGAACCCGCTCAAAAGCTTCCCCTGCGATCCGGCACGCGGTTTGGATCTTTTTGATTTCGGCTTGAGATTTGACCATGCGCAGGTCGCGCAGAATGCCAAGGTCGCCGGTGATCCTGCGGCGGTCGATTTCGGATTTCAGACGCCCGAAATCTGCAAGCGGCATCCGCAGGTGCGTTTCATGCCCGTCGGGGCATCCGATCAAGCCGCCGTCCGGAACGAGTTCGCGTAGGGTTTCGGCCAGCAACGATACTCCGTCGTCTGCCAGATCCGGGGCGGTCCAAGTGCGGATGTCTTCGATCCAGGTCTGCGCCATCAAGGCCGCTCCAATCGACGGGATCACGGCGACAGGTTTACCGGTCGCAGGAACGACAAGGAACCAGGGGCGCGTCGGGCTTTCCCAGAACCGGGTCAGAAAGCCGCTGAAATACCGGACGTCGGGCTCGGTCGTCAGCAGCAGGGCGTCCAGTCCATGCTCTTGCATGAGATCCTGCGCACGCGAAGTTCTGTCCTCGAATTCGGCTTGTTCGAACCCTCTCATGAGGCTTGCTCGGTCACGACGCACAAAACGCGGTCCTGTGGTCCGATTTTGAGCAAGTTGCGGCTATCGGCATCCAGAACGGCAGCCAGTCCGGCCCCGCCTGACGCAGTCGTTTCGAACCCGGCCTCTGCCATGACTGGAAGCTGAGCGGCCACGGTGTCATCGTCCAGCGTCAGAAACAGATCGGCATCCCGCGCCAGTCCATTCAGCGCAATCAGCGATGGCTCCTTGCAATCCAGCCGTCCCATGATGCTGTCCGGACCGTCTGCAAAGACCGGCGCGCCGGCTTGGATGCTGGCCATCAGCGCCGGGGCTGCGGCCGGTTCGACCACGACGATCCTGGGGTCGTCTCCCCAAGCCTTTCGGAAACATGCGGCAACGGCGCCCGCCATGCCTCCCACTCCGGCCTGCAGCAGGATCAATGTCGGAGGTTCGGGACATTGATCAACCGCCTCGACGGCCATTTGAACGTACCCCTCCATCAAGAGATGGGGCAGGTCATAATACCCTTCCCAAGAGCTGTCTGACAGAAGCGTCCAGTCGTTGTCGTTCGCCGCGCGGCTTGCGGCGTTCATGCTTGCGGCGTAATCGACGCCTTCGCGCACCACTCGCGCACCTTGCGCCGCAAGGCGCTGCGCAAAGCTTTCGGGCACGGTTTCAGAAATGAACACCACGGCATTCGCACCAAAAACGCGCGCACCCGCAGCCATGCTGAGGCCGTGGTTCCCGGCGCTGGCCGTAACATAAGTGCGGCCGGCAAGGGATGTGTTGTCGGGTGTCTCGGTGGCTTCGCTCGCTTGGCAGGCGATGACATAGGCCGCGCCCAATGCCTTGAACGACCCGAGATTCATCCGCGTCCGTTCATCTTTGATCCAAAGGCGGGAAACGGGCGCCAAACCCGGCGCTTCGGCCAGTGGTGTCACGCCGGAGGCCGGGCACAGAGACAGAAGCTGTGCCAACCGGTTCGAGTTGGTTGAGGGGAAAGGTGCCTGAGAAAATAGTTTGCCTTTGCCCCGATGCGGGTTGGTGACGGTCTTCATCGCGGCCTCCCTCAACGATCCGGCAGACGTCATAGAAATGCAGTCGATCTGTCAAGGCAAAGGGGCGGAATGCGAGAATTGCGCGCGTCTTGTTCCCTGGGGAAAGTGGCTGCTTGCACTGAACCGCACGGCGTTGATCAGGCTGGCGAATTAACCGCTTGCGGTCTTTGCAATCGGAATGGGTGCGTGTAAGTGTTCGGCACGTGATCCGTTGCCGGTGCACCAGACCGGCCGGATGCGGGCGTGATGGAATGGTAGACATATCGGACTTAAAATCCGAAGGCCCTAGCGCCGTGTGGGTTCGAGTCCCACCGCCCGCACCAAACACAATGGTCGGCTTGGCCGAGGGCGATCGTCAGACCGGATAACCCAGCTTGGAGATCAGCCGCCAGATGTCCTGGTTCGCCGCCGACAGCTGCGCTACGACATCCTCGATTTCCTGCATCGCCTGTTCGTCGACCGTATCTTCGCGCCCCAGCTTGATGTCGGTTTTTCGATCGGCAATGCGCATCAGGATCGTCTTGGGGTTCCCGGTTTCCTGGTCGAAGGAATAGATGCAATGGTTGAACTTGTTGCGGATGCCCGACAGGCGGCTGAGCCGCTGCGTGTGCTCAAGGATCGGATCACGAACCGAGGCCGGCCTTCCGTCCATCTTTGCCAGACGCTCGACCAGATCAATTCGGGCGCGGGTCGTGTTCAGGGTGAGGAAAGTGATGACGGCTACGTCTTTGCTGGTCCCCGAGAGGCCGGCAATCAGATGTATCAGCAGGCTTTCGGTGTTCGTCCAGACATAGTTCAGGCGGCCGACCAAAAGGATCAACCGATCGAACCTGGCTTCGAAGTCGTCAGTCAACCGAAGTTCGGTGCGCGTCTTGCGCCGCCGCCTCAAAGAAGAAATGCGCCGCTGCCGTTCTGTTGCTGACACCGATCTTGCCCGACACGTTGTGCATGTGCAGCTTGACCGTGTGTTCGGTGATACCCAACTGGGCAGCGATAGCCTTGTTGCTTTTTCCTTCGGAGACAAGCTGCAGAACCTGCTTCTCGCGCCTGGTCAGTTTAGACAACAGAGGGCCAGCCGCAGGGGATTTCGGAGTTTCCCGGGCTGCAGTTGGGGTTTTCGCGCACGGCTTCAATGCAACGCAATTGGCTACAAATCCCGGCAGGTACAACTCTTCATGCATCAGCAGCCGCAGGATCGCGCGCCATGCGTCCGGGGCGACGTTCATCGGAAGATACCCGATTGGTCCGTACCGGGATCGGTCCCATCGCTCGAAAACGAAACGGGCTGCGTCCTCTTTGCGGTATGCGAAGGCAAGGCATCCCGGCATGGACGATCGAACATAATCGGAAGGATGGGCCAGCAGATCCTCCATCATGATCTGATCCACGACAACAATCTTGCCGGAACCCTCAGCATTGCTCGCCTCGGACAAGAATGCCGCGAGGGATTCAAACCGATGGGCTGCCACGCCGAATTCGTGCTGAACGCTTCGCAGGGTTTGGTTGGAGTAGAAGAGCTCTTTCCCAACAAAAACAATCATGAAATCTTCACTTTTGTCGATCGTGTTGGAACTGTTACTTAATTCAGAAATGCTCATTTTTGCGCCCCCCTAAATACCCCAGATTACGTCCTGAATTGGCCGTTATTGGCCGGGGTGAAACTGAATAAAAACAATTAAAAATATGTATTGAGTATACCAGAAAGTTCAGTTTTCGACAACTGTACGGCTTTGAGAATCACCAGATTTTAGAACTTTCGATTAAGGCCGTTTGACGGTCGGACCGCTTAAATATCTGGATTCAAAGAACTTAAATTCACCAGCCTTTGTCGCTGGCCAATTCGGCTCCGAACTCGGCCATGAAATGCGTGTTCGAGTAATACATCAAGCAAATCATCCTTTTAGTGATGTTAATACTTTCTGCCAGCTAGGCAGGCCGAACGGCATCTGTACCCTGTGTCGTGCTTCAATTTGCGAAGTGTACTTGTACCTGGCGTGTCTGCGGCCCGCGTATTTTCGCGTGATTTTGAGCAGTCACGGAATCGGCTTGGCCGAGAAAGGGGGGTGACAACACATCATTCGAAAGACAAGGCCGCAGACATGCGCAGTTTCGCGAATGGATGCTCAATAATATTTTCAACCGCGCCGAATATCGCTTTGTAGATGAATGGCGGTCTGGCGCTTCAAAAATGGAAGATTGTTATGCGACGCAATGTGAACAATACCAATGTCACGACCGTTGACGAAGTTAA
The DNA here is from genome assembly GCF_059613465.1 of Ruegeria sp. SAZA006. Classification (NCBI taxonomy): domain Bacteria; kingdom Pseudomonadati; phylum Pseudomonadota; class Alphaproteobacteria; order Rhodobacterales; family Roseobacteraceae; genus Ruegeria; species Ruegeria sp. SAZA006. The sequence continues at coordinate 233,035 of NZ_JBXWSO010000004.1, forward strand.
TGTTGAAAATCTCGAAGCTCCGATCTCGGTGGAAATCCCCGTTGAAGAAGCAAATATCGAGGCCGAACTGACCGCGCAGCAACAGCAGCAGGGTCAGGAAGTTCAAAACGCTGCAAACAACGAAGACGAACAGAACCAGGCTCAGGCTCAGGCGACTGAAGTTGCGAACGAGCAGGGCCAGGGTCAGGACCAGGGTCAGGCGCAGCAGCAGGGCCAACAGCAAGGTCAGCAGCAGTCGAACGTAAATGGCGGCGATGACAGCAACAGCATCGCAAACTCGATCAACATCGATTTCGGTGAAGGCGAGTGGATCCCGCGCGACGATGACCAGGTCGATCTGGATATCGGTGACTCGGCATCCATCGGTGATGTCATCACGGCCGGAAACGACGTGAATTATGATCCCGGCGATGATCTGAACCTGTCCATCTCGATGAATGGTGACGGCAACGACATGTCGTCGATCAACAACCAGTTGGCCAGCCTGAGTGACGATGACACGCTGGATTCGCCCAGCCTGTCGAATGACGGCTCGTTCTATCAGAACGGCAGCGCGACGGGCGGTTCGGCCTATGCCGAAGAAGGCATCGGTTCCTCCTCCGGCGGCGGTAACTCGGGTTCCGGCGGAACCAGCTACGGCGGTGCAGCAAGCGGCGAGACCAATGGCAGCCACGCATTCGCGCTGGGCGGCCACACCGGCAATGCCGGCGCGGCTTCGCAAGGCGGCAACGGTGCGGCTTCGGGCGGCGCCAACAACACGAGCCTGGGTCTTGGTCTGTCGGGCGCCGAAGCCAGTGGCGAAAGCACGGCTGGCAATGGCGGCAACGCCAACAGCACCTCCAGCGCCAACAACACCGGCAGTTCGAATGCCAACGGCCAGGGAACTGGCGGTGAAGGCGGTAATGCCGGCTCGATCGGTCTTGGCCTTGGTCTGGGACTGTCCGGCGCCAACTCGGAAGGCAATGCCAACGGTGGTGAAAACGCGACCGGTTCGATCGGCGCGGGCCTTGGCCTGGCCGGAAACGAGTCGGGTGCGAACGGCGCCAATGGTGGCAACGGCGAGTCATCGAACTCGGGTTCTGCATCGAACAATAGCACCGGTACGACCGAAGCGAATGAAGCGACGGCCGGAAGCAACACGGGTGCGGGCATGGCTGGCAGCGGCGCGCAAAGTGGCGCCAATGGCACCGGCGGGCCTGGTTCCGGTGGCACGGGTTCCGGCGGCTCGGGCTCGGGTGGTGAAGGTGCTGGCGGCGAAGGCTCTGGTGGCGAGGGATCCGGCGGATTCTCGGCCATGGTCGAAGCAGCCATCGCGGCGCTGAACCAGGAAATCGCGGATGGTGGTCCGGCCTTGAATGCGGCTGATACCGACGCTGCGACCGGCGGCGGCGGAACCACGGGCAACAACCCGGGTACCGGCGGAGCGGGCACCGGTGGTGCCGGAACCGGCGGCGCAGGAACCGGCGGTGCCGGAACCGGTGGCGCAGGGTCCGGCGGAGCGGGCACGGGCGGCAGCTCGGCAGCCAACTCTGGCGCACAGGGCGTCGGCGATCTGGCCGCAAGCGGTCCGAATATCAGTCAGTCGCCCGGTGACGTGAACGGTGCGGCCAGCAACCCGCAGACGTCGACCGGAACCGGCGGAGCCGGCGGTTCGAACGCGGCCAATGGCGCGGCAAATGGAACCGGTTCGGGTTCGTCCAGTGCAGAAGGCGCTGGCGGAGCCGGTGGGACCACGACGCCAACGTCCACCTCGTCCGGTAACGGTGCGGGTTCTGCGGATGCGGTCAACACGGCAGGTACCGGTGGTGCGGCAGAAGTCTTTGCTGACGCTGACACAAACGGTTCCGCCGACAGCCTGGCCGAAGCCATCGCGGGATACGGCGGCGCGTCGTACACCGACAACGATGCCACCTCGACCGGATCCGGCAGTGCGACTGGCGCGGCCAGCTCGGGAGCCGGTGGTGCAGGCGGTGCGTCTGCGGCCAATGGCGGTACCAGCGGCTACGCCATGGGTAGCGCCATGTCCGGCGATACCACGGGTGGCGCAGTCACCGGTGGCAGCGCGGCCGGTGCCTATTCGGGTGACGGCGGAGCCGGCGGCAATGGCGGCACCTGGGGTTCCAACAATGGTGGCGACGGTATCGTCACTGGTGAATCCTACGCGTCGGCAGCAGCAGTGGTCGATACCTCGGCCTTCAACCAGACAATCGTCATGGGCGCCAACGTGCTTGGCAACTCGGTCGATACCACGATGGTTGGCGGTTCGATGAGTTCGACCTACGCGAGCGACGACACCGAGGCATAATGCCTGACCCCGGAGGCCGCGATTTCGGCCTCCGGTCTTTGATGAAAACACCGGGGCCGTGCTTCATGGCCTCGGTCCAACTTAACCCAGACCCGGAAATTTTCTGCCGGAAAGGGTGACAGGGATAGTCCAGATGTCACTTGACAGCATTACGGAAACGATCGCCCATTTTATCGGTACTTTTCAGCTCACGATGGAACAGGCCATCCTGCGGCAGCAATACGAGGAGTTTACGGCGCTCCGACGGCTGGCCGAAGTTGAAGGCCTGGAGGATCCGATCAGGATTGTCGTCAAGGCCGATCTGGATCTGAAGCCCAAGGACTACGATCCGCTTCCCTACCGTTTCCCCGAACCGCCCGCGGACCCGCAGTTGCCGCTGCCACCAGTCGGCCCGATGCTCGAGTCGAGCATCCAGATCGGTGACCCGTTGGCGCCGGGCGGATTTGTTCCGCAGTCCGAATTGCCGATCTCGGTCGGGCCGCAATTCTTGATGCTGCAGCCTCAGGTCGTCAGCGACCTGATAGGTTCTGCCGTCACTTACACATTCCAGACATTGGTCCTGCGCGACAATGATACCGTCGGCGCGGGCGACTTCCGCGATGCGGCGATGCTGACAGCACAGGCCGAGGCCGCGTTGGACGTGGCGCACTCGCTTCATGCGATGGCGGTGCCTTCACTGGCGATACCGGACTACATGACGCCAGAATACCTGGATACGCTGGTCGAACAGATAACGACACCGATGAATGGATCGGTCCAAGGTGTCACGGTTCACCAATTCCAGGGTGAAGACGCGGAAGGCATCATCGTCAACGGTCAACACGTGTCGGAGGCTCCGGTCTGGAGTGATCTTCTGCCGGCCTACCACCAGCCGGAGGAGGCTGAGGAAAATCTGGTGTCACAGTCCTATCCGGCCGAGTGGAACCAGTCCGAAGGGCCGGAGTCGCACGAGGGTCATTCCGTTGTCACCGGCGGCAATCTTGCGATCAACGAAGTCGCGCTGAACGTCGGTTGGGTGGACGCCCCCTTCATCGCCGTGGGTGGACAAGCAATCAGCCTGACGATGATCAGCCAGGTCGCGCTGGTATCAGATGTTGATGTCGGAAACACCGGCAGCGGTGCGGGCACCAACGTTGTTCAATCCGCCCAGATTGAAACCGAGGCGAATCCTGCGCCCTGGCTTGCCGGAACTTCGGCTGTCGCTGGTGGGGCCGGGCAGCCGTCCTTTTTGACCGTCGACTGGATCCATGGCGATCTGGTGGTTGCCAACTTCCTCAAGCAGGTCATCAACGCCACCGATATCGACCATATCCAGACCGAGATTTCCGCATCTTCGACCATGTATGCGATGGGTGGCAATCAGATGGTCAACGTGGCCGATATTGTTCAACTCGGCAGTTACTATGACCTGATCATGATCGGCGGCGACATGATCTCGGTCGACATGTTGTTCCAGACGCTCGTCCTGATGGATGATGACGTGGTGTCAGGCGGCCTAGCCGGACCTGCCGGAGGTGCGAACGAAAACCTGCTGATGAACCAGGCTTCGGTGATGACCAACGGCTTGGACCTGCAGGAGGCGCTTGAGGAGAACATGGCCGAGGCCATGGCTCTGAATGAAATGAACATGGCCGCGCTCGAGGACGCATTGCTGAACGATCCGATGTTCGCGGGTATGGAGCAGATGCGCGTTCTGAAGATCGACGGAAACCTGTTGCAGGTGAATATTCTTGAGCAGGTCACGATGCTTGCCGATCAGGATGACGTTTTCCTGTCCGGTCCGCACGGTGCCAGTACCGAAGTCGTGTCCGGCAGCAACGCGATGCTGAATGCGGCCAACATCAACAAGCTGGGTGTGGACTCCGTGGTCATGGCCGGGCAGGGCGCATATTCCGAGCTTTTGCTGCACCAGGCCAGTCTCATCGACTTGCCCGAGAATGAGATCAGCCCGGAATTTGCCAATGAAGCCATCGCAATCCTGATGGAGGAGGCAATGATCGCCGGGCAAGCAGTCAGCGGCCCGACCTCTCCTGTCCTGACCCCCGAAGACTTGGACGCCAATGTAGGAATGCAATCCATCCTGACCTGATTTTCCCTTTTTTACGAGTGACCGGAAGGTTTGTTTATGTCGATCGTTTTTTCGTCGCGCCGCACCCGATACGCCAGCCCGCTGGACCGGTCGGGAAGCGGGCAGCCTCTGACTTTGCGACCCAGCGACATGGTGTCTGGCTCGTCATTTGCAACGGAACGGCTGACCGCACGGCTAAGGCTGACCAAGGAGATGCGCGTGCCCGTGACCGAGCAGAGCCAGAACAAGGCATCGCAGGAGGGCCCGGCGACAGCGCAGAAGGAGCAAGAGGTTGCTCGTATTGATGCGGCTCCGGCACCGGAAGCCCAGGACGAAACCGATCAGAAAATAATAGACGACAGCACACTGGAAACAACATTCAGCGCCGCTTCTCCCCGACGGCGCGAAACGCCGGAGACCGTCGCCGTGGAAGGGCGTGCGGGTGACGGCGAAGGGGTGGCCAATGCCGAGGACTCGGAACCGCAAACCGTCGAAAGCCCGACCGCGCGCATGACCCCCTCGTCCCGGTCGGGTGGGACGGATCGCATGGGCACCACTATCGAGGCCGAAGCGAACAAGCCGCTGCTGCGCACTGGTTCAGGCGATGGCGGCGGCAAAGGGCCACCCCAAACTTTTCACAAACGCACGCCGCCCGAAGACTTTCAACGCACCCTTCGGACCTCGATGCGAGCGATATGGCGAAACCTTGCCTTTGTTCTGGTTCTGACCTGCGCGACCAATCTGCTGATCCTGGCGATCCCGATCTACCTGTTCCAGATCAGTGACCGGGTGTTGACCAGCCGTTCTCTGGACACTCTGATCATGCTGACGGCGATCGTGGCCGGGGCAATCATCTTTCAATCTGCTTTCGATGCGGTGCGGCGCTTCATGTTGATGCGCACCGGGGTCGAAGTGGCGGCGCGACTGGGTGCTCCGACCCTCAGTGCCGCGGCGCATGCCTCGTTGCACGGGACGGGACGCGAGTATCAGACGCTGGGCGATCTGCAGCAAATCCGCGGCTTTCTCGTTTCAAGCACCCTTCTGTCCTTTTTGGATGTTCCTTTTGCGCCGTTGTTCATCCTTATGATTTTCCTGGTCCACCCCGAGTTGGGGATGATCGTGGTGGTGACGGCCGTGATCCTGATGGTTATCGCGCTGATCAATCAGCGGATGACGGCCAAACCGTTTGCCGAGGCCAACATGGCCCAGTCTCTGGCCAACCAGCATCTGGATTCGATGTCGCGGAACAGCCAGATCATCAACGCACTTGCAATGATCCCCGAGGCGGTTCGGATCTGGGGACGCGACACCGCAAATTCCCTGACCTGGCAGGTTCGGGCACAGGACAGAAACGTGGTGTTCGCGGCGATCTCGCGCACCGTGCGCCTGCTTACGCAGGTCGGCATTCTGGGATGGGGGGCCTTTTTGGCACTGCAAGGCGAAATCACGGGCGGCATGGTTATCGCGGCCTCTATCATCGCCGGGCGGGCTTTTGCGCCAATCGAAGGGTCAATTGAGGGCTGGAATACATTCCTTCTGACCCGCGGAGCCTACAGCCGCATCAAGGCATTGCTGTCCAACTCGGCGCTTCAGTATGAGAAGCTGCGCTTGCCCCGCCCCGAGGGCCGAGTGGATGTTGAACGCCTTCTGTTTGTACCCGGGGGCACGAAACGCGTGGTTCTCAACGGCATCAGTTTTTCGCTCAACCCAGGCGAGACGCTGGCGATCATCGGCAACTCGGGCGCGGGCAAGACCACGCTGGGCAAAACGCTGGTAGGATCGATTCTGCCGACTTCGGGCAGCGTGCGGCTCGACCTGATGGATATCCGAAACTGGGATCCACGCCAGTTCGGCGAAAGCATCGGGTACCTGCCGCAGGACGTTCAGCTGTTTCCGGGTACGATCAAGGACAACATCGGCCGAATGCGCGCCGATGCGACCGATGAGCAAATTCATGATGCTGCCGTCCTGGCTGACGTGCACAACATGATCGCCACCTTGCCACAAGGCTATGAAACGGTGGTCACTGCCGATGGCTCGCCCCTGTCTGGCGGTCAGAAACAAAGGATCGCGCTGGCCCGCGCCTTCTTTGGCAATCCGCGGATGGTGGTACTGGACGAGCCGAACTCGAACCTGGATGTCGCGGGCGACAAGGCTCTTGCCCGGGCGATCGAGCAGGCGAGGGAAAACAAGATTACTGTGGTTGTGATCACTCAGAAACCAACGCTTTTGAACGTGGTGGACAAGATCATGCTGCTGACGGACGGGCGGGTCGCCCTGTTCGGTCAGCGTGAGCAGGTGCTGCAGCAACTGAACGGGCCGCGCCAGCAGCCCGAGTTGAAAGGGTAGACGGGGGTAAAGATGAACGAGTTGGTACAAGTAGACGATCCCGCCCTTTGGTACGCCGAGGTTCCGAGATCGATAACCAAGTTCATAGTCGTGGGCACCGTTTTGCTGGTAGCCTGTTTCGGCGGGTTCGGCCTGTGGTCGTTTCAGGCGCCGCTCGCGGCCGCAGTGATTGCACAAGGCAGCTTTGTCGCCACCGGGCGCAACAAGATCGTTCAGCATCTTGAAGGAGGCATCATCGAACAGATCCTGGTCACCGAAGGCCAGACCGTTCAGGAGGGTCAGGTCTTGATGACACTGGACCAGACCTCGGCCGAGGCAAATGAGCGTGAATTGTTTATCCGCAAGATCCGCCTTCAGGCGATGGTCGAACGCTTGCTGGCCGAATACGCCGAAAAGGACACTCTGGAGTTCTCACCCGCCTTGATCGAGGCGTCCGACGACGTGGAGGTTATGACCATTCTCGACAATCAGCGCCTCAGTTTTGAAGTCTCGCGCAAAACGCTGCTGAATGACATTGCCCTCCTCGAACGCAATATCGAGGCGCTGAAGATCAGAGCCAGCGGCTTCGAGGCGCAATTGGAAAGCATGGAGCGCCGCAAGGCGATCCTTCAGGAAGAATACGAAACCAAGAACTCGTTGTTCGAAAAAGGGCTTGTCCGAAAGGGTGAGTTGAACACCATCCGACGGGTCCAGGCCGAAGCGGACGGGCAATTGGCCCGACTGGCGGCCGAGGCCTCGGAAACCAGCCAGATGCTGCTGAAATACGAAGAGCAGATCACCCGGACCCGGTCGGCCTATCGCGAAGCGGCACTGGACGAATTGGGTGTGATCGAGGCGGATCTGGAAAGCGTGCGGGAAAAATCGCGCCAGGCCAGCAGTGTTCTTGCCCGCGCGGTGGTGCGCGCCCCGGTTGATGGCACGGTCGTGCGACTGCACTATCACACGCCGGGCGGCGTCATCGAGACCGGCAAGCCGATTGCCGAAATCCTGCCAGCCGATGCCCCGCTGATCATTGAGGCCCAGATCCCGCGCACCGATATCGACAGCGTTGTAACCGGCCAGGCCGCGACCGTGCGGTTGGTGGCTCTAAATCAGCGCACGACACCGGTTCTGACGGGCGAAGTCTTCTACGTCTCGGCGGACGCGATTCTGGAAGAAGCCAGCGGAATACCGCAAGAGGTCTATCTGGCCCGGGTGTCGTTGAAGCCTGAAGAGATGGACCGGGTACGGGGCTTCATTCCGACCCCCGGTATGCCGGCCGAGATCATGATCCAGACCGAAGAACGCACCTTTGCCGCGTATATCGCCAAGCCGATCGTCGACAGCATGTCTCGGGCCTTTCGCGAGCAGTAGGCGCCAACTATTGCGCTTACAAATTCAAAGGGCCCCGTGCTAGCATTCGTGAAAATCCGGAAGGGACCGCACGAATGCCATTGACCGTTCAAGAGATGCTTGAGGCCGCGAATTCCGTTGTTCAACGTATCAGCGCCGCGCAAGCAAGAGAGTTATTGCAGCAGGGTGCGCTGCTACTGGATATTCGCGATGCGCCTGAACTGGAAAAGACCGGTCGCGCCGTTGGGTCTCACCATATCTCACGCGGTATGCTCGAGTTTCGTGCCGATCCTGCGCTGCAGTCGCATGACCCTGAGCTGCGCAAGGATCGCCCGATCATTCTGCATTGCGCCTCGGGAGGACGAGCGGCACTTGCGGGCAAGTTGCTCAAGGACATGGGGTATCAGCATGTCTACAACCTGGGTGGGTTCTCGGACTGGGTAAACGGCGGGGGCGACTATGTCGGCCCGGTTGATTCCGGGATGTAGGAACCCAGCCTGATCTGCATCAAAGCCGATTTTTTCCGCTTCGGCAATCTGAGCGTCAGACGCCATCAATAAGGACGACTGGCCATGATGAGACTTGCAGCGCTACTGTATTCCCTGATCGCGACCGCCCTCGCGGGGACGGCCGTTATCGCCGTGCTGACCGCGGGGATGGTTTCGGCCCTGGCCATCGTGGGCGCCGCAGCCGTCGGAGCGGTCGCGGCTTTACCCGCATCCTGGCTGGTCGCCAAGCGCCTGTACCAATAGAGAGCTTAGGCGGCGTTCAGAAATGTCCGGACGGCAGCTTCGAACTCACGCGGTTTTTCGGCGTGCAGCCAATGGCCTGCGCCCGGAATCTTGGCGAAACGGGCGTTCGGGAACAAGGATTTGATGATTTCGCGGTGACTTGCCTGAACATAGTCCGACTCCGCACCGGCGAGAAACAGCGCCGGACCGTCCCAGTGCGAGGTAAAGTCAGGAAAACCCATGATATTCGGCATCTCTTTGGCTAATACGTCCAGATTCAGCCGCCAACGTTTGCCGGGAACGTCCAGCGACTGAGTGAAGAAGCTCTGCAACGCCTTCTCGACTCCGAGATCGGCCAGTTGCTGTTCCACGTCCGAGCGGCGCGCGACCTGTGTCATGTCCACAGCGCGCATGGCCTCGATATATGGCATTTGCGTATGGCTGTACCGAACCGGAGCAATGTCCGCCACGACCAGCCTGTGGACCATTTCGCCATGCTCGAGCGCCAATGTCATTGCCGACTTGCCACCCATCGAATGTCCGATCACGTCTGCCACGCCGCCCATGCTTTCGATGACCGCAGCCAAATCATCCGCCAATGCCGGATAATCGTGCCGGTCGTCCCAGAAGCTGTGGGCGTGGTTGCGCATGTCGACCGCCACCACCTGACGTTCATCTGATAGCCGACGCGCGATCACCCCCCAGTTTCGGGCCGATCCGTATAGCCCATGGGCAATCAACAGCGGTGTGCGGGACGTCGGTTCGCCATGTGTGATCGTGTTCAGCATGTCTTTCTGATAGCCTCCGGCGCCCCGGACAACCAGCCCCATTGTGACCGCCTGCGCAGACCGTTAGATTGCCCCGTCAGGAGGGGCGCATGGCTCAGGAAACAGAAATTCAGACCCAGATCGCGCAGACGATATTTCTGTTGCGCAAAAAACTGGGCGCAAAGGGCAAGACCCTGGCCGAGTCGGTGCGCCGTGCCAAGCGCCGCTTGCCGCGCAAGGTCTACAAACAGGCAATGGAACTGGCCCGTGCCGAGCCGTTGGTCGAGCATCCCAAGCTCCGGCTGACCCTGGATTCGCCGACCCTGGAAAAGGCGGCGAGGGATGTTCAGTCGCATCTGCGCGCCATCAATCTGGCGGATCGCCGCTGGGGTTGGTTTCTGGGCATGCTCGGGGGGCTGGCCTTCAATATTCTGGCCTTGGCCGCGCTGTTCCTGGTCGTGCTTTGGTGGCGCGGTCTGATCTGATTTGGGCATCTGCCGGCAATGAAAAATGGCGCCCGCTAAAGGCGCCATTTTGTTGTTTCTGACCTTGTGTCGTCAGAGGTTCGGGTAGATCGGGAATTTTGCGCACAGATCTGCGACCTGCGCTTTGACCCGCGCCTCGACCTCGCCGTTGTTGTCTTCGCCATTGGCGGCCAGCCCATCGACCACTTCGATGATCCAGTCGGCGATTTGACGAAACTCGGGTTCGCCGAAGCCGCGGGTCGTACCGGCGGGCGAGCCCAGACGGATGCCGCTGGTCACGGTCGGCTTTTCAGGATCGAACGGCACGCCGTTCTTGTTGCAGGTGATGTGCGCACGACCCAGCGCCTTTTCGGTCGCGTTGCCCTTGACGCCTTTGGGGCGCAGGTCGACCAGAACCACATGGGTATCGGTGCCGTGGGTCACCGTGTCCAGGCCGCCCTTGATCAGCTGATCCGACAACGCCTGAGCGTTGACGACGACCTGTTTGATGTAGTCCTTGAACGAAGGCTGCAGCGCCTCGCCAAATGCCACGGCCTTTGCCGCGATCACATGCATCAGTGGGCCACCCTGGATGCCCGGGAAGATGGCCGAGTTCACCTTCTTGGCGATCGTTTCGTCGTTGGTCAGGATCATGCCACCACGCGGGCCGCGCAGGGTTTTGTGTGTGGTGGTCGTGGCCACATGCGCGTGCGGGAAGGGGCTGGGATGCTCGCCCGCGGCGACCAGACCGGCGAAATGCGCCATGTCCACGTGCAGATAGGCGCCCACCATGTCGGCGATCTCGCGCATGCGGGCAAAGTCGATCTGGCGCGGAATGGCAGAGCCGCCGGCGATGATCAGCTTGGGCTGGTGTTCTTTGGCAAGCGCCTCGACCTGATCGTAGTCCAGCATGTTGTCCTGCTTGCGCACGCCGTACTGAACCGCATTGAACCACTTGCCCGACTGGTTGGGCTTGGCGCCATGGGTCAGGTGGCCGCCGGCATCCAGGCTCATGCCCAGAATGGTGTCGCCGGGCTGCAGCAGCGCCTGGAACACGCCCTGGTTGGCTTGTGATCCCGAATTCGGCTGCACGTTGGCGAATTCGCAACCGAACAGTTGCTTGGCACGGTCGATGGCCAGGTTCTCGGCGATGTCGACGAACTGGCAGCCGCCATAGTAACGCCGCCCGGGATAACCTTCGGCGTATTTGTTGGTCATGACCGAGCCCTGCGCCTCCATGACGGCTGCGCTGACGATGTTTTCCGAAGCGATCAGCTCGATCTCGTCGCGCTGACGTCCCAGTTCGGACGTGATTGCCCCGAAAAGTTCAGGGTCACGATCCGCGAGGGACTGGGTGAAGAAACCGGTATCACGAAGGTTGGCGTTCATGGGCGCTCCGCATGGCTGAGGTTGGTTTGGCGGATTTCCTATAGGAAACGGCTCGGGTGAGGAAGTCTGTAAAGCGACGAAATGGCCCGCTGCGGCGTCACGTCTGGCCTAATGGGGAAAGGTATGTTTGTTTCGGAACCAAATGCGTAGCACCGGAAACCGGAAAACATGACAAAGAGAATCGCTTTTCTCGCCAGCGACGTGGATGTCGCGCAGTCGGCCCGCAACAAACTGGTTGCACGCTATGGCAATGCGGCCCCCCGAGATGCGGATGTCATCGTGGCGCTGGGCGGCGACGGGTTCATGTTGCGGACGCTGCACAACACGCAGCATCTGGATGTGCCGGTCTACGGCATGAATCGCGGGACCATCGGGTTTCTGATGAACGAGTTCCACGAAGCCGATCTGATGGAGCGTCTGAAAGCCGCCGAAGAAGAAGTCATCAACCCCTTGACGATGAAGGCCATGGACCAGTCGGGACAGGTGCACGAAGCCCTTGCGATTAACGAGGTTTCGTTGTTGCGCGCCGGTCCGCAAGCCGCGCGTCTGAAGATCAGCGTGAATGGTCGGGTGCGATTGGCCGAGCTGGTCTGTGACGGGGCGCTATTGTCCACGCCCGCCGGGTCGACCGCCTACAACTATTCGGCACATGGCCCGATTCTGCCCATTGGGTCGGACGTTCTGGCGCTGACGGCCATTGCGGCCTTTCGTCCTCGGCGGTGGCGCGGTGCGTTGCTGCCCAGCACGGCGCACGTGCGCTTTGACGTGCTTGAAGCCGACAAGCGCCCGGTGATGGCGGACGCTGATTCCATATCCTTTCCGGATATTGATTGGGTCGAGATTCGGTCGGAACCCAAGATCCGTCACAGGATCCTGTTTGACCCCGGGCATGGCCTGGAAGAGCGTCTAACGATTGAACAATTTACATAAATTCCCAGTATTCTCGGGCTTATGTGAAGCAGTTCACAGGAAGCCGACTACCTCTCGGCTATGCTGATCCTGCCCGGAGAACACGCCGCGGTGGGAGTGAGTGGCCACCAAATGGTGTTTTCGGATGATTGCGCAGTTTTCGCGCTGGCGAGGGTGGGTGGTGCTACGCTCGTCATCACAATCCGGGCATATTTTAGCACGTGGACCCCGGGCGCTCAGTCCCGGGGTCAATTATTTTGGGGCATTTGAAAGCGGTTGGTGTTTCAGCCCGTGCTTGCCAGATCGGCCCACAGGTGATCAGTCATACGACCAACCCGGGCTTCAATCGCGACGGCTGCGTCCACGGCAAGGTCCTCGCGCCAGCGCTGCGCTGCGATCTGAACGTTGATTGGCTGGCGCCCGCTCGGCAATTCGGCCAAACGCGCCGGAACGCAGGCGGCGGGCAGGCCCAGAAAGTTCATGGCATAGGAATAGACTGCACAGCCCAGCACTTCGTGCACACCTTCCGAGCCTTCTGTGTCGCGGTCGGGTCTGAAAAAGGGCTGCGGCAGGAAAGGAGACAGCACCAGCGGATAGTCCTCCATGAACAGGGACCATTCCCGCGCATGGTGGCTGCGCTGCGCCAGCGCCCGGATCAGGTCCGGTCCGGTGATCGGTGGGAATTCCTGAAAGTAGGTGGCAAAGATGCGTTGGATGGTCTCAGAACCGGCCGCCTCGACATCGGCTTTCATCAGGGTCAGCACTTCGCCCATCAGTGCGCGATAGCCAAGCCGTCCACATTCGAACACGTTCGGAGGGTCGATCTCGTCAACGATGTACCCAGCATCAACCAGTGCATCACGGGCCGTGTCCAGCGCCTTGTCGACCTCGGGGTGGAGATCGTAGCCGAAAGTGTTCTTGGTGAAAGCCACCCGCGGCTGCTGGTCAGCTTCGGCCATGCGCCATGGCAGCGGAACATGAAACGGATCGCGCGGATCCGGCGCGATCAGGCTAGGCATGGCCAGGTGCAGGTCCGCCGCGCTGCGGGTGATCAATCCTTGCACCGACATGGATTGCGCCAGCAGTCCACGTTCGGCGGTTTGGCTGGGGTTCCACGCGGGAACGCGTCCCAGGCCCGGCTTCACGGTCACCGCGCCGTTGGCAGCCGCCGGAAACCGCAGGCTACCGCCGATATCGTTGCCATGCGCCAGGGCACCCATGCCGGTCATCACAGCCACGCCGGCCCCGCCCGAGGAGCCCCCGGGAGAAATATGTCGGCCCCAGGGGTTGTGCGTGCGTCCGTAAAGCGGGTTGTCGGTGTCGGCGCGGAATGAAAACTCGGGCGTGTTGGTCCGGCCGATCACCACCGCGCCGGCCTTTAGCAGGTTCGACACAACGGGCGCATCGCCGGGGGCAATCACATCTTTCAGCGCGGCGACGCCGTTGGTCGTGGCATGGCCTTTCTGGTCGACATTCACTTTGATCGTGACGGGAACGCCGTGCAGCGGGCCGGTCGGTTCGCCGCGCGCCCGCTGGGCATCGAGGGCGCGGGCGCGCTCCTGCGCCTCGGTGCTGAGGTCTTCGACGATGGCATTCAGCGCAGGGTTCAGCGCGTGCATCCGGTCGATTGCGCTTTGGACGGCTTCGGTCGCGCTCAATTCGCCGGAGCGGGTCAGTTTTGCGAGTTCTGCGGCGCTCAGGCGCCAGATGTCGTCATTTGCCATGTGCCCTCCGTCAAGGGCACAGTAGGCGGTCTGCCAATGGTTGCAACCCTGCAGGGCAGGGCGAGCGGCCCAGGGCCGCCCGATGCCCGGTTACTGGGCGTAACCGATTGATTTCAGGGCTTCGGTGATCTCGTCCAGAATGGCCGGGTCGTCGATCGTGGCTGGCATTTTGTAGTCTTTGCCATCGGCGATCGACACCATCGTTCCACGCAGGATCTTGCCAGACCGTGTCTTTGGCAGCCGATCCACTACGACGGCCAGCTTGAATGCTGCTACGGGCCCGATTTTGTCGCGCACCATCTGCACGACCTCTTTCGCGATCTCGGCATGGTCACGATTGCAACCCGCGTTCAGGCACAGGAAGCCAACCGGGGCCTGACCCTTCAACTGGTCCGATACACCGATGACTGCGCATTCGGCCACATCGGGATGGGCGGCCAGAACCTCCTCCATCGCGCCGGTAGACAGGCGGTGGCCGGCCACGTTGATCACGTCATCTGTGCGGGCCATGATGTAGAGGTACCCGTCCTCGTCGATCATCCCGGCATCGCCGGTTTCATAATAGCCCGGGAAATGCTCGAGATAGGATTTCTTGAACCGCTCCTCGGCATTCCACAGGGTCGGCAGCGTCCCCGGGGGCAGTGGCAGCTTGACCGCGATCGCGCCCAGTTCGCCCGGTTTCATCGGGTGACCGCCTTCGTCCAGGATCTGAACGTCATATCCGGGCATCGGCTTGGCGGGCGAGCCCAGCTTGATCGGCAGTTCCTCGATTCCCAGCGGGTTGCCGGCGATGGTCCAGCCGGTTTCGGTCTGCCACCAGTGGTCGACGACCGGAACCTTCAGCGCGTCCTGTGCCCAAGTGATCGTGTCCGGGTCGGCGCGTTCACCGGCCAGGAACAGGGCCTTGAGGCAGGACAGATCGTATTTCGCCAGCATTTCGCCCTTGGGGTCCTCGCGCTTGACCGCGCGGATCGCCGTTGGGGCGGTGAAAAAGCTTTTGACCTTGTGCTCGGATATCACCCGCCAGAAGGTGCCCGCGTCGGGGGTGCCGACGGGTTTGCCCTCGAACACGATGGTGGTGTTGCCGTGGATCAGCGGACCATAGCAGATGTAGGAATGCCCCACGACCCAGCCCACGTCCGAGGCCGCCCAGAACACGTCGCCGGGATCGACGTTGTAGATGTTCTTCATCGTCCAGTTCAGCGCCACAAGGTGCCCGGCCGTGGGTCGCACGACGCCTTTGGGCGCGCCCGTGGTGCCCGAGGTGTAGAGGATATAGGCCGGATCGTTGCCGTCGACCGGGACACACTCGGCCGGCTCAACGCCGTACTGGAAGCCGTGCCAGTTGAAGTCGCGCCCCTCGACCAGCTTGGCCACTTCCTGTTCGCGCTGGAAGATTACGCAGAAATCGGGCTTGTGTTCGGCCATGTCGATGGCACCGTCCAGCAGCGGCTTGTAATGCACCACGCGACCGGGCTCCAACCCGCAGGACGCCGCGATGATCGCCTTGGGCTTGGCGTCGTCGATCCGCACCGCCAGTTCGTTGCTGGCAAACCCGCCAAAGACCACCGAATGCACCGCACCCAGCCGCGCGCAGGCCAGCATCGCCTCGAGCGCCTCTGGGATCATCGGCATGTAGATGATGACGCGGTCGCCCTTTTCGATGCCCTTGGCGCGCAGCGCGCCGGCCAGGGTCGCCACGCGATTGCGCAGCTCCATATACGAGATTTCGCGCTTGGTGTGGGTGATCGGGCTGTCATAGATGATGGCGGTTTGCTCGCCTCGGCCGTTTTCAACGTGGCGGTCCACCGCGTTCCAGCAAGTGTTCACCTTGGCATCACAGAACCATTCATAGAGAGGGGCGTTGTCGTCAAACAGGGCCTTGCTTGGCGGTTGGAACCAGTCGATCCCCTTGGCCGCGTCCATCCAGAAAGCCTCTGGGTCTTTTTGCCAGCTCTCGTAAACGTCCTGGTATGCCATGGGTCCTCCTCCCAAAAATTGCTCGCATTGTGTTAGGCGCGGACGGCTGACCGAGCAAGCGGCGCGCGTGACGGCGCGTCAGTTTATCGCGAAATATTTGCAGAACCGCCCCATTTGTCTTGCAAAGTTTTGCAAATGATCCTTGTTTTCGCGCCTGGGCGGGAAATTTTTGCAGTACTTGCAAATTTGCGAAGCGTCTGGTGCAAAAGTGGCG
Source organism: Ruegeria sp. SAZA006 (assembly GCF_059613465.1). Classification (NCBI taxonomy): domain Bacteria; kingdom Pseudomonadati; phylum Pseudomonadota; class Alphaproteobacteria; order Rhodobacterales; family Roseobacteraceae; genus Ruegeria; species Ruegeria sp. SAZA006. The sequence continues at coordinate 249,267 of NZ_JBXWSO010000004.1, forward strand.
TTGCCAGATTCGGATCAGGTCGCTGTTCCCGCATATCGGGGCAGACTGTCCTCGATGTTCAGCCAATGCAGATGCTCGGCGTGAAAAACGTGAAACCGGGGCACGGCATCCTCGGGGTTGTCCAACGTGGCGGTATAGAGGTGAATGTTCACCCGATCGCGGGCATTGCGGTATGCCATCGGCGTGCCGCAGGTCCCGCAGAACAGGCGTTCGACATCCTTAGACGAGTTGTACACGTGCGGCGCATCCCCCGACCACGTCACCGAACCGTGGGGCAGCCCGATGAACGCGGTGACCGGGGCGGCGCAGTTGCGCCTGCAATCCGCGCAGTGGCAGTAACAGCTCCAGGCGATCTCGGCATCGCTGGCCCATCGCACGGCGCCGCAGTGGCAGTGACCATTCATGATGACCTCCCTCGGCAGGGCGGCCAGACCGGTCGGGCCGCCGTGTTCAACCGTAATGCGCGACCGGCGTTCCGGCAATTGCCGCCATGTTCAGCAGCCCGCGCGCCGTGATCGAGGGTGTCACGATATGCGCCTTGTTGCCCATGCCCATCAGGATGGGGCCGACCTCGATGCCGTCGGCCTTCATCTTCAGAATGTTGCGCACACCGCTGGCCGCGTCCGCATGGGCAAAGATCAGAACGTTGGCCGCCCCCTCCAGGCGGGAATTGGGGAAAATCCGCTCGCGCAGTTCGGGGTCCAGGGCCACGTCCAGGTTCATTTCGCCTTCATAGATAAAATCTCGGGGCTTGCTGTCCAAAATGGCAATCGCTTCGCGCAGGCGTTTGCCGGACCCCTCGGCCTGGTTGCCGAATTGCGATTGCGAGCAGAACGCGATTTTCGGCTCCAGCCCGAACCGCCGCACATGCCGCGCGGCGCCCACGGTGATCTCAGCCAGTTCTTCCGGGCTGGGCAATTGCCGGACATGAGTGTCGGCGATGAACAGCGGGCCGTCTTCAAGGATCATGAGGGACAATGCGCCATGCGGGCGCAGGTCGCCGTCATTCAGCACCTGCTCGACATAGTTCAGGTGCCACCGATACTCGCCGAAGGTGCCGCAGATCATGCTGTCGGCTTCGCCCCTGTGTACCATGATTGCACCAATCGCAGTGGAATTGGTCCGCATGATCGCCTTGGCCAGATCAGGCGTTACCCCCCGGCGCTGCATGATCTGGTGGTACGAGTTCCAGTAGTCATAGTACCGCGGGTCGTTTTCCGGGTTTACGATCTGGAAGTCCTGCCCAGGGCGGACCGACAGGCCCAGACGTTCGCTGCGCGCCTCGATCACCTCGGGACGGCCGATCAGGATCGGGGTTTCGGTGGTTTCCTCAAGAATCGCCTGAGCGGCGCGCAGCACGCGCTCGTCTTCGCCCTCGGCAAAAACGATGCGGCGCGATGCAGCGGAGGCGGCCTCGAAGACGGGGCGCATCAGGAGGGCGGACTTGAAGACCGTCTGGTTCAGCTTTTCCTTGTAGGCTTCGATGTCCTCGATGGGGCGTCTGGCCACGCCGCTTTCCATTGCGGCCCGGGCCACGGCCGAGGATACCACGCCCACCAGTCGCGGATCGAACGGTTTTGGGATCAGGTAGTCGGGGCCAAAGGTCAGCTGTTCGCCCTTGTAGGCGGCTGCGGCCTCGGCGCTGGTGGTGGCGCGGGCCATTTCGGCGATGCCTTCAACGCAGGCGATCTGCATGGCATCGTTGATCTCGGTCGCGCCCACGTCCAGCGCACCGCGGAAGATGAACGGGAAACACAGAACGTTGTTTACCTGGTTCGGGAAATCGCTGCGCCCGGTGGCGATGATGGCGTCGGGGGCCACTTCGCGCGCGGCGTCGGGCAAGATCTCCGGGGTCGGGTTCGCCAGGGCAAAGATGATCGGTTGTTTGGCCATGCGCGCGACCATCTCGGGCTTGAGCACGTTCGGCCCGCTGAGGCCCAGAAACAGGTCGGCGCCGTCGATCACCTGATCCAGCGTGCGCAGGTCGGTTTTCTGGGCGAATTGGTCCTTGTGCGGGTTCATGTCCTCGGCCCGGCCTTCATAGACCAGCCCGTGAATGTCGCACAGCCAGATGTTCTCGCGCTTGACGCCCAGCTTGACCAGCATGTTCAAGCAGGCGATCCCCGCCGCGCCGCCGCCGGTGGACACGACCTTGATGTCCTCGAACCGCTTGCCGGCTACGTGCAGCGCGTTGCGCGCAGCAGCCCCCACCACGATGGCGGTGCCGTGCTGGTCGTCGTGGAAAACCGGGATGTTCATCCGCTCGCGGCACAGTTTCTCGACGACAAAGCAGTCGGGCGCTTTGATGTCTTCGAGGTTGATCGCGCCGAAGGTGGGCTCCAGCGCGCAGACGATATCGGCCAGCTTCTCGGGGTCGGGTTCGTTCAGCTCGATGTCGAAACAGTCGATGCCAGCGAATTTCTTGAACAGAACGGCCTTGCCCTCCATTACCGGCTTGGAGGCCAGCGCGCCGATATTGCCCAACCCCAGCACCGCGGTGCCATTCGAAACCACCGCCACCAGATTGCCGCGCGCGGTATACATCTCGGCGGTCGCCGGGTCGTTTTTGATTTCCAGGCTGGCCTCGGCCACGCCGGGCGAATATGCGCGCGCAAGGTCGCGCCCGTTGGCCATGGGTTTGGTCGCCTTGATCTCCAGTTTCCCAGGCTTTGGATGCGCGTGGTAATCAAGTGCGGCCTGGCGCAGGCTGGGTGTGTCGGACATGTCAAAACTTCCCGTTTGGAATTTAGTTTAGTGCTAAACTATTTCTGACGCAGGGGAAACCTCGAAATCGTGTGACGGCGGATATGACCCCGACTTGCAAATCTCCCAGCGGCCCCCCACAGTCCCGCGCAGAGGAGACCAGCATGACCGACACCATAGCCGAATTCCGCATTCCGACCCAAGAGCTGCGCGACGACATTCCGTTCTACACCAAGGTTTTGGGCATGCGGATGGACATGATCTATCCGGCGGATGACCCACGGGTTGCGGTGTTTTCGGGGCATGGCCTGCGCCTGCGTGTGGAAAAGGACGCGCCCGAGGCGCCGGGCACCTTGCGCATCCTCACCGATGATCCGGACGGGTTTGCCGGCGGTCAGCGCAGCCTGGTCGCCCCCAACGGCACCCGCGTCGAGATCGAAGAGCGCAACCCGCCCCTGGTGATGCCCGAGACGGTTCATTCGTTCGTCGTCCGCAGGCTCAAGGATCAGGCGCCCTGGATCATCGGGCGCGCGGGCATGCATTACCGCGATCTGGTGCCGGACCGGCTGGGCGGGTCGATCATCGCCAGCCACATCCGCATTCCCGACGGCGGCCCGGTCCCGGACATGGTGCACTTTCACAAGGTCGGGTTCCAGCTGATCTTCTGCATCCACGGCTGGGTGGATGTGGTCTATGAGGATCAGGGCGACAAGATGCGTCTGACCGCTGGCGACTGTTTCATCCAGCCGCCCGAGATCCGGCACCGCGTGCTCGAAGCGTCGGACAACGTGCAGGTGATCGAAATCGGTGTTCCGGCCGAACATGTCACCGAGATCGACCACGAAATGCAGCTGCCCACGCCGCATTACCGCCCCGAGCGGGAATGGCAGGGCCAGCGGTTCGTCTACAACCGGGCCGAAGGGGCAGAGTGGCAGCCGTTCCGCCTGCCGGGCTATCAATGCCGCGACACGACGATTGCCGAAAACACCAAGGGCGTGGCGGGCGTACAGGTGGTGCGCCGGGGGCAGGGCGACCCGGTCTGGGCCAGCCATGATGCCGATATCCACTTTACCTTCGTGATGAACGGGTCAGTCACCCTGGAAGGTGAAGGCCGTGATCCGTTTCGCCTGGAGCAGGGCGACGCCTTTGTCATCCCACCCGGAATGCGCACGCGACTGGCCGACCCCAGCTACGATGTCGAACTGCTCGAGGTCACGCTGCCGGGGTATTTCAAGACCGATCTGGGCTGACGCGCGGGCGCGCTGCGATTCCCGTGCAGAGGGGGCTTCAATTCCCCCGCGGATTTCCAGTAGGGTATGGCATTCTGACCAGATGATCAAAAATCGGGGAATCGCCATGTCGTTGAAAGAAGCAGCCCTCAAGGTGCGTGAAAACGCCTATGCGCCCTATTCGAATTTCAAGGTAGGCGCCGCGGTCCGCACCCCGTCGGGCGCGATGTTCGCGGGCTGCAACGTGGAAAACGTGGCCTATCCCGAAGGCACCTGCGCTGAGGCCGGTGCGATCGCCGCGATGGTCGCCGCCGGAGAAAACAAGCTGGCTGAGGTCTATGTCGTCGCCTCCAGCCCGCAACCGGTGCCGCCCTGCGGCGGGTGCCGGCAGAAACTGGCCGAGTTCGGGGACAAGGACGTGGTGGTCACCATGGCGACGGTGGACGGGGTTGAAACCCGCACGACCATCGGCGAGCTGCTGCCCGGCGCCTTCGACGCCTCGTTCATGTAAGGGCCGCGCCCATGGACGCCCGTTCGATTATCGCGAAACTGCGCCGCCGCGAAGTGCCGGATGCCAGCGAGCTGGCGTGGTTTGCCCAAGGTCTGGCCGATGGAAGCGTCAGCGACGCCCAGGCCGGAGCCTTTGCCATGGCCGTCTGCATGGGCGGTCTGGGTCCCGAGGGTCGCGCGGCGCTGACGCTGGCCATGCGCGACAGCGGCGAGGTTCTGACATGGGATCTGGATGGTCCGGTGATCGACAAGCATTCGACCGGCGGGGTGGGGGATTGTGTCAGCCTCGTTCTGGCTCCGGCACTGGCGGAATGCGGGGCCTATGTGCCGATGATCTCGGGGCGCGGTTTGGGCCATACCGGCGGGACGCTCGACAAGCTCGAGGCGATCCCCGGCGTGTCGACCCAGATCAGCCAGGACCGGTTGGCCCAGATTTTGGCCGAGACCGGCGCCGCAATCGTTGGCGCAACGGCACAGATCGCCCCGGCGGACAAGCGGCTCTATGCGATCCGCGACGTGACCGCTACGGTCGAAAGCCTCGATCTGATCACCGCCTCGATCCTGTCCAAGAAACTGGCGGCCAGCCCGGATGCGCTGGTGCTGGACGTCAAGGTGGGCAGCGGGGCCTTCATGAAAACGCTGGACGAGGCGCGCAAGCTGGCGCAGGCCCTGACCGAAACGGCCAATACGGCCGGGTGCCGGACCTCGGCCCTGATCACCGACATGAATCAGCCGCTGGCGCCCGCCTTGGGCAACGCCCTGGAAATCGCCGAGGTGATGAAGGTACTGACCGGTGGGCAGCCCTCGCCCCTGGCCGAGATTTCGGCCGAGCTGGGCGGCGTTTTGCTGTCTGACGCAGGTATGGTCGGCGATGCGCAGGCCGGGCAGGACATGATCGCCGAGGTGATCCGCGATGGCCGCGCGGCCGAGCGGTTCGGCCGGATGATGGCTGCGGTCGGCGGGCCGTTGGGTCTGGTCGAGGACTGGGCGCGCTATCTCCCCGAGGCCAGCGTGATCCTTGAGGTGACGGCGCAGGATGAAGGCTATGTCTCCGCGATGGACGGCGAGGCGCTGGGCCTTGCGGTCGTGGCGCTGGGCGGTGGCCGACAGGTGGAAAGCGACGTGATCGATCCGGCGGTGGGTCTGTCGGGGCTGGTGCGGCTGGGCGACAAGGTCTCGGCCGGAACGCCAATGGCCGTGGTCCATGCCGCGCGCGAGGATGCCGCACAGCGGGCCGCGCAAGCCGTGCGCGCCGCGATCACCATCGGCCCGACGCCCGTTCCGGTGCCGGACCTTGTACAGGAAAGGATCCTCGCATGAGTCGCGCGTTCCTTGTGGTGATAGATTCAGTGGGCATCGGCGGCGCGCCGGATGCCGACCGGTTCTTCAACGGCGACGTGCCGGACACGGGCGCCAACACGGTGGCCCATATCGCGCAGGCCTGCGCCGAAGGGCGGGCCGAGGATGGCCGGTCCGGGCCGCTGCACCTGCCCAACCTTGATGCGCTGGGGCTGGGGGCGGCGGTGCGACTGGCCTCGGGCGCGGATGTGCCAGGGTTGGAGGCCGACCCGACCGGCCTTTGGGGCTGCGCGCGCGAGCATTCGCCGGGCAAGGACACACCTTCGGGTCATTGGGAACTGGCCGGGCTGCCGGTGCCGTGGGACTGGCACTATTTCCCCGACACGGTTCCCGCGTTCCCTGATGATGTGACCCGCGCCGCTGCACAAGCCGCCGGCACCGAGGGCATTTTGGGCAATTGCCATGCCTCGGGCACCACGATCATTGCCGAACTGGGCGCCGAACATATGCGCACCGGTTGGCCGATCTGCTATACCTCGGCCGACAGCGTGTTCCAGATTGCCGCGCACGAGGAGACGTTCGGGCTGGAGCGCCTGTACCAAATGTGCCGGACACTGGCCCCCATGCTGCACGAGATGAAGGTCGGACGGGTGATCGCGCGCCCCTTCGTGGGTTCGCCCGAACAGGGGTTCGTCCGCACCACCAACCGCAAGGATTTCGCCATCACGCCGCCCGCGCCGGTGCTGACCAACTGGGCGCAGGATGCCGGGCGCAAGGTGCATGGTGTGGGCAAGATCGGCGACATCTTCTCGATGCAGGGGATCGATACGCTGGACAAGGGCTCGGACGCCGATCTGATGGGTCACCTCTCGCGCCTTGTGGACAGCGCCGAGGACGGCAGCCTGACTTTCGCAAATTTCGTCGAGTTTGACAGCCAGTACGGCCACCGGCGCGACATCTCGGGCTATGCGCGCGCGCTGGAGTGGTTTGACGCCCAGATCGGCCGTATCCTGCCCCGGCTGCGCCCGGGCGACCTGTTTCTGCTGACCGCCGATCACGGCAACGACCCCAGCTGGGTCGGCACCGACCACACTCGCGAGCAGGTGCCGGTGCTGATCGCCGGCCTGGGGGCCGGACAGATCGGGCAGGTCAATTTTGCCGACGTGGCCGCCAGCATCGCCCATCATCTGAACATTCCGGCGCAAGGGCCGGGAAGGACCTTTCTATGACCGTCGCAGACCTGCCCAAGATCGAACTGCACCTGCATCACGAAGGCGCGGCCCCGCCCGCCTTCATTCGCCAACTGGCGCATGAAAAGAAGGTTGACCTGAGCGGCATCTTCAAGCCCGACGGCAGCTATGACTTCCGCGATTTCGCGCATTTCCTCAGTGTCTACGAGGCCGCCTGCGAAGTCTTGAAAACGCCCGAGGATTTCCGCCGCCTGACGCTGGCGATTCTGGAAGAAAGTGCTGCGAACGGGGTGGTCTATTCCGAAACCTTCCTCAGCCCCGATTTCTGCGGCGGGGGCGATCTGCATGCCTGGCGCGACTATCTGGCCGCCATTCAGGACGCCGCGGACGAGGCCGAGGGCAAGTTCGAAATCACCCTGCGCGGGGTGGTGACCTGCGTGCGCCATTTCGGGCCCGACAAGGCCAAACGCAGCGCGCAGTGCGCCGCCGAAACCGCCGGTGACTGGATCACCGGGTTCGGCATGGGCGGGAACGAGGCCATGGGCCAGCAGGCCGATTTCAAATGGGCCTTCGATTGCGCGCGCGAGGCCGGATTGCGCCTGACCACCCATGCCGGCGAATTCGGCGGCCCCGAAAGCGTACGCGATGCGGTGCTCGCGCTGGGGGTCGAACGTGTGGGCCACGGCGTGCGAGCCATCGAAGACCTCGATCTGGTACATGAACTGGCCGACCGGGGCATCACGCTCGAGGTCTGCCCGGGCTCGAACGTGGTGCTGGGCCTGTACCCCGATTTCGCGTCCCACCCGATCGCGCGGCTGCGCGCGGCGGGTGTGAAGGTCACGGTATCCACCGATGACCCGCCGTTTTTTCATACCAATCTGCGCCGCGAATATGACATGCTGGCACAGGCCTTCGGCTGGGACGCCGAGGATTTCGCCGCGCTGAACGACACCGCCCTGAACGCCGCATTCTGCGATGAAGAGACCCGCGCAAGGGTCAGGAAAAGACTGGAGAACACATGAGCGAACATCTGACCGTCGTCGACCACCCGCTGGTTCAGCACAAACTGACGCTCATGCGGGACAAGGGCACCTCGACCGCCTCGTTCCGGCAGTTGCTGCGCGAGATCACGCTGCTGCTGGCCTATGAAGTGACGCGCGAGATGCCCCTGACCACGCGCCACATCGAAACCCCTATGGAGGAGATGGATGCGCCGATCCTGGCGGGCAAGAAACTGGCGCTGGTGTCGATCCTGCGTGCGGGCAACGGGATGCTGGACGGCGTTCTGGAACTGGTGCCCTCGGCCCGGGTTGGATTTGTGGGCCTGTATCGCGATGAAGAAACGTTGCAGCCGGTGCAGTACTACTTCAAGGCCCCCGAAGGCCTGAAGGATCGGCTGGTGATTGCGGTCGACCCGATGCTGGCCACCGGCAATAGCTCGGCCGCTGCGATCGACCTGCTGAAACAGGCCGGTGCCACCGACATCCGGTTCCTGTGCCTGCTGGCCGCCCCCGAAGGCGTGGCCCGCATGAAAGAGGCGCATCCCGACGTCAAGATTGTGACCGCCGCGCTGGACCGCGAGCTGAATTCCAAGGGCTACATCATGCCCGGTCTGGGCGATGCCGGAGACCGGATGTTCGGCACCAAATAGGAACGCCTAGTCGCTGCAGATATTCTGCAACCGCACCCAATCGCGGTCGGGCATAACCTGATCCAAAGGCTGACCCGTCATCGGGTCGGCCTCGATCAGACCCAGAACCGTTTCGCCGGTTATATCAACCGCATAGGCATATGGGGTTGAGGGCAAATTGGCGGACGCAAACGCCTCCAGCAAGTCGTCTTCCGGAACTGCGGGGCGGGATTCGGCCAGAACCTGTTCGGTATAGGTGTCCACGATCTGGGGTGTCAGTTCGCCCGTTGTCAGCAGACGAAACGCTGCAGTGGGCCCGGTTTTGTCCAGGAGATCGTCCAACGGATCATGCAGCCTGGCCCGCGTGCGTTCAGCTATCACGTAACCGGCGGCAACCGCGGGATCTTCACTGTCTTCAACCAGCGCTCGGTTCAGCAGCACGATCCCACCGGGAAGTGACAGGCTTTCCTGCACCCCGGCCGGCAACACAACGATCCGTCGCACACCTGTTCTCTGGGCCAGCTTCTGCAGCGCCGGCTGCGCGTCCGCCGAGGCGCAGGCCCGGCCCGAGACCCGCTCGATCCGTTGCAGGATCGTGGTCCCGATGTCCTGCCGTTTGATCTCAGGCACGACCTTTTCGACATGGCTTTGCAGGGCGCCGGGCAGCCAGAACAGCAATACCGCCGCGACCGCCGCAACCACTCCGCCGACGCTGGCCCACCGCAGGCGTCCGGGATGCGGGCGCGCCCGTTCGATGGCGCGTTGCAAGCGGTCGATTGCCTCGATCATGGTGGTTTCGGACTGCTCCAGTTCCAGTGTCTCGTCCGGGTCGCCATCGGGGTTGAATATCGCGGGGTACTTGCCCGGGTTCTGCCTTTCAAGTGCGGCAAGCGACCAGTGCGTCAGCGCGCGATCGTTGAAATCGGTGATGGTCAACGTCGCCTCGCCGATCGAAACAACAACTTCGCGGCGCTGCTCGTCGGGCGACGGGCGCCACAGACCGGTAGCCTCGATCCGCTGGTATTGTTTCAGTGCCGTCATTTCGATGAGGTCTGCTCGTTTTATCTTTCGTCGATTTCTAACACGGAGAGATTAATCCGCGCAAACCTGTTGCGTGGTGAATTGGAAATGTGCTCGATAACCGGGACGCGCAGTTTCGGCCAAAGGGCCCGGAGGCCAAGGCCACATGCAGACAGCACATCCTTCTTCACCGGTTCTTGCATCGGTCCTGATGGTCTCGGCCATGGCAATCATCGGCGTCGTGGACAATTTCGTCATTCGGCTGGCCGAAACGATCGGTTTGTGGCAATTCCACCTTAGCCGGGCCGTGATGATGCTGCCTCTTATCGTGGGACTGTCGTTTCTGGGGTTTGGAGGGCTGCGACCTCAGAGGTTTTGGGCGGTCCTGCTGCGCAGTGTCCTGATCACCCTGGCGATGTTGTTCTATTTCAGCTCACTGGCTTTGATGCCAATTGCTCAGGCCCTTGCGGGGCTGTTCACATCACCGATCTTCGTTCTGTTGATTTCCGCGCTGTTGCTGGACCAAGAGATCGGCCCCTGGCGGGTCCTGGCTGTGCTTATGGGGTTTGTCGGAATCCTCTGTGTATTGCAGCCTGACCCCAATGCCTTTGATGCGACCAGCTTATTGCCGGTGGCTGGCGGGTTTTTCTATGCGCTCAGTGCGATTCTGACCCGAACGCATTGTGCAAGCGAAAGCACCGTCGCTTTGCTGGCCGCGATGATTGTCACGCTTGGGCTGGCCGGCGCTCTTGGTCTCGCCGTTTTTTCGGTTTTGCCGGTGATCGAGTCTGACGGCCCAGCCGGTTTTGTGACCCGGGGCTGGGTCTGGCCGATGGAGGCCGCTCTGCCGTGGGTCGCATTGCAGGCGGTTGGGTCCACGGCTGCGGTATTCATGCTGATCAAGGCCTACCAACTGGGCGAGCCGTCATATGTCGCGGTGTTCGAGTATTCGGTAATGATCTTCGGACCGCTTTTTGCCTGGGTGGTGATGGGGCAGGGGATCGGACCGCTGCAGATTGCGGGCATCGCCCTGATCGCCGCGGCCGGCGCAGTGCTGGCGTGGCGAGCGAGCGTGGTTCCCCAACGGGAACCGGTGCGATGATCCTGTCAACAGGGCGGTCCTACATCTTCATACATATTCCCAAGACCGGGGGAACATCGCTGGCGCTGGCGCTCGAGCAGCGGGCCATGAAGGACGACATCCTGGTGGGCGACACCCCCAAGGCGCAGCGTAGAAACAAACGCAACAGGTCACTGAAGACGGAGGGCCGGCTGTGGAAACACTCCCGGCTGACCGACTTGCGGGGGCTTTTTCCCGACCAGCAGATGCAAGAGATGTTCGTGTTCACGCTGATCCGGAACCCGTGGGACCGGATGGTCAGCTATTACCACTGGTTGAGGGATCAGTCCTTTGATCACTCAGCGGTTCATCTGGCCGGGAGGCTTGATTTCGAGGGCTTTGTTCTGCACCCGGAAATCCAGCAGTCCTTTCGGGAAAACCCGTTCCCGTCCTATGTCAGTGACGCCAACGGAACCGATCTTTGTCGCGCATACATTCGGATCGAAAGCTTTCAGCGGGATGCGGCCCCACTGTTCGATCATCTGGGGTTGCGTCTGGACCTCCCTCACGAGAACCGGTCAGCCAGGCGGGCGGAATACGCCAACTACTACTCGGTTCAGGCAAAAAAGGCGGTGTTTGACGTTTGTCGCGAAGACATAGAGAGATTCGAATATCAGTTCGAATAAGGCTGGTCGATTATTTCCCGAATTGTGCAAAACGCTGACAAATGCAGGCTTTTGTTTATAAAAAACGCGACTAATGGGGCGAAAAAGGCCCAAATTGGCCCCAAATATGGCAAAACTAAGTCACTCCCGAAAACTTCGTGCTAGCCCAATGGGATAGTTTGAAAGTGCCAAAAGGGGGTAGGCACGTGTTGGAAGTAGTGAGTGTTTCGGGGTTTTCCGAAAATAATATCCAGACCGTACCGGGTGACGCCGTTTCGGTCAGGCGTGGCGGATTGCTGCATGGAACGAAGGTTGCCACCACCAATGGCTGGAAGCTGGCCGAGGCATTGATCGCCGGGGATCTGGTCAGAACGATGGACAACGGGTTCCAGGAAGTGAAGCGCGTGTCCCACGACAGAATAGCCGTACCGGCTGGCGAGGTTCGACCTGATTTTCTGCCTGTGCGCGTGCCGTCCCGCGCGGCATACAACGGTCGTGCGGTTTGGCTGATGCCCGAGCAGGGAATGGCCGTAGCCTTGTCTTCTGATGGAAACATAGACGAGGGGCTGGCGATCATTCCGGCGCGTCTGCTGAGCGGGCACTTCAGCTTTTCCTCTCAGACACCGGCCGAGGAATTCCAAGTCACATCGCTGTTTTTTGAGCAGGACGAAGTGGTCTTCATCGAGGGTGGCTTTCAAGCCTTCTGTTCCTCGTGCCGCATCCGTTCGCTGTCTGGTCCGTCCCGACGGTCCTACGCGGTGCTGGAGGAATCCGAGGCGCGGAGCCTCGTCACATCTATCGCAGAGGCGGGCGAACTGTCGGCCATTGCAAACCCGTTGGGTGCACTGCCTGCACCCATCCCGCAGGAACCGATCTTTCCGATCCGTCCCTCATCGGGGGTGCGGCGTCCGGGACGTCCGGGGCGGCCCAACGTGCCGGCCTTGTTTCTGCGGCCTGAATGGCAGACCTGACCAAACACCTTAAAAAAGATGCTGGCGCATGGGATCATGCGCCAGCATCACTTGTTCAGGCAGCTTTGGCTTCGGGGTCGAAGCGGCCGTAGAAGGTCTGACCTTTTTCGGCCATCTCGCGCAGTAGCGGCGGGCAGGCGAAGCGGTCACCGTACTTCTCCGACAACTGGTCACAACGCTCGGCCGCGTAAGGCGCACCGATGATATCAAGCCAGCTGAACGGACCACCTGACCAGGGCGCAAAGCCCCAGGCCAGGATGGCGCCGACATCGCCTTCGCGGATGTCTTCCAGAACACCTTCTTCAAGCGCGCGCACGGCTTCAAGAACCTGTGCGAACATCAGGCGTTCCTGCACCTCGATCAGGTCGGGCTGCTGCTCGGCCAGCGGATATTTGTCCTGCAGACCTTTCCAGTAGCCGATGCGCTTGCCATTTTCGTCATAATCGAAGAACCCGGCCTTGGACTTGCGGCCCAAGCGACCCTGTTCTTCCATCCAGAAGATCAGATCGTCCGCAGGGCTTTCCGGGTAGGCGTCGCCCATTGCCGCCTTGGTCGCCCGCGCGATCTTGGCGCCCAGGTCGATCGAAGTTTCGTCGGTCAGCTGAACCGGACCCACCGGGAAGCCCAGTTGACGGGCGGCGTTATCGACCAGAACCGGGCTGACGCCTTCGGTGATCATCCGCGCACCTTCGTTGATGTAGGGGATGATGCAGCGGTTGCAGTAGAAGAACCGCGCGTCATTGACCACGATCGGCGTCTTGCGGATCTGGCGGACATAGTCCAGCGCCTTGGCCACGGCCCGGTCACCGGTTTCCTTGCCCTTGATGATCTCGACCAGGAACATCTTCTCGACCGGCGAGAAGAAGTGGATGCCGATGAACTGATCGGGCCGCTTGCTGGCCTTGGCCAGTTCGGTGATCGGCAAGGTCGAAGTGTTCGAGGCAAAGATGCAGTCCTCAGGGATGATCGCCTCGACCTTCTGGGTCATCTCGGCCTTGACCTTGGGATCCTCGAACACGGCTTCGATGATCAGATCGCAGCCTGCCAGTTTCTCAAGATCCGGCGTGGCGGTGATGCGGGCCAGCATAGCCTCTTTCTTCTCGGCCGTGACCTTGCCACGCTTCATGCCCTTGTCCAGATAGGCTTCGGTATAGGCCTTGCCCTTGTCGGCGGCGGCTTGATCGCGGTCGATCAGCACGACCTCCATCCCTGCCTGCGCCGAGACCAGCGCGATGCCCGCGCCCATCATGCCGGCACCCAGAACGCCGATCTTCTTGACCGACTGATCCGGAATACCTTGCGGACGAACGGCGCCTTTTTCCAGCGCTTCCTTGTTCAGGAACAGCGAGCGGATCATCGCGCCCGAGGACGGGTTCATCAGCACCGAGGTGAACCAGCGCGCCTCGATCTTCAGCGCAGTGTCGAAATCGACCAGTGCGCCTTCATAGACCGCGCTCAGCAAGGCTTTGGCTGCCGGGAAGGCGCCTTGGGTCTTGCCGTTTACCATCGCCGAGGCGCCCACGAAGTTCATGAACCCCGCAGGGTGATACGGTGCGCCGCCGGGCATCTTGTAGCCCTTGGCGTCCCACGGTTTGACCAGATCGGCGTCCTTGGCGTTCAGCACCCATTCCTTGGCCGCGGCCAGCGGATCGGCTGCGATCTCGTCGATGTAGCCTGCGCCCTTGGCCTTTTTCACGTCCAGCATCTTGCCTTCCAGCAGCAGCGGAGCCGCCGCGATGGCGCCCACTTTGCGGACCATACGCGTGGTGCCGCCTGCGCCGGGGAAGATGCCGACCATGATTTCCGGCAGGCCGTATTTGGCCTTGGGGTTCTCGGCGGCAAAGATGCGGTGCGTGGCCAGCGGCAGCTCCATCCCGATGCCGGCGGCGGTGCCGGGCAGGGCGGCCGCGATCGGCTTGCCACCTTTCTTGGTCTTGGGGTCCATGCCGGCCAGCTCGATCTTGCGCAGCAGGGCGTGCATCTTCATCGTGCCTTCGAACAGGCCCTTGGCCGGGTCGTCGCCCGCCTGTTCCTTCATCACCGCCAGCAGGTTCAGGTCCATGCCGCCGGCGAACGAGCCTTCCTTGCCGCTGGTGATCACGATACCTTTGATCTCGTCATCGGCCAGGGCCTGATCGATGCAGTCGTTCAGTTCGGACAGGCCGTCGAACGACATCACGTTCATGGTCTTGCCGGGGACGTCCCAGGTGATGATGCCAACGCCGTCGGCGTCTTTGGTCAGTGTAAAATCAGCCATTTTTCTTCTCCTGATCCCCGCCGTTACACACGTTCGATGATGGTTGCCGCGCCCATGCCGGATGCGATGCACAAGGTGGCCAGACCGGTTTCCTTGTCCTGGCGCTCCAGCTCGTCCAGCAGGGTGCCGATGATGATCGCGCCGGTGGCGCCCAGCGGGTGGCCCATGGCGATCGAGCCGCCATTGACGTTGACCAGCGCCGGGTCGACGTCAAACGCCTGCTGGAAACGCAGCACGACCGACGCAAAGGCCTCGTTGACCTCGAACAGATCCAGATCGCTGATCTTCATGCCGGTTTCGGCCAGGATCTTTTCGGTCACCGGAACCGGGCCGGTCAGCATGATGGTCGGGTCGGTGCCGATCTTGGCGGTGGCCTTGATGCGGGCGCGCGGCTTCAGGCCGTATTTCTCGCCGAATTCCTTGTTGCCGATCAGAACGGCCGCCGCGCCATCCACGATGCCCGAGCTGTTGCCGGCGTGGTGGATGTGGTTGATCTTTTCCAGATGCGGGTATTTCAGCATCGCCACCTTGTCGAAACCGGGCATCTGCTCGCCCATCATCTGGAACGAGGGGTTCAGCGCGCCGAGGCTCTGCATGTCGGTGCCGGGGCGCATGTATTCGTCGCGGTCCAGAATGGTCAGACCGTTGCGGTCCTTCACCGAGATCACCGACTTGGCAAAGCGGTTCTCTTCCCACGCCTTGGCCGCGCGTTTCTGAGACTCGACGGCCAGCGCGTCAGCATCGTCGCGGCTGAAACCGTATTCGGTGGCGATGATGTCGGCCGAAATGCCCTGCGGGACGAAATAGGTCTCCATCGCCAGCGACGGATCGACTGCGATCGCGGCGCCATCGCTGCCCATGGGCACGCGGCCCATCATCTCGACGCCACCGGCGATATAGGCCTCGCCCGCGCCGCCCTTGACCTGGTTGGCGGCCAGGTTCACGGCCTCCATGCCGGATGCGCAGAACCGGTTGATGGCCAGACCGGGGATCGATTCATCCAGGTCCGAGGCCAGAACCGCCGACCGCGCCAGGCAGCCGCCCTGTTCCATTACCTGGGTGACGTTGCCCCAGATCACGTCCTCGACGGCGTGGCCTTCCAGGTTGTTGCGTTCCTTGATGGCGTTCAGGGCCACCGCCGACAGGCGCACCGAGGTCACCTCGTGCAGGCTGCCGTCCTTGCGGCCCTTGCCGCGCGGGGTGCGCAGGGCATCATAAATGTAAGCTTCGCTCATACTTCTCTCCTCAAGCTCGATCCGACGGATTGCCGGGCATCAGGTCATAGGGGTGTTTCCAGCCGGGCTGCTCGGACAGGCGGGTCAGCCAGGCGTCGATATGGGGCCATTCGGCACGGTCAAAGCCGAACGGTTCGGGGTAATAGAGGTAGCCGCAGCAGCTGAGATCGGCGTTGGTCACGCTGTCGCCGACGATCCAGTCGCGCCCCTCAAGATGCGCGTTCAGCACCTGATAGGCGGCTTTCAGTCGGCCCTGGTTGAAGGCGATCACATCCGGGTTGCGGTGCTGTTCGGGCAGAAAGTTGATCAGGAACCGGGTCATGCCTGCCATCGAGCTGAACTTGTGGTTGTCCCACAGCACCCAGCGCAGGATGTCATAGTTCTCTTCCCGCGTCTTGCCGCCGAATTTTCCGGACTTCTCGGTGACATAGGCCTGAATCGCGCCCGACTGGCTGGTCCGGAAATCTCCGTCGATCAGAACCGGCGCTTCGCCCATTTCGTTGACTTCGGCGCGGTATTCGGGGGTTCGGGTCTGGCCGTTGAAGAAATCGACAAAGACCGGCTCCCATTCCAGCCCCGACATCTCAAGTGCCAAGGCAGCCTTGTATGAGTTTCCGCTTTCTCCGAAGCAATGCAGTTTTATCGTCATGCACTCACCCCTCCCAAGGCGGTTTGTACGGTTTCGTCACGCACGTGTTTCAAGAAAGACCTGTCTCGCGGGCCGCAGCCGCGTTCGGACTTGTCTTGCTGAAAACACGCCGGGCCTGGGCCAGGCATCGGGGGCGTTTAGCGTTTGCGCGCCTCAAGCTCGGAATTGAAAATGCGCAGCCGGTGGGTCAGGTTCTCCTCGTCGATCACGCTGTTGAAATTCTCGAACAGGAATGACAGCGCCTCTCCTTCGTCCAGCCCGGCCTCGCGGGCAAACCCCTTGAGTTTTCGATACCCGTCCTCGGTCATGGCGACGGGAAAGCGGCGGGTCAGGCGAAAGCGTTTGGGCATGTCATCTCCTCCATGAGCGCTGGTTCCGGGCAGGGCCGCCCGGAACCAGACTGGGATCAGAAGTTCGCCGCGTCCAGTGCCATCACCGTGTCGGCGCCGGTCTGGATCCGCGCCAGGTGCATGCCCGTGGCCGGCAGACGGCGCGCCATGTAGTAGCGGCCGGTGGCGATCTTGGTTTCGTAGAAGTCCTTGTCGGACGCACCGGCATCCAGCGATTCCTGCGCGGCCTTGGCCATCTGAGCCCACATCAGGCCCAAGCAGACATGACCGAACATGTGCATGAAGTCATACGAGCCCGACAGAGCGTTGTTCGGGTTGGTCATGCCGTTCTGCATGAAGTACATGCCGGCGGCCTGCAGATCCTTCGACGCGGCCTTCAGCGGTTCGATGAACGCCTTGTCATAGGCTTCGTCCTTGCCGCTGTTTTCCTTGCAGAAGGTTTTGACCAAGTCGAAGAAGGCCATAACATGCTTGCCGCCGTCCTGCGCCAGCTTGCGGCCCACCAGATCCAGCGCCTGAACGCCGTTGGCGCCTTCGTAGATCATGGCGATGCGGGCGTCGCGGGTGTATTGCGACATGCCCCATTCCTCGATGTAGCCATGGCCGCCATAGACCTGCTGGGCCTGAACGGTCATGTCATAGCCCTCGTCGGTCAGAAAGCCCTTGATGACCGGGGTCATCAGCGAGATCAGCCCGTTGGCGTCCTTGTCGCCTGCGCGGTGCGCCTTGTCGATCAGGGTCGCGCCCCACAGGATGAAGGCCCGCGCGCCTTCCACAAAGCTTTTCTGGTCCATCAGGCTGCGGCGGATGTCGGGATGTACGATCAGCGGATCGGCCGGACCGTCAGGGTTTTTGGTACCGGTCACGTCGCGGCCCTGCAGGCGGTCCTTGGCGTATTCCAGCGCGTTCTGATAGGCGGCCTCGGCCTGAGCCAGACCTTGCATACCGACACCCAGACGCGCTTCGTTCATCATGGTGAACATGGCGCGCATGCCTTTGTGTTCCTGACCCAGCAGGTAGCCGGTTGCGCCGTCATAGTTCATCACGCAGGTCGAGTTGCCGTGGATGCCCATTTTTTCTTCGATCTTGCCGACCGAAACGCCGTTGCGCTCGCCCAGGCTGCCGTCTTCGTTCACCAGGAACTTGGGGACGATGAACAGCGACACGCCCTTGATGCCCTCGGGTCCGCCGGGGATCTTGGCCAACACCAGGTGGATGATGTTGTCGGCCATGTCGTGATCGCCGGACGAGATAAAGATCTTCTGGCCGGTGATCTTGTAGCTGCCATCGCCCTGCGGCTCGGCCTTGGTGCGCATCAGGCCCAGATCGGTGCCGCAATGCGGCTCGGTCAGGTTCATGGTGCCGGTCCATTCACAGCTGACCATCTTGGGCAGATATGTGTCTTTCTGCGCGTCGGTGCCATGCGCCAGGATGGCCGAGGCCGCGCCGTGGGTCAGGCCCTGATACATGGTGAAAGCCTGGTTCGCGGCCGAGAACATCTCGCCCACGGCCGTGCCAAGAACATAAGGCATGTTCTGGCCGCCATATTCCTCGGGCATGTCCAGACCGGTCCAGCCGCCTTCCTTGACCTGCTCGAACGCATCCTTGAACCCGGTCGGGGTGTAGACGACGCCGTTTTCCAACCGGCAGCCTTCGGTGTCGCCGACCACGTTCAGCGGGTGCAGCAGGTTGACGGCGACCTTGCCGGCCTCTTCCAGAACGGCGCCCGTGAACTCGGGCTCCAGCTCATTGTAGCCCGGAATATCCGAGGCCGAGATTTTCAGAACGTCATGCAGAACGAACTGCGTGTCTTTGGTAGGCGCGTTGTAAACGGGCATTTGAAGCTCCCTTAATTCAGATGTCCGGGTGGCAGGCGGGCGAGGAGTTACTCGGCCGCCTTCTTTTCCTGTTTCATCGAGGCGATGACCTTCTCGCCCCAGCGCAACTGCTCCTTCAGATCGTCAATGGCCTGAGTCAGTTCCTCGCGGCGGGCTTCCATGTCCGCCAGACGTTCGCACGCGATTTCATAGGTGCGGGTCATCTGGGTCAGTTGCTGGTCGCCGACATGGTACAGATCCAGAAGCTGTCGAATCTCTTCCAGGCTGAAACCAAAGCGTTTGCCGCGCAGGATCAGCTTGAGTCGCGCCCTGTCACGTTTGGTGAACAGCCGTTTCTGGCCCTCACGGATCGGAAACAAGAGCTCTTTGGCTTCGTAGAACCGCAAGGTCCGCGGCGTGACGTCATAGGTCTCGCACATCTCGCGGATGGTCATAAGATCTTCGGTCATTGGTCACCCTCTCGTCGCTGGCGTCATGAGAAAGTTGCGCAGTCGATGGCCGCTTTACAACATGAGATTGACGTTTACGTAATCCAGACGCTGCGTCACTAAGAAATTGACGTAACTTCCGGTCGCGTAAAGCGGCGGGTTGGCAATTTTCTTTCCGTTGGGCCAGCCAAATCCACTGTACCCGCGCGGTTCGACTCCGACGGGCAGGCGGCAGGGCGCCAGCGGAAAAATGCAGATTTCCGGTGAAATGAAGGATGGATTTGGGGGGATCGAACTGGCCGATTTAGGTCAGCGAGTTGGCCGTTTGATCGCGAAGGCGCTGCAACTCGTCCATGGCTTCGTCCAGTTGCTGACGCTGCTGACGCAGTTCTTCCATCTGGCGGTCGGCCATTTCGACAAAGGTGGCCATCTGGGCCTTGTTGCCTTGATCTTCGTAGATCAGCAACCACTGCCGGATTTCCTCAAGTGGGAAACCGAACTTTCGGCCACGCATGATCAGCTTCATCCGCGCACGCTCGCGCGGACCGTAAAACCGGGACCGTCCTTCCCGGTCTGGCTGCAGCAGCTCGATATACTCGTAGTAGCGCAGGGTGCGCGGAGTCACGTCGAACTCGGCGCACATCTCTTTGAATGACAAACGCTTGTCGGACATTCCTGTTCTCCTCGGTTGCAACCTAGGGCGTTGTGCGGACAAGCGCAACAGGCGGGCTTGCCCTTTGCGCGCAGAGCAGATCATAAAGGGGCAGGACAACAGGACTGAACCTCATGGTCGACAAAACAGTACTCGCCCGCCAGTTCATCGAGGCGATCCCCCATGCGCGGGCCCTGGGCCTGACCCTGACCCATATCGGCGAGGGCGAGGCCGAAATCACCATGCCTTACAACGAAGATCTGATCGGCGATCCCCGCACGGGCGTGATTCACGGTGGGGCGGTGTCGGCCAGTCTGGATACCTGCTGCGGGGCCGCGGTCATGAGCCACCCGGCCGCGCCCGGCGGCACAGCCACCATCGACCTGCGCATCGACTACATGCGCGCCGCAACACCCGGCCAGACGATCACCACCCGCGCGACCTGCTATCACATCACGCGCAACGTGGCCTTCGTGCGCGCGACCGCGACGGACGACGATCAGGATCGCCCGGTGGCCACCGCCTCGGGCGCCTTCACTGTCGAGGGGAAGTGAGATGGCAAGACCCCGCCCCGAACCGATGCAGGTGGTGAAACAGCGGCGCGACGCGGCCCTCAAGGCGCTGGTCGAGGGGGTCCCGTATATCCGGTTCCTCAACATCAGCTTCGACCGGCGCGGAGACGAACTGACCGGAGTTCTGAATTTCGACGAAAAGCTGATCGGCAACCCATTCCTGCCGGCGATTCATGGGGGCGTCACGGCGGCCTTTCTCGAGGTGACGGCGGTGATCACGCTCAGCTGGGAGCACCTGTTCTCGCGCATCGAAAGCGGTGAGATCGATGCCGAGGACATCATCTCCGATCACAATATCCGCTTTCCCAAGACCATCGACTTCACGGTGGACTACCTGCGCTCGGGCCTGCCGCGCGATGCCTATGCACGCGCCTTCATCAGCCGGGCAGGGCGGCGGTATGCCTCGGTGCGCGTCGAGGCCTGGCAGGACAACCACGCCAAGCTGTTCGCGCAGGCCACAGGGCATTTCCTGATGCCGCAAGAGCCTTCGGCCAAGGGCTGAGCAAAATGCGGGACGCCTCGGCACCCATTACGCACAGACGGGTGCTGAAGATCGCGGTGCCGATCGTGCTGTCCAACGCGACGGTGCCGATTCTGGGCGCGGTGGATACTGGCGTGGTCGGCCAGATGGGGCAGGCCGCCCCGATCGGCGCAGTTGGCATCGGTGCGGTCATTCTGGCCACGATCTATTGGGTGTTCGGCTTTCTGCGCATGGGCACGACCGGCTTGGCCGCACAGGCCCGAGGCGCGGGAGACACGGCGGAAACCGGTGCGTTGCTTATGCGCGGTCTGCTCTTGGGCGGCGCGGCGGGGCTATTCTTTATCGTGGCGCAGGTGGCGATTTTAGCCGGGGCTTTCGCGCTGTCGCCCGCCAGCCCCGAGGTCGAGGCGCTGACGCGCGATTACCTCGAGATACGCATCTGGGGCGCACCGGCCACCATTGCGCTTTATGCCGTGACGGGCTGGCTGATCGCGGTCGAACGCACGCGCGGCGTGTTCGTGCTTCAGGTCTGGATGAACGGGCTGAACATCCTGCTGGATTTATGGTTCGTGCTAGGCCTGGGCTGGGGCGTCGAAGGTGTGGCGGTGGCCACTCTGATCGCCGAATGGACGGGTTTGGCGTTGGGCCTGTGGCTGTGCCGCGATGCGTTCGGGGGCAATCAATGGCGCGATTGGGCGCGGATCTTTGACCCCGCCCGCCTGCGCCGGATGATGCAGGTCAATGGCGACATCATGATCCGGTCGGTCCTGCTGACCGGGTCCTTCACCACCTTTCTGTTCGTTGGCGCCGATCTGGGCGACGTGACGCTGGCCGCCAACCAGGTGCTGCTCCAGTTCCTGGAAATCACCGCCTTTGCACTGGACGGGTTCGCCTTTTCCGCCGAGGCGCTGGTGGGCAGCGCCGTTGGGGCCAAGGACCGATACCAGGTCCGGCGCGCCTCGGTCATGGCGTCGCAATGGGGCGTCGGTGGGGCTCTGCTGCTGGGGGTCACGTTTTTTGTAGCGGGGCCCGCGTTGATCGACCTGATGGCCACCGCGCCCGATGTGCGGGTCGCGGCGCGCGAATACCTGATCTGGGCGGCACTGGCCCCGGTGATCGGCGTTGCCAGCTGGATGTTCGACGGCATCTTTATCGGCGCCACCTGGACCCGCGCCATGCGCACCGCCATGATCCAGTCGGTGGCGATCTATGTGGTGGCGCTGTTCCTGCTGGTGCCGACCATGGGCAATCACGGGCTGTGGGCCGCGCTGATGGTGCTGAACACCGCCCGCGCGGTGACGCTGGGCCTGCGCTACCCCCGGCTCGAGGCGCAGGTGGCCTAGAGCAGGGTCAGCAGGTTCTCGGGCGGGCGGCCGATGGCGGCTTTGTCGGCGGTGATCCCGACGGGGCGTTCGATGAGGATCGGGTTCTCGGCCATGGCCTGAACAAGGGCTTCCTCGGGTGTATCCTTGCTCATCCCCAGTTCCTTGAACCGCGCCTCGCCCCTGCGCATCATCTCGATCGCCGGGATGCCCAGCCGGGACAGCACCGCTCGCAGCTCATCCGCGCTGGGCGCGTCCTCGAGATATTTGCGAACGGTGACTTCGGCGCCGCGGTCCTGCAGCAGTGCCAGCCCGGCGCGCGATTTTGAACAGCGTGGGTTGTGCCAGTATTCGATCACAGCCAATCCTCTCGTTTGCTGCCGACGGCGTCAGCCACCGACTTGAACCCGTCCCGCGCCAGCAGGGCATCCAGCCCTTGCGCGATCTCGGCCGCCAGTGACAGGCCGCCATAGACCATCGCGGTATAGAACTGCACGGCCGAGGCCCCGGCGCAGATCTTGGCATAGGCCTGTTCGGCCGTGCCGATGCCACCCGCGCCGATCAGCGGGATCTGCCCGTCGGTCAACTGGCTCAGCCGGGCCAGAACGCGGGTCGATTTCCCGAACAGAGGCGCGCCGGACAATCCGCCGGCCTGATCCTTGTGCGGGCTGCGCAGTCCTTCGCGCGACAAGGTCGTGTTGGTGGCGATGACACCGTCGATGCCCGTGTCACGGGCGACATCGGCGATGTCCCGCAGTTCGTCATCCGTAAGGTCGGGGGCGATCTTCAGAAACACCGGGATCGGCCGCGCCAAGGCTCCGCGGGTTTCCAGCACACCTGCCAGCAGGGCGCTCAGCGCCTCTTTTCCCTGCAGGTCGCGCAGCCTTTCGGTGTTGGGCGACGAGACATTCACCGTGGCGAAATCCAGCCATTGCCCGCAATGGGCCAGCACCTGCGCAAAATCCCGCGCCCGGTCGGTGCTGTCCTTGTTGGCGCCCAGGTTCAGGCCGATCACCGCGTCCTTGGGGCGGTACGCCAGACGCCGGGCCATCGCCTCCATCCCTTCGTTGTTGAAGCCGAACCGGTTGATGGCGGCGCGGTCCTCGGTCAGGCGGAACAGGCGCGGCTTGGGGTTGCCCGGCTGCGGGCGCGGGGTTACGGCACCCACCTCGATAAACCCAAAGCCTGCGCGTGACAGCGGGCCCAGGACTTCGCCATTCTTGTCGAACCCGGCGGCCAGCCCCACCGGGTTGGGCAGGTCGAGCCCGGCCAGTTGCGTGCGCAAGCGCATCGAGGTAACGGGACCGGGCGCCGGGGTCAGACCCGTTTTCAGCGCCGTGATCGAAAGACCGTGCGCGGTTTCGGGGTCCAGGCGATGCAGTGCGACCAGGGCCAGTTTCTCGGTCAGTTTCATCCGAAGGACGCTCCGGTTGGGGCAGGGGCGGTGCGGATCAGGCGCGAGTCGGCCACCGCCGCCTGCCGGTGAATGACCGCCGCGCGATAGGCCGGGTCGGTCACCATCGCGAGAAACGCATGGGCCGAGGGGTAACGGGCGATGAACATCTCGTCCCACGCTTCGCCCTGCGGGCCGATCAGCGTTGTCTGGAACGTGCCGCGCCAGATGATCGAGGCCCCCAGCCGCGCAATGATCGGGGCGGTTTCGGCCCCGTACCGGCGATAGGCTTCGGCGCCGCTCAGCCCCGCGCCGGCCAGGTCGTGGCCTGCGGGATAGACGGCCTTGGCGCGGAATCGTACCAGGTTCAGCATCTCGATCGGGTGATCGCGGTCCAGCGCCTTGAACGCCTCGAAATGGGCGCGGTCGGGGTCGATATGGCCGGTCATCGCATCTCCTTGGGGAAGCGGTGCGCGCCGTTTTCCAGCGGCAGCGGCTTGGCCCAGATCACATCCGCCATGCGCATGTTGCGATAGAGATGTGGGAACAAGGCCCCGCCGCGCGAGACCTCCCATTTCAGATCATCGCCCATTTTCTGGGCATCGCAGGCCAAGAGGGTCAGGTTTTCGGCCCCGGCAAAGTGTTTGGCCGCGGTCTCCGCCGCCTGTTCTGCGGTGGAGAAATGCACGAACCCATCCGCCACATCGATGGGCGCGCCCTGAGTTTCGCCCTGTGCCTGCAGGGCCGCCCATTCCTCGGCCCGGAATATCTTGTAGATCAGCATGGCGCCGTGATGCCCCGCGCGCGGGGTAGAATCAAGCCGCATTTCCCCCTTTGACTCTTTGCCGCCCTCGGCGCACGATCCTGACAATCAATAACAGGGAGTTTCAAATGATTACCCGTTTCCTGACATCCGTGGCGGCCCTTGGTCTGACTGCAGGCATGGCGGCGGCCGACTACAAGCTGACCATTCTGCACACCAACGACTTCCATTCCCGGTTCGAGCCGATCAACAAATATGACAGTGGCTGTGGCGCCGAGGACAATGCCGAGGGCAAATGCTTCGGCGGTTCGGCGCGACTGGTGACCGCGGTCAACGACGCCCGCGCGCGGGCCGAAAACTCGATCCTCGTGGACGGCGGCGACCAGTTCCAAGGGTCCTTGTTCTATACCTACTACAAGGGCAAAGTCGCGGCCGAGTTCATGAACAAGCTGGGCTATGACGCGATGACCGTGGGCAACCACGAATTCGATGATGGCCCCGAGGTTCTGGCGGGCTTCATCGACACCGTCGATTTCCCGGTTCTGATGTCCAATGCGAATATCGAGAACGAGGAACTGCTGACCGACCGGATCATGCCCTCGACCGTGATCGAAGTGGGTGGAGAGAAGATTGGCCTGATCGGCCTGACCCCCGAAGACACCGACGAGCTGGCCTCACCCGGGCCGAATGTCGTGTTCTCTGATCCTGTTCCCGCGGTTCAGTCCGAGGTGGACAAGCTGACGGGGGAAGGCATCAACAAGATCATCGTGCTCAGCCATTCGGGCTATGGCGTCGACCAGCGGGTCGCGCAGGAAACCACGGGTGTTGACGTGATCGTGGGCGGACACTCGAACACCTACCTGTCGAACACTTCGGACAAGGCCGCCGGGCCGTACCCGACCGTGGTGAACGGGGTGCAGATCGTTCAGGCCTATGCCTACGGCAAGTTCCTGGGCGAGCTGAACGTGACCTTCGATGACGACGGCAACGTGGTTCAGGCGGTCGGTGAGCCGCTGATCATGGACAACACCGTGACCGAGGATCAGGCTGCCCTGGATCGCATCGCAGAACTGGCCAAGCCGCTGGACGAGATCCGCAACAAGGTCGTGGCCAACGCCGCGGCTCCGATCGAAGGTGATCGGTCGATCTGCCGCGTGCAGGAATGCGAGATGGGTAACCTGGTGGCCGATGCCATGCTGGCGCGGGTCGCCGATCAGGGCGTTCAGATCGC
Source organism: Ruegeria sp. SAZA006 (assembly GCF_059613465.1). Classification (NCBI taxonomy): domain Bacteria; kingdom Pseudomonadati; phylum Pseudomonadota; class Alphaproteobacteria; order Rhodobacterales; family Roseobacteraceae; genus Ruegeria; species Ruegeria sp. SAZA006. The sequence continues at coordinate 274,715 of NZ_JBXWSO010000004.1, forward strand.
CATCGCCAACTCGGGTGGCTTGCGCGCCTCGATCGACGCGGGCGACGTGACCATGGGCGAGGTGTTGACCGTTCTGCCCTTCCAGAACACGCTCTCGACCTTCGAGATCAGTGGGCAGGGTATCATCGATGCGCTGGAAAACGGCGTCAGCCAGGTAGAAGAGGTCAAGGGTCGCTTCCCGCAGGTGGCCGGGCTGAAATTCACCTGGGATCCGTCGGTTGCTCCCAACGAAGGCCGCGTGACCGAGGTCATGGTGGCCGAGGGTGATGGCTATGTACCAATCGATCCGGCCAAGACCTATCTGGTGGTGACCAACAACTATGTCCGCAACGGTGGCGACGGGTACAAGGTGTTCTCTGGCGAGGACAAGAATGCCTACGACTTCGGTCCCGATCTTGCGGATGTGACCGCTGAATACCTTGCGGCCAATGGGCCCTACACGCCCTATCTGGACGGACGTATCCAGCAGAAGTGATTGCTGACACAAAGAAAGAAAAGGCCGCATCCCCGGATGCGGCCTTTTTTGTTGGGTTTCGGCTTAATCGAATTCGTACTCGGGCCACAGTTCGGGGTCGAAACCGTCCAACATGGGCCGGATATAATCCGCAACCTGACGCCAGCCGCCAACCGATTTGGTCGAGATTTTGTTGCGCACTTGGTCGATACTGGCCGTACGCACCTGTTTCTTGTTTTCTTCCGGGTGCATCATGCTTTCGCGCCATTCGATCCCGCAGAATTCTGCGACCTGCTTGCTGTAGGTCTCGGGATCGGCCACCAGTTTTTCGTAGGGCACCGTCAGGATGCGATCACCGAAGATGGCGTCCCAATGCTGCATGTAGCGGCGATACATGTTGGCCGAGTGCGCGATCGAGTTCAGGTTCGATGCGTACCGCATACCTCCGGCAGGAAAACGCCGGATCCATTTCGACAGGCCGACGTCCCGCGGGTCGCGCAGCATGTTTATGATCTTGGCGTTGGGGAACGCTGCCAAAAGAAAACCAACCCGCTGGTAGTTGTGCGGCATCTTGTCGACGAAAGCAATCGAGCCCTCGGGGATCGGAGGCATCAACTCGCGGAAATGCTTGGCGAATTCCGCGGCTTCTGCGTCCGAGAATGCCTTCTTTTCGTTCGAGTATGGCGCCGACAGGTCGGACCCGAGGTTCAGCTCTCCACATCCCGCGATGTCGGGGGCGGAACTCAGCATCATTTCCATCAAGGTGGTACCCGACCGAGGCTGTCCGATCACGAAAATCGGCAGGGGCATTTCCTCGATCCCGGAACTTGGGACCGACGCGCTGTCGGGGAACAGGGCGCATATGCGGCGTAGTTTGCGCTCTTCTTCTTCGAAATCGTATGGGTTTTCGTCGTGCTGCACCCTGTTTGCGACTGCAAACTGCGCAAGAGCGGCCTCCAGCCCACCGATCTTCGATTGAAGCTGTGCCAGCGTGAATTCCAGAGTCGAATTGGGGTGTTTCCGCTTTGCGATCGCAGCCTCGACCCGGGGCAACAGTGCTTCGGCCTGTTCGGCGTCTACCATCGACGACAATTGGAACAACGCCGATGCGTGATACGGATCCTTGTCCAGGACGCGCCACAAGAGGTCAGTACAGCCTTTCTTGTCGCCGGCCTGGTGCAGGTCTACCGCTCGGCGGAAGGCGATTTCGATGTTGTCGGGATCCAGCTCATATGCACGCGCAATATCGGCCGAGGCCGCATCCACGAAGCCGACGCGCCCATAGGCCCTGCTGCGGGTGGACAGCAGCTTGGGGTTGTCTGGATCGGTCATCAGTCGCTTGGTGGCGTTCTCGATGATGCTGCGCCAGTTCTTGCCCTTGAGCGTGATTTCATCAATCACCCGGACGATCTCGCGGTTGCCGGGCATCTTTTCGGCCATCTTTTCGGCATAGGCCAACGCTCGCGCGATCTGGCCGGTCTGCATCAGTGCATTCGCGATGTTTTCGACGAATTGCGGGTCGTCCGGTTTCAGGCGGGCGGCTTCCTGGAAATGCGGCAGCGATTTCTTGTACTGCTTCATCTCGGTCAGAACGAACCCGGCAATCGCGTGGTAGTCCGCGTCTTTCGGGAATTTCTTGATGCCGAGGGTAGCTTTCTTCAGAGCCTGAGGAAGCTTGCCGGAGTCCAGATCCGCCACCGCCTTGGCCTTGAGGGAATTTGGTGCTTGATTTGTCATCTGACTGCGCGAGACCCTGTGCCTGATTGAAACTTTTGTTGTTGGTTCATTACCCATGTGCGGACGGTTTGCAATAACTCTTCCCAACGATGCCATGGCGCAGCTGTTTGCTGCGCGGCCTTCAAACGCATTGCCGGCGGTGCCCAACTACAACATCTGCCCGACAAATCAGGTGCATGTCGTGCGCGCCGGAGAGGGAGGGCGGCAGTTGGACCCGCTGCGATGGGGTTTCTTGCCACATTGGTACAAAACCCAAAATGACGGTCCGCTGCTGATCAACGCGCGCGCCGAAACTCTGGCCCAGAAGCCGGCCTTTCGCGCAGCCTGCCGTGATCGGCGCTGTCTGATCGTAGCCACGGGTTTCTACGAATGGACCAAGACACAGGACGGTGCGCGGCTGCCTTGGTACTTTCACCGCAGCGATGGTGCGCCCATCGCCTTTGCCGGGATTTGGCAGAACTGGGGCGAGGGCGAGGCGCGGCAGGCGACCTGCGCGATCGTCACGACCGCAGCCAACGACAATGTGCGTGCGGTGCATCACCGGATGCCGTTGATCATCGAACCGGCGGATTGGGCCTTGTGGCTGGGCGAGGTCGGCAAGGGGGCAGCCCGCCTGATGAAACCCGGCGCCGAGGATGTGTTGCAGTTTCACAGGGTCGGCACGGCCGTTAACTCCAACCGGGCTAGTGGGCCGGACCTTATCGCGCCAGAAACCAATGAATGACATCAGCGGGGCCTTCTTTTCTTTTGCCATCCTGCGCGCTAAACCCCTGTCATGGCCCTGAAATTCTCAAACCTGCCGCAGCTGTACGCGCATCCGTTCGATACGATCATCGATGTGCGCAGCCCGGCCGAGTTTGCCGAGGACCATCTGCCCGGTGCCATCAACCTCCCGGTTCTGGACAATGAGGAACGCGCACGTGTCGGCACGATCTACGTTCAGCAGAGCCCGTTTTTGGCGCGCAAGCTGGGGGCCGCGTTGGTGTTTCGCAATGCCGCCAACCATATTGAGACACAGCTCAGCCTCCACGAGGGAGGTTGGCGACCTCTGGTCTATTGCTGGCGCGGCGGTCAGCGGTCAGGATCCTTCACCTGGATGCTGCAGCAGATAGGCTGGCGAGCCGAGGTGATCGAGGGCGGATACCGCAGCTATCGGCGTCTGGTGAAGCAGTACCTCTATGATGACCCGCTGCCGTTCAAGCTGGTGGCGTTGGATGGCTACACCGGCACTGCAAAAACGGAACTTCTGGCCCGGTTGCAAACGCGCGGGGTGCAGGTTCTGGATCTCGAAGCGTTGGCCAATCACCGCGGATCGTTGCTGGGCGAGCAACCTGGCGGACAACCCAGCCAGAAAGCGTTCGAATCTGCCTTGGCTTCGGCCATGTGCGCCCTTGATCCGGCACGGCCCGTATTGGTCGAGGCCGAGTCGTCAAAAATCGGTTCGTTGATCCTGCCCCCAGCGGTCTGGCAGAGCCTGTGCCAAGCGCCGCGAATCCTTGTCACGGCAGATATCGAGGCGAGAACGGACTATCTTGTCGCTGCCTATGACGACATCCTGTCCGATGCTGAGCGTTTGCAGGACCGCCTGTCGCCGCTGCGGTTTCACCGGGGGCATGATGTCGTGGATGCGTGGATGGCGCAGATTGCCGAGGGCAACAAGACGGCCCTGACGCGCGCCTTGATGGAGCAGCACTATGACCCGGCTTACGAAAAGTCGCGGAGAAACCACCAGTGTGATGTGATCGCGTGCGTTCATGCCGCGTCCTTGACCACGGACGGGCTGGATCAGGTCGCGTCGGAAATCGAAGGGGTTGTGGTTCAGCTCTGAAGGCGCAGGCCGGGTGTGTCGCTCAATACACCGATGACTGCAGCCGGGTAACCAGCGGCACGCAAATGGTCGCAGATATTTCGTGCGTCGTCGGCCGAAACGGCAGCCAGCAACCCACCTGCGGTTTGAGGATCGAACAGCAGATCGGCCTTGCCGCCGATTGAAACTTCGGGCGCGATGGAACGATTGTCGTTGAACAAGCTGGACCGAACACCTTGCTGGCTAAGCTCGAGCGCGCCCTCCATGACCGGGACTGCGTCCAGGTTCAAGACTGCGCCACAGTTGGATGCCTCGCACAGGCCAACAAGATGCCCGGCCAGTCCGAACCCGGTGACGTCAGTCATGGCTTGGGCCTGGGCCAGAATGCGTGCGGCGTCACCCTGCGGCCGCGTCATGTGGTCATAGGCGGCCACTACCCACTCGCCGTTGGCTTGCCTTGCCATTTCCGCGGCCATCAGGACGCCGCTGCCAATCGGTTTGGTCAGGATCAACACATCACCGGGCCGCCCGCCGGACAGGGTGATCGGATCAGACTGGCACAAACCTGTGATGGTGAAGCCGATGGTAAGCTCATCGCCCATCGAGCTATGGCCGCCGACGATCTCAGCCCCGGCGCCGCGCATGACTTCGGTCGCGGTTTGCATGATTTCAGCCATGGTGCGGTGTTGCAGCTGGGAGGACATGCGCGGCAGGATCAGAGTGGTTGTCGCGGCCTGTGGGGTCGCACCCATCGCCCAGATGTCCCCTAGAGCGTGATTGGCCGCGATGCGGGTCATCAGAACAGGGTCCGGAACGAAGCTGCGCAAATGATCTGACGTCAGCACCTGCCGGACGCCTCCAAAGGTCAACATCGCTGCATCATCGCCGGGTAGTGGCGTGACATCCGGACGATCGGATCGCTGTACCGCGGATAGCGCGGCCTGCAAGGCGCCGCGACCTACCTTGGCGCCGCAACCGCCGCACATGGGCTTGTCGCCCAGAGCATCGCGCAGTCCATCCGCATGGTGACGGGGAATTGCGGGGGCTGACATCTGGGGCAGCTCACGAAAGCGACGCATGAACTTCTGGTCGATATGGTTTTTCCACCGCCACATCACAGGTCCGCTGAATGACGTCCCAAAGCGCTCGGCCAGTGCCGAGCGTTCCCCCAGCGAGACCAGCTTCAGGTAATCCTTCTGCGGCTTGTACCGGCGCATGGTTCCAGCCCCGAGAGCTGCGCGCAGGTTGTTGAAGAGAACGGGAGCCTCTCGTACGGCAAAGACGCCAGCCTTGGGGCGCGGCGTGTCATCCAGATGAGCGCAGTCGCCGACTGCGAAGACCGATGGATCGCTGGACTGCAAATACCCGTTCACTCGGATAAAGCCGTCTTGCAGGTCCAGTCCGGTCAGACCGATCCAGTCATAGGGGCGGGCGCCCGCCGCGCCAGTTGTGAAATCGGCCGTGATGTGACGCCCATCGGTCAGTTGCACGCCTTCGGGTGTGATCTGCGCAATTTCGGCCTGTTCGATGCAATCGATGCCAAGCTGTTCCATCGCCCGCCGAATGGTCTGGGCGGCCTTGGGGTTTATCGCTGTCAGGATATGCGCCTTGTCGATCAGAGTGACCGTTGCTTGCCGACCCTTGGCGCGCAGAGCATGGGCCATGGCCATCGCCAGTTCGACGCCCGCGACACCGCCGCCAATGACCGCCACCGAAGCAGGGTCGGTTGTCTCCAGGTACTGGGCCCATTTTGCGGCAAAGGGACCAAGAGGTTTTGCAGGGATGGCATGTTCCGTGAACCCGGGCAAAGACGGCATGTCCGATGTGATTCCGACATTGATCGAGGCAACATCGAAAGCGACATCAGGATGATCGGCCACATTCACCAGCCGCCGGTTCAGGTCCAGGCCGATCGCGGCCCCCAAAATGATCCGGGCCCCCGCAAACCGTGCCAGCCGGATCAGATCGATGTCCAGGTCGCGGCGCGCGTAGTGCCCCGCGACATATCCGGGCAACATCCCGGAATAGGGCGCGGTCGGGCCAGGATTGATCACAGTCAACCGCGCGCCGGGTAGGGAGTTCATCCCCCATTTCCGAAGGAAAAGCGCGTGCGTATGACCTCCGCCCACCAGAACCAGATCGCGGGTAAGTGGCAACGAAGGTGTTTTCATGAAGTCAGTTCGCGCTGTGATCCGGGACGTCTTCGACCTGCTCGACCGCGTGGGTGGCCCAGAGCTTGTCTTCGCCCGCGTCCGGCAGATCTTCGGGGGCTTCATGGCGATGAATGTGCCACTTGGCAATGAACAGAGCCGTGATCGGAGCCGTCAGAAACAGGAACAGCGTGATCAGCAGTTCATGCATGGAAAGGCGCTGCTCGATCAGGATCGAATGAAAGATCGAGGCCAGCAACACACCGCCCACGCCCAGCGTGGTGGCTTTGGTCGGGGCGTGCAGCCGCGACATCGGATCCTTCAGCTTGATCATGCCAAAAGACCCGACAAAGCCGAAAATCCCTGAAACGATCAGGAAAAATGCAATCAGAAGCTCGAAGATGAATTCCATGGCGGCCTCACTCGATAATGTTGCCGCGCAGCATGAAGCGCGCATAGGCCACGGTCGAAACAAACCCGAGCATGGCAATGATCATGGCGGCTTCGAAAAAGATCTCGGTGCCCAGATGCAGGCCGTACAGGATCATCAAGGCGATGGTGTTGATCACCATCGTATCGAGAGCCAGCACTCGCGTTCCCACACCGTCGGCGGTGATGATCCGCCACAGGCACATCATGATCGCGGCCCCAAAGCAGGCAAAGGCAAAATAGATTGCATATTCGATCATTCGAAAATCTCCTTCAGGCGGCGCTCGTAACGCTGCTTGATCTGGTCACGTACCGCGCCCGGATCCGGAGCGTCCAGGCAATGGACCAGCAGACAATGCCCTTGGGCCGAGAGGTCGCAACTGACGGTGCCCGGCGTCATGGTGATGGTTCCAGCCAGAACCGTGATCGCTTCGGGTGTGCGCAGTTCCAGCGGGATTGAAATCCAGTTCGGCTGCCTGTCCGCGTCGCGTTTGAACAGGATGATGCGTGCCACGGTCACGTTGGCCACCACGATGTCCCACAGAACCACGATCATGTACTCAACGACCATGGGCCAGTTCCGCAGGACGGGTCGGTCGGGCCAGTAGGGTTGGGTGATGAAGGGTATGATGATCCCCAGAAGCAATCCAAAGACCAGTGAGTTCAGCGAGGGCGCGTTGGCCAACAGCACCCAGACCAGAGTCAGCAGGAAGCTCAGATGCGGGTGGGGGAATATCCGGCGCAGCAGTTTCATCAGTCTTCCCTTCCCAATACGGCCGAGATGTACTGTTCCGGCGCGAACAGTTGCGCGGCGGTCTTGCGAGTGTAGTCCAGCGAGGGTCCGGCGAACAGGGTCAGCAGGACGAGACCCAGAACCACTCCGAACACCGAGGTGAACGCCAGCCCCGGCTGCGGTTCAGGCGCGGGCCGGTGCGACGGTTCATCATCGTTGATGGCCTCGGTTTCGGGTTCCGGTTTAATCTGTGTGCTGGCGTCATAGCTTTTCCAGAAGATCAGGGACCCAGCGCGAGCCAGACCCACGATGGTGACAAAGGATCCGATCAGAACGACCGCCCAGACCGCAGTGGCATCCGGCGCATACCACGACGCATCCAGCACTAGAAGCTTGCCGATGAACCCTGACAACGGCGGCATGCCCGCCATCGCTATGGCTCCAACAAAGAACAGCGCCGAGATCAGCCCGCTTTGCGGCATCGGGGGGCGGGGCGCAATGGCCCCTCCTCGACGTTCCATCACCAGATCGGCCACCAGGAACAGCAGCGCGGTCGCAAGGGTTGAATGGTAGACGTAGTACAGAGCGGCGGCTGTGGCCGTCGCGGTGAACAAAGAAATAGCCACCAGCAGCGTTCCCATCGAGGCGATGGCGCAAAACGCAACCATGCGCGCGATGTGCCGCGTGCCCAGAATGCCGATCGAACCGATGGCAAGGGTCAACAGCGCGGCAGGTTGTAGCCAGTCACCAACCAGTCCTTCGGTGACGGCAACATCCGGGCCGAATGCCAAAGTATAAACCCGCAGGATCGAATAGGCCCCCACCTTGGTCATGATCGCAAACAGCGCGGCCACTGGCAGCGGCGCGTTGGCATAGCTGGCGGGCAGCCAGAAATGCAGCGGCAGGACAGCGGCTTTGATGCAGAAGACCAGCAACAGCAGAACCGCACCCACGCGCAACAGGGCGGTGTCTTCGGCCGGAATTTCAGCGACGCGCACGGCCAGGTCAGCCATGTTCAGGGTACCGGTAACCGAATAGATCGTGCCCAATGCAAACAGGAACAGGGTTGACCCCAAGAGGTTGTAGGTGACGTATTGCACCCCGGCTTTCAGCCTTACGGCGCCGCCGCCGTGGGTCATCAGGCCGTAGGAGGCGATCAACAGCACCTCGAAGAATACGAACAGGTTGAAAGCGTCCCCGGTCAGGAAGGCGCCGCAGACACCCATCAGCTGGAATTGGAACAACGGGTGAAAGTGGTTGCCGCGTTCGTCCCATCCGGACGCGATGGCGTACAGCACGACAGGCAAGGCCAGCAACGCCGTCAGCAGCACCATCATCGCGGACAGCCGGTCAAGGACCAGAACAATGCCAAACGGGGCCGGCCAATCGCCCAACTCGTAGACGTAAATCTCGCCTCCCGCCGCCTGCGCAGTGATGGTCAGCGCGATGCCGAGCAGACCCACCACACCGGCGACTGAAAAGATACGCTGCAGGTCCAGATGGTACCGCAGAACCATGATGATGAAGGGGGCCAGGATCGCGGGCAGGACGATCGGCGCAACGATCCAGTGGTTCATGCGTCTTCTCCTGCGTCATCCACACTGTCCTGCGCGGCCATGTCTATGTGGTCATCCTTCGAGGACAGGTAGGCCCCCAAAGCGATCATCACGATCACAGCTGTCATCCCGAACGAGATCACAATAGCCGTCAGCACCAGAGCCTGCGGCAATGGATCGGTATAGGGAACCTCTTCGTATTTGTTCAGCACCGCCGGCGCGTTCACGGCCAGCCGTCCCGTGGCGAACAGGAACACGTTGACCGCATAGGTCAGCAGAGACAGGCCCAAGATGACTGGAAAGGTCCGGCGACGCAGGATCAGAAAGATCCCTGCGGCGGTCAGAACGCCAACGGCCGATGCGACGAGTGCTTCCATCAGCCCTGCTCCTTCGCTTTTTCTTGTTCTTCGGCCAGATCATCCCGCAACGGGTTGATGTCCATCGGGAATTCCTGCGCCATGCCCGGCCGCCACGCAAAGCGCGACAGGCTGTCCAAGGCCAGCATCACAGCGCCCAGAACCGCTAGGAACACGCCTGTGTCGAACAGCATGGCCGTGGCCCATTCGAATTCTTCCAGCGGTGGCCAATGCAGATAGCCGAAATCGCTTGTCAGGAAGGGCCGCTCGTTGAACCAGGCGCCCAAACCCGTGGCCGCAGCGATCAGAACACCCCAGCCGATGGTGCCATGGTAGTAGAACCGCTGCCGCTCGATCGCCCAGGTATAGCCGCTGGCCATGTACTGCATCAGGAAGGCGATCGCGACCACCAGACCGGCGATGAACCCGCCTCCGGGCTGGTTGTGTCCGCGGAAGAAGATGTAGGCACCTACCATCAGGGCGATCGGCATCATCACACGTGTCGCAACAACCATCATCAGCGGGTGCGAGTCACCTGACTGGGGCCAGTGCGGTTTGCGGTTCAGCAGATAGGCGCGGACACTGGTGCCCAGCACGGCCTCGGTCAGGGCAAAGATGATAAGGGCCGCGATCCCCAGCACGATGATCTCGCCGAAGGTATCAAATCCCCGGAAGTCCACCAGGATCACGTTGACCACGTTGGTTCCGCCGCCACCCTTGTAGGAATTGGCCAGGTGGAACTCCGAAATCGTCGGGAAGGCGAAATCGCGCAGCATGAGCGCATAGATCAAGCCCCCTGCGCCGATGCCGGCCACCACTGAAATGGCAGCATCACGCCAGCGCCGTGCCGCGCTGCTGTCCCATGGGGTCTCGGTCGGAAGAAAATTCAGCGACAGCAGCAGCAGGATCATCGTCACGACTTCGACCGAGATCTGCGTCAGAGCCAGATCAGGCGCGGACAGATAGTTGAAGGCCATCGACACGATCAGGCCTACGACACCGATCAAAACAAGTGATAGCAAACGGTTCCGGTGGAACCACATGATGCCCATCGTCGCCACGATCAGGCACAGCCAGCCGATGATCGGAATGATCGGAGCCGGCAGCGGAACCCGCGTTTCCACGCCAATCGTACCGGTCGAATAGGCATAGTATCCAAGGCCGACCGTAAAGGCGATCAGGATGATCGCATAGCGGCTGATGACTCCGTTGTGCAACTCGTCCGTGATCCAGCGGCTGGCGGCGGTAAATCCGCCGATCACGGCGTCGAAGATGGTCTTGGCCTCGGGGCGGGGCAGGATATTCCAGACGTGCTCGCCGCGCCGGTGCAAAGCCAACAGGAAGAGGCCGCCAAAAGTTGCGACGATCGACATGTACAAGGCGGGCGTGAACCCGTGCCACAGCTTCAGTGAATAATAGGGCAGCTTTTCGCCACCGATGACCGCGGAAGACACAACCGCAACCAAGGGGCCGACGATGGCGGCCGAGTTCAGGCCGATCAGCACGACCAGCACAACCAGGAATGCCGGAGCCAGCCACAGCCCCACTGGCGGGTCATGCGGGTGCGCAGGGTAATCTTCGCGTTCAGGGCCCAGGAAGACGTGGGACACGAACCGGAAGGAATATGCGGCAGAGAAGATCGCGGCCACCAGGGCAAGGGCTGGCACCAGATAGTGCGAGTTTCGCCAGACCGTGTGCACGGTTTCTTCCAGCATCATTTCCTTCGACAGGAAACCGTTCAGAGGTGGAATCCCTGCCATGGACAAAGCGGCGATTGTCCCGATCGTGAAGGTGATCGGCATCAAATGGCGCAGCCCGCCCAGGCGCTTGATGTTCCGGGTGCCGGTTTCGTGGTCCACGATCCCGGCGGTCATAAACAGGGCGGCCTTGAAAGTGGCGTGGTTGATGATGTGGAAGATGGCGGCCACGACCGCGATCTTGGTGCCGAACCCCAGCAGCATCGTGACCAGCCCCAGATGCGACACTGTCGAAAAGGCCAGCAGCGCCTTGAGGTCATCCTTGAACAGCGCGATCACTGCACCGATCAGCATGGTTATCAGGCCGGTGGTGGCGACGATGTAGAACCACGCCTCGGTCCCGGCCAGAACCGGCCACATGCGCGCCATCAGGAACAGACCAGCCTTCACCATTGTCGCCGAGTGCAGGTACGCGGAAACCGGCGTTGGCGCGGCCATGGCATGAGGCAGCCAGAAATGGAACGGGAACTGGGCCGACTTGGTGAAACATCCCAGCAGGATCAGTATCAACGCTGGCAGGTAGTAGGGCGAAGACTGGATCAGCTCCCGGTTCTGGAGGATCACGCTCAGGTCATAGGACCCCACGATATTGCCCAGGATCAGCATCCCCGCGATCATCGCCAGCCCGCCGGACCCGGTGACCGCCAGCGCCATCCGCGCGCCCTGTCGACCTTCGGGCAGGTGTTTCCAATAACCGATGAGCAAGAACGAACTGAGCGAGGTCAGTTCCCAGAAAACCAGCAAAAGCAGGATGTTGTCGGACAGAACGATACCGACCATCGCGCCCTGGAACAGCAGGAGATAGGTATAGAATTGCCCCATAGGGTCTTCACGCGACAGGTAGAACCGCGCGTACAGGATGATCAACAACCCGATGCCGAGGATCAGCAGCGCGAACAGAAATCCCAGCCCGTCCAGCATGAAATTGGCGTTCAACCCCAGCCCCGGAATCCAGTCGAACCGCGCGGTGACCACCGTGCCGTTCATGACGTCCGGGATATGAATCAGCAGCCCCATCAAGGCCAGAAACGTGGTCAATCCCGCTGCCGATGCGGCTGCGTTGCGCCCGGCGCGGATTAGCAGGGCGGGAAAGACAGCTCCGAGGAAGGGAAGGGCCGCGATAAGGAATAGGGACAAGTGCGATACTCCAGGCTGAGCGGTCAGGGTGCTGTTGATTTTGTAAGGATAATTTATTGACTGTCCAGCTATTGCAAGTTTTTCACCTTGCACTACTCCCCGCGATTTTTCAGCTAAAGCCTGCGCGAAAATGACGCGAACTTGATCTGCGCCCGGCTTTTCGGCGCAGCGCCGGAGGCGCACCCGTGATAAAACCGGCGTGGAAAAACCGGAGGGTGCACATTGGCGATCAAAACCATGCTCAGCCGCAGAGGCGTGTTCCTTGGGGGCGCAGCCGCTGTTCTCGCGGGTTTTGCGATCCGTGAATACCGTCTGATCCCCGAAGACTTTTCTGGCGGTACGTTGACCGTTGCTCAGGCGCACGAAAAGGCTGTTGCGGGGGAAATCCTGTTGCTCGACATCCGGACCCCGCGCGAATGGCGTGCCTCAGGCATCGGGCAGGGCGCTCAACCGCTGGACATGCGCCGTGAAGACTTTCTGGATGCGTTGGATCGCCTGTCCGGCGGTGACAAGGGGCGGCCGATTGCCGTGATCTGTGCCCGTGGTGTGCGGTCAGCGCGGCTTGGCAACAGGTTGACCGAGGCGGGCTACGGCAACATCCTTGACGTGCCCGAAGGGATGCTGGGGTCAGCCGCAGGTCCGGGCTGGGTGCGGGCCGGGCTGCCGGTGCAGGCGTATTCGGAGGGGGCGTGATGAGGCTCAGGGATCTGTTGGCCGTGTTGTTCGCAACGGCCGCAACTCCGGTATTGGCCGCGTGTGGGCAGGATCAGGGTGTTTGCGAGACGGACTCCGGAAGCTATCGCATCGAGTTGCCGGAAGACTCCAACCCGCCTTTGGTCGTGTTCCTGCATGGGTATGGCGGCAGCGCGCAGGGAACCATGAAAAACCGCGGCATGGTCGAACCCTTGCTGGCGCGGGGATATGCGGTCATGGCCCCCGAGGGGGCCGAGCGGAACGGTCGAAAAAGCTGGAGCTTCTATCCGGGGTGGGACGGGCGAGACGAAGCCGCGTTCCTGAAGGAGGTTGTTGCGGATGCGGCCCAACGGTTCGGGGTCGATGACCATCGCGTGGTGCTGGGGGGATTCTCGGCCGGCGGCTTCATGGTGAATTATTTGGCCTGCGCCGATCCCGAGGCATTCTCGGCCTACGTGCCTGTCTCAGGAGGATTCTGGCGCCCGCATCCCGAAAGCTGCGCGGGGCCCGTGCGCCTTTTTCACACACATGGCTGGACTGACAACGTGGTGCCGCTAGAGGGGCGCGCACTGGGCGGCGGTCGGTTCCTTCAGGGCGATATCTTCGCCGGGCTCGAGATCTGGCGGCAGGCCAACGAATGCGCCGACAACCGTCCAGACGGGTTTTCAACGACAGGCCAGTTCATGCGTCGCAAGTGGACCGCCTGTGCTGACGGCAGCGCATTGGAGTTCGCGCTGTTTCCCGGCGGTCATTCCGTCCCTCGGGGTTGGGCCGACATGATGGTGGATTGGTACGAAGGGTTGCCCGGCGGGTGATCATTCCGCCGGGGTCATGGTTCCCTTGCCCTCGATCAGGCGTTTCAACTCGTTGCGATGCGAACGTGCCGCCCGCGTGATGGCGGGCTCGTGGAAATCCTCGGGCATGCCGACCATGCGACGCGCCGCAGCCGCAGATACGCCGCTGAGAGCGGAGAGCGGTACCGCAAAAGTCAGGCTGATGGCGATTGGCGCCAACCAGACTGAGACCAACCCAGCCAGGATGCCCGCGCTCAGCGCAAGGCCGCTGATGGTTTCGAGCGCATGACACACGATCAGCGTCCGCAGCCCATAGGTGCCGCCATCTCGTGCCTGCGGGGTCCAGCCTTTTTGCACACCGAGAAGGGTGCGGAACACGGCGATCATCTGCTGCACCATAAGGATCGGTGCGTACAGGATCGACAGCACGACCTCGAACAGGAATGACGCAAGAAACCGGGTCCGGCCGCCGAAATCTTCATAGCGAACACCGCTGAGGGGCAATGCCAGAGCACCCAGAATCTTGGGGGCCAGCAGCATCGCGTACATGACAAGTATGATCAGAACATGCCGCGTTTCGGTCATTTCCGGCCACTGGGGGAACATCGGATTGTCCGGGCTGAAATAGTGCAGCACCGAAGCATCTTTGCCCTGACCGATCAACGCCCACATGACCAGCAGTGCGAACCACAAGGGTGACATCAGGTATCCGACGGCGCCGTGGAACAGATGAAACCGCGACACGGCCCGAAACCCGGTCGAGCCCAGCAGTCGCAGATGCTGCAGGTTGCCTTGGCACCAGCGGCGGTCGCGTAGGGCGTGGTCGATCAATGTCGGAGGTGTTTCCTCGTACGAGCCTCGGATGCGCGGCAGAAAGCGCACGCCCCAACCGGCACGGCGCAGCAACCCGGCCTCGACGAAGTCGTGGCTCATGATCAGCTGTTCCTGGCCCGAGAGCGAGCGCAGCTTGGGCAGACCTGCGCAGGTCGCAAAGGCCTTGGTGCGGATGATGGCGTTGTGGCCCCAATAGTTGCCTTCCTGGCCGCACCAACGGGACAGGCCCTCGGCAAATGCGATGCCGTACACACCATTGGCGAATTGCTGCATCCGGGCAAAGACGGACTGGGCACCGATCAGTTGCGGATAGCTTTGGATCAGGCCGGCGCCGGGATCGCGGGCCAGCGCGTCGGTCAGCCGCGCGATCGCACGCCCGGTCATCAGGCTGTCGGCGTCCAGAACCAGCATTGCATCCCAAGCGCCACCCCAGCGGCTGACCCAATCAGCGATATTGCCGACCTTTCGGTCCGTATTCTGTTCCCTGCGTCGGTAATACAGCTCAAGCCCCGGGGCGAGCGTGGTACGCAGCGCCTCGATGCTGGCCTGTTCCTGGGCCGCGATTTCCGGATCGCGGGTGTCGGACAGGATGAACATCGCATAGCGATGCTTGCCCCCTCGGGCGCGCAGTTCTTCCAGCATCGTGCGGGCATTGCCCAACACGTTCCACGGCACTTCGTTGTAGACGGGCATCAGCAAAGCGACCCGCAGTGGCTGCGCACGACCCTGCCGTACCGGACGCTCTTGCCGGGCAAGAGAGACCATGCCCAGTAGGACTGTGCAGACCGTGAAGGAAATCCAGAAGAAATTGAACGAAATCAATGCCAACAGGATGGCTTCGACCACGTTTATCCCTTCGGCGTCGAACCAGTCCGCCATGACCCACAACAAAGCAACCGAGGCCGCCATGGCAGGGGAAAACGCCAATGCGCGCCAAAGGCCCGCCGACGACCGGCGGGCATCCGCAGGTGCTTGGGCGTCCCGAAACCCGGCGGCAAAATCCTGCTCCGGCATCGCCAGCGGTGCCTCGGGCGGCATGATTTTCAGGTCCGGGTTCATGCTGTCCATCTGTACATCCAGACTTCCGAGGCGGGCTCGTCACCCAGCCTCAATTGCGCGCGCAATTCGACGTGGTCGCGGTCGCCCGGCTGAAACGAAAAGGCCAGACGCAAGCCGCCCGTATCCGGGTTGCGTTGCAGAACCCCATCCGAAGTTTCCGCATGAGGCGACTGCACGAACACGCTGAGGGCGTCCGGATCGTCGAACAACTCGCTGGCTTCGAAGTCGATCACCGCAAGCCGCCCTTCGCCGAAAGTGTTCTCGCCCATGGCGGTGTTGATCACCCGCGGCATGGCGGTCCGCTGAGGTTCCTCGCCCCAGATCAGGCGGTACGACAAGTCGAGCTGAGCACCGGCAGCGACCGGTTCAGCGGGACGCCAATAGGCGACAATGTTGTCGTAGATCTCCTGATCGGCCGGAATTTCGACCAGAGTGACCGTACCTTTGCCCCAATCGCCCATCGGCTCGACCCAAAGGCCGGGGCGCTTGTGGTATTGCGCCTCGAGGTCGGCATAGTCGGAAAACGCGCGTTTGCGCTGCATCAATCCGAACCCGCGCGGATTCATGTCGACGAATGAGGACACCTGCAATCGCTTGGGATTGGCGAGCGGGCGCCAAATCACTTCTCCGGCCCCGTTTCGGATCATCAGACCGTCGCTGTCATGCACGGCCGGACGGAAATCGTCGAACCGGTTGTGATTGGTCTGATCGAACAGGAACATCGACGTCCCCGGTGCGATCCCGACGTGGGGAAGCTCTTCCCGAGCAAACAGGGTCGCCTGCACCTCCATGATGCAGTCGGCGCCGGCGGTGATATCGAACCGGTAGGCGCCGGTTACACTGGGGCTGTCCATCAGGGCGTGAACGATCATGTTGCGTTGGCCGGGCTTTGGGCGCTCCAGCCAAAATCGGATGAAATCCGGAAATTCTTCGCCCTCGGGATCCCCGGTTTTCAGTGCAAGACCTCGGGCTGACAGACCATAAACCTCGTGCAGGCCGATGGCACGGAAATAGCTGGCTCCCTGAAAGACGCAGAACTCGTCCGTCTTGCCAGGGCGATGCATCTCGGTGCGCAGCCGGAAACCCGAAAAACCCAGCGTTTCGTCTACGGGCAGATCGGGGACATCCTCGGCCCGGTCGAACATCTCGAGGTCGAAGGCAACCGGCGCGGTCATCCCGTTCTCAACCGCCGAGACCTGAACGGTTCGCGGGAAGTAGAGGCCGGGAGTGAAGAAATCGACGTTGAACGGCGTATCGGTCCCGTACCAAAGCGCACGGTCCAGCCGGAAACGGATGGAGCGGTACTGTTCGTAGGTGAGGTCCTGCCACGCCTGCGGAACGGTTTCGCGCGCCTCGTAGGGGCGGCTGGCCAGATCGCGGGCAAGGGCGATGATATCGGCCCGGTCGAATGGCACCTCGCCACCGGTGGCAAAGGTGGCCGGGGCGAAGGCCAGCGCCGTAGTCGACGCAAGGAATGCACGACGCGTGAACTTCATGACTTCGATTTCCATGGGTGTGATTTGAACCAAGCGGCCAGATAAGCCACGCCGATGATCAACGCAAATCCAATTAGGTTTGCGGCCAGAACGGTGGCGAAATCCCGCACAAATTCGTCGAGGAAAACGCCGATAAGTCGTGCCGCTGCCATGGAAAATACAAAAACCGCCAAGGACTGCTGGCCCACTTTGGTGATCTGCTTCAGGATCCATCGCCACAGCTGCGCGCCGATCGTGTTGCCGGTGGCGATCAGGCGGTGCCCATGTTGCCCAGCAGCCACCCATCCCAGGTAGGCCAGCGACAGGAAGTGCATGTACCGGAACAGGCCGAAATCGGTTTTTTCGCGCAGCTCGCTTGTCAGAGGCCAGACCTTTCGGATGTTCTCGGCAAGATCCGGCGCGGCCGCCTGGACCCACAAGAACACTTTCCACGATCCGAACGGGGCTGAGAGGACAAGGAACAATGCCGCGGCCCAGATCAGCGTCTTGGAAACCGGCGGTGCAGGAATCCAGCCCCGCATGAATGCAAAGCCGGTGAAAAACAGCAACTGCCATCCAAACGGGTTGAAGAACCACTGGCGGTCCGACCACGGTTCGGCCGGAAGCGCCAACATACCGGTCTGCGCCACCAGCCAGATCGCGACCGAGACCAACCCGACTGCCCAGATGCTGAGGCGCGACAGGCCCATGAACATCGGCATCATTGCCAGAACGACCAAGTACATCGGCAGGATGTCGAAATAGTTCGGCACATAGGTCAGGGTGAACAGCCCTACCATCTGTGGCATCGGGTCGTTGAAGAAATGCTGCAGGTTCAATCCCGAGACATAGCTTTTGTCGAAGGCTCCCGACAGATCCAGCGCTGCCATGGACATTGCGACAAAGAAAAACAGGCAAATATGGGCCCAGTAGACCTGCCAGATGCGGAAGCTGACCCGGGCGGTCCCCATCCACCAGCCCTTGCGCTCAAACGCGCCGCCAAAGGCGATCGCCGAAGCCATGCCCGAGCAGAAAACAAAGATTTCAGTCGCGTCCGAGAATCCGAAACGGGCCGGGATCCATCTGGCCCAGGGGTCGTTCGGGATATGCGCGATCAGGATGATGAACATCGCAATACCGCGATAGAAATCCAGCCGCGGGTCGCGGGTTGTGGCAGCAGGGGCGGAGGATGCCGCCACCGGTGCAAAATCAGAAGCGGGCGAAGCGGTCGCCATTCGTTTCTCTGTCCTTTGTGGTCGTCTTGTTATTCAGCCGGTACGCTTTGCACACCGGATTGGTCGCGGGCCGAACTGATCAGAGCGCGGCGCGCGAGAGCGTAATTGTCTTCGGTGCCGGTCCGTTTGGCCTTGCGGTCGTCCAAAATGCGCTCGACATCATCGAGGCGTCCGGCACGCAGGCCGGAATCGATCGTAATGCGTTCAAAAACATCCCTCTGGGCGTGACTGCCGCCGGCCAATTGCATCGAATTTCGCGCATTTGCAAGATGCTCGAAGGCGTGGAGATAATCGCCTTTTCCAAAGGCCTCGAGCCCTATGGCGGCGGCCAAGCCCGGGTCGGCCATGCGACGTGCCGTGTCGGTTGCGGGCTGTTGCGAGTCCTTGTGAATGCGGGCCAGCAACTTGGCGGTCGAGTCGGGCCTGTTGTCACCAGTCAGTGCCAGAAGGTAATGCAGATCGGCGAAGATCAGACAGCCGTCTTCGGTGCGGGCGGCGCTCAGGTCGGCCAGTTCTTCCCATCGGGTGCCAATGTCCACGCCTTCAAGCTCGAGCCTCGACAAAAGCGAGGTCGCATTCGAAATATCGCGATAGTCATCTGTTTTGTCCTGGCGAATCTCGTGGTCGTACAGATCAAGCACGTGGTCGATCTGACCCAGATCCAGATGCATCAACGCCTTGTGCCACCACACGTGATAGCGAAAGTTGTTGCAGTGGGACCAGGCAGCCTCGCGCCCGGCCAGCCAGTCCAGGCCGGATTGCGCATTGCCCGTCATTTCGTGGACGTGAGCGACTGCGTGCAGGCCCCACGCGTCGTCCGAAACCATCCACAGAGCCTGACGCCCTGCGATCTCGGCCTTTTCATAGGCACCGGTTTCTTCCAACGCAAAGGAATGGCACCCAAGCAGGTATCCACGACCGGGGTGATCAGGCGCATAAGCTGGCAGAACCCGTTCGATCGAGCGTCGCATCCCTGCGGAGTCACCTAACACGAACCGGGTCGCGTGGCTGAGCTTCATGGCCAGCGTGTCCTCGGGGTGAGTGCGCAGAATTGCCTCGAAAGTTTGTACGGCGCGGGTGGGTTGGCCTGCCAGCCAGTGATCCAGGGCCTCAAGATACAGTGTCTCGCGGGCTGAAATCGGCTGCTCAGCGGCCGCACTATTTGCCGTGGCGGCGGCCTGATGGGCGACCTCCATCATTTCCTTGCGCCCCAACAGAACCATGAAAAGCCCCTTGATGGCATGTCCAAGCGCAAAGCCCGGTTCAAGCTCAAGCACCTTGCCCAGATGCTGAGGTGTGACCGCTGCGTGAGCCATGAAACCAAGCAGAACACCATTCCACGCTTCGGCGCTGTCCGGGTGGGTCAGGGTGTTCATCTGTCCGAAAACATCTTGCTGCATGCTTGGGTCCAATCTGGTTGCAAAAACTCACACTCTTGGACTTAGCAGAGTGTGCAGACGGGACGTAACAGTATCGGGCCTGCTCTCGAATTGGTGAAAGCTTGTGTTCGCAAAAAGCGAAAAAAATCGCCGATTCAATGACATGTTTCAGCGACTTGCCGCCGAAAAAGGCAGAGTGTTTCAATCCTCGAAGGGGTTTTCCGCGTTCAGAACCGCTTGCGTGTCAGCGCCGAACTCGGGCGGAGCAGAGCGGTAGGTCACCGGGCTGCGGGACAACTTCAATGGATTCCCGATCAGACGCACCGGGCCGGGCCGGGCTGGCATATTCACTTGCATCCCCCGCGCGGCCACTTGGTCCGAGGCAAAGACCTGATCCAGCGTCTGAACCGGGCCGACCGGCACTTTCAACGCCTCAAGGCCATCGATGACGGCCTTGGTCTTCAGCCGCTGCAGCGCGGGCCGCAGAACGGCGTTCAATGCATCGCGATGTTCCAGCCGGGCCGGGTTGGTGGCGAACCGTGCATCGTGGGGCAGGTGACCCAGATTCAGAAAGCCACAGAAGCGCCGGAACTGGCTGTCATTTCCCACGGCCAGAATGGCGTGGCCATCGGCGGTTTCATAAACATCATAGGGCACGATGTTGGGGTGCCCATTGCCGCGCCGTAGTGGCACCTGGCCCGAGGTCAGATAGTTCACGCCCTCGTTGATCAGCCACGCGATCTGGCTGTCGACCAGTGCGATGTCGATCTGCTGGCCTTCGCCGGTCTGATCCCGGTGGCGCAGCGCCGCCAGAATGCCGACGGTCGCGTACATGCCGCACATCACGTCGGCGATGCCCACGCCCACCTTCATCGGAGCTCCGTCCGGCTCACCGGTCAGCGACATGATCCCGCCATAGCCCTGCGCCATCAGGTCATAGCCCGGCTTAGCTGCGTTCGGACCGGTCTGGCCGTATCCCGAGATCGAACAGTAGATCAGCCCCGGAAAGTCCCGCGAGAGGGTTTCATGGTCCAGCCCGTATTTGGCCAGCCCGCCAGGTTTGAAGTTTTCGATGAGGATGTCGGCATGGGATGCCAGCCGACGGATTTGTGCCTGCCCTTCGGGCGTGGCGATATCGATGGCGACGGACTTCTTGTTGCGGTTCGCGGCCATGAAATAGGCGCTCAAGTCGGTCGGGTTGCCATCCGCATCGGTGACATAGGGCGGCCCCCATTGGCGGGTGTCGTCGCCACCGGTTGCCGGGTTTTCCACCTTGATCACGCTGGCGCCCAGATCGCCCAGCAGCTGCGTGCAGGTCGGCCCGGCCAGAATGCGCGACAGATCCAGAACCTTGACGCCCTTCAGCGGCCCTTCAGATACAGCCATCATAGCCTCCGCGGTCGATCTCGGCGGCGATCACGGTGAACGTGTCGGCGGCCATCGCGGCCTTCAGCGCCGCGCGCAGTTCGGCGCGGTTGCGCACGGTGTGGCCGTGGCCGCCGAACGCCCGGCCCATCGCTGCAAAGTCATGCCGGTCGAAATCGACGCCCCGATTGCCCATCTGGCGCTGGCGCTGTTTCAGCTCGATCAGCGCCAGGCTGGCATCGACAAAGACCAGAAAGATCGGGTTTCCACCCATTTCTGCGGCGGTCGACAACTCACCGGCCACCATCAGGAATCCGGCATCGCCGGAAAAGCTGATTACCGGGCGGTCGGGTTCGGCCAGTTTCAGGCCAATCGCCATCGGAACAGCGCAACCCATCGTGCACAGCGCCGAAGACTGGATCAGGTCGCGCGGCTCCAGGCACTGCCACATCTGGCTAAGGAGGATGCGGTGCGCGCCGCTGTCTGCGGTGGCCAGTGTTTCAGGGGGCAGGGTGTCGCGGGCCTCGGCGATCACGGCGGCGGGGCCCCAGTCGTCATCGGGGGGAAAGGCCGACGCCAGCGCTGCCTTGACCTGCGCCGGTTGGCCTTGGGGCCAGGTCGGTCGGGCGGGGTTGCCCTTGGCGATCGCCTCGAGCGTGGCGCCGGTATCGGCCACCAGGTTCAGCCCCGCCTGGTGCATGTAGTGGTCATTCACCACGGCCGAGATGTCGATCACCCGTTTCTCGTCCGGGTCCCAGATCTCGCGCCAGCCGGGGCGCATTTCGATCGGGTCGTAGCCCAGGCACAGGATCAGGTCGGCCTGTTCGACCAACGGTACAAGCTGCGTGTCGGCAAGGGGCGACAGGCCCGCGCCACCTAGGCACAGCGGGTGATCCTCGGGCACCACGCCCTTGGCCTTGTAGGTCGTGACGAACGGGATGCCGAAATGTTCCAGAAACGCGCGCACCACGCTGCGCGAGTCGTCATACAGCACGTCCAGCCCGATGATCGCCAGCGGACGCTCGGCCTCGGCCACCCAGCGGCGGGCCTTCTCGAGGCATGTGCCCTCGGGTGCGACGCGGGCGGCCCGGGTCAGCCGTCGGCGCTTGGCGACCGACACCCGTGTATCGGCGACCGAGATCGGTACGTCGATATGCACCGGCCCCGGTCGCGGCTGCGTGGCAAGCGACACGGCCTTGTCGGCGATGATGTCGGCGCCCTTGGCCGTCAGGGTGAACGTACCCTTGGTGATCGAGCGATAGACCTGCGCATGATCCATGACCTGATGGGTGTAGGTCAGCGCCTCGTCGGCATCGACGCAGCCGGTCAGCACGATCATCGGCACCCGGTCCTGCAGCGCGTTGGCCACGACATTGATGCCGTTCATGGCCCCAGGACCCAGAGTCGCAACCAGAATCGCCGGCGCGCCATCGCGGTGATGCACCGCCTCGGCCATGAATCCGGCCGAGTTTTCGTGCTTGGTCAGGTGAAAGGTGATCCCGGCCTGTTCCAGCGCATCGACCAGGGTCAACACCTCGCCTCCGGGCATGCCGAAGGCGTGGCGGCACCCGGCCTCGTACAGCCGTTGCGCCAAAAGGTCCGCAGCGCGGGGGGACAGGTCCTGCATCGAACAAGCTCCGTAAGTTCCGTTGCGCAGCAGATTGCGGAGGTTCCGGGCCGGCGCAAGCCGCATCACGTCAGTGTGACTATTTGACAGCCAAATCGGCGATGGCGGCGAATTTGGCGTCCAACTCTGCGGCGATCGCGGGCAAGGTGTCGGAGCCTCCGGTGTAGGGGGCAAAGACAAGGCTGGGTGTCTTGTAGGACAGCGTCGCGGTCCCGTCCTCGTTTTCCGTGACGTACAGGCGGATCGGCGCCTCGATCATCGCGGGCACCGATTGTTCCAGAACCCGCACCGCGTAGTCGTTGTTGAAGACGCCGATCACCCGGTTGCCCGGAATGGTGATGCCGCGCGCGGCGGCGGCCTTGGTCGGACCGGCCTGGGTGACCACGGCCATCCCGTTCGCCTTGACCGCTGCGATCGTGTCGGCCACCAGCGCGTCATGGGTCTTGGTCGTCGGGTGGACGGCCCAACCCGGCCGGGGTTCGATATCGGCCGCCAGCGCGGGAAGCGCCAGCAGGCCGAGGAAAAACACAAGATGTTTCATCGCGGGCTCTCCAAGTCATGGGTGGCCCGAGTCTTCCCGAAATCCCGGCTGCGTACAGTCACAATATCGTGGGCGGCGGGCTTGCGCCGGGGGTGCGAAACCCGCACAAGCGACAGTGTGAAACGGAAAAGGCAGGCGAGGGGCATGCGTGTTTTGATCTGCAGCAGCTGCGCGGGCGAGCGCGACCAGCCGGCCGAGCGACAGGCGGTATTGGGCGCCCTGCGCGCTGCGGGGCTGGACGGGCAGGTCGAGATCGCCGAGCACGCCTGTTTCAGCGGTTGCGACGAGCCGACCGTGGTGGCGATGCAGGGGGAAAGCCTGGCGTCTTACGTGTTTTCAGGGATCGATCCGGTTGCCGATGCCAATGACATTGCGGCGACCTGTCGGACCATTCTGAACAGCCCGAACGGCTGGATCGAAGACGCCCGGCCGTGCGGGCGGCTTCGCTTGTGTCTGCGGGCGCGGATCCCCGCGTTTCAGTCCACCTGAACCGTGACGGACGCGCTGACCGGCACCCCATCCACGGCCAGCGGGCTGTGGCTGTTGGCGTTCAGCGAGACCTCGATGGTGGCTTCGCCCTTGGGCAGGTCTGGGATGTGCATCCAGTTGCCATAAAGCCGCGCCAGCTTGACGCCGTTCACATAGACATGCGCATGGCCTTCGCCGGGCTTGTCCGTCAATGAGGCATTCTCAGGCGAGAAGCGGAAGTTTTTTGGCATCACATGCAGGTTCCAACCCGCCATCGGGTCGGGGGTGACGGCGATCTCCAGCCCCGGCGCGTCCGGTCCGGCGGGCAGGTTGATGGCGGTGCTATGGTCATGGGCCATGGCCTCGACGTGGTGGCCGCCATGTTGAGCGGGGTCGGAATGGTCGTGGCCGTCGAAGGTGACGCCGTTGGCTGCAGCCAGCACGAACCCGGCACCCCCGCCAAAGACCAGACCGATCGCAAAAAGAGCAAGCGAGCGTGTCATCTTGTTTCCTTGAAAAGCAAATGACCCGCCGGTTGGGCGCCGGCGGGTCGTGGGATTTTGGGGATCAGGCCGCGGCTTCGACGCGCTTGCCCTCACTTTGCCAGAAATACCCGGCAAACGAACCCAGCAGCACCCAGGCCGCAAGGCCCACTCCGAAGGCGCGTGCGGCGAACAGGGCCCCGATCTCGGTCGGAACCGGCCCGGTGAACACGTCGGGTTCCGGCGCGCCGATCAGGTGCGGGGCCAGCAACAGCACGGCCGCACCCAGATAGCTGACGATGTTACCACCAAAGGCGATCAGCCACATGGCCACACCAGCAGTCGCGACGGTTGCCCACCACCAGATCTGCCGCGCAAACACATCGGCTGCGGCAACGCCCGGAACCTCGGGGGCCAGGGTGAAGCCCGGCGCCAGGTGAAAGGCGATGAAACCGGCAAGGCCCCACAGCACGCCCGTGCGCCCGTCAACCGGGTGGCCCTGGGCTTCGGCCAGCGACATCAGGGCGACCAGAACCAGCGCATAGCCGGTATAGGTCAGCATCGTGAACACCACGCTCAGCCCGTCGCGGGTCAGGTCCGAGAACATGCCCGGCAGCTCGGGATGGGCCGAGACGGCTTCGGCTCCGAAATGCACCAGCTCTCCGGATTCATACAGTTCAGCATGCAGCAATACGGGCTGCACGAATACCAACTGCAGCAGGGCGACGATCAACCCGGCTGCAGCACCAGCGAACAACGCGCTGGTCAGAATGCGACTGAACATTGGTTTAGTGGCAGGGGAAGCCGGTTGCGTGGCGCACGTCATGCGCGGCGTCATGCAGCGCCGATGCCTGAACGTGACCCGCCAGAGTGATGATCCCCAGGCCCAGGGCTGCCGCGAACACTGCCGAAAGAATGCCAGCGCGTGCCATTGATGCGGTTTGCGTTTGTGTCGTCATTTTCTGTCCTCCTGTGCCGCCGCACCCGACGGCCGGTGTTTCATTGTTCGCCTGGCAGGTCTCCTGGCTTGCGGGTCAGCGCCTCTGTTCGCCTTCCCCCCGAACGGATCGGGAGTGGCTGGTTGAACAGGGCTCACCGCTTACAGTCGCGGGGGCGGCTTTGGATTTGACCTGCGCGCAGGCCGCACCAAATTCCCTCTTAGCATCCGGATGTCTCCGGCAGGACCAGACCCGTCCATTTAGACGTGAATGCCGCTGTGGCGCAATCGCCATTTGCGACCTTTCGCATCAATTCCCGCGCTTTTTCAGAATGTAGATGTCCATGATCCACCCGTGCCGGGCGCGGGCCTCGGCGCGGGTGCGGAGAATCTCGTCGGCCACATTCGCCAGCGGACCTTTGATCAGGATCTGCTCGGACATACCCACGTACGCCCCCCACCAGATGTCAAAATCGGCCATGTCCAAAGTCTGGAACGAACATTCGCCATCGAGCATCACCGCAACCGTATCCGCATCGCTGGGCCAACCCTCGTCGCGGAGGCGCCGGCCGGTGGTGACCAGATAGGGCGCGCCGATCTCGTTGATCGGCATGGCATGGGCCGCCGTCAGCGCCTGCAGCGCCGTGATGCCGGGGATCACCTTGGTGTTCGGCTGCGGGTCCAGCCGCGCCGCGATTCGCAGCGAGCTGTCATAGAGCGACGGGTCGCCCCAGATCAGCAGGGCGACGGTGCGCGCCTCGGGGTGCCGGGCCATCGCCTCCTGCCAGCGTAGGGCGATTGCGTCGTGCCATTCATCCACGCCGCGCAGGTAGCCATCCTGCGACCGGCGTTCGGGGATGTCGAAATAGGCGATTTGGGGCGGTGTGTCGGTGACCTTGCGGATGATTTCCTCGCGCACGCCGGCCAGATCGGCCTTGTTGGCGCCCTTGCGCGGGATCAGGATCAGATCGGCCGTGCGGATCGCCTGCGCGCCCTGAAAGGTCACGTGGTCTGGGTTGCCGGTACCGATCCCGATCAAGACCAGATCAATCATCGTCGCTCTCCGCCAGCGGACCATAAAGGATCAGCGCCGGCGCGGTACCGATCTCGGAGCCCAGGCGCTCGGCCAGGGCACCGACGGTGGACCGGTGCAGCGATTGCTCTGGCGTCGAGACCGACTCGGCCATCAGCGCAGGGGTATCCAGCGGCAGCCCATGCGCGTGCAGCGCCTGCGCCAGCAGGGGAAAGGTGCGTTTGCCCATGAACACCACCGTCGTCGCGCCCGGGTCGGCCAGCGCGGGCAGGTTCAGATCCTCGGGCAGCTTGCCGCTGACATCGTGGCCGGTGACGAATTGCACCCGCCGCGCGGTCAGCCGGCGGGTCAGCGGGATGCCCGCCGCCGCAGCCGCCGCAATGGCCGAGGGGATGCCCGGTATGATCTCGTATGCGATGCCGGCGGCGCGCAGGGCCACCAGCTCCTCCTCGAGCCGCCCGAACAGGCCGCCATCGCCCGACTTCAGCCGCACGATCCTTTGGCCGGTCTGGGCGTACTCCACCAGCAGGCGGCTGACATGGTCCTGCTTGGGCGAGGGCCGCCCGGCGCGCTTGCCCACGCCCACAAGGTCGGCGTCCTTGCGCGCATGGCTCAGGATCGGCCCGCTGCTGAGGTCGTCGAACAGAACCGCGTCGGCCTTTTGCAGCCGGTCCACGGCCTTGAGGGTCAACAACTCCGGGTCGCCGGGGCCGGAGCCGATGAAGGAAACGAAACCGCTCATGCGCTGGCCTCTGCGATCAGATGGAAGAACGTACCGGTGACATGCCCGCGGCGCGATCCGGTCTGTGGGCCTTCGGCACCTTCGGCGTCAAAAACCCGTGCCAGGGGCGCATCGGGCTGCTCGACGATCGAGGAATAGTGGAACTCGTGCCCTCGCAGCGCGGTCCCGGCCGAGAACCCGGGCATGTCGGCCAGCAACTCGGCCCGGCGATAGCCGAGGTTGAATTTGCGCTTCTCGTACGAAGTGACGAGGCCCAGCAGCCCGGCCATCCGGTGGCGGGTGCCGTCCTTGTCGATCAGCCCTTCGCCCAGGGCCATGTAGCCACCGCATTCGCCATGCACGGGCCGCGTTTCAGCATGTTTGCGCAAGCCGGTCAGGAACCGCTCTGCCGCAGCCAGGGTTCCGGCGTGCAGTTCGGGGTACCCGCCGGGCAACCAGACCAGATCGGCATCCGGGGCCGGCGCCTCGTCCGCCAGCGGAGAAAACGGCGGGATCTCGGCCCCGGCCGCCCGCCAGCCTTCCAGAAGATGCGGATAGGTAAAGGAAAACGCCGCGTCTTGGGCCAGCGCGATCCGTTGCGCCGGAGGGTGCGGCAGCGCGGCCGACGACGGCCCCGCGGGGCCCGACGAGGCCGCCTGCTTGATCGACTCCAGGTCCACATGCTCGCGCAGAAAGGCCGCGTAGCCGGCAATTGCGCTTTCCAGATCGGGGTGCTCGACCGCTTGGATCAAACCCAGATGCCGCTCGGGCAGGGTCAGGTCGCCGCGCCGGGGCAGCACGCCCAGAACCGGCAGGCCCGCGCGCTCCATCCCCAGACGGGTCAGGCGTTCGTGGCGCGGGCTGGCGCAGCGGTTCAGAATCACGCCGGCAAAGGGCAGGTCGGGGTTGTACATCCGGAACCCCAGCGCCGTTGCGGCGGCCGATTGCGCCTGACCGCCCACATCCAACACCAGAACCACCGGCCAGCCCATGCGCAGCGCGGTCTCGGCGCTGGACCCATGGCCCAGCTCTCCCGGCTTGGCGACCCCGTCGAACAGGCCCATTGACCCTTCGGCCACCACGATGTCGGCGCCTTTGGCCTGCGCCGCAATCGCGCCCAGCAACGGCGCGCCCATAGCCCAACTGTCCAGGTTGAACGAGGCTCGCCCTGCCGCCGCCCGGTGAAAGGCCGGATCGATGTAGTCGGGACCGCTCTTGAAGGGCTGCACCGTCAGCCCGTCCTCGGCCAGCGCGCGCAACAGGCCCAGCATCACAGTGGTCTTGCCCGTCCCCGAGGATGGGGCCGAAATCAGCAGTCCTGGCGGGTTAGTCATCGCCGTGACTCCAGCTTGACCACGGGCTGTCGGCGCTTTGCGGGCGATAGCGACGGTCATAAGTCTTGGAATACAGACAGCTTTCGTCGAAGCCTTCACCGGCCAGCGCCGGCCCGACCAGGATCAGCGCGGTGCGCGAGATGCTCTCGTCCAGCGAGTCCTTCAACGTGCCCAGCTTGGCGCGAATGATCCGCTCGTCCGGCCAGCTTGCGCGGTACACCACGGCCACGGGGCAATCGGCGCCGTAGGCGGGGGTCAGGTCGGCCACCACCTTGTCCAGATTGCCGATCGACAGGTGGATGGCCAGCGTCGCGCCGGTGCGGGCGAAGTTTTCCAGCGTTTCGCCCTCGGGCATGGACGAGGCGCGCCCCGGGGTCCGCGTCAGCACCACCGATTGCACCAGCCCGGGCAGGGTCAGCTCGGTGCCCAAAGCGGCTGCGGCGGCGGCAAAGGACGGAACGCCGGGGGTCACGCTGACGGGAATACCCATCTGTTTCAGGCGCCGGATCTGTTCGCCCATCGCCGACCAGACCGACAGGTCGCCCGAATGCAGGCGGGCCACGTCCTGACCGGCATCATGGGCGGTTTTGATTTCAGCCATGATCTGATCCAGATCCATCGGCGCGGTGTTCAAGATGCGCGCGCCTTCGGGGCAGTGGGCCAGGATCTCCTCGGGCACAAGCGACCCGGCATACAGGCACACCGGGCAAGCGGCGATGATGTCGCGTCCGCGCAGGGTCAGAAGGTCGGCGGCGCCTGGTCCGGCGCCGATGAAATGAACGGTCATGTCTGTCCTCCGATGGCGACCGCGCAGGTGGCAAGCCGGTCGTCCGAGATCTGTCGGGGTGAAAGCAGCCGCGCGCCCGGTCCGGCGGCGGCAAGGGCGGAAGCTTCGGCCACGCTGCCGGTGCCATGACTGGCGCGGCTGCGGGGCGAGCAGGTGAGGGTGCGTTGCCCGGCCAGATCGGTCGGGTTCACAAAATGCAGGGGCAGGGCGCAGGCGGCGGCAAATTCGGCCAGCGCCGGGTGGCCGGCCTTGTCGGCGGCGGTGGCCAGCGCGTCCACTGCCTGTCCGGCAGTGGCGCGGTCGAACGCGGCACGCAGGCTGGCGCTGGTCGCGGTGGACGAAAACCCAAGCCCGGCCACGATCATAGGGTCACGCTCCACTGAACGACCGGATAGGCCGATTTCCAGCTACGCCGGGGGCCGAGTTCGCCGGCTTGCGCCAGTTCGATCCGCAGCAGGTCGCCGCCCAGCTTGGTGTGCCATTGGCTCAGCAACGCCTCGCTTTCCAGCGTCACGGCATTGGCCACCAGTCGGATGCCCGAGGGCAGGTTGGAGGCAAGCCAGTCCAGCAGTGCGTCGCTCAGCCCACCGCCGATGAACACCACGTCAGGCAAGGGCAGGCCGTCCAGCGCATCGGGCGCCCGGCCATGGATGACCTGCAACTGATCTTGTCCCAGCGCGTCGGCATTGGCGCGGATGCGCGCGGCGCGGTCGGCGCGCGGCTCGATCGTGGTGGCAGTCAGGGACGGGTCGCACATGAGCCACTCGATGCCGATCGATCCGCTGCCGCCGCCGATGTCCCACAGATGCTGACCCCGCGCAGGCGCCAGCGCCGACAGGGTCAGCGCGCGCACCGGCCGTTTGGTGATCTGCCCGTCGGTTTCGAAAATCTCGTCGGGTTTGCCCGAGGCCAAGGGCAGCGGACGCCCGCCGCCCGAAACCTCGAGCGCAACGCAGACCGGATGCTCGAACGCGCCCAGCAAGGCTTCGGTCAGGGACATGCTGCGCGCGCGTTCCCGAGGGCCGCCGAGAGCCTCCATCACGTGCAGGGTCGTATCGCCGAACCCGGTCTCGGTCAGATAGCGGGCCAACTCGGTCACCGCGGCCCCGTCGCGCAGCAGGACGATGGCGCGCAGGCCTTGCGACAGATGCGGACGCAGGCGGGTCAGGGGCGCGGCGTGCAGGCCGAAGGTGGCAGTGCTTTCCAACGGCCAGCCCAACCGCGCGGCCGCCAGCGAAAAGGTCGACTGCCCCGGCCGTGCCACCCAGTCTTCGGGGGCGAAATTGCGGGCGATTACCGACCCGGCGCCAAACCAGAACGGATCACCCGAGGCCAGAACCACCGTGCGCCGACCCTTCAGCCCCTGAAGGATGGGCAACCCGTCGGCGAAAGGCACTGGCCATGCGATGCGTTCGGCGCCGGTTTCGGGAACCAGTGACAGGTGCCGCAGCGGGCCCATGACCACCTCGGCGCGCTCCAGCTCTTGACGGCTTGCGGCCGACAGGCCATCCAGTCCATCCTCGCCCAGGCCCAGAATGGTCAGCCACGGAGTTTCAGACATGCCCAACCTCCTGATCCTTGGCGGCACGACCGAGGCCAACGCATTGGCCCGCGCCGTGGCGGATTTGGGTGTGGCGGCAACCTATTCCTATGCGGGCCGGGTCGACAACCCGCGGCCGCAACCGCTGTCCACCCGCGTGGGTGGCTTTGGCGGGGCCGAAGGGTTGGCGCGTCACATCCGCGACACCGGTGTGACCCATGTGATCGACGCCACCCATCCCTTTGCCGCGCAGATGAGCCGCAACGCCATCAACGCCTGCCAGCAGACGCATACGCCGTTGGCCGCGTTGACCCGCGCGGAATGGACGGCCGCGCCCGGCGACCGGTGGCAGTGCGTACCCGACATCGCCAGCGCCGTTGCCGCGCTGGCCGGGACGCCGCGCCGGGTGTTCCTTGCGGTGGGGCGCATGCATCTTGAGGATTTCGCGGCACAGCCCCAGCATCACTATCTTCTGCGGCTGGTCGATGAACCCGGCGCGCTGCCTTTTGCCGATTGCGAGGTCGTCGTGTCGCGCGGGCCGTTTACCGTTCAGGACGACACGGCGTTGATGCGCCGGCACCGAACCGAACTGGTGGTGTCCAAGAACGCCGGCGGCACCGGCGCGCGCGCCAAGCTGGATGCCGCGCGGGCGCTGGGCATCCCGGTGCTGATGATCGACCGGCCCAGGCTGCCCCGCCGGGTCGAGTTGACAAGCGTGCCGCAGGTTCTGGACTGGCTGGCTCATTCCGGCGTGGACCTTGGCGTATAGACGATGGGGCCGATGGGACGGTCGATGACGCGGGTCAGCGACGAGCCGACGATCACCACCGTCTGCATGTCGGCCATGTCGGGCGTTGCCTCAGCCAGGATCGCGATGCGGATCGCCTCGTCTGGGCGCGATACGGCGCGGGCGAACAGGATCAGGCGCTCGGGCTCGCATTCCTGCCGCAGGATTTCCAGCGTCTTTACAAAACCTTCGGGCCGCGACTTCGAGCGCGGATTGTAGAAGGCCATCGCGAAATCGGCCTGCGCGGCCAGCCGCAGGCGTTTCTCGATCACGGCCCATGGCTTGAGATTGTCGCTGAGGTTGATGGCGCAGAAATCATGGCCCAGAGGCGCGCCCGCCCGGGCTGCAGCGGCCAGCATGGCGGTGATACCGGGCAGAACCTCGACAGGGATCTCGCGCCAGGTGTCGGGGCCGTTTTCCAGCGCCTCGAACACGGCGGCGGCCATGGCAAACACGCCCGGATCGCCCGACGAGACCACGACCACCCGCTTGCCCTCGGCCGCCATGCGCAGCGCGTGCTGCGAGCGGTCGATCTCGACCCGGTTGTCGCTGGCGTGCAGGGTCAGGCCCGGCCGTTCGGCCACCCGCGCAACGTAGGGAATATAGCCCACCACATCGGTCGCCTCGGCCAAGGCGGCGGTCACCTCGGGGGTCACCAGCGCCTCGTTTCCGGGGCCAAGCCCGGCGATCTTGACCCAGCCGCTCATGGCCGCCGCCCCTGTCCGTGCACGATGATGATCGAGAAATAAGGCGTGACCTCGGTGCAGGCGTCGCTCAGTTTGCGAACGGTCTGGTTGGGCATCTGCGCGTATTCCACGATCCAGGCCCGGTCAAACAGGCCCGCCGTTTTCAGCGCGCGTTTTACCTTGTCGATGTTGCGGCCGATCTTCATCACCACCAGCGCGTCGGTGCGCGCCATGCGGTCGGCCAGAACCTCTTCGGGCAGGGTGCCCATCAGCACCGTGAGGATGTCGTCGCCCCAGGTGATCGGATCGCCCGAGGCCGTCCACGCGCCCGACATGCCGGTGATCGCAGGCACCACTTCGACGGGCACCACGTCGCGCAGGCGGCTGTAGAGATGCATGAACGAGCCGTAGAAGAACGGGTCTCCCTCGCACAGCACCACCACGTCCTCGCCCTGATCGGCCAGTTCTTTCAAGCGCGCGGTGCAGTGTTCGTAGAACTCGGCCAGCAGTGCGTTGTAGCGCGGATCGGTGACCGGGATCTCGGTCGTGACCGGGTATTCCATGGGAAACTCGACCGCATCGTCGCGGATCATCCCGTTCACGATCTTGCGCGCCTGCCCGGTTCGGCCGGGTTTGCGGAAATAGGCCACGTGTTTTGCGCCGCGCAACAGGCGGTCGGCCCGGACGCTCATCAAATCGGGATCGCCCGGGCCGAGGCCCACGCCATAGATCGTGCCCATGGTCATTCCGCCCGGCTTGCGATGGCGTTGACCGCGGCGACGGTGATGGCGCTGCCGCCCAGCCGGCCCTTGACGATGCAGCTGGGCACGGGCTGGGCCTCCCACAGGGCGTCCTTGGATTCGACCGCGCCGACAAAGCCCACGGGGCAGCCGATGATCGCGGCGGGGCGGGGGCAGTCGGGGTCCTCGAGCATGTTCAGCAGGTGAAACAGCGCCGTGGGCGCGTTGCCGATGGCCACCAGCGCGCCCTCCAGATGCGGGCGCCACAGTTCCAGCGCCGCGGCCGAGCGGGTATTGCCCATCTTCTCGGCCAGAGGGCGCACGCGCTCGTCATGCAGGGTGCAGATGACCTGATTGTCGGCGGGCAGGCGAAAGCGGGTGACGCCTTCGGACACCATCCGCGCGTCGCACAGGATCGGCGCGCCGTTTTCCAGCGCGGTGCGGGCGGTGCGCACGAAGCCGGCCGAGAAATGGATGAACTCTTCCAGCCCGACCATCCCGGCGGCATGGATCATGCGGACGGCGACCTGCTCTTCATCCGGATCAAAGCGGGCCAGATCGGCCTCGGACCGGATCGTGGCGAAGGATTGCTTGTAGATCGCCGCGCCGTCGGTTTCGTATTCATAGGGCATCAGGTCAGGTCCATGGTCTTCAGTGTTTCGGGGTCCAGCCCGCGCTGGAGGGGCTCATCCCCCGCGCGGCCGTGTTTTACAAGATCAAATCGCCCGTCACGGCCCACCAGCGTCAGATCGGCCGCGCCCATGCGTGCGCAGCCCTTGGCGCAGCCCGAGACATGCAGGCTGCCGGACACACGCGGGGCCAAAGCGCGGGCGATGGCGCGGGTCTCGGCGTGCGCCTGCGGGCAGAATGGCGCGCCGGGGCAGGCGTCGGTGGTCAACAGAGGGTCGGCGCCGTCCGTGACGAAGGCCGGGGCCGGGAGCGCCGCCCCGCCTTCCAGCAGGAACAGCCGCCAGGGCGTGACGCGCAGGGCGGTCGCGCCCGAGACTTCGACCAGCGCGCGCAGATCGGCGGCGGGCAGTTGCCCGAAGGCCGCGCCGTAGATCGGGCCGATTACACTTTTGCCGGGTTGTAGCGCCGGTGCCGTGGGGCCGGGGGCGTGGCCTTGCCATTCTTCGGGCAGGGCCTGCGTCGCGATCAGGCGGGCCATGCGGCGGGTGTCGGGGGTGAAGCGCTCGGCAAACCACCGGGCCAGGTCGATGGCGCGATCGATCGCCTCATCTTCGGTCACCAAACGGCCGGTCTCGGCCCCGTCGGCGCGCAGGATCAGGCCCGAAGCTCCCCGCTCCAACCGGATATCGGCCGAGTCCCCGGCTAGCAGCCGTGCCTCGCCGGTATCCACCGCAAAACCGAACTTGGCGGGCAGGGCGGGCAGATCGCCCAGCCGGTCGATCAATGCCTGTGTCAGGCGTGCGGTCGGGTCACCCGGTTGATACAGCGGAGCCACAAGGATGTTGCGCCGGGTCTCGATGCCCGGTTCGGCGTCCAGCAGGTTCAGCGCCGACAACTCGGCCAGCAGTGGCTGGTGATCGTCTTCGGCCACGCCGCGTAGTTGCAGGTTGGCGCGGTTGGTCAGGTCGATGGTGCCGTTACCGAAGCGCAGGGCCAGATCGCACAGCCCCAGCGTCTGCGCGGCGCTTAGCCGGGCCAGACGCGGGCGCACCCGTACCACCAACCCGTCGCCGGACATCATCGGGCGGTGGGCTCCGGGGCACCAGCCCTGAACGACCGGGGCGCTCATCCCAACCCCTCCAGATCGGCGCGGATCGAGTTGCGGCGGGTGTTCCACAACCCGGCCTCATAAAGTGCGCGGAACCTGTCCTGCATGGCCTGATGGGCCTGCGGGTTGGCTTGCTGCAAAAACGCCTCCACCACGGGGTTGCCCAGGGTGGCATCGTGGTAGAGGTCGAACAAATGCGGGGCGACGCTGCCTGACAGATGTGCGAACGAGGCCATGTGATCCAGCGTCGCCGCGATCTCGGCCGCGCCGCGGAAACCGTGGCGCCGCATCCCGGCGATCCAGTCGGGATTGGCGGCGCGGGCGTGGACCACGCGACTGATTTCTTCAGGCAAGGTGCGCGCGTGGGGCGTTTCAGGGCGGGTATTGTCCAGATGATACAACTGCGCCTGCCCGCCGGTCAGCTTTTTGGCAGCGGCAAATCCGGCCTCATGCGTGGCATAGTCGTTCGCTAGCAAAAGGTCGGTTTCAGTCAGGTCCTGCAGGTGCACGAAACTGTCGGCCTGCGCCACGCGCTGGGTGATCCCGTCGGGGTCGTGTGCGATGTGCTGGCCCTCGAAGGCAAAGGCGCTGGCGTCCAGCCAGGCCTGACCGGCCTGCGCGCGGGCCTCGTCGGTATAGGTCTCCGACAGGTGGGTCATGTTCAGCCCGTAGCTGCCCGGCGCCGGGCCATAGACGCGGGCGGCGGGGGGGTGGCCGGCGTAGGGGTTCCAGTCTGGCGCCTCGTCGCGCTCGGACAGCGCCCGGACCGCCTGACCGAACAGGGCCGACAGGGTCGGGAACACGTCGCGGAACAGGCCCGAGACGCGCAAGGTCACGTCCAGCCGCGGGCGCTCCAGGTCAGTGATCGGAAGAACCTCGATCCCGCTCACGCGCTCCGACCCCGGATCCCAGACCGGTTTGACGCCCAGCAGGTGCAGCGTCATGGCGAATTCCTCGCCCGCCGTGCGCATCGTGGCCGAGCCCCACAGATCGACGATCAGGCCCTTGGGGTAATCGCCTTCCTCCTGCAGGTGGCGGCGCACAAGCTCTTCGGCCAGTTTCACGCCCTGCGCATAGGCCGCGCGGGTGGGGACGGAGCGCGGATCGGTGGTGAACAGGTTGCGGCCCGTGGGCAGCACGTCGGTGCGCCCGCGATAGGGTGAGCCCGACGGGCCGGCCTCGATCCGCTTGCCGGCCAACGCGTCCAGCAGGGCTGCGCGTTCGGCCTGCGCCGAGGCGGCGGTGTCGAAATTGCCGGCGACCTGCGGCGCGCGGCCAAAGACATGCAGGCCGTCGCCGAACTGGCTTTCCTTGATGTCGCAGACGAAGCGGTCGATGCGGGTGATCGCCTCGGCGGTGCTGGTGGCCTGATCCAGCCCCAGATCGGACTCGAGCCCGATGGCCTGCGCCTCATCCCGGATATCAGCTTGCAGCCGGTCGCGCCGCTTGGGGTCCAGCCCGTCTGCGTTCGAGAACTCGTCCAGCAGTGATTCCAGCCGCACCATGCGGTCGGGCGTGCTGCTCTGTTTCATCGGCGGCGGGATGTGGCCCAGCGTGACGGCCCCGATCCGGCGCTTGGCCTGCGCGGCCTCGCCCGGGTCGTTCACGATGAACGGGTAGATCACCGGCAGATCGCCGATCAGCGCCTCGGGCCAGCATTCCGCCGAGAGCGCCACCGATTTGCCCGGCAGCCATTCCAGCGTGCCATGGGCGCCGATATGGATCAGCGCATCCGCGCCCAACCCGTGCCGAAGCCACAGGTAGAAGGCCACATAGCCGTGCCGGGGCGTGCGCGACAGGTCGTGATATTCGTCGTCGCGCAGTTCGGGCGTGCCGCGTTCGGGCTGCAGCGCCACCAGTGCCTTGCCGCGCCGCAAGGCGGTGAAGTGGAAGGCTCCATCGGCGCAGGTCGGGTCGTCCTCGGGGGCGCCCCAGACGGTTTCCAAATCGGCGCGCAACGCCTCGGGCAGTTGTGCCTGCGCCGCGCGGTAGGCCGAGACCGGCCAGGAAATCCGGGCGTCCAGCAGAGTCTCGGCAATCGGTTCGGCGGGGGCGGTGTCATACCCCGCGCCCTGCAGGTCGGACAGCATCGCCTCGGCCGAGGCCAGCGCGTCCAGCCCCACCGCATGGGCCATCTGCCAGTCCTTGCCGGGATAGGTGGACAGGACCAGCGCGGGCACCTGTTGCGCCTTTGGTTTCTCGGCCAGGTCCACCCAGGCCATCGCCCGGTCGACGATGGCGGTGATCCGGTCGGGCTCGGGCCGGTGGGCAAAGCGGGAATATTCCAGATGCGGGTCGCGCTTGCCCGGTTCCTTGAACGAGGCGACACCGGCCGAGATGCGCCCGTCCACTTCGGGCAGCACCACATGCATGGCCAGATCGGCAGGCGACAGGCCGCGTTCGGCCTCGGCCCACGCCTTGCGGCGCGAAGTGGCCAGCGCGACCTGAAACACCGGCACGCCCGCCACGTCCAAGGGCGATGTGCCCGACGCGCCTTTGCCCGAAAACGAGGTGGCATTGATGATCGCCGAGGGCGTCATCGCGGGGATATTCTCGGCCAGCCATTGCGCCGCCGCAGGCACCTTGAGCGAGGGTGCGAATAGCCCCACCGCCTGATGACCCCGCGCGCGGATTTCCCGGATCAGCGCCGCGACCGGCGCGGTATCGGCTGAGGTCAGGTAGGCGCGGTAGAAGGTTATGATGATGCGCCGACCTTCGCCCGTGAATGCGTCCTCGGGTGCGATCACACCGCGATCCGGGCACCACGCGCCGCAATCGGGCAGGGTCTTGGCCCCCATCACCGGCCCGGCATAGAGCCCCGCCGCCAGCGCCATCTGCGCCAGAGCCGCCTGGGCTGCCACTTCGCCGCCGGTGTCGCACAGATGCGCCAGCCGCCGCAGGGTCGAGACCGGCAGGGTGGAATAGTCGTCCAGCCGCGTATCCTCGCGCCCGTCGGCGGGCAGCACGGCCAGCGCGATGCCCTTGGCCTGCGCCAGCGCCAGCACCTGTTGCAACCCGTAGGACCAATAGGGCACGCCGCCGATCAGCCGGATCAGGATGCCCTTGGCGCCCTGAAGCGTCTGTTCGACATAGGTATCGACCGACAGCGGATGTTTCAGCGCCGTCAGGTTGGCCAGCCGCAACGAGGGCATCCGCCCCTCGGGCCCGCCGCCGCGATGCCAGCCGGCCGCGAAAGCACCCAGATCGCTGTCCGAAAAGGACAGCACCACCAGATCCGCCGGGCTCTGGCCCAGATCGGTCGGGGTCTCGGTTTCCTCGAGCCCGTGGCTTTCGCGGAAGACGACGTGCATCGGTGCTTACTCGGCGGCCTCGGTGACGCCCGTCAGGATGCTGCGGATCGCGGATTCGTCGATGTCGTCATGCTCGGCGATGACCACAAGGCGCGAGCGGCGCTCCTCGTCCGGTTTCCACGGGCGGTCATACTGGTGCCGGACCCGCGCGCCGACCGCCTGAACCAGCAGGCGCATCGGCTTGCCCTGAACGGCGGCATAGCCCTTGACCCGCAGGATGTTCAGTTCGTTCGCCAGACGTTCGATATTGGCGACCAGCTGCGCCGGGTCGGTCTGTTCGGGCAGTTCGACTACGATGCTTTCGAAGTCGTCATGTTCATGGTCGTCATGGCCGTCGTGATGCGAGGGGCGGGCGTCCATGTCGTCTTCGGCTGCGGCCTCCAGCCCCAGCACCACGCGCACGTCCACCGTACCCTCGGCCACTTCGACCACGGGCAGGGGGCGGGGCGCCTCGGAGGCGATGACCTCGCGCGCCTTGGCCACGCCTTCGGGGCCGGCCAGGTCGGGCTTGGTCAGCAGGATGATGTCGGCGCACGAGATCTGATCTTCGAACACTTCGGACAGGGGCGTTTCGTGGTCGATCGAGTCATCGGCCATGCGCTGGGCGTCCACCGCCTCGACATTGGGCGCGAAGCGGCCTGCGGCCACGGCCTCGGCATCGGCCAGCGCGATCACGCCGTCCACTGTGATCTTGGAACGGATATCGGGCCAGTCGAACGCCTTGAGAAGCGGTTTCGGCAGGGCCAGACCGCTGGTTTCGATCAGGATGTGATCGGGACGCGGGTCCAGCGCCATCAGCGCCTCGATCGTGGGGATGAAGTCATCGGCCACGGTGCAGCAGATGCAGCCATTGGCCAGTTCCATGATGTTCTCCGCCGGGCAATCGGGGATGGCGCAGCTTTTCAGGATTTCGCCATCGACGCCCACATCGCCGAATTCGTTGACGACCACCGCCAGCCGCTTGCCCTGCGGGTTCTGCATCAGGTGGCGGATCAGCGTGGTCTTGCCCGAGCCGAGAAAGCCGGTGATGACGGTGACGGGAAGTTTTTCGAGGGTGCTCATGCTCAGGCTCCAATCGGGGGAATGCGGGCGGCGCAGTTCTTGCGGAAATGTTCAGGGCGGTCGCGCCATTTCACAAGGCCATCATCGGCGGCCAGGTACTTGGTGGCGCCTTCGACGATGATCTCGACATGGTCGGATTCGTTGAGGTTCTCATAGACGAAGGTCCAGCGCGACGGCCCGCCGCGCAGAACGATCGAGCAGCCCTGATCGCAGTTCGACAGGCATTCGACCGGCTTCAGAGTGATGCCTTCGGGCAGGTCGGCGGCGGCCAGCGCCTTGTGCAGCAGCGTGCCGGGGCGCTGGGCGTCGTCCTCGATGGGCAGCCCGCGTCGGCAGGTGGTGCAGACCAGCAGCTCGACTGGTGTGGTCTCGGTCACGTCTCTCATCCCCATCACTCGGTTGTCGGGGGACGGGGTATGCGCGGGCCACGTTGCGGACATGGGCCCGACACCGGAACACCCCGTCCGGTTTGTCTTCGGGCGTTGGCAGGTCTCCCGGCTTGCGGATGTCAGAGCGGTGCTCTGTCGGATGTCCCGCCTTCCCGGCCTGCGGCCAGTGGCATTTGGGCACCCTCTCCGTTCACGGTCGCGGGGGCGGCTGCGTTTGACGGAAAACCGCTGACGCATTCCCTTTTCATCTGCTTGCACAGACACCAACGCAAGCGACATGCGGTACGGGCAGGGGGGTTGTCAAGCGCGCAGGGGCAAGTGCTTTGCGTCGGATCGAAAAAGCGACTTGCCGGGGTCAATCCGCGGCATCACCGGCCAATCGGTCGCGCAACCACGCGAGGAACAACTGGGCGGGGATGGACGGAGGCGCCGCGCTGACGCTGCGGATCAGGTAGTGCGACTGGGCAAAGGGAATCGCTGGCCCCGCAACCCGCATCGGCGTGCCCTGCGCGATGGCGTTGAGCGCGAACCGCTCCAGAACGGTGGCATAGCCCGCGCCGGCCATCACCAGTTGCAGCGCCGTGACGGTCGTATCCGCCGAATGGCGCGCGGGGCGGTCGGGCAGGTCGATGCTCGTGGCCTCGGCGTACCGCGCCCAGTTGTCCTCGTACCCCAGAATGTGGATCAACGGGCCGTTGCGCAGATCTGGCGCCGTGTCCTGCGCCCGGCAGACGGGCACCAGCCGTTCCGAGCACAGCCGGTCCGCCGCAACACCGGGCCAGTCGCCATGGCCCAGCCGGATTTCCACGTCCACATCGGCAGGCGCGGCCGAGTCGTTCCAGATGTGCGACACCAGCCGCACCGGGATCTCGGGGTGCTGCGCGCTGAACGCGGGCAGCTCGGCCGCGATCCAGTAGGTCATCGACGATATCGCCGCCCGGATGGTCAGCGCCTGCCGCGAGGCGGGGCCGAACAGGCTGTTGGTGGACAGTGCGATATCCGACAACGCCCGGCGCACGGTCAGCGCGTAGGACTGGCCCAGCTCGGTCAGCGACAGGTGTCGTGCGTTGCGGGCAAAAAGCGGCTGCCCGAGGTCCGCCTCGAGCGAGCGGATATGCAGCGACACCGCCGTTTGCGTCAGGCCCAGTTCCTGCGCGGCGGTTGTGAAATTCAGGTGGCGGGCAGCGGCCTCGAAGCTGCGCAACCACGCCGGATTGGGCAGGCGGTCCATTCAGCACCAAAATTTTTTGCATCTAAACTGACTTTTTATTCGTTTCTTTTGTCGGTGGGCAACGGAAATACTCGGGCCAACGAAATTGCGCCTGCAGGAGGGCAGAACATGAAGGTCGGGTTCATCGGTTTGGGCAATGTGGGGGGCAAGCTGTCGGGGTCGCTGCTGCGCAACGGTATCGACCTGACGGTATACGACCTTAACCCCGATCTTGTGGCGGAGTTCTCCGCCAAGGGCGCTAAGGCCGGTGAAAGCCCGGCGCAGATGATGCGCGATTGCGATGCGGTCATCACCTGCCTGCCGTCGCCCGCTGCCTCGGACGCGGTGATGCAGCAGATGCTGCCCGAGGTGACCCGCGGCAAGATCTGGATGGAGATGTCCACCACTGACGAGGCCGAGGTCAAACGCCTGGGGACCATGGTGATCGAGCGCGGCGGGGCGGCGGTGGACTGCCCGGTTTCGGGCGGGTGCCACCGGGCGGCCACGGGCAATATCTCGATCTTCGCGGGCTGTGACCGGGCAACGTTCGAGCGGATTCTGCCGTTCCTGACGACGATGGGCCGGCGCATTCTGCATACCGGCGATCTGGGCACGGCCTCGGTTCTGAAGGTGCTGACCAACTATCTGGCCACTGCCAACCTGATTACCTGCGCCGAGGCGCTGGTGACCGCCAAGGCCGCCGGGATGGACCTGAACACGACCTACGAGGCGATCAAGATCTCGTCCGGCACGTCCTTCGTGCATGAGACCGAAAGCCAGGTGATCCTGAACGGCTCGCGCGATATTTCCTTCACCATGGATCTGGTGAAAAAGGATATCGGCCTGTTCCAGGAGGTCGCCGACCGCGCCGGCGTGCCGTTGGAGATGAACCCCCTGATGATCAAGATATTCGACGACGCCATTGCCCGCTATGGCGAGCGCGAGCTGTCGCCCAACATCATTCGGCGGCTCGAGGATGCAACCGGGCTGAGCATTACCGCGCCCGGTTTTCCGGCCGAGATGCAGGACGATGAACCGGAAGAGCCGGGGTACGAGGTGATTCCGCAAGGTAGAAGCGCGGTCTGATCGGACGGTCAGCGCAAACGCGCGGTTTCGGAGGTGTCTTGCATGGATCGAGTGCGTAGGTGGTGCCCCTGCGCTGACATAACCCTTGCCCGATTGTTACTGGTTAGCTCGGCTCCGCTAACCATCTCCGCACGTATTTTGGCGTTTCGTATCAACATTCTGTTCCAGTCGATTATTATTAGGACCAGAGAACAGCGATGCAGTGCGAGGCAAGAAAGTTGGAGGCGAGTACCGGAATCGAACCGGTGTACACGGATTTGCAATCCGCTGCGTCACCACTCCGCCAACTCGCCTTTTCAAGCAATTTCAATTACTTGACGTGGTGCAGACGCGGTTCTAGCAGCTTTCCAGAACAACGTCCAGAGGGTTGCTGAAAATTCCGCCGGCCATGGCGTTGGATGGTCGGTCAGCGTAGTGGCAACTTTTGTCGCGGCCTGCAATTTTTGCCGGGCTGGCCGTTGCCGGGCGGGATCGGATGTGGCAAAAGCCGAGCAACCATGGGAAATATACGAGCGGTCACATGACGGATTTCGCAGCCCGACGCCACACGATGGTAGACACTCAGGTCAGGCCCTCTGATGTCACCAAATTCCCGATCATCGATTCAATGCTGAAGGTCCAGCGCGAGAACTTCGTGCCGGATGCCAGTCGCGAAGTGGCCTATGCTGGCGACCTGATCGATCTGGGAAACGGGCGCTGCCTGCTGGAGCCGAGGACTCTGTCGAAGATGCTGGATGCATTGAATATTTCGAATGACGAGGTGGTTCTGGATATCGCCCCGGCGTTCGGATACTCGACCGCCGTCGCCGCGAACATGGCGCAGCTTGTGGTGGGCGTCGAGGATGACGAGGCCAACGCAGCCGACGCGCAGTCCCGCCTGATGGAGGCGGATATCGACAACGCGATCATTCATGTCGGACCTTTGGAGCAGGGGGCGGCCGAGCATGGCCCCTATGATGTCATCATCATCCAGGGCGGTGTGGAACGTCTGCCCGATGCCCTGCTCGATCAACTGAAAGATCATGGCCGCATCGCTTGCCTGTTCGTCGAAGGCAACCTGGGCACCGTTCGCATTGGTCGAAAGTCCGATGGGCGGGTGACATGGCGTCATGGCTTCAACGCAAACGCCCCGGTACTGCCGGCGTTTTCGGCCGAGTGTGCATTTTCGCTATAGTCGATCAGCGGTTTTCCGCGGTCCCTTGATTAGTTGAAAACAAAGGCGCAAACTGCCTGCGGGCTTGCGTTATTTTGATTTGAGAGGATTTGGGTATGCTTGGAACGGCTGGAGGGAAGCTGGTCAAGGCAGTCGCTCTGACGGCGGGAATCGCGCTGAGCGTGATGCCGGGGCGCTCGGTTTTGGCGGACAATCTGACCGACGCGTTCATCGGTGCATACAACACAAGCGGGCTGTTGGAACAGAACCGCGCCTTGCTGCGCGCAGCCGACGAAGACGTTGCAATCGCATTGTCGGCCCTGCGCCCGATCATCAACTGGACCGTCCGTGTCAGCCAGGATTATGCCAAGTCTCGCGCCGGAACAGTGGTGTCGACGGTCGAACCGTCGCGCTTCTTCTCGGGACTCACGCTGAGCCAGCTGGTCTATGACGGCGGTGCATCGATTCTCGGGAAACAGTCGGCTCAGGAAACAGTTCTGGCAACTCGCCAAGCATTGATCGATATTGAGCAACAGGTTCTGTTCCGCGCAACGACGGCTTATCTGAGTGTTCTGCTACAGGAAGAAACGGTTCAGATTCGCCAGAACAACGTCAATCTCTCAGGCGAGGAACTGCGGGCCACGCAAGACCGTTTTGAAGTCGGTGAGGTCACCCGGACCGACGTCGCGCTGTCCGAAGCGCAGTTGGCAAGCTCGCAGGCTGATCTGGCCGATGCGCGAGGCGACCTGAGCACTGCCCAAGCGGAATATGTGAACGCCGTCGGCAAACAGCCGGGCCGTACTGCGGGCCAGCCGCGTCTGCCGAAGCTGCCCGGTTCTCTGGCCGAGGCCATAAGCCTGGCACAAAGAAACCACCCGGCAATCCTTTCGGCGCAGCATCAGGTGCGTGCCTTGGATCTGACCGTGCAACAGCAGCGCGCGGGCCTGGGTCCGAATGTAAGCCTGAACGCGGACGCGGGGATCACGGAAAGCTATGACAACGACGACTATACCAACGATGCGTCCATCTCGTTGAATTTCAATCAGCCCATCTATGCCGGTGGCCGATTGGCGGCCAACGTGCGCCGCGCAATGGCTCAGCGGGACGCATCGCGCGCCAACCTTCTGAATGTGCAGAAAGACATCACTCAGGGTGTGACGGACGCCTATGTGCGCTTTGAAACGGCTACGGCCAGCCTGCGGGCATCCGTCGAACGGGTACGCGCATCGCAGGTCGCCTTTGACGGGATTCGCGAAGAGGCCACCTTGGGGGCTCGGACCACACTGGACGTTCTGACCGCTCAGCAGGATTTGCTGGACGCACAATTGGCCGAAGTTGCCTCGCGGACGGAACGGTCTCTGGCTGCCTATCAGTTGTTGCAGGCACAAGGTCTGTTGACGGCCGAGCGCCTTGGACTGGCGGTCCAGATTTATGACCCGACGCTCTACTACAACCTGGTCAAAAAGGCGCCTGCACAGATCAGCAAGCAAAGCCGCGACCTGGATCGAGTTCTCAAAGCTTTGCGGCGCGAGTGATCAGCCACACTATCTGTTGTTAGGTTCGACCGGATTGGATACACTGGTCCAAAAGGTCAGAGCGGTAGAGAACAATGACGGATAGCAGTGTCAAAGCAGGTGTCGAAGACGTATTGTCGTCGATCAAGCGT
Organism: Ruegeria sp. SAZA006; assembly: GCF_059613465.1. Lineage (NCBI taxonomy): Bacteria > Pseudomonadati > Pseudomonadota > Alphaproteobacteria > Rhodobacterales > Roseobacteraceae > Ruegeria > Ruegeria sp. SAZA006. The sequence continues at coordinate 318,963 of NZ_JBXWSO010000004.1, forward strand.
TTGGTCAGCGAAGAAGGGCGCAAGGTCCCGAACCTGATCAAAGCGACTGCGGCCCGCAAGCCGGGCCGACTGGTTTTGACGGATGCCCTGCGGGTTGGCACACCGGCCGAGGATCCAAAAGCACCGTTGAAATTGGCCCAAAAGATCTCGGCTGAGGCGGCCTCACAGCATGCTGCGAATGTTGAGGCGTTGCGCCCGGCAAACGACCTGTCACAACCTATGCGGTTGCGGTCTTGCGATATCGTTCGTCCCGGAACTCCGGCAATCAACGACATTGGCGGTGAGTCTTCGGGTGACCGCGAAGGCCGTAGGGATCTGGCCGGAAGCCTGAGCGCCAAGATCGCGGCTCTCGAGGCTGCGATTGCGCGGACCGAAGATCAGTGGGAGCCCGACGGCGAAAGCGACGACGCTTATTCCGGCACGCGCACCGACAAGGTCAGTTGGGCCTCTGACACCGGGTTTTCGGCCTCGAAGGATGCGGCTGAGTCCGAAGCTGAGATGAACGCTGACAGCGACGAGGAAACAACGCCTGCCACGTTTATCCGGGACAACCGGGATGCCTCAGAGGCCGAAGTCGAGCTGGATCAGGAAGCGCCGGCGATGGCGACCGGCACGATGGATGAAGACGAACTGCGCGAGGTGATCGCAGACATTGTCCGTCAGGAGCTGCAGGGCGCGCTGGGTGAACGTATCACCCGCAACATTCGCAAGCTGGTGAGGCGTGAGATCAACCGCGCTTTGGCCGCTCAGAATTTGGATTGACGCTCAGCCGAACCGAGGCTCGGCTGCCAGTGACAGCAGGGCATCAAGGTCCATGTGCTGTTCAAGGTGATCGGCCAACGCCTCCAACGTTTGCTCAACACCGTCTTCGTATGCCAATTCCGACCTGGCGCCAAACCGCTGCAGATACGACGCGCGGAAGGCGTCTGACGTGAAAATACCGTGCAAATAGCTTCCCAGAACGCGCCCGTCTCTCGATGCGGCGCCTTCCGGGCGACCCTCCAGCTGCAACCACGCGCGGGCAGTATCCGGACCTTGGGTGCGTCCCATGTGGATTTCGTAGCCGGTGACGGGCTCGCCGCCGGGCAAGGCCCGCGCTGATCGCAGCTCGACCCGTTTTTCCCCGGACATAACTGTTTCCACGTCCAGCAAACCCAGCCCATCGACGCTGCCGGGTCTGCCGTCCACGCCATCGGGGTCGGTGATCACCCGGCCCAGCATCTGATACCCGCCGCAAAGGCCAAGAACATGGCCGCCCCGCCGAACGTGTGCATACAGGTCGATGTCCCAACCCTGTTTGCGGAAAAAGGCCAAATCTCCAATGGTGGATTTGCTGCCCGGCAGAATCACCAGATCCGCGTCACCGGGAAGGGGGCGGCCAGCCGGAATGATCTCGACCGAAACACCCGGCTCAGCAGATAGCGGGTCCAAATCATCGAAATTCGCCATCCGCTCCAACTGCGGCACCGCAACCTTGCAGGTGCCGCCGGCGTGCGAGCGGATATCCATCATGTCTTCGGCCGGCAGTTTCCAGGCGTCCTCAAACCAGGGAACGACGCCCAGGCAAGGCCATCCGGTGCGTACTGCAATGTCGTCGCGCCCGTCATCAAACAGGCTGACGTCTCCCTTGAAGCGATTGACCGCAAAGCCGCGGATCATTGCAAGATCGGCACTGTCCAGCACTGCATGGGTGCCGACGATCTGCGCTATGACGCCGCCCCGGTGAATGTCTCCCACCAGTATGACGGGCACATTAGCGGCGCAAGCAAAGCCCATGTTGGCGATGTCGCCTGCCCGCAGGTTGGTCTCGGCCGGACTGCCGGCGCCCTCGACCAACACAAGGTCGGCATCTTGGCAAAGCCTGGCAAAGCTCTCGAGCGCGGCGTTCAGAAGCTTGGATTTGTCCTTGCGATAGTCCTTGGCCCGCATCGTTCCCGCCCGCTTGCCCTGAACGATCACTTGCGCACCGGTATCGGTTTCCGGCTTCAAAAGGATTGGATTCATGTCCGTATGCGGCGGGCGCCCCGCCGCCCGGGCTTGCAGCGCCTGGGCGCGGCCAATCTCGCCTCCATTTGCCGCTACTGCGGCGTTGTTGGACATGTTCTGCGGTTTGAAGGGGGCAACCTTCAAACCTCGCCGCGCAAAGGCCCGGGCCAGCCCGGCCACAAGCATCGACTTGCCGACATTGCTGCCGGTTCCCTGAATCATGATCGCGCGAACCATCTGAGCCTCCTGCGGATGTTGGCAGATGACCGCATTTATTCAGCCGACGAAAGCGCGGATCGGGCCATTTGCACGACGAATGCGACTAATCCGCTGCGTACGGGCAAAAAAAAGCGCGCCGAATGTACCGGCGCGCACTTTTGGGTCGGGCAAAGCCTTAGGCGGCTTCGGCCTGCTGAGCAGCGTTGCGGCGTTCGCTTTCTTCGCGCGAAAGGGCGACGGACGTACGCACGCCACGGCCAACGAACTCCATCAGTCCGTGGACAACCCGTTCGTTCGGGTCGATGCCAGCGCAGGACAGCACTTCGCGGCCATCGCGCGAGCGTGCCCAACGGGCGATTTGTTCCGGGCCATTGCCGTATTTCTTGTCATCGGCGATGGCATCATCAAGTGCAGCCAGCACAACGGCCGCGAAAAGTTTGCGGGCACGGTTGCCTTGCTCATTGTTAAAGGCGGTGCCGTCAACGAAATCTCTCATCTCGTTTTCCTTGTTGTTCTTGCTCTTGTAATTTTCGGCGTGGCGGTCCTTATGACCTATTTAGTGCGATTCGGATACACCTAAATTGCATAGTTGCGTTGCGTCATTTGCATGGCTCTCTGCGGGTGCAGCACTAGGTTTCGTTGTATTGCATGGATCGATCCCGCCAGATATAGGGACGACAACTGGCGCATCAACCATGTGTGAAGGAAATATGTCATGCCCAAGATCAATGGGAACGAAATTCGCCCGGGCAATGTGCTTGAGCATAACGGCGGTCTGTGGGCGGCGGTCAAGGTCGATCATGTCAAACCGGGCAAAGGCGGTGCGTTTGCACAAGTGGAATTGCGGAACCTGCGCAACGGCTCGAAACTGAACGAGCGGTTCCGTTCCGCGGACAAGGTCGAGCGTGTTCGGTTGGAGCAGAAAGACCAGCAGTTCCTGTATGAAAGCGATGGGATGCTGGTATTCATGGATGCCGAGACCTATGAACAGATTGAATTGCCTGCAGATTTGCTGGGTGACCGTCGTCCGTTCCTTCAGGACGGGATGACCATCGTGGTCGAATTCTATGAAAGCGAGGCGCTGAACGCGACGCTGCCTCAAAAAGTTGTCTGCAAGGTCGTCGAGACCGAACCGGTCGTCAAAGGTCAGACTGCGGCGAACTCGTTCAAACCGGCGGTTCTGGACAACGGGGTCAAAGTCATGGTGCCGCCGTTCATCGCGCAGGACGAGATGATCGTCGTGAACACCGAGACCATGGAATATTCCGAGCGCGCGTAACGTCGCGTCATACTCGGAGAAAGACCAAGAAACCGCGCCACTATTCGGCGCGGTTTTTTTCTTGCGAGGCGGCCCCGCCCCGGCGGTAGCGGGCGCGGTCCGGGCCAAACAGTTCCAGCAACAGCTCGAACTTGATGCGATTGGCGCTGACCTGTCGGTAAAAAGCGATGAGAAACCCGGTCGGCCCCTGGATCCGGGCCAGACCGCTGGTCGCGGCGACCACGGTTCCGACGTCGGTTTCTCCTTGCAGAACCAGCCATCCGCCCAGCATCAGAACACCGACGGTGCCTGCACCGTTGATCACGCTCAGCAGAAACTTGGCCGACAGTTTCCACAGAAACATCCGCCGTCGGGTGTCGTAGATCGCGTCGAACTGGTCGTGCACCTCTTGAGTCACGGCCTCGATGTCCTCGATCGTCAGATGGTCGGTCGCGCTACGCAATATGCGGACGCGGTCCGCCACGAACACGTTCACCTTTCTCTGCGAGACGAGAACGATAAGGATCTGCGGCGCGATCATCGAAAGGGCAATCAGTCCCAGCCAGGGTTGCGTCGACGAAATATAGCCAATCACGCTGACCAAGGTTCCGATCTGTACGACCGGGTCCGAGAACGCGCCCCCTGCGAATTTGCCCAGTTCTTCGGCTTCGGCAGAGATGGCCGTCGTCATGGTTCCCTTGCGGACATTCTCGCCCGACTCGTCCACGTCCACGGTGCGGGCCAGCAAAAGCTGACGGATCCGACGGATCATGTCTTCGCCCAATGTCCCCGCGCGATATCCCAGAACCCATTTCAGGGCGAGGCTCAGCAGGATCACCCCCATCATGCCGGCACCCAGCAGCAGAAGATGAGGCGCTTCGATATTGTCCGAGGTCAGATGATTGACGATGTCCCGTTGAAACTCCAACGGGGCCGCGGCAAGAGCCGCGACCGACAAGGACAACAGGATCAGTATGACTTGCCGTCCGGCGCTGGCGCGCCAGATGGCTGAATACAGTTGGAGCATGTAGGCACCCGATCAGCCAAGTGCCTCAAGTCTTACCGTGTGGCAGGCCCGGATAAAACGTTTGCAAAGCGGCCTGATCGTTGGCCGTGCCGGTTGGGCAACAGGCTCAATCCAGCAGACGCAGGCGGGCGTCTCCGGCCTGCATGTCGTCGCCCGCCCGATCAAGGCGCAGATAGGCGATGGCCTGCCCGTTCGATTGCGTGAACAGGGTGCCGGCCGGCTTTCCCGCCGAGAGGATTTCGGAGCCGACCGGAGCCGCGCCGTCGATGGCGACAACCCGCAGCCCCTTGCGCAACTGGGTTTTGTGCTTCATGCGGGCGGTTACCTCTTGCCCGACATAGCAGCCCTTCTTGAAATCGACGCCGTTGAGCGGCTCGAAACCGGCCTCGAGGATATACGTGTCCGGTGTCAGCTCGATCCCGGTTTCCGGGATGCAATGACGCACCCGAATTGCGTCCCAATCCGTTCCATCATCGGCTTCGGGGGCGTCAGAATATGCGCGCCAGCCCATATCGGGGTGACGAGGATCGGGCATGGCGCCTTCCGGTGCGGGTCCGGTTCCGCGTTGCAGGTGCAGGTTGGTTTCCTCGATACGCACATCCGCCCGCAGCTTGTACATGTTCAGCCGCTTGATCAGTGCATCCGCCATACACTCAGCCACGTCCAGCAGTACCGAGGCGCCATCGCGTTTCAGAAAGAAATCGGCCAGGTATTTGCCCTGCGGGGTCAGGATGGCCGCGTAGACAAGACCATCGTCCAGCTTGCGGGTGTCATTGGTGACCAGACCTTGCAAAAAGCTTTCGGTATCCGTGCCGGTCAGGCGCAAAATGCGGCGGGTGCTCATCTTTGGGTCCTCGTCATTGCCCTGAGTGCGGTGATATAAGCGAACCCGTTGCCAAGACCAGAGGTTTCGAACGTGTCCGCCCCGATCAGCATCGTGATTCCGACATTCGACTCCCAGACCGAACTCGCGCGCACGCTGATGACCCTGATGGAGGGACTGCACGCCGGGCTGATCCGCGAGCTTGTCATCGCCGACGGAGGGTCGACCGATCATACATTGCGTATTGCCGATGAAGCAGGTGCCCGGATCGTTGCCGCCGTCGGGTCTCGTGCCGCACAGCTGCGCGTGGGGTGCGACGCCGCGGTGGGCGACTGGTTGCTGGTGATCCGTCCGGGGACCGAGCTTGAGCCTGGGTGGACCGATGCGGTGGCCGAGCACCTCGTAACGCGGCGTCCGGGTGTGTTTCGCCTTGGGTTCCGGTCCTCAGGCCTGATGCCGACCTTGGCAGCAGGTTGGGTCAATTTGCGCAGCCGGGTCTTTGGACTGGCGTCTGGTGATCAAGGCCTGCTGCTGCCGGCGCAACTGTACAAGGCTGCCGGCGGATATCCGGATCAACCGGGGAAGGAGGGGGCGCTCATGCGCTCTCTGCCGCGCGCGACTCTGTTGCGGGCGCGTGCCATTACAGGTGTCGGGCGCCGTGATCGGGCGCTTCCTGAGGCGTCACCTCAGTAATCCCGGTCGCAGATGCTTCGGGGGGTGGCTGCCGCGCTGCCGGCTCGGTGATGAGTTTGGACCGCAACTCGACAACAGATTTGCCCAACCGGAATGGTGCCGCAAAGCTGACCAGACACAGCGCGATGATCTGTAGCACGAGAATGTGGGCGTTTTCCTGAAGATACTCCCACTCTCCCTTCAGTTTGGCGACCTGAGCGATCAGGTCATCATAGCTTTGCGCGAGGATCATATAGTCTCCGGCGATGGCGGGCACTTTCCGCCGCATGTTGTCGATTGCGGTCTGCGTTTCTTCGTCCAGCGTGGTGAAAACCAGGAATTGCTCGATGTCGAAGGCATCGGCTTTGGCGGCCATGTCCTGAATGTCATCCATCTGGTCTCGGGACCGGGCACCGAAGATGAAGTTCAGGCCCTGCAGCGGCGCAACTTCGTTGGTGACGGCGATGAACAGCGGCAGGTCGGCGTTGCTGGCGGTCGAGGCCGACAGGAACTCGACCTTGTCGCACAAAACCGCCGTGTCCGGGTCATAGGCCGGATCGCAAAACCGCAGTCGGAACCGCGCAGCGTCGCGATCGAAGGCCAGTGTCGCCGCATAGGCAACGTCGATCTGTCGGTCCAACCTTGAACTGTCGGATTTGTAGAGCCCCGCCATGACCGCCACCAGCGCGCCCAGCCCACCCAATACGACCCACACGAGGTCGGCCAGCTTCCATGCCCGGTGACCCGCTGGTTTGCGAAACAGGAACGCGGTGCCAATCGATCCGGCCAGAAAGAACAGCAACAGGAGGGGCAGCTGGTAGTCGGTGATGAAGCTCATGCATCCGAGTTTAAGTGGTCAGCCTTCCCACGCAACAGCGATCACGTGCAGTTGTAACGCGTGTCAGGATGCCCATACTCGGGTCAGGAGCCGGAGGGAGAACGTAATGACCAAAGAGATTGTGCTGATCCACGGGGCGTTTGCCGGGCCGTGGTGCATGGCGGACTATGCGGGGTTCTTCCGCGCCCGTGGCTGGACGGTGCACACCCCGGCGCTGAGGTTCCATGGTGGCGATCCCGCAGCCGAGCCCGATGCGGGTCTGACCGACACCAGCGTGATGGATTATGCCAACGACATTGCCGAATTCGTTCAGGGGTTGGGCAGCAAACCCGTGATCCTCGGGCATGCCATTGCGGGCGTCGTTGCCCAGCAGGTTGCGTCTCGCGGGCCGGCCAGCGCCATCGTGTTGATCAACCCGAACGCGGCCTGGGGCACCCTGCCGGAAACTGATGACGAACGCGCCGTGCCGCGCGCCTTGATGGAGGGCGGGGCGTTCTGGAAGCAGCCCATGCGCGTCGATTTCGACCTGATGGCCCCCTTCGCGCTGAACAAAATGCCTGAGGCCCAGCAACATGCCGTGTTCGATCGACTTGGCCCGGAAAGCGGGCGGGTGATGTTCGAGATGTTTTTCTGGATGTTCGACGATCACCACGCGATGAAGGTTGATATCGACAAGGTCGACTGCCCGGTTTTGATCGTTTCAGGCTCGGAAGACAGGGCGGTGAACCCCAACACCTGCCGTGCCTTGGCGAAACTCTATGGCGACCGCGCGACCTTTCTGTCCGCAGAAGGTCACGCGCATTTTCTGTTCATGGAGCCCGGTTGGGAAAAGCCAGCCGCACAGATCGCGGACTGGCTGGACCAGAAGCTGGGCTAGGGGCCGTTCAGGCGTTATTTGCTGACCTGAAACGTGCTCTGCGGCCGCCAACGCAGCACGCCGTCGCTTTCGCGGTAACAACGCAACAGGCGTTCCTGCACCGTGCTCACCGTGCTGGTAACGGTGTTGTCACCGACCATCAGCACAAAGGCATCCTCGGAATAGGCCAGGCCGTCGTAATAGCAGAACCGGGTCTCGGCGCCGTCGGGGATGGGGGATGCGGTGCTGAGCATCTGCTGCGCGGGGGCTGCCGAGGCCATCAGGGTCAGGGCCAGTCCGAGGGTCAAAGTTTTCATGTCGTCCTCCCGTTCGGAAATCCGTTTTTCAAATTGGGTCTTGGACGCTCGGAACCTCAAAGCTCGTTCTTGGATGACGGGTTGAGGGTTAGTGTGATCGGGATCAAAGGGTTAGGCAAGGGGGGGCTAAAGGCTTTCACTCTAAACAAATGTAGCCCGAATTAACCACTCATTTCGAAATAGAGATATTGAAGTTATCGTCGCCATACTTTCATTAGTTTTAAGGTTCGGCTACTTCGTGCCAATAGATTGGATCAAAATCTGCTCCGAAAGAATTTAATGTATCGAGAACATTCTCGTAGCCGCACACGCCTTCTAGATAGTCAATTTCATCTCTCATGAATGTGAAGCCACCATTATAAGCGTCCTTTAAGAACCTGTCCAAGTCTTTGGTCATCATTGCATCGCGATATGTGCCAAAAAGCGAGAAAGGCTCCCCGACCAAAGATATTTTTTCGATAGTTTCGTCGAGTAACTTTCTCAGTTCCGAGTTTGTTCGAATCCCGAAATTCTTGAGTTCTTCGATAACTCGATCTTTGGGTGCCATAACTGGTTCAATCTCTCGATCATACTTCTTTGCAAAATCAACCAGTAGTGCTTCAGCGGAAGTCACGGTGATTTCATCCTCCAAAACTCTCACATTGTTTTCGGAGATCATTTCACCATAGACCTGAGCTTCGCTGACGATGTTGGAGAATTCATTGTCCAGTAACTCCAAAGCTCCTGCAAGGATCATGAGTCTTCTTTGAAGGTTCTCCGGTAAAATATTTCTGCCCTTGTAGTTTTGCTTGTGCTCGATTTCGGCCCAAGTGTGTTCCAGTGCAGTCCTGATTTGTATTTCAAACTTGTTTTCAAAAAGGTTTTTGTACTCGGGTACTTCTTTTCTGCTTTCCCCAAGGCTGCAAACTAAGTGTAACGATCTGTAACCGACTTGATCGACAGACTTTTTTCGCTTGTCGACGCAGTTCGCCTCATCTATTTCAAAGCAGTTTCGAAGTGCTACTTCAGCCCGTTCTATATCACTTTCAAGATAAACGATAACACGAAGCCCAACTAGGTCAGTCATTTCCATTTCGGGGTTGGCGTACTTTTTGCTTCGCTGCTTATTTTCGGCGCTAGTCAAGTCTTTCACACGATGCGTTACATCGAGAAAAGGAATATTCTCCTCTTCGAGAGCGTGGCGGGTAATTCTTTCCGCCGCTTCTTCCAATTTTTTTAGTTTTCCAGTGTTATGAGAAAGGAAAGTCTTAAATTCGTGGAGGTCCATCAAACATCCAACTCCTCAACAAACCGCGCGTTCTCCTGAATATATTGGAACCGCAGTTCGGGTTTCTTGCCCATCAGGCGCTCGACCAGGTCTCCGGTCTCGCCGGGTTCGTCCTCGTCGATGGTGACGCGGATCAATTTCCGCGATTTGGGGTCCATCGTGGTCTCTTTCAGGTCCTTGGCGTCCATCTCGCCCAGACCCTTGAAGCGGCTGACGTCGATCTTGCCTTTGCCGCCCAGACCTTTTTCCAGCCATTCGTCGCGCTCGGCTTCGTCCAGGCAGTAGACGCGCTTGGCGCCTTGGGTCAGGCGGTAGAGCGGCGGGCAGGCCAGGTACAGGTGGCCCGCGTCGATCATCGGGCGCATCTGGGTGAAGAAGAACGTCATCAGCAGCGAGGCGATATGCGCGCCGTCCACGTCGGCGTCGGTCATGATGATGACCTTGTCATAGCGCAGATCGTCGAGGTTGAACTTGCTGCCCAGCCCGACGCCAAGCGCCTGCGTCAGGTCATTGATCTCGGCGTTGGTGCCCAGTTTCGAGCTGGCCGCGCCCAGTACGTTCAGGATCTTGCCGCGCAGGGGAAGCAGGGCCTGTGTCTTGCGGTCGCGGGCCATCTTGGCCGATCCGCCAGCCGAGTCGCCCTCGACGATGAATAATTCGGTGCCGTCGCGTGTTGAACTACTACAGTCCACCAACTTGCCGGGAAGACGGAGTTTCTTAGTGGCGGACTTGCGTTGTGTTTCCTTCTCGGCCCGTCGGCGCAGGCGTTCCTCGGCCCGCAGGATGAGGAAGTCCAGAATGGCGCCGGCGGATTTGGTGTCGGCGGCCAGCCAGTTGTCGAAATGGTCGCGGACCGAGTTTTCGACCAGCCGCTGCGCCTCGACCGTGGCAAGACGGTCTTTGGTCTGGCCGACGAATTCGGGTTCACGGATGAAGCACGAAACCAGCGCGCAGCCGCCGGTGATCAGGTCATCGCGGGTGATCTGGGCGGCCTTCTTGTTGTTGATCAGTTCACCGTAGGCCTTGATGCCCTTGAGGATCGCGGCCCAGAAGCCCGCCACGTGGGTACCGCCCTCGGGCGTAGGCACGGTGTTACAGTAGGACTGGATGAAGCCATCGCGCGACGGTGTCCAGTTGATCGCCCATTCCACTTTGCCGGGGGCGCCGAATTTTTCGTTGAAATCGACGGTTCCGGCGAAGGGCTGCTCGGAATAGGTCGAGGAGCCGTTCATCGTCTCCTTGAGGTAGTCCGACAGGCCGCCGGGGAAGTGGAAGGTGGCCTCGGTGGGCGTCTCGCCGTCGTCGATGGCGGTTTTCCAGCGGATTTCAACGCCCGAGAACAGGTAGGCCTTGGAGCGGATCGATTTGAACAGGCGGGCGGGTTTGAACCGGTGGTGGCCGAAGATCTCGGGGTCGGCGTGGAAGGTGACGGTGGTGCCGCGCCGGTTGGGAGCCGAGCCCACCTTTTCGACCGGACCCAGCGGGATGCCGCGCGAAAAACGCTGTTCGTACAGCTCCTTGTTGCGGGCCACCTGTACGACCATCGAATCCGACAGCGCGTTGACCACCGAGGCGCCCACGCCGTGCAGACCGCCCGAGGTCTGGTAGGCCTTGCCCGAGAACTTGCCGCCGGCGTGCAGGGTGCACAGGATCACCTCGAGCGCGGATTTGTCGGGGAACTTCGGGTGTGGGTCGATTGGAATACCGCGGCCGTTGTCGCGCACAGTCAGAGAATAATCTTCGTGCAGTTCTACCTCGATACGATTGGCGTGGCCTGCAACGGCCTCGTCCATCGAGTTGTCGAGGATCTCGGCCACCATGTGGTGCAGTGCCCGTTCATCGGTGCCGCCGATATACATGCCGGGGCGTTTGCGCACGGGCTCCAGACCTTCGAGGACCTCGATCGAGGAGGCGTCGTAGGTGGTGGCGGATTCGGGCGTCAACAGGTCGTCGGGCATGGGTGCTGCTCTTGTTTTTGGGTTTGGCCCATTATGGCAGGTGATGTAGGTCGGGGGAAGAGGCACGCGAGGTGTTGTATCAAACTTGCGGTCGGTGGCGGGTTGCAAAACGGGTGGTTTTCCCGCTGAGTTGCGGAAATCGCGGAGGAGCAGGTGATGAGCTGGATCAAGACGATACCATTCGAAGAGGCACGCGGTCGCTTGAAGACGCTGTATGACCGGGTCACGGGGCCCGGGAACAATGTGGACAACATCATGATGGTGCATTCCCTGCGTCCACATTCGATGGAAGGTCACATGGCGCTCTACAAGAACGTGCTGCACCATTCGGGAAACTCGGTCCCCAAGTGGTTTCTGGAAGTGCTCGGGGTCTGGGTCAGCTCGCTGAATCGCTGCGGCTATTGTGTCGAGCATCATTTCAGCGGGTTGCAGCGACTCTTGGGCGACGAGCAGCGCGGTCTGGCCATTCGCGTGGCGATCGAGGCAGAAACACCCGAGACGGCGCCGCTGGACCCCGCACAGGTGGCGGCGATGGAATACGCCCGGAAACTGACCGATAACCCGGCCGGCCTGGCGGCGGCGGATATCGACGCGTTGCGATCTGTTGGCTGGGATGATGGTGAGATCCTGGAGATCAATCAGGTCTGCGCCTATTTCTCCTATGCCAACCGGACCGTTCTGGGGCTTGGCTGTTCGACCAAGGGCGACATTCTGGGGTTGTCTCCGAACAATTCGGACAATCCGAATGACTGGGGCCATCGGTGAAGGGCGCTGCCTCCTGTGCCATTCAGTGTCGGGCGAAGAGTTGGCTTAGTTGTCCTGAACCCAATCGAGAATAGCGTCGGCCACCGCCTGAGGTTTCTGGTGATGCAGCCAATGGTCTGTACCGCCGATCTGCATGCGGGCCAGGTTGGGAGCGAACTCCTCCAGCCCATCGGTGCATTCGGGAAGCAAGGCTTTGTCCCGCGGCCCCCACAGAAGCAAATGCGGGCAGCGGACTCTCAATCTGTCAACGGGCAGTTCCGGCAGGTCCGTGCAGGGCGCGCCCGGCTCAGCCACCACAAGGGGTGAGGCCCGGTACCAGTTCAGCATGGCGTCGAGCCGTCCCGGGCGGGCCCATTCGGTGCGATAGTCGCCCATGCGCGCGTCGCTCATCCAGTCCAGCCCCATGCCGTGCCGGAAGAATTGTTCGAGCTTGGCGAAGTTGTCGGCCGAAAGATATTCGGCGGCTTCGGGCGCGCGCAGGCGGTTGATGTATTGCGAGGCCTCAGATTGTTTGCCACCTGACGCCAGTTCGCGCTGGAACGGGACTGGGTGAACACCGTTGGCGATGACCAGGCGGCTGACCAACTGGGGGTGGAACATGGCAAGACCGTAAGCCACCGAGGCGCCCCAATCATGTCCCAGCACAGTGACAGGACCGCAGAACTGCTCGATCAGCGCAGCCATGTCCGACACCAGCTTGGACAGCGCATAGTTCGAAATACCCTCGGGGGCCCAGCTCTGACCATAGCCACGCTGATCCGGCGCGATGCAGTGAAAGCGGTCCGACAGGTGCGGGGCCAGGTCGGACCACGCGCCGCCATACTCCGGGAAACCGTGCAACATCAAAAGCGTAGGCAGGTTGGGATCGCCCCAACGGCGGACGAAGAACCGGTGGCCGTTGAGGTCGAAAAAATCGCTGTCCATGCGGGATGTCCCTGACTGAGTTCTCTCTTGCAGAGTTTTCGGAGCCGTCGCCGAAGTCAACTTGATACGGATCAACGCGGAAAAGATGCAAATTTGCTAGGCGTTTCGGCGGACAGTGACACAGGAGAGAGCATATGGACGCAGTGACCCGAAAAAAGACGAACGCAGCCCCCGTGGCCGTCGTGGCCAAACCGAACGCGGACACCGAAGCGCCCACTCGCGAAAAGATCCGGCAGGCCTTTGAAAGCGGGGAGTATCCGTATCGCTCGAAACTGTCGCGGGCGGCTTATGAAAAGCAGAAAGCCCAGTTGCAGGCCGAATTGTTGAAGGTGCAGTTGTGGGCGCAGGAGACCGGGCAGAAGTTCGTACTGCTGTTCGAGGGTCGCGACGCTGCCGGCAAGGGCGGCACCATCAAGCGGTTCATGGAGCATCTGAACCCGCGTCAGGCCCGGGTGGTGGCGCTGAACAAGCCGACCTGGGAGGAGAAGGGCCAGTGGTATTACCAGCGCTATATCCAGGAATTGCCCACCGTCGGCGAAATGGTGTTTTATGACCGGTCCTGGTACAACCGGGCCGGAGTCGAGCGGGTGATGGGGTTCTGCACCCCCAACGAGTACCTCGAGTTCATGCGCCAGACGCCCGAGTTGGAGCGCATGATGGTTCGGTCGGGCATCCAGCTTTATAAATACTGGTTCTCGGTGACGCGGGATGAGCAGCTGCGCCGCTTCAAGAGCCGCGAGACCGACCCGCTGAAGCAGTGGAAACTGTCGCCCATCGACAAAGCCAGTCTGGACAAATGGGACGACTATACCGAGGCGAAAGAGGCGATGTTCTTCTATACCGACACCGCCGACGCGCCCTGGACCATCGTCAAGTCGAACGACAAGAAGCGCGCCCGCCTGAATTGCATGCGGCATTTCCTGTCGACGCTGGATTATCCGGACAAGGATCATGACATCGTGGGCCAGCCCGACCCGTTGATCGTGGGGCAGGCGCATCATGTGGTTCACCGGTCGGATCATATTCTTGGTACGGCGATACATCCCGAGGCGCGCGTCACCTGATTGGCCCGACGGGCGTCATCGAGGTCTCGAAATGAAATTTCAGAGATCTCCCCTTGCCCCGGCTCGGGGCCGCGCATATGGCTGGCGGGATGAGAAAGGTCATGACATATCCCGCCCATTTCCGGGCCATTGCAGTGCTGGGGCTGCCGTTGATCGGTGGTCATCTGGCGCAATTCGCCATTGGCCTGACGGATACGATCATGCTGGGCTGGTATGGCGTCGAGGCTCTGGCCGCGGTGACGCTGGCCAGCAGCTTTTACTTTGTTCTGTTTCTTTTTGGAGGCGGATTTGGCCTAGCCGTCATGCCGATGGTCGCGACCGCGGCCGCCGAGGAAGATGAAACCAGCATTCGCCGCAGCACCCGAATGGGCCTGTGGCTGTCGCTGCTGTATGGCATGCTGGTCATGCCGCTGCTGTGGTGGTCCTACCCGATTCTGATCGCCACGGATCAGGATCCGCAAGTGGCGCAAACCGCCTCCGAGTATCTGCAGGTTGCGGGCTGGGGCCTGTTTCCGGCGCTGGTGGTGATGGTTCTAAAATCCTATCTGGCCGCGCTGGAGCGCACGCAGATCGTGCTGTGGATCACCGTCGCGGCGGCAGTGGTCAACGGACTTACGAACTATGCGCTGATCTTCGGCAACTGGGGCGCGCCGGAATTGGGCGTGATGGGGGCGGCGATCGCGTCGGTGGTGACGCAGACCGTGTCCCTGGTGGCGGTCATCTTCTACGCGGTGAAGGTCCTGCCGGAACACAGCCTGTTCCAGCGGTTCTGGCGCCCGGATTGGGAGATGTTGCTGAGCGTCCTGAAGCTGGGTGTGCCCATCGGTCTGACCTTGCTGGCCGAAGTGTCTCTGTTCGCCATGTCCGCCTTCATGATGGGATGGATCGGACAGGTGCCGCTGGCGGCGCACGGGATTGCGCTGAACCTGGCCTCGGCCACGTTCATGGTGCATCTGGGTCTGTCGAATGCAGCAACGATCCGGGCCGGTAACGCGCTGGGACGCAAGGATCGACCGCACCTCGAGAAAGGCGCAATCGCGGTCACAGGCATGTCCCTTGTGGTGTCCGTGCTGACAATCATCCTGTTCCTGACCTGCGCCGAGCCTCTCATCTCGGTATTTGTCGAACCGGACGACCCGCAGCGTCCCCAGATACTGGCAATCGGGACCGGCCTGCTGGCCATGGCGGCCCTGTTCCAGCTGGTGGACGGCGCGCAGGTAATCGCTCTGGGCCTGCTGCGCGGGTTGCAAGACGCCAAGGTGCCCATGGTTATGGCAGGCCTCAGCTATTGGGTCGTGGGGATCCCCGCATCCTACTACTTTGGTTTCGTGCAAGACATGGCGGGGATTGGAGTGTGGCTTGGCCTTGTTCTGGGTCTGGCCTGCGCAGCAGTCATGCTGATGGGACGGTTCTGGCTGCGATCCATCCGCGTGGTTGGTGCGCCCGCCGCATAGCTACAACCGGCACGTTCAGCCCTTTTCCAGCCGATCGGCCTTCTTGCGCACCAGCACCGTGCGCAAGTCGTGCATCGCCAGCAGCAACCGGTCCGTGATGTCTTCCAGCTGTGTATCGGTCGCCTTGGACTGGGCCCATTGCGTGGTCAGGTTCAGGTGATCGATCGTGCGGTGGATGTCGTCAACGTCGCGCCGCGCCAGCAGGGATTTGCGTTCGTCCATCCAACGGGCGATCTCGGTTTTGTCGGCTTCGGTCAGGGTACCCTGACCATGCGGCTTGACCTCGCCGTTGCGGATGTTGATCACCGCGATCTGGTCCATTTCGATCCGGCGTTGCCGGTTCTCCGTGTCGATCTTGAACACGACCGCGCCGTTCTCGCGGACGCGAAAGTAATATTCGGGCAGTGCTGCGGACATGTCGAACCTCGGTGTTAGCTCAGGGACGCACAGAACCGCTGGATGCGGGTGCAGGCCTCGGTCAAGGCTTCGTCCGAAGTCGCATAGCTGACGCGGAAATTCGGGGACAGGCCGAAGGCCGCGCCGAATACCACGGCCACATCGGCCTCTTCCAGCAAGGCCGTGGCGAAGGCCTCGTCGCTGTCGATGACCGTACCGGCGGGCGTGGTCTTGCCGATCAGCCCAGCGATCGAGGGGTAGACGTAGAATGCCCCCTCGGGAGTGGGGCAGGTGATGCCGTCAATCTGGTTCAGCATCCCGACCACAAGATCGCGCCGGCGTTTGAAGGTTTCATTGTTCGGGGCAAGGAAGTCTTGGGTGCCGTTCAAGGCCTCGACTGCGGCCCACTGGCTGATCGAACACGGGTTCGACGTGGATTGTGATTGGATCTTGCGCATAGCCGCGATCAGTTCAACAGGGCCTGCGGCATAGCCGATACGCCAGCCGGTCATGGCATAGGCCTTGGAGACACCGTTGCACGTGAGCGTGCGATCATACAGCCCGGGTTCGACTTCGGCTGGCGTGCAGAACTCAAACCCGTCATAGGCCAGGTGTTCATACATGTCGTCCGACATGATCCAGACATGAGGATGCCGCATCAGAACATCGGTCAGAGCCTTGAGTTCGGCGCGGCTGTACCCGGCGCCGGTCGGGTTTGACGGCGAGTTGAAGATGAACCATTTGGTGTTTGGCGTGATTGCGGCTTCCAACTGGTCTGGGGTCAGCTTGAAGCTGTTTTCCAGTGTGGTCTCAACGACGACGGGCGAACCGCCCGCAAGCAGCACCATGTCCGGATAGCTGACCCAGTAGGGGGCGGGAATGATCACTTCGTCGCCCGGGTTCATCGTCGCCATCAGCGCATTGTACAGCGTCTGCTTGCCACCTGTTCCGACCGAGATCTGTGCGGGCGTGTAGTCAAGCCCGTGGTCACGTTTCATCTTGGCGCAAGCGGCCTGTTTCAGCTCGGGAATGCCGTCCGGCGCGGTGTATTTTGTTTTGCCGGCGGCGATTGCGGCAACGGCTGCGTCCTTGATGTTCTGCGGCGTGTCGAAATCGGGCTCACCTGCGCTGAGGCCGATGACGTCTCGTCCGGCGGCCTTCAACTCGGCGGCCTTGGCCGTCATGGCAATGGTCGGCGAAGGTTTGACGCGCGACAGTGTCGCAGACAGAAAGCTCATGGCGGGCCCCGGTTTGTATGTTGCTCAGGACTGTCATAGGGTGCCGCTGAAACACGATCAAGCGATATGCTTTTGAAGAACTGGAGAGTTTGATGAGCGACGAAACCGACTGGTTCGGACCCGAGGCCGCGACATTCGGAGACCGCGTTGCAGGCGCACGCGAAGCCGCTGGTATGACCCAGACCCAACTGGCCCGTCGGCTGGGCGTCAAGAAGTCCACTGTGGTGGCCTGGGAGAATGACCTGTCCGAACCGCGCGCCAACAAGCTGTCGATGATGGCGGGCATGTTGAACGTGTCGATCATGTGGCTGCTGACCGGTGAAGGCGAGGGCATGGATGCTCCGGATGTTGCGGAAGCCGCGGATATGGAGCTGGCACCGCTGGTTGCGGAGTTGCGCGCCATCCGAGGCGAGATGCGCGCCAGTTCCGAGCGCCTTGCGCGGGTCGAGAAGACACTGCGGCTGAAGCTGGAGAAAGGCGAATGAACGACATCCGGATCAAACGGCTGAAGATGCGGTCGATGCGGCGCGGCATCAAGGAAATGGACATCATTCTGTCTGCCTATGCCGACCAGCGGCTTGAGCGGATGTCTGCGGCCGAACTGGATTTGTACGAAGCCTTGCTGCACGAAAACGATCAGGACCTCTATCAGTGGGTAACCGGGCAGGTCGCCGCCCCCGAACACTACGCGAGCATGATCTTCGATATCTCGCAAGTATTTCAAAAATAAAGGCAAAACTGACTTAACCGATTCTTCGGAATTTCGCGTCAAAGTTTCCAGAACGGCGCGATTGAATCGGAGGATCGGATGAGTTTGGAATTGCAGGTCTCCGCACCCGGAACCAAGGGGTTCATGTCCAGCTATCTCGAGGCGCTGGCATTGGTTGAACGTCTGCATCGGTTGCTTCTGGACGTCATCAAGGACGAGTTCGAGCGGGTCGGCGTTCTGGAAATCAACGCGGTGCAGGCGCTGCTGCTATTCAATATCGGCGACCACGAGGTGACTGCTGGTGAGCTCAAAAGCCGCGGTTACTATCAAGGCAGCAATGTCAGTTACAACCTCAAGAAATTGGTCGAAATGGGGTTCATGCATCACCAGAGATGCGAGATTGACCGACGTTCGGTGCGGGTGCGTCTGACGCCTCGGGGACGGGAAATCCGTGACATCGTGGCCGATCTCTTCTCGCGCCACGCCGAAGGGTTGCAGGCCAAGGGTGTCCTAGGCACCGAAGGGATCGAAGAGATTACCAGCGCTTTGCGCCGGGTCGAACGGTATTGGACGGATCAGATCCGGTACATCTACTGACTTCCGCCGTTCAATGACAAAACTTGGGACAGGGTCAGCGATTCCAGCTCTCTGATCAGCTTGCGTGTCATCGCGTCTTCGTAGGCTTCAAATCCCAAAGCGGTTTCGACGAAGGCTCCGGGGCCCAGAATGACCCAGGCGTTGTAATAGGCCGACAACTCTCCGATTTGCACGTACCGCTTGTCCCCGGTGCTGGGATCATCGGCTCCGATCACAAGCCCATTGATAGTGATGCCGGTTGCTTGCAGTTGGGCTTTGGCATCTCTGGGGTGGAGGCCGACATTGTGCTTGCCATCTCCTGAGAGGTCCAGCGTCCGCTTCCAGCAGGCGGCTTGGGCATCCAACAAATCAGCCCCGTACTGCATGGCAGACCCCACCGCTGTGCCCTGAGGTGCCGATGACCGACGAGTGGATTGCAGGCGTTGCGCAATCCCGGACAAATCGGTCGGGGACCGAATATCGGTCCAGCCGACCACCAGCCGCTGGAAACCTGCTTCACTCCATTCAAAAACGGCGATCCGAACGGGGGCTTCGGGATCCGACAGGATCAGCCGCTCCACCTCCGGCCGTTGCAATGCAGCGGCCAGGCCGTCCAATTGAAGCCGGTATTCGTTGCTGTCGACTGAGCCGGAAACATCCAACCCAAGCGCCAGGGCTTGCCGGCATTGAGCAGCGGCCGGGCTGCCCAGGGCCAAGCAACACAGAGCCAGCACACGGGTAATCAATCTGTCTTGCGCCCCAACGCGCCGACCTGAAGGCTGGTCAATTCCCGTTCCAGCTTGCGTCGCATGGCGCGTTCAAAATCTTCGAACCCTTGAGCGATTTCCAAAAAGGCGTTTGGCCCATGCAAGACGTTGTTCTCAAAAAACGGGATGAGGAACAGCTCCCCTTCGAAATCCGCCGCATTTATGACCAACCCATTCACGGTTATGCGGTCGAAGGGAAAGTGGCGATAGGCGATCTGCGGACCGTAGCCGTCATTGTTCGAGCCGTCCCCTGACAGGTCAATCGTTTGAAACAGGCATTGCGGAACCTGCTCCATCAGCGAGGCCCCGAATGCCAGGGCATATCCCATGGCGGTGGCCGAGCCGCTGTCAGATCTTTGGGACTCGCTCACCTGTGTCGCTGCAACAAGCAGATCAGCCTCGGTTTCGATCAGGCGCCAGGGAAGGACGATGTACTGGGCGTCGCGACCGCTCCACTCATAAACCGTCAGGGCCACGGGCAGCGGCGAGGAAAAGAACGCCTTCCGGACTTCCGGAGCGATCAAGGCTGAAGCCAGGCCCTGCCGCTGCAGGGCGTCTTCTTTGGCGTCAACCGAAACGGAGATATCCAAGGCAAGCGCCAAGGCCAGCCGGCAGTTTTGGGCCTCAGCGGAGCTGGCCAGAACGGCCAGCCCCAATCCTGTCAACCAGCGGATCACCAGTGGCCGGTGCTTTCCATGCTGGCCCAAGGTTCGGCCGGGGGCAGGGCATCGCCATTCTGCAGCAGTTCAACCGAAATGTTGTCAGGCGAGCGCACGAACGCCATGCGCCCATCGCGCGGAGGGCGGTTGATGACGACGCCATTGTCGGCAAGGTGCTGACAGGTCTCGTAAATGTTGTCGACCCCATAGGCCAGGTGGCCGAAATGGCGGCTGTCGCTTGGCAAACCCTCATCGCCATCCCAGTTCCATGTCAGCTCGATCGGCCTGTCCTCCTGACCCGGAGGGGCCATGAAGATCAGCGAAAACCGCCCTTCCTCGCTGTCGTAGCGGCGGGTTTCCTGGAGTCCCAGCAGCTTGTAGAAGGCCATGGATTTTTCCAAATCCTTCACGCGCACCATGGTGTGGAGGTATCTCAGCCCCATCTCGGCGATCCTTTCGGTGTTGATTATTGTGTGCAGCTTAGCGCGCTGCAGGGGCGTGTCGAGGGGGCGGTCGCAGAGAAACCGAAAAATGCGCGACGCAGCACACATATGGCGGTTTCAGTGCTGATGTTGCCGATATATAGTGGTCGGCGACTCATTTCAAAAACGAGGTATGTCCATGCCGCTGTCCGTCGAACAACTGGCCGAGATCGAAGAGCAACGCGCACAAACGCAGTCGACCCGCCGTGTTGTGGCTCCGGGGATGGAACAACACCTTTACACTGCGCATCCTGTTCTGGACCATGGTTTCGTGCGGGTCATCGACTATATGGGCGATGATGCTGCGATCTGCCAGGCGGCCCGCGTGTCCTACGGCAAAGGTACGAAGTCCGTACAGAATGACGAGGGGTTGATCCGCTATCTGATGCGCCACTGGCATTCGACCCCGTTCGAGATGTGCGAAGTGAAACTGCACGTGAAACTGCCGGTCTTCGTCGCCCGTCAGTGGATCCGCCACCGCACGGCGAACGTGAACGAATACTCTGCCCGCTATTCGATCCTTGATCGGGAATTCTACATTCCCGCGCCGGATCAGCTGGCGGCGCAATCAGCGATCAACAATCAGGGGCGGGGCGAGGCGCTGCAGGGCGAAGAGGCTGCGCGCGTGCTGGACATTCTCAAGGCCGACAGCGCCCGCTGCTATGACAATTACGAAGCGATGATCGGCCAGGATGGCCAGCAGGGTCTGGCGCGCGAACTGGCGCGGATGAACCTGCCGGCAAACATCTACACGCAGTGGTATTGGAAGGTGGACCTGCACAATCTGTTCCACTTCCTGCGCCTGCGGGCCGATCCGCATGCGCAATACGAGATCCGCGTCTATGCCGAAACCATGTGCAAGATCGTGGCCGACTGGGTACCGTTCGCGTACAAGGCGTTCGAAGACTATCGCCTGGGTGCGGTCAACCTGTCGGCGCAGATGGTCGAAGCGCTGCGTCGTATGCTGAAGGGCGAGCAGGTGACGCAGGAAAACTCGGGCATGACTGCGCGCGAATGGCGTGAGTTCGAAGCGGTGATCCGCGAAGGCTGATCGCCACCTGTTCGGATTGTCATGATCCTGTTACACTTTGGGCATGACGTTCAGCTTGATGTTTAGAACTGCAGCGGTCGCTTTGTTGCTGGGCCAGCCAGCGTATGCAAAGTCGCCAATCGCTGAGGTGATCTGCGAGCCCACGGCGCGGATGCATGACAAACTGCGCCACCAATTTGGGGCGCAGCAGACCGCCTCTGGTGTTCGCGGACCCGAGCAGATCATGGAGGTGTGGACCAGCCGTCGCGGTGACTGGACCCTTGTCGTAACCTATGCGACCGGGACGTCCTGCATTGTGGCCATGGGCGACAACTGGACAAACCGCATCGAGACCGACCCGACGCGAGGCTAGACTATCCGGGAAGAGGGTGGACAACGGCCTGTGAATTGGCCGTTGACCTTGTTTCGTCGCACCCGCCAGTTGGCGGGCCCTTTTACAATGGCTTCAAATCAGCCGCCATTTGGCGGCCGTCACGTCCGTCCTGCAACTCGTACGAGACTTTCTGATTGTCGGCGAGTCCGGTCAGGCCGGATCGTTCTACGGCCGAGATATGCACAAACACATCCTTACCCCCTTCATCGGGGGCAATAAAACCATAGCCTTTGGTCGTATTGAACCACTTCACGGTGCCGGTTGGCATTTCCCGTGTCTCCTTCTCCTTGCGCGTCACCCAGCAAATCGGCAGGGCATAGTCAAAGCGACCACAAACCCACGCAGTTCCGAACGAACGAGACGGCGTAAATTGTGTGTTTCGCCTTTTTCAACATTGCACGGTGAAGTAAAAAATCAAGGAATACTGGGCTAACCTATTCGTTTTGCCCGAAATTGCTGCAACGACCGGAGTAGATACACTATGCGCCTTTTTGGCCTGAAGACCTGCGATACCTGCCGTAAGGCACTGAAATCACTTCCTGATGCCGAATTCGTCGATGTCCGAGGCGCGGGTGTTCCTTCGGAGGTGTTGGCCAAAGCGTTTGACCAGTTCGGCGAAGCCTTGCTCAACACCCGCTCGACAACCTGGCGTGGATTTGCCGACGATCAACGCTCGCGACCACCGCTGGAATTGCTGGCGGATCATCCTGCCCTGATGAAACGTCCGCTGATCGAACGTGACGGGCACTTGTTCCTGGGCTGGACCCCGCAAACCCGCGCAGCCCTTGGCATTGCTTGATCGGGTGACTATCTGAACCGGCGCAACAATCAGGAATACTTCATGCGAAACGCAGCGATGATATTGGGTGTCATTGCCGGTCTGGTCGGAATGATCGTCGGTTTTTTTGGGTACGGGTTTGTCGAGCTTGTGGATCGTTACGGCGAGATCGAGGGGCTCGCAGAACAGGTGGACAACCCCCAGCTTATCAAGACGGCATCGCTTCTGGCGCCGTTGCTGGCGATTGCCGGGGGTGCCATGGCGCATGCGCGTGCTCTGTTGGCCGGTGTGTTGTTGCTGATTTCCGCGGCGGGGATGTACTACGCCTTTGGCTTCGGCGTGTTCACCATGTTCCCGATTGCCTTCGCCGGCGTTGCGGGGCTGCTTGGGATCGCCGCGGGCAAGCCGGACGAACCCAAAGCGCATTTCTAGATCATTTCAGGCGTAGAACCCGGTCGAGCGAGAGCGGGCCCGCGCCGTTGATCACGATCACCACGAACAGGAAGGTCCACATAACCCGCTGATCCATCAGGGTTATGGTGTTGTCGAACAGACCGCCCAGCTTGACCCCGTGCCCGGTGACATCGGTGAAGGTCTGGACCCAGACGAACCCGATCATGCCCAGGGCGGCAAGGCGGGTCAGCAGCCCCACCAGAAGCAATGCAGGCAGGATGAACTCGGCCCAGGTTCCGGCGACGGCAACGGGCCAGGTAAAGAACCCTAGCTGCGAGCTGTCGTAGCCGACGGCCTCCATGGCCTTGGGGAAGATCTGCACATAGGCCCCGTCCGAGGGGAACAGGAACCCGAAAAACCCGCTGCCCAGCTTGGTCATGGCCGAGTTCCAGTAATAGACCAGAAGAACCGCTATGAAAGTCAGCCGCGCCACGGTCGGTGTCAGCCAGTTCGAGGCGTGGTCCAGCTTTCCGAGAACGGAATTGTGCATAGAGATCAGGGCAGTCATGTTTCCGGCCTTTCGATAGTCACTGAAGTAATTGCACTGCCCTGCAGCAGCAGTGCCAGGGTGGCGCCCAGGTCGAACTCGGGCGTCCGGGTGGTGGTTGCCTCGAAGGCCTGACCGATGGTCCGGCCGGCCTGCATGGCGGTGATCCAGTCGAACCCGCCCTCGGGCAGCAAACGCGGCGCGGGGTCGAATTCGGGGCGCGTGATCAGCACGTCCTGCGCGCCGGGCTGGGGCTTTGGCGCGCCATCTTCGGTGTTGAACCGCCAGATGGCGTGGATGGGCCAGTCGGACCGGATCAGCTGCATGGTTGGGGCAAAGCCCAGCCGCGCCTGCATCAGGTCTTCGGGCGGCAGGGCGGCCAGCGCGTCGGGCGTGATCGGTTGGCTGTCGGCGGCGTGGTAGGACCGGCGCAAGGCCAGTTCCAGCCGCGCCACGTCGGGCAGATAGCCAAGATGCGCCAGTTGCTCGGTGTCGGCGAGGAATTCGGGGAAGCTCTCGCCATAGAACATCATCAGCGGAGAGCTAGGCGGGTGCTGACGCAGATAGATTCCGGCCAGACCGTCCATGTTCTGCGAACCCAGCAGCTTGGTGATGACCGGAAATGCCTGATGCATGGCTTCGGTCAGCGACACGGCCACGTTGTTGCGATAGACGCTGAAGCGGCGTCCGGCGGGACGGGCCTGGTCGTCCAGTAGGCCTTCGGGCACAGGCGCCGCCGGGTCCAGCACGGCCGCCCGGAACTCTGATTGCGAAACGCTCATGCCGGGATCCGGTCCAGCGCGGATTGCGCGCGTTCGGCCTCGGAGCGCAAGGTGGGCCAGTCGGGCACGTCGTTGTCCCATTCGATCAGCACGGGTTTGGGGCCTGACTGGTCGAGCACATAATCCAGCAACGCCCAGACCGGATCGACGACGGCGCGGCCGTGGCTGTCGATGAGCAGGGGTTGGCCGTGATCGTCCTGATCCTCGTCATGGCCGCCAAGGTGGATCTCACCAACCTGGTCCAGAGAGTAGGCGTCGATATAGGCCTGCGGGCTGTAGTTCAGATTGGTGGCCGAGACGAACACGTTGTTGACGTCCAGCAGCAGGCCACATCCAGTCCGACGCGTGATCTCGCGCAAGAAGTCGGGTTCAGACCACGTGCTTTCAGCAAAAGCGAGATAGCTGGAAGGGTTTTCCAGCAGCATCTGCCGGCCCACCGTCTCCTGTACCTGATCGATATGATCGCAGATGCGGGTCAGTGTGGCGTCGGTATAGGGCAGGGGCAGCAGATCGTTCAGGAACTGGCTGTCATGGGTGGACCATGCCAGATGCTCCGAAAAGCTGGCCGGGTTCAGCCAGCCCACAAGATGCTTCAGGCGGGCCAGGTGCTCGGCGTCTAGCGGGCCTTCGCCACCGATGGACAGGCCCACGCCGTGCACCGAAATGGGAAACCGTTCGGACAGGTGGCGCAGCTGCGCCAGGGGGCGACCGCCGTCGCCCATGTAGTTTTCGGCGTGAATTTCCAGCCAGCCGACCGGGCCGGGCTGGTCAAGGATCTCGGTATAGTGCTGCGGCTTGTAGCCGACCCCGGGCGCGGCGGGCAGCCGTTGCATTCTGCGGGCGTCATCCAACATCGCGTGATCCTTCTCAGCAAGAAACAGGGCGGGCTGTTTGGTTTAGCCCGCCCCTGACATTCCTTCCCGTGCCTTATGCCGGCAGATCGCGTTCCAGCGGCTCAAGCGAGCCTTTGCGGGGCGTTCCGTCCGCGGATTTGGGCAGCTCGATGTCGGCGCAGGTGCCCGCATCGACCAACGTCCAGGCGTTGCCTTGGTAATCCACGGTCGAGGTGCCGGCACATGTGGTGCCCGGTCCGGCGGCGCAGTCGTTCTGGCCTGCCAGCGACACGCCATAGCATTTTTCTTTGGCCTGAGCGGCGGCGGTGGTTGCAGAGCCCGCAACGGCTGCGGCAACGGCGCTTGCGATTACGAGGGTTTTGGCGGTGTTCGACATCTCAGGTAATCCTTTTCGTGATTGCGTATGTCTGCTTGTGACAGTGACAAAGGTAACGGCTGACACTGCTCTGTTGAATTCACGAGCCCGTGTCTCACGGCTGTGTCAGGGAGCGTTAACGCCCCTTGCAAGTTAACACACTGTAATAAATTAGGAAATCCAGAATTGTTTCAATCCGGCCCCGTGCTGGGGGCCGGATTGGCGGCAAGACTGTGCCGATTGTTACAGAAGATCGGGGGGCGTAGCCGCGTGCGCCAGCTCTTTTGTTACAGCGTCGAGCGGCTGGACCTGGGTCTGCTTCTCGCCCAGGCGGCGGACGCTGACTGTGCGCTCTTCGACCTCGCGGTGGCCCACCGCCAGGATCACTGGCACCTTGCCGACCGAATGTTCGCGGACCTTGTAGTTGATCTTCTCGTTGCGGATGTCAGCCTCGGCCCGGACACCGGCGGCCTTGAGCGTCTCGACCACTTCCAGAACATAGTCATCGGCCTCGGAGGTGATCGAGGCCACGACGACCTGGCGCGGCGCCAGCCAGAAGGGCAGCTTGCCGGCGTGTTCTTCGATCAGGATGCCGATGAACCGTTCGAACGATCCCAGGCAGGCGCGATGCAGCATCACCGGACGGTGTTTGGCCCCATCGGCGCCGATATAGGTGGCGTCCAGCCGTTCGGGCAGGACGAAATCCACCTGGAAGGTGCCGCATTGCCAGTCACGCCCGATCGCGTCGGTCAGCACAAATTCCAGTTTCGGCCCATAGAAGGCGCCTTCACCGGGGTTCAGTTCCGGCTCGACCCCAGCTGCGCGTGTGGCGGTCAGCAGGGCCTCTTCGGCCTTGTCCCAAACCTCGTCCGAGCCGGCGCGCTGTTCGGGGCGGTCCGAGAATTTGACCTTGAAACTGTCAAAACCCAGATCTTTGTAGACATCAGTCAGAAACCCGATGAAGCGGGCGCATTCGTCGCCGATCTGGTCCTCGGTCGAGAAGATGTGCGCGTCGTCCTGGGCAAAACCGCGGACCCGCATGATGCCATGCAGCGCGCCCGAGGGTTCGTAGCGCGCGCAGGATCCGAACTCGGCCATGCGCAGCGGCAGGTCGCGATAGGATTTCAGGCCCTGCTTGAAGATTTCCACGTGGCAGGGACAGTTCATCGGCTTGAGCGCGTTCACGGCCTTTTCGCGGGCGTGTTCCTCGTCAACTTCGACGATGAACATGTTTTCCTGGTACTTGTCCCAGTGGCCCGAACGTTCCCACAGCTTGCGGTCGACCACCTGCGGGGTGTTGACCTCAACATAGCCGCCGCGGTGCTGGGCACGCCGCATATAGTCTTGAAGCTGGGTGTAAATGGTCCAGCCGTTGGGGTGCCAGAAGATCTGGCCCGGGGCCTCTTCCTGCATGTGGAACAGGTCCATTTCGCGGCCCAGCTTGCGGTGGTCGCGCTTGGCGGCCTCTTCCAGCATGTGCAGGTGCGCCTTCAGCTTTTCCTTGCCGGTGAAGGCCACGCCGTAGATGCGTTGCAGCATCGGGCGGTTGCTGTCGCCGCGCCAGTAGGCGCCGGCGATCGACATCAGCTTGAAGGCGTCACCGGGCAGTTGGCCGGTATGCTGCAGGTGCGGACCGCGGCACAGGTCCTGCCAGTGGCCGTGCCAATACATGCGCACCGGCTCGTCACCCGGGATCGCCTCGATCAGCTCGACCTTGTAGGGCTCGTTGTTGGCCTTGTAGAACGCGATGGCACGCTCGCGGTCCCAGATCTCGGTGGTAACGGGATCGCGCTTGTTGATGATCTCTTTCATCTTTTTTTCGATGAGGCCGAGATCTTCGGGCGTGAACGGCTCTGCGCGGTCAAAGTCGTAATACCAGCCGTTTTCGATGACCGGGCCGATGGTGACCTTGGTGTCGGGCCAGATTTCCTGCACCGCGCGGGCCATCACGTGGGCAAAGTCGTGGCGGATCAGTTCGTTGGCCTGGGCCTCGTCCTTCATCGTATGGAGAGCGATTTCGGCATCCTGTTCGATGGGCCACTGCAGGTCCCAGTGCTGGCCGTTGACGGTGGCCGAGATGGCCTTTTTCGCCAGCGAGGTGGAGATGTCGGCAGCGACCTCGGCCGGCGTAACGCCTGCTGCGTAAGATCGGGAATTGCCATCGGGGAAGGTAAGAGAGACGGATTTTGAATCCAAGGCCATGGTCTGGCTCTCCTCGTCGGTTTGGCGCCCACTGAACGCCCGGTTGCGGGTTATGGTGTCGGGTCCGTTTGGCAGTTGGTGGTGTCCGTGTCAAGCGTTGGCGGGCAGAGGGCTCTGCTCCTGGCGTGCCGCGGGATATCTGCCTCCAGATGACGGAGGGGCGGGAATTGCACTTGGGCGCGGCGCGTGCATGATGCTGGAAAAGCATGTGAGGATTTCATGGCAGCGACGACATTTCTGGAAACGCCGCAGGGGCGGCGGCTGGCCTATCATAAGAGCGAAGGGACAGGGCCTACGGTCGTTTTTCTGGGCGGCTTGAAGTCGGATATGGAGGGCACCAAGGCGGTGCATCTCGAGGACTGGGCGCGGGCGCGTGGGCAGGCCTACTTGCGGTTCGACTATTCCGGGCATGGCGAAAGCTCCGGCCGGTTCGAGGAAGGCTGCATCGGGGATTGGCACGAGGACACGGTTGCGGCGGTTTCAGCGCTGACCGATGGACCGCTGATCGTGGTGGGCTCATCCATGGGCGGGTGGCAGGCGCTGTTGCTGGCGCGGGCTATGCCCGAGCAGATCGCGGGGATGGTCACCATCGCCGCGGCGCCGGATTTCACCGAGGACGGCTATTGGGCCTCCTTCACCGACGAACAGAAACAGGCGCTGGAGACGGTCGGGCATGTTGAACTGCCCTCGGACTACATGGAGCCCTACATCATCACCAAGCGGATGATCGAGGATGGCCGGACGCGGCTGGTGTTGCGGTCGCCGTTGAACCTGCCGTTCCCGGTACGGTTTCTGCAAGGCACGGCGGATACGGCGGTTTCGGTCGACACCGCTGTACGGCTGCTCGACCATGCCAGCGGTCCGGACATGCGGCTGTTGCTGGTCAAGGATGCGGATCACCGGTTCTCGGACGGGCCGTGCCTGGGGCTGATCGAGGATGCGGTTCGCGACGTGATGGGGACAAACTGATGCGGCGGCTGGGGCGGTTTCTCGGGCGGGCCTTGCTGGCGTTGGTGGTGGTCGGCGGGCTGATCTACTGGTTCGGCCCGCGCGAAGAGGTAGATCTGCACCCGCGGTTCGATCCGCGCAAGTTCGGCGAGGGGGTTCAGGTCTATTTCGAAAGCATCGAGTCCGCCTATGACGATATCGTGCCGGGTGTCGAAAAGCGGGTCATCTGGCAGGACGGATTCAAGGAACGGCGCACGCCTTATTCGGTGCTTTATGTGCACGGGTTTTCGGCCTCGTCCGAGGAAATCCGCCCGGTGCCCGACAGGATCGCCGACGCGCTGGGGGCCAATCTGGTCTATACGCGCCTGCAAGGGCACGGGCGCGGGTCGGATGCGATGGCCGAGGGGACGGCCTCGGGCTGGATGCGGGACATGGCCGAAGGTCTGGCCGCCGCCCGCGCGGTGGGCGACAAGGTTATCGTGATCTCGACCTCGACCGGGGGAACCCTGGCGGCAGCCGCGGCGCTGGACCCCGAGCTGAGCAAGGACGTGGTCGGGATGGTGTTCATCTCGCCCAATTTCGGGGTGCAGGCGGCCGGATCCTGGATACCATCACTGCCTTGGGCGCGCAGCTGGCTGCCGT
Organism: Ruegeria sp. SAZA006; assembly: GCF_059613465.1. Taxonomy (NCBI): domain Bacteria; kingdom Pseudomonadati; phylum Pseudomonadota; class Alphaproteobacteria; order Rhodobacterales; family Roseobacteraceae; genus Ruegeria; species Ruegeria sp. SAZA006. Next base: position 348,143 of record NZ_JBXWSO010000004.1, read on the forward strand.
TGCTGATGGGGGAAACCCGCGACGTGTCGGGCCCTGATCCGGAAAAGAACCTGTACTGGTCGTCCTCTTATCCGTGGGAGGCTGTGGTTCCGATGTCTGTTCTGGTCGATACCGTCTACGCGCTGGATTTTTCGGGCGCACTGGTGCCGGCTCTGTTCTGGTTCTCGGATGACGATCAGGTGGTTCGGCCCGACCTGACTCACAAAGTTGCAGAAGACTGGGGGGCACCTGCGACCGTTCAGACCGTAACCATGGGGCCGGGTGACGACCCGCAATCGCACGTCATTGCCGGACGGCTGATGTCGCCGGGGCAGACCGATGCGACGGTGGCGGGTATTCTGCAATGGCTGAACGGTTTGGGGGTAGAGTGATGGAGCAACGCGTCAGCCTGATCACGATCGGGGCCGAAGATCCCGAAGCCGCAGCCCGCTTTTATGAGGCGCTGGGCTGGCGCCGCACCGACAGCCCGGACGGGGTGATCGTTTTTGACCTGATCGGCCAGACGCTGGGCCTGTACCCATTGACCGCGCTGGCCGAAGAAATCGGGGTTGGCGTTGAAACCCTGGGTCGCGGCGCGATGACGCTCAGCCACAATTGCCGATCCAAGGAGGGTGTCGCTGAACTGTTGCAAGCTGCCGAGGCAGCGGGGGCCGAAATCCTGAAGCCAGCCTCGGACGTGTTCTGGGGCGGGCACCATGGGCACTTTCGGGCACCGGATGGTACGATCTGGGAAGTTGCGTTCAACCCGCACTCGGCCCTTGCGCCGGATGGGGCCTTTCGCTGGAACGGGTACTGAATATGCGCAGACCAGGCAGCATGTGGAGCCTCGAGACCCTCGGCCGCGTGCGTCTGTCGCGCCATTTCTTCATGCGCGATTTCCTGTATTCCGAGATCGGGAACTTTCACGAAAAACAGAACCTGCCGGACAACCCGGATCTGGCCATCGAAACCGGCCGTGCATTCTGCGAAACCCTTCTGGATCCGTTGGAGGAAACATTCGGACGCGTTGCCGTCCGGTCTGGATACCGGTCACCCTCGCTGAACCGGTTTGGAAACGAGAACAAGTTGAACTGCGCGCGCAACGATCATCCCCTTGAATGCCACATCTGGGACCGCGGCACAGGCGAGGCGCGAATTGCCGGAGCCTCGATCGTGATCCCATGGTTTGCCGACCGTTACGCACAAGGCCGGGACTGGCGCGATCTGGCCTGGTGGATGCACGATCATCTGGATTATTCCGAGATCTGGTTCTTTCCCAAACTTTGCGCCTTCAACCTGGTGTGGCGGCCCACCCCGCTGCGCCGGATCGACAGCTACATTGCGCCGCGTGGCAGCCTGCTCCGGGCCGGTGCCGATCCGGATGAGACCCTGAGCGAACGCCGTCGGCGCTATGCGGACTTTCCCGAATTTCGCGCAATCCGCTATCCCTAAAGTTTTTCTTGCCCGTCTACGCCGAAACTCTCATCCTGATCAACAAAACGGCCGAGCCGATCGGCCAGTACAAGGAGGCCCTGCGTGATCGAGCCGCTGGTCTTGTTGCCAGGATTGATGTGCGATGCTCGGCTGTTTCAGCCGCAGACAACCCGGCTGTCTCAGACCCGGCCGGTAATGGTCGCGCCGATCGGCGGCGGTGATCGGATCGAGGAGATTGTCTCGGCGCTTTTGGACCAGTTGCCGCACCGCTTTGCGTTGGCTGGTCTGAGCATGGGGGGCATTGTCGCGCTGGAACTGGTGCGCCGCGCCCCGGAACGCGTGACCCGCCTTTGCCTCATGGCGACGGATGCGCAGGCCGATACCCCCCAGATCGCAGCCGACCGCGAAGAGCTGATCGTTGCGGCGCAGGCTGGCCGTCTTGAGGATGTCATGCGCAAGGTTCTGGGCTCGGACACTCTGGCCCCCGGACCGCAGCGGATTCCGATATTGAACCACATGCTGGAAATGGCGCTGGAGCTGGGGCCGGAACTGTTCGTGCGCCAAATGCGCGCTCTGCAGCGCCGCCCGGATCAGCAGGGCACCCTGCGGAGGATAAAGGTGCCGACCTTGGTTCTGTGCGGGGCACACGACACTTTGACGCCGGTCAGAAAACACAGTTTCATGGCCGAGTTGATCCCCGGGGCCGCCTTGCATGTGGTGGACATGGCGGGGCATCTTCCAACGCTTGAGGCGCCGGTTGAAACCACGGACGCGCTGTCCGATTGGTTGAACATACCCGTGCGAGTTTTCTAGTCGTACAGCGCCTTGCGTTCTTCAAGGGTGATGACATGCGGAACCACAACCGGCTTGCCTGTTGCGATGTCGAAGAACGGAGTTTGCTTCCAACGACCGGAAAGGCGCGCCGAAATGACTCTGCGGATCATGCCGAGAACAGCAGGAGCCACATTCTCGTGCTTCCATTTCCCATTCGCCTGCGGAACATGGGCGCGGGTTTTCACCGGCCCCAGAGGGGATGGATCGGAAAACCTGGCGACATCAAAACCAGCAAAGGGGAATTTCATGCTGCTGGTGGTGGTCGCCACAGGCGCGTTGCAGCATTTAGCGTACCATCGAAACAGACCTTTGGGGCCCAGCCGCATCACGGCCAGGTTCTCGGCGCCTTTGGTGATGCGGATATATTCGGGCGACATCTGAAAAATGTCGACCGGCCCGGGTGCGGGGTCAGGTTGACCGAAATACAGTTGTCCGGCGCGGCAATCTGGGCAGAAACAGACGACATGGGTGCCGCTGGACACCCCCTTGGCCGTGATCTCGCCGCTAAGCTCGCCGCAGTTGCAGGCGAACGGAAGGGCGGGGGCCGGGTTTGCGGACATCAAGCAACTTTGTTGCTGTTGGCAGCACGGCGGCGCGGTTTGCGGCTGTTTTCGTTCATGAAGTCTATGACCAGCGGGCGGATATTGTCACGCCAACTGCGTCCGGCGAAGATACCGTAGTGGCCCGCGCCGGGTTCGACATGGCTGGCCTTTTTGCTGTCGGGCAGGCCGGTGCACAAGTCCAGCGCCGCGATACACTGACCAGGGGCCGAGATGTCGTCATTGGCGCCTTCGACCGTTTTGACCGCCACATCCGTGATCTTGCCGATGTCCACCTTATGTCCATCCACGATGAACTCATTCCGGGCGATCTCACGGTTCTTGAACACCCGCTCGACCGTCGAGAGGTAGAACTCTGCCGTCATGTCCATCACGGCCAGATATTCATCGTAGAAACGGTTGTGGGCGTCATGATCCGACGCCTCACCCCGCATGACGCGCTGGATCTGGTCGGTGAACGCCTTGCCATGGCGCTCGGCATTCATCGACATGAAGGAAGCCAATTGAAGAAGCCCGGGATAAACCATGCGTCCCACGCCCTTGTATTTGAAGCCCACCCGCTGGATCATCGTTTCCTCAAGCTGGCCCATGGTCACGCGGCGGCCGAAATCGGTGACTTCGGTCGGGGTTGCATCAGGGTCAACCGGGCCACCGATCAGCGTCAGCGTGCTGGGCTGCGCCTTGGGGTCGGTTTCGGCAAGATACGCCGTCGCCGCAAGGGTCAGGGGCGCGGGCTGGCAGACAGCGACGACATGCGTGTCCGGCCCAAGCTCCTTCATGAAATCGACAAGGTACAGGGTGTAGTCCTCGACATCGAACTTGCCTTCGGACACCGGGATGTCGCGCGCGTTATGCCAATCGGTCACGTAGACTTCGCAATTGACCAGCAGGCTCTTCACGGTCGAGCGCAGCAGGGTGGCGTAGTGTCCGGACATCGGCGCAACCAACAGCACCTTGCGCGGTTGCTCTTTGCGGCCATTCACGCGAAAGTGGACCAGATCGCCAAACGGGCGTTCAAGCACGGAGGTGACATCTACCAGATGATCTTTGCCGTCTTCGCAGGTAAACGTCCGGATACCCCAATCGGGTTTCACGACCATGCGTTGAAACGTGCGTTCGGTTACTTCGCCCCACGCGGCCATCCAGTTGAATGCCGGGTTGGGGATCATGGAAAACTGGGGGTAGGACGCCATCGCGCTTGCGGTTGCACCAAGCCATTGGTTGGTGTTGCGCATGGTTTCCATCAGGTCGTAGGTCATCATGTAACGCACGGGAATGGCCTCCTAAATGTCAGCCTGAGAGTTCGGACCATTCGTCGCTTTGCCCCCCGGTGCCCACGACGATATTCTGCACAGCAGCGAGGTTAGGGGGGATTTGTTAAAATGACAACAAGTGAAGGCCACATGCCCGACTTAAGCGACGAACACGTTGAACGCCTTAAGGAAAATATGCTGAAAGTCGAAGATCTGTCCAAGCGGCTGATCGAGGTGATGGCGTCGAAAAAAGCTCATACTCCCGCGCTGGACGGCCCGAATCAGGAACTTTTTGCAAAAGCAGCAACAGCTTATTGGGCTGAGGCCCTGCAGAACCCGGCCAAGTTGTTGGAACAACAGCTGGAATACTGGGGCAAGTCCGTCTTGAATTTTGCTGCGGCGCAGCAGGCCCTGCTGGCCGGCGAAGGCGAAGCGGAAGAGGCTCCGACCAAGGACAAACGCTTCTCGAACCCGCTGTGGGACACGAACCCCTATTTCCGTCTCGTCCGACAGCAATACCTGACCAATGCCGAAGCCATCGCGAACGCAGTGGAGTCGGTCGAGGACTTGGACGCCAAGGACAAGCGGCGGCTGAAATACTTCTCGCAGCAGATTGTCGACATGATGTCGCCGACGAATTTCCTGCCGACCAACCCCGACGCTCTGCAGAAGGCGATCGAAACCGATGGCCAGTCGCTGATCCAAGGGCTGGAGAATCTTGTTGCCGATCTCGAAGCGAATGATGGCGAGTTGATCGTCAAGCTGGCGGATGAAAACGCGTTCAAGGTGGGCGGCAACCTGGCCACAACGCCCGGCGAAGTCGTCTATCGAAATCGAATGATGGAACTGATCCAGTACAGTCCTGCGACCGAGACGGTGTATGAAACCCCCGTCGTTCTGTTCCCGCCCTGGATCAACAAGTTCTACATCCTGGATCTGAAGGCACAGAACAGTCTGATCAAGTGGATCACCGATCAGGGCTATACCTTGTTCGTCGTCAGCTGGGTCAATCCGGATGACAGCTATGCCGAAACGGGAATGGAAGACTACGTTCAGGACGGATTCCTGGCGGCGGTCGAAGAGGCCAAGAAGATCTGCAAGGTCAAACAGGTCAATGCGGTCGGGTATTGTATTGCCGGCACGACCTTGAGCCTCACTCTGTCTCTTTTGAAACAGCGCGGTGACAAGTCAATCAAATCCGCCACGTTCTTCACGGCGCTGACCGATTTTTCGGATCAGGGCGAGTTTACCCCGTTCCTGCAGAGTGATTTCATCGACGGGATCGAGGAAGAGGTGAACAAGGAGGGTGTGCTGCGGTCCTGGATCATGGCGCGCACGATGTCGTTCCTTCGGTCTCGCGACCTGGTTTATGGACCGGCGATCCGCAGCTATATGCTGGGCGAGACGCCACCCGCCTTTGACCTTTTGTACTGGAACGGGGACGGCGCGAACCTGCCCGCGAAAATGGCTGTGCAGTATCTACGTGGCTTGTGTCAGCGCAACGAGTTCGCTTCGGACGGGTTCGAATTGATGGGCCACAAGCTGCATGTCCGCGACGTGGATGTGCCGTTGATGTCGATCACTTGCGAGACGGATCATATCGCCGCTTGGAAAGACTGCTATCGCGGCGTGCAGAAAATGGGATCACGCAGCAAAACCTTCATCGTTTCGGAATCGGGGCATATTGCAGGCATCGTCAATCCGCCCACCAAAAAGAAATACGGTCACTATACCAACACCGATCTCAACGCGGATGCCGACACCTGGATGAAAGAGGCAAGCTTCCACGAAGGCTCCTGGTGGCCCCGCTGGGAGGCCTGGTTGAAGAAACGGTCTGGCAAGCAGGTTCCGGCGCGCGAACCCGGTGATTCGAGCCATCCACCGTTGGCTCAGGCGCCGGGAACCTATGTAGTCGCCAAACCAAAGTCTTGATTTCACATTGAAACTAAAAAATTCTGCGCCGCAGCAACAAAAATCTTGAAATGCTGCGCCGCAGCAATCATATTGTCCTCAAGCTGATGAAACCCGGGGTGGGCCCGGACCGGCTGAAAGGATTAGGACAATGGCAAAGACCCAAGACTTCACCGCGACCCTGAAAGAAATGATGGGTGCGTTCCCGGTGGACACCACCGCAATGGAAAACGCGTTCAAATCGACCGCGACCCTGAACGAGAAACTGTCCGGCGTTGCGCTGGAAGCCGCCGAGAAGTCGGCCGAGATCTCGAGCAAGTGGACCAAGGACACCCTGGCCAAGCTGGCCGAGATGTCGAAAGCAAAGGCCGAGCCGGCCGATTATGCGAAGGCGATGACCGATTTCGCAAGCGCTTCGGCTGAAGTTGCTGCCGAAAACATGGCTGCTTTCGCTGAAATCGCCAAGAAAGTTCAGTCGGAAACCGTCGAACTGCTGATGGCTGCTGGCAAAGAAGCTGCGGAAGAAACCACCGCGGCCGTCAAGAAAGCCACCAACGAAGTGACCGCTGCTGCCAAGAAAGCAACGGCTGCCAAGTAAGCAAGATCCGCGAAACGCACCCATCCCTCCCAAATTGGTGCAATCGCTAAGGGCAGGTCCATTGGCCTGCCCTTTCTTTTTGTTCTGCAGTCGCATAACCTCTGCTGCAACGCATCATCCTTGGGGAGGGTAAACGGTGTCGGACAAAGATAAACCTCTGCTGATCAAGCGGTATGCAAGCCGTAGGCTGTATAACACCGAGACCAGCGACTACGTCACGCTCGAGGACATCGCTGGGTTCATCCGCGACGGGCGCGAGGTTCAGATCATCGACCTGAAAACCGGCGACGACCTGACACGACAGTATCTGCTTCAAATCATTGCCGAACATGAAAGCCGGGGTGAAAACGTTCTGCCTGTGAACGTGCTGAATGACCTTGTGCGCAGCTACATGGTGCCGGGCGGGGGCATGATGCCGCAATTCCTGCAATCCAGCTTTGAGATGCTGCGCGAAAGCCAGGCCAAGATGATGGAAAACATGAGTGCGATGAACCCCATGAGCAGCATGCCCGGGTTCGAAGCAATGCAGGCGCAGCAGCAGGCGTTCCTGAAGGCCATGACAGGCGGGCTGTCGGGCAATTGGTCCGGGCCGGACAAGGACGAAGAAGGCAAGTCCGAGTCCAAAGAAGACCTGGACGACATCAAGAAACAACTGGCCGAGTTGCAGCAGAAGCTTTCCAAGCTCAGTTGATACCAGATAGGCCCGGACAATCCGGGCCTTTTCTTTCTGGCGTTGGGGTCAGGTGCCGAAGGCCACTTCGGGCGCGGTAACCTCGCCGACCGAGGCCAGGATGATGTCAGCGATTACATCCAGTTCCGCGCGGGTCAGGCGCACCGGCAGGCGCACGTCACAGGCCGACATCAGCATTGCGCGCGTTCGAGGCAGCTCGACCTGCTCTGGCAGAAACTGCCAGTTCCAGAAGGCGCGGGCGTTGTCCTCGCTCAGACCAAAGACCTGCACCTTGACGCCACGGCCCTCGGAGGCGGCGGCAAATGCCTTGATCTGGTCTTTGTTTAGATCGACCAGGTTGAACTGGATCGAGTCCGGCGCACGTCGTTCCGGTGTCAGCGGGTCGGGTACGTGGATGTGCGGTGAGCTGTTCAGGCGCTGCGCGACATAATCGTGGTTGGCCAGCCCGTCGCGCACCCGCCGCGCCAGTTCAGGCAGTTGGGGGCGGATCACCGCAGCGCTGAGGTTGCTCATACGCAGATTGTAAAGCGGCAGCTTGTTCTGCCATCGCGCAAAAGCTTGCTCCAGATCAGGTGTATTCTGGCCGTGCGGGCCTTTGTGTTTCTTCCAGTTGTGCTCGTAGGCGCCCGACATGATCACAGCGCGGGCGACCAGGTCGGGGTCGTCGGTGACAAGGATGCCCCCTTCACCCGCGTTGATCATCTTGTAGGACTGGAACGAGAAACAGCCCACCTTGCCGATGGTGCCGATGTTGCGGCCATGCCAGGTGGTGCCCAGCGAATGGGCCGCGTCCTCGATCACCGGGATGTCGTGCGCGTCGCACAGCGCCATGATCGCATCCATGTCCGAGGTATGGCCGCGCATGTGGCTGATGATCACCGCCTGAACGCCGTCGAGCTTGGTCGCGAAATCGTCAATGTCGATGCGGTAATTGTCGCCCACCTCACACAGGACCGGAACGCAGTCGGCATGCACCACCGACGAAGGCACCGCCGCAAAAGTAAAGCCCGGGATCAGCACCCTCGCGTCCCGCGGCAGCCCCAGCGCCTTGAGCGACAGGAACAGAGCCGCCGAACAGGACGACACCGCCAGAGCGTATTTGCTGCCCAGCAACTCGGCGAACTCCGCCTCAAGCAAAGCAACCGGCGCGTCCTGCGGCGCGGTATAGCGGAACAGGTCCCCGGATTGCATCAGAGACTCGATCGCGTCTTTGGCGGCGGTAGGGATGGGTTCGGCGTCATGGACGTTGGGTGGCAGCGTCATATTTGATAATCCCAAATTCTATGTTTGGAAAAGATAAAATGAAAAGCTGAGCAAACCAAGTCTTCATTCGCCTGTTGGGCGAAATTTCACCGAACCGTCACAAGTCTCGGGTCAAAGGCCCAGCCGATCACGCATGGCATACCATGTCATTGCCAACACCAGCAGAGGGTTGCGCAGGGCTGAGCCTCCAGGAAAGGGCAGAGTGGGCACGCGGGCCATCGTGTCGAACCCTTCGGCCTGACCCTGGATGGCCAGCGCCATCAACTGTCCGGCATGGGTTGCAGTGCCGACCCCATGACCGGAATAGCCCGAGGCCGACAGGATGTTCGGTGCCAGGCGTGTCAGGTAGGGCATTCGCCGCATGGTGATGGCCAGCGTGCCGCCCCAGGCATAGTCGATCCGCACGTCGCGCAGATGCGGAAAGATCTCGGTCATCGGTTTGCGGACCTTGGTGGCGATGTCGGACGGAAAACGATAGCCATAGCTCTCGCCACCGCCGAACAACAGCCGCCCATCGGCGCTGAGGCGGAAATAGTTCACCACGAATTTCGTGTCGGCAACCGCCACGTCCTGCGTCAGAACCTTTGCGGCCTCGGCGCCCAGCGGCTCGGTCGCGGCGATGAAATTGTTGATCGGCATGACCCGCGCCGCGACCTTGCGGTTCAGGTTGCCCAGATAGCCATTGCAGGCCAGAACCAGATGGTCGGCCGTGACCGAACCCTGTTCGGTGCGAACGGTGACGCGCGGGCCTTCTTCGATGCCCAGTACTTCGGTGTTTTCGTGCAGCGTCAGACCGGCGGCCAAGGCGGCCTCGGCCAGACCCAGCGCATAGTTCAACGGGTGCAGATGGGCCGCGCCCCTGTCCAGATAGCCGCCCGCATAGGCCGGCGAGGGACAAAGCGCGCGCCCGGCTTCGGCATCCAGAAGCTCGATCTGGTCATAGCCATAGACGGATTTCAGGTGCTTGGCGTGGGCGTGCAATTCGGCGCGTTCGCCGTCGCTGAAGCCCAGCGTGGCGATGCCCGGTTTCAGGTCGCAATCGATGCCGTGGCGTTCGATCAGCGATTTGACCAGTGTCTTGGCGTCTTCCGCCAGATCCCAGAGCTTGGCCGCGTCGTCGCGCCCGACCAGCTTTTCCAGGTCCTCCTGATCCATGCGCTGGGCGCTGCCCAGTTGCCCGCCGTTGCGCCCCGAGGCGCCGAAACCCACGCGATGCGCCTCAAGCAGGACGACCTTGAACCCAGCCTCGGCCAGATGCAGCGCAGTCGACAGACCCGTATACCCTCCACCCACGACACACACGTCGGCGGTGACATCGCCGCGCAGCGGTTCGGTCGGGGTTTGCGGGTGCGCGGTGGCGGCATACCAGCTGGGCGGGTAGGTGCCGCGTTTGTCATTGCTGTACAGCAGGTTCATGGCGCATATGGCTCAGACGTTCAGCAGCAGGTGTTCACGCTCCCACGGCGAAATCACCTGCAGGAATTCCTCGTACTCGGCGCGTTTGACGATGCTGTAGACGCGGGCGAACTCGGGGCCCAGAACCTGATGCAAGGCGTCGGCCTCGTCGAACAGATCCAGCGCGTTGCCCATGACCTGCGGGATGTCGCCGTCACCTTCGTAAGCGTCGCCATAGAACTGACGGCGCGGCCGGTCCTGATTGACCAGACCAAGATAGCCGCAGGCCAGCGACACGGCGATGCCCAGATAGGGGTTGCAATCCATACCGGCGATGCGGTTTTCCACCCGGCGGCTGTCGGGGCCTGACAGTGGCACGCGGATCCCGGTGGTGCGGTTGTCGCGCGCCCATTCCAGGTTGATCGGGGCGGCGTGGTCCTTGACGTAGCGCCGGTACGAGTTGACGTAGGGCGCCATCACCGCCAGCCCGGCGGGCAGGTGCAGCTGCAGGCCGGCGATGAAGTTGTAGAACGCGTCCGTCTCGCCGCCCTGAGGCCCCGAGAACAGGTTCTTGCCCGTCTCCATGTCGATGATCGAATGATGGATGTGCATGGCCGATCCCGGCTCGTCCTCGATCGGCTTGGCCATGAAGGTGGCAAAGCAGTTGTGACGCAGCGCGGCCTCGCGGATCAGGCGTTTGAAATAGAACACCTCGTCAGCCAGCTTGACCGGATCGCCATGGCGCAGGTTGATTTCAAGCTGACCGGCGCCGCCTTCCTGGGTGATGCCGTCGATCTCGAAACCTTGCGCTTCGGCGAAATCATAGATGTCGTCGATCACGGGGCCGAATTCATCCACGGCGGTCATGGAATAGGCCTGCCGCGCGGCAGCCGGACGGCCCGAGCGGCCCATCATCGGCTCGATCCCCTTGGCCGGGTCCACGTTGCGGGCGACCAGAAAGAATTCCATCTCGGGCGCGACAACCGGTTTCCACCCTTTGTCCTTGTACAGCTGGACCACGCGTTTCAGCACGTTGCGCGGGCTGAACGGAATCGGATCGCCGTCCCGGTCGTAGGCGTCATGGATCACCTGAAGGGTCCAGTCACCGGTCCACGGTGCCGCCGAGGCCGTGCTGAAATCGGGCTTGAGGATCATATCGCGTTCGATGAACCCATCCTCGCCCGCGGCCTCACCCCAGTCACCAGTGATGGTCTGGTAGAAGATGCTGTCGGGTAGATGGAAATAGGCCTGCTTGGCGAATTTCGATGCCGGAACCGCCTTGCCGCGGGCAATCCCCGGCAGGTCCGAGATGATGCACTCGACCTCGTCCAGCCGGTGCCCTTCGATGTAATCCCGTGCTGCTTGTGGAAGTTGGTCTGTCCAGTCGGCCATCAGGCCCTCTCTTTCTTCAGGAACTCTGCCATGAAACGCCCGATATTGGCGTTGTCATCCGGAGCGTTCCATCGGGTTTTTGCGTCGTCCATCAGGGCGTCGGGTACCACGCCTTTACCACGTGTCTCCATGAGGCCCTGAATGAAATCGTTGGAGTATTCGGGATGTGCCTGCACCGTCCAGATCGTGTCCCCGTAGGCAACCATCGCGTTCTTGCAGAACGCGTTGCTGCCCAATAGCTGGGCGCCGTCGGGCAAGGCCGTCACCTGATCCTGGTGCCATGCGTTCAACGAAACCTTGCGCCCGTCATAGTCATACTCCGTGCGTCCGATCGCCCAACCCTTGTCGAACTTTTCAACCTTGCCGCCCAACGCCTGAGCGATGATCTGGTGGCCGAAACAGACCCCGATCAACGGTTTCCGTGCCGCTTGGATCTCGCGGATCAATTGCTCGAGCTTGGGGATCCACGGATGATCTTCGTAGGCGCCATGACGCGAGCCGGTGATCACCCATCCATCGCAGTCGCTTGCGCTGTCGGGGAACACATCATCCACCACCGCATAGGTCACGAACTCGAAATCGTTGCCGTCCAGAAGCTGTTGAAACATCAGGTCGTAGTCGCCGAACGATCGTTCCAGCGGTTCGGGCGCGTGGCCGGTCTGCAGTATGCCGATTTTCATGAGTCACCAAATTTGATCAAATTCAATCTACCCGAGTCTCGATCCACGGGCAAGAGGATCATACGGACTCCAGATAGCTCAGCCAGTGACTGTCGGGGTCCATGTCGGCAAAGCGTGCGGATTCCTGCCTTTTGGTCATCACCATGTTTCGGATCAGATCCCCGGAGAAGATGCGCGCGATGATCGGGTCCGTCTCGAATGCCGAAATGGCCGAATCCCAGTCCCCCGCCAATTGCGGAAGCCCTTCGATCTCGTAGGCATTGCCGGTGATCGGGGCGGGGGGCTGCAGGCCGTCCTCGATGCCGATCAGAGCCGCGCCCAGAACCGCGGCCAGCATCAGATAGGGGTTGATGTCGCCGCCGGCCACGCGGTGCTCGATCCGGCGGGCGGCGGGCGCACCGCCCGGAATGCGGATTGCGGCGGTCCGGTTTTCATAGGCCCAGGCCGCGCCTGTGGGGGCATGGGCTCCGGGTACGAGCCGCGTGTACGAATTGCCATGCGGAGCAAAGATCAGGGTGCTGCCGGGCATGGCGGCCAGACATCCGGCGACGGCAGAGCGCAGGATTTCGGTCCCTTCACGCCCGCCATTGTCAAAGACGTTGCGGCCCTGGCCATCCAGCACCGAGAAATGCACATGCATCCCGTTCCCCGCATCATCAGCATAGGGTTTGGCCATGAAGGTTGCGGTAAAGCCGTGCTTGCGGGCCAGCCCACGGGTCAATGCCTTGAAAAGCCACGTATCATCGGCGCAGCGCATGGCGTCCTGATGGTTCAGGTTGATCTCGAACTGGCCGATGCCGCTTTCGGAAATTGCCGTCTGGGCGGGAATCCCCATTTCAGCGCACCCGTCATAGAGCTCGGTGAAGAAGGCGTCGAAGGCGTCCATTTCGGCCATCGATAACACCGCCTCGCCGCGCAGCCGACGACCGGTAACCGGGTTATGCGGGGGCTTTGGTTGCGCGTCCGCGGAATCAAGCAGGGTGAATTCTAGTTCGGTCGCGGCAACAACTTTCCATCCGCGCTGGGCATAGCGCGACAGGACCGCGGCCAGCGCATGGCGGGGATCGCCGGCAAAGGGTTTACCGTGATCGTCATACAGGCACATCGGCACCAGCGCCGTGGGTGTGGTCAGCCAGGGCATCGGCACCGGGCCGCGCTCGGTCGGACGCAGCACGCCATCGGCGTCGCCGGTTTCGAACACCAGTGGGCTGCCCTCGATATCAGCGCCCCACAGATCGACGTTGAGCGCCGAAAACGGCATGCGCACCGCGCCGCTGTCCAGCTTGTCGGCGTAGGACGGTGGCACGCGCTTGCCGCGCATCTGGCCGTTCAGGTCACAGGCGGCGACGCGAAATGTATGCAGGGCGGCAAGGTCCATCTGGGGCTCCGTCGGTATGTTGCGGCAAACCTAGTCGAGCTTTTGGGTGTTGTCACGATATTTGATCAAATTATCCGCAGCAGCTGTTCCCCTGCTGAATGGGCGGGCAGGCCACGGTTCCGTACGAGCAATAGACACAGCAATCGCCCGGCTTTGGTTTCAGTACTGTGTGGCAGGCACTGCATTCATAGAACCATTGGCAGGCGTCGGTGGGCATGGTCTCGGTCTGGGCGTGGCCGCAGGCGGGGCAGGTCAGGGTGCTTTCAAGCGTTACGGGCGTGTCTGTCATGGTCTCACATCTGTTGGATCAGAAATTCGTTGATGCGGGCCTCGTTGAACACGACGACCCAGGCGAGGGCGGTCATCGCGGTGCTGGCCGCCAAGCCCCATTTCAGATGGCGTACGGAGTTGCGCCGATAGGCCACCAGCCACGCCACTGCGACCAGTGCCGTCGAGGCCGCCAGAACATAGTAGCTGAGCGCCGCGATCTGGCCAAAGACAGCCAGCCAACTGCCGCCAAGGCCCAGCAACATCATCGTCATCGGTAGCACGCAGCATGCGCCCACACCCAGGGCCGACAGGGATCCGGCAAAGCTGAGGCCGAGAAATCCGCGCATCTTGTTCCTCCGTTATTCAGGGGCCGCAGCATTGCCGCAGCGTGTGGGCATAGGTATAAATCCTGTAGCCACTACAGGATCAAGCGAAACGAGGTTACATGATTGCGATCGGCGAAGCGGCCCGTCAAAGCGGCGTAGGGATCGAGACCATCCGGTACTACGAGCGTGAAGGCATCGTGCCGCGCCCGGCGCGGGCGGCCAACAATCGGCGGCTGTATTCCGCGCAGGATGTGGGGCGGTTGCGGTTTCTGAAACGCTGCCGTGACCTGGGGTTTTCGCTGGGCGATGCAAAGGCCCTGCTGGACCTGTCCGAGGGCGGCGCGGCCGATTGTGCCGAGGTCAGCGCATTGGCCCAACGCCACATGGAGAGCGTCCGCCGCAAGATCGCCGAGCTGCAAAGGCTGGAGGCCGCCCTGGGCGAGCTGACGGCAAATTGCGCCGAAGGGTCGATGGACTGCCCGATGCTGGGCCGGTTGCGGATGGCCTGAACCCCGGCGCCTCAGCGCGCCAGGTTCAGGCGGAACCGCATCTTGGCCTTGCGCGCCACCGGCAGGTGCCGGTTCAGCCGCTTGTTGATCAGGCCGAACACGCCCACGATCACCAGCGTCAGCAGGATGAAATAGAACGCCAGGATCGGGTAGGGGACGAACGGGTTGAACGTCTTGTCGGCGAAATAGCTGGCATAGTACAGCGCGTCCCCGCGTTGCTGCCAGGCCGGGAAGGCCGAGAAGAAGACCAGCGTGGTGGCATGGAACAGGAAAATCGCCTCGTTCGTGTAGGCGGGCCAGGCCAACCGCAGCATGGTGGGCCACACGATCCGGCGGAAGCGGGACCAGCCGGACATGCCATAGGCATCGGCGGCCTCGATATCTCCCTTGGGGATCGACCGCAGCGCGCCATAGAAGATCTCGCCCGAATAGGCGGCGGTGTTCAGGAACAGCACGATCAGCGCCCCCAGCCAGGCCGAGGTGAAGGCGTCGAACATCGGGTAGGTCTTCTTGAGCGACAGGAACAGGAAGTACGCAAAGAAGAACTGGATGAACAGTGGTGAGCCGCGGAAGATGAAGATGAACCACTCGGACGGTTTGCGCAGCCACTTGCGGCTGGACGCCTTGCCCAGGGCCACGGCCGTGGCCAGGAAGAACCCGGTGGCCAGCGCCATCACGCCGAAATAGATGTTCCAGATCATCCCCGAACCGATCAGGGTGAACTGTTCGCACAGGGTGAAATCGCTGCGCGGCAGCAGGCGCTCACCAAACCCGATCGAACGCAGGCCGTAGTCCTGGATGGTCTGCAGGCAGCTCATGCGGTGGTCTCCTTGCGCAGCAACTCTCCGCCCGATGTGGCCTGGCCATGCGACAGGCGGCGCATCAGCCGTTCGAGGCCGATCTCGGAAATGCGGGTCATGCCCAGGTAGAAGACCAGCAGAAACAGGAAGTACCACATGCGCCAGTCGCCATGCGGATAGGCGGTGAATTTCGACGTCTTGGTGCCGCCCAGTTCGCGCGCCCAATAGACGATGTCCTCGACCCCCAGCAGGAACAGCAGGGGCGTGGCCTTGATCAGTACCATCCACAGGTTCGACAGACCGGGCAGGGCATAGACCCACATCTGCGGCACGAGAATGCGCCAGAAGGTCTGGCGGCGGGTCATTCCATAGGCCTCGGCGGTTTCAAGCTGCGCCAGCGGCACGGCGCGCATACCGCCGAACAGCACGTTGGCGGCGAAGGCGCCGAACACGATCGAGAAAGTGATGACCGCCAGGAAAAAGCCGTAGGTTTCGTGCACCCATTCCGGTGCGGTGCCCAACGGCAGCTTGGCGGCGGGGCAGACGAGGAAGTCGTTGCCCTGACGGATCGGATCGGTCCAGTCGGGACACAGCACCTGATGCCGCATCCACTCGAACCCTTGGTCCAGGGCGATCACGAAGAACAGGAAAAACGCAATGTCAGGCACGCCGCGCACGATGGCGATATAGCCCTTGCCCAGCCAGCCCAGCGGCGGGATATGCGACCGCGCCGCCATTGCCCCCGCAAAGCCGAAAGCCAACGCCACCGGGGCCGTCACCGCCAGCAAGGCCAGGACCTTGATGAACGACAGGTAGAACGACCAGTGCACGCCGTTGGTCAGATAGCATGAAAACCAGCGGAACGTTCCGAGCGTGTCGGGATCAGCGCAGTAGGAAAACATGGGGCGTCTTTCGAACGTCGGGTCCGGCTTGGGGCCGGGATGGGTTCGGCGCGCGTGGCGCCGAACCGCAGGACCGGATGCTTAGTTGGTGACGACCGAGCCGTCAGGTGCGTAGGTGGCGGTGTCTTCACCAAACCACTTTTTCAGCATCTCGTTCAGGGTGCCGTCCTCTTTCATCGAGGTGATGGCGGCATCGAACTTGCCGCGCAGTTCGGCATCGCTTTCGCGCAGGCCCATGCCGACGCCACCGCCCAGCGGGACCGGATCGCCGACAAAGACCAGTTCGCCATTCGATTCCTCGACCAGCGGCACCAGGTAGTCGCGGTCGGCCAGAACGGCATCAGCCTCACCGTTGCGCACGGCGGCGATGGTTTCCTCGGGCGTTGCGAATTCAACCAGAGTTGCGCCCGACTCGGCCACGTGGCCAGCCTGGATGGTGGCGGTCTGTGCGGCGACGACGCCGCCGGTCACGTCAGCATCAGCCGAGGTTGCGACATAGGCCGAAGCGGTCGGCGGATAGTAGTCCTGGGTGAAGTCGATGACCTCATCACGCTCGGCCGTGATCGACATGCCCGCGATGATGGTGTCGTAGTTGCCCGAGACCAGGTTCGGAATGATCGAATCCCAGTCGTTCTTGACCCATTCGCATTCCAGCTGGGCGCGTTTGCACAGCTCGTCGCCGACCTCACGCTCGAAGCCGTCGATCTCGCCGGCGTCGTTGATGAAGTTGTACGGAGGATAGGCGCCCTCGGTGCCCATGCGGACCGTGTCGGCCATGGCCATACCAGCGCCAAGCGCCAGCGCTGCAGTGGTCAGAATCAGGTTTTTCATTGGTAACTCCCCTGTTTGGTTCTGTCCTGATTTTACGCCGCCTTTGTGGCGGAGAGAAAGCCCCGAAGCCTTTCGGATTCGGCAGCAGTGAAAATATCTTCGGGCGAGCCTTCTTCTTCAATCAGGCCCTGGTGCAGAAACACCACGTGGCTTGAGATGTCGGCCGCCATCTGCATGTCGTGCGTGACGATGATCATGGTGCGGCCTTCGGCGGCCAGATCCTTGATCACCTTGATCACTTCCTGTTCCAGCTCGGGATCGAGCGCCGAGGTCGGCTCGTCGAACAGCAGCGCCTCGGGCTCCATGCACAGGCCCCGCGCGATCGCGGCGCGCTGTTGCTGGCCGCCCGACAACTGTGCCGGATAGGCGTCGCATTTGTCGCCGATGCCAACCTTGTCCAGGTATTTGCGGGCGCTGTCCTCGACCTCGTGCCGGTCACGGCCCAGCACGGTAATCGGGGCCTCCATCACGTTCTGTAAGATGGTCATGTGGGCCCAAAGGTTGAACTGCTGGAACACCATCGACAGGTTGGTACGGATGCGCAGCACCTGCTTTGGATCGGCGGGGCGGCGGTGATCGCGAGTTCCGGTCCAGCGCACCGGCTCGCCCTTGAACAGGATTTCGCCCTCCTGGCTGTCTTCCAGCAGGTTGCAGCAGCGCAGCAGGGTGGATTTGCCCGACCCGGATGATCCGATCAGCGACACCACGTCGCCGCGATGGGCGGTGATGTCCACTCCTTTGAGGACTTCGAGATTGCCAAAGCTTTTGTGCAGGTTCTTGATCTCGATGACGGGAGTGCTGTCTGTCACGGGTCGTCCTGGTCTTGTTGATTGCGTTGGTGCGGTACTAGGGCCGAAAAACAAGAGCAATGCAATGCGCAAATGACAAGTTCAAGTCCTGAAACCTCCGATTCGGCCACGGTCAGTGGTCAAATTGGTCAGCTTTCGGGCAGCAACGCCGCAGGCGATGGCGGGTTGGGAACGGCCAGGTAGAGATCGGCTGCGATGTCGATCAACCCGCGGATGTGCAGCGCTGCGCGATCAGCCGGGGAAAGGTCTGAGATCGCGGCGCGAACCGCGGCTGCGACCGGGGCCGGATCGCGCGTGATCGCAGTGATGTAGGGCAACGCCGGGGTGGGGCGCGTGCTTTCCACCGGGCGCAAACGCTTGCCCAGATCGGTATGCTCTTGCAACAGCACCCATGTAAGTGCGTCCAGCGCCGCAAAATCGGCTTGGCCGTCGGCCACCGCCTGCGCCGACAGAGCGTGTCCGCCGGTTTCCAGCCGGCGCGCCGGAGCAAGGCCCAGTTCGGACAGATGCGTGACCGGCGCGGCCCAGCCCGATTGGGACAGCGCCTCGTTATAGGCAAAAATGCCCGCTGCCAGTTCAGGCAGATCGCGCGCGTCATCGGCGCGGGCCACGAAAACCGAGCAGTAGTGTCCCGGCGGACAGCCCGGCAGTTCATAATCTGGAGTGCCAACCAGGTGCACCTTGCCGTGCAGGCGCGTGCGATAAGGCATACCGCAGGTCTGGGCAAAGACCAGGCTCGGATCCTGCCAGATGTCCCAGAAATCACGATCGCGGGTCAAATGGTTCGGACCTTCGCCCAAATGTGCGCGAATCAAACTCCAAAAGCGATCGTTGGCCGGTTGCAAAGCGGGCATGTCGTACATGCCCAGCATCGCCGTCACGATTTGGCGGCCTTCTGTCGGGCTAGGGCTGAATCCACGTCGCTGACGCCCAGAAGGCTGACGACCAGTCGCAGCAGCGAGTCCTCGTCCTGCGAGCGCTGACCGTCGGCCAGCGCCACCGACCACAGCGCCTGAACCACGCCAAGGCGATGGTCGTACGGCACCGCATCCTTGATAGCCCGGGTAAAGCGGACGGTATCAGGCGCCTCGGCCTCGAGGTCTTCGGCCTGGGCACGCAGCCCTGCGGCCTCGAACAGGGACAGGCCATAGCGCTCGGCCAGAACCTTGTCGATGCGCGACATCTCGGTATCGGCATAGTCATCATCGGACCGGGCAAGGCGAACCAGCAGGGCGGCCAAGGCCAGCCGGGCGTCGTCATCGGTCAGTGGGTCGGGCTGCGGCTGGGTCAGCCGGGACAGAAAGGCGTTGAACATGGCCTAGATATAGCGGCCACTCAGCCCGCGTCCAAGCGGCTTTGCACCCGTTCGCGCGCGGCTTGGCTGTCATTGTAGCTGAGGCCCATGGCGATACGCGCTTCTTCGACGATCTTGATCTCGCCCTCGTCCGAATTGCCGTCGGCCAGCACAACCTCCCAAAGGGCCTCCATTGCCGCCAGACGTTCGTGCAAATCCGTCGTTTCGCGGATCAGTTTGCCGAAGGTATCCGTGTCGGGGGCCGCGGCGTGCAGCTTCTCGCAGGTGGCGCGGACCTTTGCGGCCTCGATCGCGTTGTGCTGATAGAGCCGTGCCAAGATGCGGTCGATCAGGCTGATTTCCTCGATCTTGTAGTCGCGGTCGGCCTGCGCGACACGCACCAGCAAGGCGCCAAGCGCCAGTTCCGCATCAGGGTCCGGCAGCGTGGTCTGCTGAGGAGGGCGCAAAGCCTGCAGGAAGTTCTTTAGCAGTGGCATTGGGGAATCCGTATTTCTGTCACCGTGTCCGTGCTAGGCGTCATACCCTTCGATGATCACCAGATCACCGGATGAAACAGGATCGCGCAAGGCTTTTGCCTTTTGGTACAGGTCGCTTTCATAGCAGGCCAGGGCGGCCTCGTAGCTGGGAAATTCGACAACGACGGTTCGCGCCCGCGCTGCGCCTTCCCGCACCTGACGATCTCCACCACGCACCAGAAAACGGGCACCGTATTCGGCAAAAGCTTCGCCATTGGCAGCGATGTAGGTCTTGTAGGTCTCCATGTCGTCTACATCGACATGGGCCACCCAATATCCTTTGCTCACGCGGTCTGCTCCTTCTGCCCGTTCCGGCTCAAACTGAACCGGAACGCTTTGCAAAGCAAGACCAAGCCGAACAGTCCGCCTCAGACCAGACGTGACGTGTCCTTGGCCGCGCGCACGAAGTCGCGGAACAACGGGTGCGGATCGAAAGGTTTGGATTTCAGTTCCGGGTGGTACTGCACGCCGATGAACCACGGGTGGTCTGACCATTCGACGATCTCGGGCAGGCGTCCATCGGGTGACATACCCGAGAAGTTCAAACCGGCTTTCTCAAGTTGTTCGCGATACTTGGTGTCCACCTCATAGCGGTGGCGGTGTCGTTCTTCGATCTGGGTGCTGCCATAGACCTCGGCCACTTTCGAGCCTTCGGTCAGAACCGCGTTGTAGGCACCCAGACGCATGGTGCCGCCCTTGTCGTCACCAACCTTGCGTTCGATCTTGGCGTTGCCCTGAACCCACTCCTTGAGGTGATAGACCACCGGTTCAAAGCGTTTCTTGCCGGCCTCGTGGTCGAATTCCTCGGACCCCGCGCCGGAGATGCCGGCCACGTTGCGGGCGGCCTCGATCACTGCCATCTGCATGCCCAGACAGATGCCCAGATACGGCACCTTGTGTTCGCGGGCATATTGCGCGGCCTTGATCTTGCCTTCGGTGCCGCGCTCGCCAAAACCGCCGGGAACGAGGATGGCGTGGAACCCTTCCAGATGCGGGCCGGGGTCTTCGGTGTCGAAGATCTCGGCATCGACCCACTCAACCTTGACCCTGACGCGGTTGGCCATTCCACCATGGGTCAACGCCTCGGCGATGGACTTATAGGCGTCTTCCAGCTGGGTGTACTTTCCGACGATCGCGACCTTCACTTCGCCCTCGGCGTTGTGGATGCGGTCGCTGACGTCTTCCCACTTCGACAGGTCGGGCTTGGGCGCCGGGCTGATCTGGAATGCGTCGAGCACAGCCTGATCGAGACCTTCGCGGTGATAGGCCAGCGGCGCGTCGTAAATGGTCGACAGATCCTGCGCGGCGATTACCGCGTCGGGGCGCACGTTGCAGAACAGGGCCAGCTTTTCGCGCTCTTTCTGCGGGATCGGTCCTTCGGAACGGCAGACCAGGATGTCGGGCGCCAGGCCGATCGAGCGCAGTTCCTTGACCGAGTGCTGGGTGGGCTTGGTCTTCAGCTCGCCAGAGGCCTTGATGTAAGGCAACAGGGTCAGGTGCATGAAAATGCACTGTCCGCGCGGCTTGTCCTGGCTGAACTGGCGAATGGCTTCAAAGAAGGGCAGGCCTTCGATGTCGCCCACGGTGCCGCCGATCTCGCACAGCATGAAATCGACCTCATCCTCGCCGATGGCGATGAAGTCCTTGATCTCGTTGGTTACGTGCGGGATCACCTGAATGGTCTTGCCCAGATAGTCGCCGCGGCGTTCCTTTTCCAGAACGTTCGAATAGATCCGCCCCGAACTGACCGAGTCGGTCTTTCGTGCGGCAACACCCGTGAAGCGTTCGTAGTGTCCAAGGTCCAAGTCGGTCTCGGCCCCGTCGTCGGTGACGAAGACTTCACCGTGTTCGAACGGCGACATCGTGCCAGGATCGACATTCAGGTAGGGATCCAGCTTGCGCAGCCGAACCGAGTATCCCCGAGCCTGCAGAAGCGAACCCAGAGCAGCGGACGCCAGCCCTTTGCCCAAGGATGAAACAACACCACCAGTGATGAAAATAAATCGCGCCATGTTTCTTCGGCTGCCCCCGTGAGACGTCAACATCAACTGCCCGGCGGTTCGAAAAAACCGCAGCATCACGGGACTTCACGTATAAAGGATTCGCGCAAAAAGCGCAAGAGAACCGCAAGATGCTGTTGTGGTTCTCTTTCTGATTTCTAGGTTTTGTGGATCAGTCGGCCTGTGGGATCAGCGGCGCGTTGTCGCCCTGCGCCGGCGGCAGCAGGTCCTCGGCCGAGGGAACAGCAGGTGTGCTCTCTTCGGTCGCGTCCTGAGCCGGAACGCCAAGCCGATCGATGACCGAGCTTCCAGCCGATTTTTCTGCGGCAAGAATCGTCAGCGTGATCGAGGTAACGATGAAGCAGGCTGCAAGGATCCAGGTCACCTTCGCCAGTGCCGTCGTTGCCGAGCGTCCTGCAATGGCGCCACCGCCGCCGCCACCCATGCCCAGGCCACCGCCTTCGGACCGCTGCAGCAGAACAACGGCGATCAGGCCCAAAGCCAAAAGAAGGTGGATGATGAGAACGACGTTTTCCATGGTGTTCCTGTGCGGCGTGGCGTGTATCGCCGGGTACTTAAGCAAGTTTGAGGCCGGGGGCAAGCCACGAGTTGCCATCACCGCCGGGGATTGTGCCGAACAGGCCAAATGGGGCTGGACACACGGCGGTGCCTGGCTCAGGCTGCGACCATGCCACATGACGATCACGACCACCCGCACGCGTTGCTGCCCCCGGACCCCGCTTTGCGCGTCAAAGCGCTTGAGACGATCCTGACCCGCAAGGGATTGATCGACCCGGCCGCTCTGGACGAGATCATCGACACCTATCAGAACCGGATCGGTCCGCAGAACGGTGCGAAGGTTGTCGCCAAAGCCTGGTCTGACCCGGAGTTCAAACGCGCCCTGCTGGACGATGCCACGCCTGTGCTCTCTGAGATGGGGTTTTATGGCCGGCAGGGCGAACATATGGTCGTGGTCGAGAATACTCCCCAGACGCACAACATGGTCGTTTGCACCTTGTGCAGCTGTTACCCATGGCCGCTGTTGGGCATCCCCCCGGGCTGGTACAAATCTGACGCTTACCGCGCCCGTGCCGTGCGCGAGCCGCGCCGCGTCCTGGCTGAGTTCGGAGTTGAACTGCCCGAAGGTACAGCGGTTCGTGTCTGGGATTCGACCGCCGAAATACGGTATCTGGTTTTGCCCATGCGCCCGGAAGGCACTGACGATCTGAGCGAAGGGGACCTCGCCGCGCTGGTCACGCGCGACAGTATGATCGGTACGGGTTTGCCGAAGGTGCCAGCATGACCCGTGTCCACGACATGGGCGGGCGGTTCGGCGACGGGCCGGTGCGCCCCGAGCCTGAAGACGCGCCGGTTTTTGCCGAAGACTGGCACGCGCGGGCCCTTGCCGTGACACTGGCTGCGGGCGCGTTGGGCCAATGGAACATCGACACGTCGCGCCATGCGCGGGAAAGGCTGTCCCCCAAGGACTATGCCCGGTTCAGCTATTACGAGAAATGGATTTCGGCCCTGGCCGACCTTTTGGTCGAGACCGGAGTTCTGCGGATCGAGGATCTGCGCGGGCAGGGCGTTGACGAGCCACATCCGCTTGCTCCGCGAAAACTGCCGGCAGATGCGGTGGCCAGAGTTCTGGCCAAAGGCGGACCGGCCGATCGCCCGTCGAATACCCCTGTCGCTTTTGAGGTCGGCCAGACCGTTCGCACGCTGCGCCCTTCTGCCAATCGTCTTGTTGACGGGGGACACACGCGGCTGCCCGCTTACGGAGCGGGCGCGACCGGACGAATTTTGCGGTTTCACGGCACACATGTCTTGCCGGACGCCAGCGCGCATGGCCTGGGTGAAGCGCCCGAGCCGCTTTATGCCGTTGCTTTTCCCGCGTCAGAACTGTGGGCCGATCCCGAACACCCGGATGACGAGGTGATTCTGGATCTCTGGCAAAGCTATCTGGAAACCGCATGAGCATCTGTCCCGATCACAATGCCCCAAGTCCGGTTTTTGAGAACCCCTGGCACGCTCAGGTGTTTGCGGTGACGGTGGCGTTGAACGAAGCCGGTCGGATTTCCTGGACCGATTGGGCCGCCCGGTTCTCCGAGACGTTGCGGCGCCACGGGCTGAACCGCGACCTGGACGGGGGCGATGACTATTTCATGGCCTGGCTCGAAACGCTCGAGTCGGTTTTGGCAGAGCAGGAAACGGCATTGCCCGAAGAAGTCCACGAAATGCGCGCAGCTTGGGAGGAGGCGTATCTAAAGACGCCTCACGGAATGCCGGTACGCCTGTAGCGCAAGTTGGCTTTCAAGGTGCTGCCCGTTCCGGGGGGTATCCCGGCATCTTTTAAGCCAAATGAACAGCGGTGCGGACTCCGTCCGGTGGCCATGATCCCCGACAACAGCATTGCGCGTCGGCGCGATTGGTGGCTGCGGCGAATTACCGGTTTCCCTGTTGCCTGCGCCCCGCTATATGAGCCGGGTTTGGTAACTCAGCGCAAAAAGGACCGGATATGGCCAATGTGGTTGTTGTCGGCGCCCAATGGGGTGACGAAGGAAAAGGCAAGATCGTCGACTGGCTCAGCGAGCGGGCAGACGTGATCGCGCGTTTTCAGGGCGGGCACAACGCCGGGCATACGCTGGTCATCGATGGCGAGGTCTACAAACTGCATGCACTGCCGTCTGGTGTGGTGCGTGGTGGCAAGCTGAGCGTGATCGGCAACGGCGTTGTCCTGGATCCCTGGCATCTGCTGAGAGAGATCGAAACGATCCGTGCGCAAGGCGTCGAGATTACGCCTGAAACGCTGATGATCGCCGAAAACACACCCTTGATCCTACCGATCCACGGCGAGCTGGACCGCGCGCGCGAGGAAGCAGCGAGCAAGGGCACCAAGATTGGCACGACCGGGCGCGGGATCGGCCCGGCCTATGAAGACAAGGTCGGTCGCCGCTCGGTGCGTGTGGCCGATCTGGCGGATGAGGCGACTCTGGAGGCTCGGGTCGATAGGGCGTTGCAGCACCACGACCCGCTGCGCAAGGGTTTGGGTATCGATGCCGTGGATCGTGACGCATTGATCGCCCAATTGAAGGAAATCGCTCCGCAGATCCTGCCTTTTGCGGCTCCCGTCTGGAAGGTGCTGAACGAAAAGCGCAAAGCGGGCAAGCGCATCCTGTTCGAAGGCGCTCAGGGTGCCTTGCTGGATATCGATTTCGGCACGTATCCGTTTGTGACCTCTTCGAATGTGATTGCAGGGCAGGCGGCGACGGGCGTGGGGATCGGTCCGGGGTCGATCGACTTCGTTCTGGGTATCGTGAAGGCCTACACCACCCGTGTTGGCGAAGGCCCGTTCCCGACCGAACTGCACGACGCCGACGGACAGCGACTGGGAGAGCGCGGACATGAATTCGGCACCACGACAGGCCGCAAGCGGCGCTGCGGCTGGTTCGACGCCTGCCTCGTGCGGCAAACCTGCGCCACAAGCGGCGTCAACGGAATTTCCCTGACCAAGCTCGATGTTCTGGACGGGTTCGAGACGCTGAAAATCTGTGTCGCTTACGAACTGGACGGTAAGCGTTTGGACTATTTGCCCACGGCTGCAGATCAGCAGGCGCGGTGCACGCCGATCTATGAAGAAATGCCGGGCTGGAGCGAGTCCACCGAGGGCGCGCGCAGCTGGGCAGATTTGCCGGCAAACGCCATCAAATATGTCCGCCGGGTGGAAGAACTGATCGAATGCCCGGTGGCGCTGCTGTCTACCAGCCCGGAGCGGGACGACACCATCCTGGTGACCGATCCGTTTGCCGACTGATGGCAGGCGCGGACAAACCTGGCCTCAGCTACAAGGCCCGCAGACGGTGGTCGCTGGTTCTGTTGCTGGTGGGGCTGCCGCTGTACATTGTGGCAGTGGTCACCATCGTGAACTGGCTGGACCGACCATCGATCCTGGTCGAACTGCTGGTCTATGTGGTTTTGGGTGTTCTGTGGGCGCTGCCATTCAAATTTGTGTTTCGTGGCGTTGGCAAAGAAGACCCGGATCAAGATCAGCAATAGGCCAGACCGTTGTAAGAAACCTGCCAACTTGACAGGCTTGTCCGAAAAACAGTTTCGGTAAGCACAAGTCGGCAGGTGGATCCTTGATGAAAAATGCTGTTTTGGTCACATTGACCAGTCTCGCAACCCTGAGTTCGGGCGCCGTCTGGGCTGATGATTGGGAGTTCGTCATTGCCCCTTATCTCTGGGGGCCGGATTTCAGAACCTCTCTGGATATTGGGCCGAACCCTCCGGTTGATGGCAGCAAATCCATCTTCGACATTCTAAACAGTGCATTTCTGATCGCGGGCGAGGCCCGGAATGGGCGTTGGACGATCGGAGCCGAGTTCAACTATCTGAATCTGGGCGACACCGTTTCCATCGGACCATTCAGCAACGCCGCGAGCTGGGAGCTGGACGGGATCATGACCTCGCTTGCGGGCAGCTACGCGGTGGCAGAGGACAGCCAGTCCCGGATTGAGGTGCTGGGCGGGCTGCGCCATTGGGATCTTGATCTGTCGACAACCGTGGCCGGTTTCACGGCAAGCACTGACCAAAGCTGGACAGATCCAATCGTCGGGGCGCGATACTCTCGTGCGCTGAATGAGCGGTGGAAACTTGCGGCCATGGGCAACATCGGTGGTTTTGGCTATGGGTCGAAATTCCAGTGGGAAGCCATCGTTCAAGCCAATTGGAGCTGGACCGAGACCATCGATGTTGCAGCCGGCTACCGTCATCTGAGCGTTGATTTTGAGGACGGCCGCAACGTTGTCGACCTTATACTGACCGGCCCGTACGTGGCGTTGGCGTTCAAGTTCTGAGCTTTCACGCAAAATGCAAAAAAGGCCGGAGAGGATCTCCGGCCTGTCTTGGGCAGTTGGGGGGTCTTGTCAGCCCGCGGCGCGCTTGTCGTCGGGGCGGAAGCCGATCTGGTTCGAGGCGGCAAAGCGCCCTCCGCCGGCTTTTTCGATCTTTCCATCGCGCAGAAGCTGGCCGAACGAACGCAAGCTTTCTTCGCGGTTGAATTCATCCTGCTTGAGTGAACGCACCTTGTTCATCAGCTGCGGACGCGAGAACTGCTCCTGGCCTTCGATGAAAGACAGGTAGGCCGCGGCCGCCTCCAGCAGGTCGGGCAGGGATTGTGCGCCCTGCTCCTGAGCGAAATGGGCAAAGCCGCCTTCTTCGGATGCGTCGTCGTCTTGTGCTGCGGTCACGCGGCGCGGGGTGACCGGACCGGCGTCCGCGTCCTGCGTATCGATGCGCTGCTCGGCCACCAGCTTGAGCGGCGCGGCCGTATCCGACTCGGGGCGCATGCTGGTGACATGGATTTCCGGACGACGGGGGCTGACGACCGAGGCCAGGTCTCCACGATATTTCTGGTTTTCGTCCTCATCCGCATCGCGGGCCTTGCCGCCTTCAGCTTCGGTCGCTGCCACAGCTGTGCGCAGGTGGGAATAAGTCTCCCGCTTGTCCGAAGTGGCCGGGTCGTCCATCTGGGCGTCGGCCTTCTCCATCAGGCGCAACACGTCCGAGTCCACGTCCTGAGGCTTGTTTGCGTCGCGCTTCGAGCGCGCATCCATCTCCGCCTCGATTTCCGAGATCTCACCCAGGATGCTCTCTTCGTCTTCGGCAGTCAGGACGCCGTCTTCCGCGAGTTCAGAGACTTCCTCATCGGCATCTTCGAGCTGGTCACCCAGAATGTTGAGGATGTCGTCAGCCTCGGGTTCCGAGTCGGTGTCCTCTTCAAGATCCGCGAAGAGAATCTCGGACGAGGCTTCTTCATCACTGGCGGCCTGGTCGTCGTAGGCTGTTTCTTCCGCCGCGGCTTCCTCAACCTCTTCCAGATCAGCTTCAACTTCCTGAGCATCCTCGGCGGCTTCATCAGCCTCCGCTTCAACTTCAGGCTCCGCTTCGACTTCCGGTGCTGCCGGGAATTCTTCTTCCGCTTCGAATTCGACTGCGGCCTGAGTTTCTTCCTCCGCAAGGTCGGCAAACGGGTCCGTGGGCTGTTGTGTGGCCTCTACCGGAGCATCTTCCTGCGTCACCTCTTCGGTTGCATCCAAATCGTCGGGGCTGAGCGCTCCGGCTTCGAATGCGGCCGAGATGGCGTCGATCTGGGGCTCGGGCGAGGCTAGAAAACCGCTGTCTTCGTCTTCGCTGTAGGCGGGGGGCGTCTGGTCACTATGCGAGACGACCGCGCGGATGCGCTGCAGCTTGGCGGCGATGCTGTCGGCGCCCTGGGGGGCTGCAGATTCGACCGGCTCGGCATCGGCAAAGAATGCGGCAGCACCAGCCGCCGGTGCCGTGTCGACCACGCTCAGGTCAGGGCTGGCGGGCGCCGGAGTGCTGGCCACGGGTGCGGGTTGTTGCGGGGCCGCATCATGGGCTTCGTCCGTGGCGCGCAGCAACAGTCCGGTGTCGTTCTGCTTGGCTTCCACACGGCGCGAAGCGTCACGCTGAGCGATACGGGTCAACATTTCTGCGTCTGGTTGCGGAGGCTCGGACCCGAAATACCTGTCATCTGCGGCAAGATCGCGGAAGTATTCGGCAATCGCCTTCATCGTCTCAAAGGAATCGTCAAAGCCTTCCAAAGTGCATGAGAAGGTTCCGTAGGAAACGGTCAATACCTTGTTGTTCTGTACCATCAGACGCACGTCCTCTACAAACTACACAGAGCCAACCCGCGCGACGCTGGGCGCGTTCGTCAGCTCGAACCTGTTCTAAAGAACCTATCATTTTGTGGTCTCAATGTGTCCAAAAGCGGGAAAAATGGTCAATCTTGGAAAAAACGGCGAAATTGTTCATTCCAAAAGACCAATTGCCCTGTTCGGAGGAGGGGAAATCGGCCCCCATGACCTGAATCTGGCGCTGAATCGCGTCAACGGCGCTGTTGCTGCGGACGGTGGAGCCGCCACATTGATCGATTCGGGGCGCGTTCCGGATGCGGTGATCGGCGACTTCGATTCGTTGGCGCACGCCTATCTTGCACGGATACCAGAGGACCGTTTGTTTCCGATCCGGGAACAGGACAGCACCGATTTCGACAAGGCCCTGCGCAATATCCGCGCGCCGATGGTCTTGGGTGTCGGGTTCCTCGGAGGTCGGCTGGACCACCAATTGGCGGTGCTCAATACGCTGGTTTGCCACCAAGACAGGCCTTGCGTCCTGCTGGGCGCACGCGAAGTGGTCTTTCACGCCCCGCCTAGGATATCACTGTCGCTCACGCCGGGCGACACAGTGTCATTGTTTCCATATCAGCGGGTAACCGGGCGCAGTTCGGGGTTGGAATGGCCGATCGACGGTCTGGTACTTGAGCCGGACGGACGGGTCGGAACATCGAACCGTGCGCTGGCTCAGGTTACCCTCGAGGTCCACGGACCCGGGTTGCTGGTCATGGTGCCGCGTGACGCTCTTGATGCTGTCATGCGGGCGTTTGCGTCGGAGCAGACCGGGCGCTGGCCCGCTCGCGCAGGATGACATAAAGCCCGGCCGCGATCACGATGGCGATCCCCAAGGTCGCCGGGCCGTTTGGCAGGTCGTGAAAGATGAGCCAGCCGATCAACGTCGCCACCGGAATCTCCAGATATTGCATCGGCGCCAGCGTTGCCGAAGGCGCGAACCGCAGCGCCCATGTCATCAGCAGATGCGCCACGGTGCCCAGAACACCGATCGCCAACAGCAACCAATGGGCGTCGTCTTGCGGCAGGGTCAGTGCCAGATCCGGAAGACCTGTCAGAGCCCCGATCGCAAGCACTGGAGCCAGGACCGCGGTGGCCAGCAGCCCGGACACGGCCTGCAGGGCAATTGGATCGGTTTCTTTGGCAATCTGCCGGGTCACCAGCATGAACAGGGCAAAGACGACAGCCACGATAAGCGGCAAAAGGGCCGGAGCACCAACCTCGGCAAAGCTGGGCTGGATGACCAGCAACGTGCCTGCAAAGCCGACGATGCAGGCGATCAGCCGACGATGCCCGACTTCTTCACCCAGCACATACTTGCCCAGCAGCAGCATGATGAAGGGCATGACAAAGGCGATGGCGACGGCATCGGCCAGCGGCAAATACTGCAGCGCACTGAACATCGCGGCGATTCCGACAATGTGCAGCAGAGTGCGCAGCACGGTCAGCCGCAGGACGCGCCCGCGCATTCGCCAGGTCCGACCCGTCAGCGCCACCAGCGGGATCAGGATGGCCGCCTGAACCGCAAAACGCACCAGCACCAGAACGCCAAGCGGAGTGGTTTCTCCCAATAGCTTGGCCAAGGCATCGCCCAGCGGTGCAAGCACGCAGAAACCAAGCATCAAAACGATACCGAAGACGG
This sequence comes from Ruegeria sp. SAZA006, assembly GCF_059613465.1. Lineage (NCBI taxonomy): Bacteria > Pseudomonadati > Pseudomonadota > Alphaproteobacteria > Rhodobacterales > Roseobacteraceae > Ruegeria > Ruegeria sp. SAZA006. The sequence goes on from NZ_JBXWSO010000004.1 coordinate 378,143, forward strand.
GACGATCCTGTGTCATGGCCGCGACGCTAGACGTTTCCCGAAGAATGGGAAAGGCCCGTCGTCAGTCCTCGGGCAAAGGCTGAACCTTTGTGTAGTCCGGACCGAAGCAAGTGGGCAGCCCGTCACCCAGTTCGAGCCACGTCAGTTTCTCTTCATAGGCGACATGCAGCGTTGGCCGCAGGGCTTCGGGGTTCTCCAGTGTCGCTACATAAAGGTGCAAAACGTCGGACATCGTAGTGGATCGGAACGAGATCGGCGTTCCGCAATGCGGGCAAAAGCTGCGCTCGACACCGGGGGACGAGTTGAACCGCTTCGGTTCCTCTCCGGTCCAACGCCACTGACCGTCGCGCACCCCAAAATATGTGGTCATCGGCGCGGCACACTGGCGGCGGCAGCTGTCACAATGGCAGGAAACACAAGACAGGACCGGAGGGTCGACCTCGAACCCGATTCTGCCGCACAGGCAATGTCCGCGCATTGAGCTGCCCTCCCGGTTTGATCCCTCAGCAGTTTGGCACGTTGACGGCCAGACCGCCCAGCGAGGTTTCCTTATACTTCTCGTGCATGTCATGACCGGTCTGGCGCATGGTCTCGATCACCGCGTCCAGTGGCACGAAATGCTGCCCGTCCCCGCGCAGGGCCAGCGACGCCGCCGAAACCGCCTTGATCGCGCCCAGCCCGTTGCGCTCGATGCAAGGAACCTGCACCAGCCCGGCGACCGGGTCGCAGGTCATGCCCAAATGATGTTCCAGCGCGATCTCGGCGGCGTTTTCCACTTGTTCCGGTGTGCCGCCCATCACTGCGCAAAGACCCGCCGCGGCCATTGCGGCGGCGCTGCCGACCTCGGCCTGACAGCCGGCTTCGGCGCCTGAGATCGAGGCGTTGTACTTCACCAACCCACCAATCGCGGCGGCGGTCAGCAGGAAATCCTCGATATGGCTTTCCGATGCGCCGGGAACGTGGTCGAGGTAATAGCGCAGCACCGCCGGCAGTACGCCCGCAGCGCCGTTGGTGGGGGCGGTGACGACCTGACCGCCGGCGGCGTTTTCCTCGTTCACCGCCATCGCATAGACGCTCATCCAGTCGTTGATCGTGTGCGGCGCGTTCAGGTTCATGCCGCGCTCGGCCATCAGTGCATCGTGGATCGCCTTGGCCCGGCGCCGCACCTTGAGGCCGCCGGGCAGGATGCCTTCGGTGGTCAGCCCGCGCTCGATACAGGCGTTCATCACCTCCCACAGGCGGGCGGTGCCTTTTGCGAAACTGTCCGCGCAGCCCCGCGCGATCTCGTTGGCGCGTTTCATCTCGGCGATGGTCTTGCCGCTGCTGCGCGCCATTTCCAGCATTTCGGCGGCGGTCTTGAACGGGAAGGGCACGGGCGGGCCGTCATTGGTGTCCTTGCCTTCGGCCAGCTCCTCTTCGGTCAGGACAAAGCCGCCGCCGACCGAGTAATAGACCTGCCGCAAGATCACGTCACCCTGCGCGTCGGTGGCCATCAGGATCATGCCGTTGGCATGGCCGGGCAGGGTGTTGTCGTAGTCGAAGACCAGATCGGCCTTTGGATCGAACTGAAGGGTCGACAGACCCTCGGGTGTGACAGTGCCGGTTTCGGCAATTGCAGCCAATGCCGCTTCGGCACGGTCGTGGTCATAGCTGTCGGGGACAAACCCAGCCAGCCCAAGGATCGTGGCGCGGTCCGTGGCGTGGCCGACGCCGGTGAAGGCCAAAGATCCATGCAGCGAAGCGCGCAAGCCGGCAAATTCGAACGGCGAAGCGCGCATGAGATCGAGGAACCGCGCGGCCGCCACCATCGGCCCCATCGTGTGGGACGAGGATGGGCCAACGCCCACTTTGAACATATCGAAGACGGATAGAAACATGTCTGGTCGCAGAGCCTTGTGGCGAGTTGGCGGCCGGGCCGATTTGAACCGCCCGAACCGCTGGGAAACTGTATGCGCTTTATTTACACAACCGAGCCGAGCACTGAAGATTTGATTGCGACGTTTCCGATGGGAAACGCGTATTCATGTATCGATTATTGCGCCGGTCCCGCGGATTTTGGGCCTCGCAGTCGGGCAGGGCTTTCCGTATAAGTTCCGCAAAGAACTGAGGGGAAGCCGCAATGACAGCAGAGTTGTCACCCATCGACCGGGCCAAGAGTGTCGCCGCCTATCGCGCGGCCGAGATGGTCGAAGAGGGGATGCGCGTGGGTCTGGGTACCGGATCGACCGCGGCATGGTTGGTGCGTCGTCTGGGAGAGCGGGTGCGGGACGAAGGTCTGCGGATCAAAGGCGTCCCGACGTCAACGGCTACGGCACAGTTGGCGCGCGAGGTCGGGATCGAGGTTGTTTCGCTGGATCAGGCGGGTTGGCTGGACGTGACGATCGATGGTGCCGACGAGTTCGACGGTGAATTGAACCTGATCAAGGGCGGCGGCGCGGCGTTGCTGCAGGAAAAGATCGTGGCCACGGCCAGCGACCAGATGATCGTGATCGCCGATGCGGGCAAAGAAGTCGAGGCGCTGGGGGCGTTCCCGCTGCCGGTCGAGGTCATTCCCTTTGGCTGGCAGACCACGCGTACGCTGATCGAGGAGTTGCTGGACACGATGGACGTGCTGGGCACTTCGGCGACCCTGCGGATGAACAGCGAGGCGCCGACCGTGACGGATGAGGGCAATCACATACTCGACCTGCACCTGCAACGCATCGGCAACCCGAGGCAACTGGCTCTGGTGCTGAACCAGATACCGGGTGTGGTCGAAAATGGGCTGTTCATCGACATCTGCGACAAGGTCGTGATCGGCCACGGCGACGGCCGGGTCGAGCTGCGCGATTTCAACAGCGGTACGATCGAGCTGGATCGGTTGGGCGACGAGCACGATAACCTCTTTTCGGACCTGGCCGACTGAGCCGACCGCGCACCCTGCTTCACAGCGGTGTGCGATTTCCGGGCCAAGGGGTTGGCACGATCATTCACGCCCCCAAATACTCAGGGCAATTTCAGGCAGGCTGACAAAAGGAACGCGGCATGAGCTTTGACTATGATCTTTTCGTCATTGGAGGCGGTTCAGGCGGTGTCCGCGCGGCGCGCGTGGCGGCGGGCGAAACCGGGGCCAAGGTCGCGCTGGCCGAAGAGGACCGCTATGGCGGAACCTGCGTGATCCGTGGCTGCGTTCCTAAAAAGCTGATGGTGTTTGCCAGCGAATACGCGGGAATGGTCGAGGACGCTCGTGCCTATGGTTGGGACATTCAGCCGGGCGCTTTCGACTGGCCGCAGTTCCGCGGCAAACTGCATGCCGAGTTGGACCGGCTGGAAGGGATCTATCGCAACATCCTCAAGAACAACGGCGTCGAAACCTTTGACCAGCGCGCGAAACTGATCGACCCGCATACGGTTGAACTGGCCGACGGCTCCCGCAAGACGTCCAAGCACATCCTGATCGCCACCGGCGGGCGCCCTGTGGTGCCGGAATTCCCCGGTTCAGATCTGGCGATCACCTCGAATGAGGTTTTCCACCTTGAGAAGCTGCCCGAGACCATGCTGATCGTCGGCGGCGGCTATATCGCCTGCGAATTCGCCGGGATCATGAACGGCATGGGCGTCAAGACCACGCAGTTTTATCGCGGCGCGCAAATCCTGCGGGGCTTCGACGACGAGGCGCGCGGGCTGATCTGTGAAGAGATGTGCCAAAACGGGGTCGACGTGCATCTGGGCACTAATGTGCTTGAGATGAAAAAGCAGGGCGACAAGATCTGGGTCAAGGCGACCAACGGGTCGGAACAGCTGTTCGACGTGGTGATGTATGCCACGGGCCGGGCGCCAAACGCGGATGATCTGGGCCTTGAGGCGCTGGGCGTCGAACGTGGCCGCAAGGGGCAGATCATCGTGGATGAATACAGCCAGACCGCGGTGCCCTCGATCTATGCCATCGGGGACGTGACCGACCGGGTGAACCTGACGCCGGTCGCCATCCGCGAGGGGATGGCCTTTGTCGAGACCGTGTTCAAGGGCAACCCCACCCCGGTGGATCATGAGCTGATCCCGACCGCGATCTTCACCCAGCCCGAGATGGGCACCGTGGGCCTGAGCGAGGAACAGGCCGCCGAGCAAGAGCCGATCGAGGTCTACGCGACTTCGTTCAAGCCGATGCAGAAGGCGTTCGCAGGGGGCACCCAGCGGGTTTTGATGAAACTGATCGTCAGCCAGGCCACCCGCAAGGTGCTGGGTTGTCACATTGTCGCCCCTGGCGCGGGTGAGATGATCCAGTTGGCGGGCATCGCGGTCAAAATGGGAGCGACAAAGGAAGATTTCGATCGCACGGTTGCGGTTCATCCGGTGATGGCCGAAGAACTGGTAACCATGCGGCAACCCGTGCGTACCGCTTGATTTGCAAGCGCGCGCACACAGGTTACAAGGGATCCCGTAAGCACACGGGCCAAAACAAGGGAAATGAAACACATGGCGGGCAACAGCGGAGGCCCCTGGGGGGGCGGAGGCTCATCCGGTGGCGGAGGAAACCGGGGAAACAATGGGGACGGGCGACGCCCGCCCGAAGGCGACGGGCCGCAGATCCCCGAGATCGACGAGTTGATGAAAAAAGGCCAGGAGCAGCTGCGCGTGCTGATGGGCGGGCGCGGCGGCGGGGGCCGAGGCGGCAACGGATCCGGCCAGGGCGGCGGTGGCGGCCCGGCAATTACCAAGGGCACCATCCTGCTGGGCGGGGTTGCCGCTCTGGTTCTGTGGGGCTTTGCCAGCGCCTATACGGTAAAGCCCGAAGAGCAGTCGGTTGAACTGCTATTCGGTCGCTTTACCGGAATCGGCACCGAAGGTCTGAACTTTGCCCCGTGGCCTGTTGTCACGGCCGAAGTCATCCCGGTGAAGGTCGAACAGACCGAAACCATCGGATCGGGCGGTCGCGGTTCGGACGCCGGGCTGATGCTGACGGGAGACGAAAATATCGTCGATATCGATTTCCAGGTGGTCTGGAATATCTCGAATCCTGCGGACTACCTGTTCAACCTGCGCGACCCAAAACAAACTATCCAGGCCGTGTCAGAGTCGGCCATGCGCGAGATCATCGCGCAGTCGGACCTTGCGCCGATCCTGAACCGCGACCGTGCTATCATCGCCGAACGGCTTGAGGAACTGATCCAGTCGACGCTCGACAGCTACAACTCGGGTATCAACATCGTCCGTGTGAACTTTGACGGCGCCGACCCACCGGAACCGGTCAAGGATGCCTTCCGCGAGGTTCAGTCGGCTGGACAGGAACGCGACCGGCTGGAGAAGCAGGCCGATGCCTATGCGAACCGGGTTTTGGCCGGCGCGCGTGGTGAAGCCGCGCAGGTGCTGGAAGAGGCCGAAGGCTATCGGGCACAGGTCGTGAACGAAGCCGAGGGCGAGGCCAGCCGCTTCAGCGCGGTTCTGGAAGAGTATTCCAAGGCGCCTGACGTGACCCGCAAGCGCCTGTACCTTGAACGGATGGAGCAGATTTTGCGCGACGTGGATAAGATCATTCTGGACGAAGGCACCGGCGGATCGGGTGACGGGCAGGGCGTTGTGCCCTATCTGCCGCTGAACGAACTGCGCCGCAATTCGGCAGGGGAGAACTGATCTATGCGCAAGACAACATTTATCCTGCCAGCCGTTTTCGTGGCGATCGTGATTGCCCTGTCGGCGGTCTTTATTGTGGACGAGCGTGAAAAGGCGCTGGTTCTGCAATTCGGCCGCGTGATCGACGTCAAGGAGGAGCCGGGCCTGGCTTTCAAGATTCCGGTCATCCAGGAAGTGGTGCGATATGACGACCGTATCCTCAGCCGCGAGGTCGGGCCGCTGGAAGTAACGCCACTGGATGACCGTCGTTTGGTGGTCGATGCCTTTGCCCGCTATCGCATCACCGACGTGCGCCAATTCCGCGAGGCCGTGGGCGCAGGCGGTATTCAGACCGCCGAGGCGCGCCTGGATTCGATCCTGCGCGCCAAGACCCGCGAAGTGCTGGGTTCGGTCAGCTCGAATGACATCCTCAGCTCGGACCGGGCGGCGTTGATGCTTCGCATCCGAAACGGCGCCATCACCGAGGCGCGGGATCTGGGCCTTGAGGTGATCGACGTTCGCCTGAAGCGCACTGACCTGCCGCAGGCCAACCTCGAAGCGACCTTTGCCCGGATGCGCGCCGAGCGCGAACGCGAGGCCGCCGACGAGGTCGCGCGTGGTGAGGAAGCCGCGCAGCGCATCCGCGCCCAAGCCGACCGCACCGTGGTTGAGCTGGTGTCGGAAGCCCGTCGCGAAGCAGAGATCGTCCGCGGTGAAGCCGACGCGCAGCGCAATGCGATTTTTGCCGAAGCCTACGGCAAGGACCCGGATTTCTTTGAATTCTACCGGTCCTTGACCGCCTACGAGAATGCCCTGCAGGGCAACAACAGCTCGTTGGTGCTGCGGCCAGATTCCGAGTTCTTCCACTATCTCCGGTCGTCCGAAGGGCGGTTGGGTGCCGCACCGGTGGCCGAGTGATGGGCATGATCCTGCTGGCCTTCGGGCTGGTGTTGATTGTCGAGGGGCTGGCCTATGCGCTGGCCCCTTCGCTTGTCGAGCGGATGCTTGAGGCGTTGCGCAGCATTCCCGAGCCGGCCCGCAGACTGGTCGGACTTCTTTGTGTGGTCAGTGGCTTCGTCCTGTTGTGGACGGCCAATCGGTTGGGGTTTTGATCGGTCGAAATAAACTGGCAGTGAATTCCTCAACTTCCCGAGTTGCGGGCGGTCACAAACTGACTACATTGTTTCCCAGCAAGCTGCTCAGGCAGCCACCAACAGAACAATGTCGACAAGGAGAGACCAAGTGCAGGCAGTAGCACGCAGTGTATCCGTCCGCCGGGACGATGTGGTGACGATGGCGCGGCTTTTATGGCTGGCCTTTGCCGCGGTTTCCCTTTTGTTGCTCCAGACGTTGGCTGCACAGGCCCGTCAGGAAAGCCTGGCGCCGCTGGTCAACCGGATCAGCCCGGCCGTGGTCAACATCACAACGACGACCTTGATCGAGGGGCAGTCGGGCGCGCAGGGGATTGTTCCCGAAGGGTCCCCCTTCGAGGACTTTTTCCGCGAGTTCCAGGACCGCAATGGCGACCAGGACAATCGCCCGCGCCGCAGCAATGCGTTGGGATCGGGCTTCGTGATTTCCGAGGATGGGTACATCGTCACGAACAATCACGTCATCGCAGAGGCGGATGAAATTCTGATCGAGTTCTTTCCCGGCGATGGTCAGCCTGGAAAAGAGCTGCCGGCCAAGGTCATTGGAACGGATGAGAAAACGGACATCGCGTTGCTCAAGGTCGAGGCGTCGGGTCCGCTGAAATACGTCACTTTCGGCGACAGCGACACAGCGCTTGTGGGGGACTGGGTGGTTGCCATGGGTAACCCGCTGGGCCAGGGGTTCTCGGTGTCGGCTGGGATCGTGTCGGCGCGTAATCGCGAGCTCAGCGGTTCCTATGATGACTATATCCAGACGGATGCGGCCATCAACCGAGGCAACTCGGGCGGTCCTCTGTTCAACATGGACGGTCAGGTCATCGGCGTGAACACCGCGATCTTGTCACCGAACGGCGGGTCGATCGGCATCGGGTTTTCGATGGCGTCGAACGTGGTGTCCAAGGTTGTCGATCAGTTGCGGGAATTCGGCGAAACCCGCCGCGGCTGGCTGGGTGTCCGCATTCAGGACGTGACCGAGGATATGGCTGAGGCGATGGGCCTCGACAAGCCGGGCGGTGCGCTGATCAGCGATGTGCCGGACGGTCCTGCCAAAGAGGCGGGTCTGCTCGCAGGGGATGTGATTCTCAGCTTTGATGGTGTCGAGGTGAAGGACACGCGCGGATTGGTGCGGCAGGTCGGTGAGACGCCGGTCGGCAAGTCCGTGCGCGTGGTCGTTCAGCGGGACGGCAGCACTCAGACCGTGCTTGTCACTCTGGGGCGTCGCGAGGATGCCGAGCGTGCGGAAACCGGTGATGATGATGGTGCGGAAGAGGCCCCGCTGGACGAGAATGCCGACATTCTTGGCCTGACGATTTCGCCGCTGACCGACGCGTTGCGCGAAGATCTGGGCCTGGACGCGGACGCGGATGGTCTGGTGGTGACGGATGTGGATGAAGCCTCCGAAGCCTACGCCAAGGGCCTGCGGGCAGGCGACCTGATCACCGAGGCTGGTCAGCAGAAAGTGTCGTTGATCGCCGATCTCGAGGATCGGATGGACGAGGCTCGGGAGGCGGGGCGCAAGTCGCTGCTGCTGCTGGTGCGCCGTGGTGGCGACCCGCGCTTCGTCGCGCTGAGCCTCGAAGAGTAGGACAGCCAGTTTGGTCAATATGATCGGCCGGGGCAGATGCTCCGGCCGATTTTCGTTTTGGTTGCAGAAATCAAAAGAGCCACACGCCGGGGAGGCGCGTGGCTCTGGTGCAGGGAGATGCCAGTGGACAGATATCGGGGATGATACTCTGGCACCCTACGGTAACAATTCATTACCTAATGGAAGCGAATCCCGTTGTATGTGAAGCGGATCACATCCGGGCCATTTTCCGGGCGGCAGGTCAGATCAGATCGGATTCGGCGAGTTGGCGCAGGGCGTCAAAGTCGTGGATCTGCAGCCCACCGCGCGAAGCCTCGACCACGTTCGAGCGCTTCCACGTCGAGATCGTCTTGGATACTGCCTCGCGCGTTGCGCCGACAAATTCCGCAAGCTCACTCTGCGACAGGGCGATGCGTTCGGACGGCGCGTCCTGCTGGTTGGCCAGAAGCAGAAGCTTTCGCGCAAGTCGCACCGGCATCGGCAGGAACACCTGCTCGTTCAACTGCGCTCCCATCCAGCGCATCCGCAGTCCGGCCAGCCGGATCATGTCCTCGGCCAGTTCGGGGTGCTTGCGGATTTGTTCCATCAGATCCTTTCGACGCACGCGCAGTACACGCGACGGCTCGGCTGCGGTGATCGTGGCGGTGCGCGGGCCGCTGTCGAAGAGGGCGATTTCGCCGAAAACCTCGCCCGGGCGCATCAGGCTGAGCGCCAACTTGCGCCCGCTCATGGCCAGGAAGGACACCTCCAAAGCGCCTTCCAGCAAGGCATAGAGGGCGTCACCCTCGTCGCCTTGTTCGAACAAGACCTCGCCGCGGTCCAGCGAGACAGAAGTGGCTAGCGCAGTGAGCATATCACGAAGCCGGTCTGAAGCTTCGGACAGGAACCCGCTGTTCGGAAAGGCGGTCATGGAAGACACGGTTCTCCGGATGAGTGGTGTGGGTGGTTTCCCAGCTTTCCACAGCTTTGGAGCTAAGCCAAGGATTTTATCCGGTTTTCCGAAGGTTTCCCCAAGGTTCGCCGGCCCGTGTCAGGGACGCATTACTGCTTGTCCGGATCGTCCATATAGCTTTGCAGAATACTGAATTGCAGCATCAGGAACCCCATCAGCGCGATGGGGAAGCCAAAGGTTTCGATCTTGACCCACAGATCGGTGGACAGGGTGCGCCAGACCAGTTCATTGGCCACCGCCAGCAAGGCGAAACATGCGCACAGGCGGCGGGTCAGGATCATCCAGCCCTCGTGGCGCATGGGCAGCATCTCGTCCAGAACATAGGCGAGGTAGGATTTGCCCTGCAGCAGGCCTATGCCCAGCATCAGCGAGAAGAACCCGTAGACCAGCGTCGTCTTCATCTTGAAGAACCGCTCGTCGTTGAACCAGGCGGTCAGGCCGCCGAAAAAGATGACCATGATGGCTGTGAAGATCTGCATCCGGCTGAGCTTGCCGGTCAGGTACCACAAGATACCCATCGCCCCCAGCATCAGCGGAACGAAGATGATGGTGGCCACGATGAAGCCGGAATATTCGGTGCCACCGATCAGAAAGCTGTCGTCGCGCAGGCGCAGGTAGATGAAGAAGAAGGCCAGCGGTGGTCCCAGTTCCAGCACCTGTTTCAGAAACGGATTGATCTCTTTCTTGTCTGCCATGCCTGTCGTCCTGCTGTTCACCCGCCCATTTCAACTATTACCGCGCCCAATGCAATCAGTGCCATCAGGATAATGCGCCGAGGTCCCACGGTCTCTTTCAGGGCCAGCCAGCCGATCAGGGCGGCAAAGACGGTCGAGGTTTCGCGCAGCACTGCGGCTTCGCCGACCTTGTCCAGCCGGGTGGCCAGCATGATCGCTCCGAAAGACATGGGGGCGATCAGCCCGCCTGCAAGCCCCCGCAGCATCAACGGCCCGATTGCCGGGCGGTGAACCATCGCCCGCCAGCGCAGGAAGGCGTAGATCGGCATTGTCGCCCCGTCGATCATGAAGAACCAGGCCAGAAAGGTGAACGGATCAGCCGTGGCGCGGATTCCGTAGGCGTCATAGGTGGTGTAGAGCGCCACGAAGAGGCCGGTTGCAACCGCAAGGGCCAATGCGATGCCCAAAGTCTCGCGGTTGGTTTCCAGGAAGCGGAAATTGTAGGCAGCCAATCCGAAGATACCGGTCAGCAGCACGGCAACGCCCAGCCATTGGGTGGGCGAGAAGGTTTCGTTGAACAGCAGATAGGCACCGATGACGGTGAACAGCGGGCCGGTGCCGCGCACCACCGGGTAGACCACGGTGTAGGACCCCTTGGTATAGGCCATCGCCTGCAGCGTCTTGTAGGCGACATGGATCAGCCAGACCACGGCAAATATCGGCCACATGAAGGGTTCGGGCCAGGGCACGACGAAGAACGCAAAGGGCGCGGCCATCAGGCAATAGCAGGCGTCGATCGCCCCGCGCGACAGCCAGGGGTCATGCCGACCCTTCTGCAGCGCGCCGAACACCGCGTGCAGGAAGGCCGCCATCAGGGCGAGACCAAGGGCCAGCCTGTGTCCGGCCTCTGTGCCTTCGAGGGAGATCAGCCAGTCGCTCACGCTGCGGGTCTTTCGCTGGTGGAGAATCTGGGGGGTTTCCACCCCCAGACCCCCGAGGATATTTGGGGCCAGATGAAGGTCAGTTGGGGTCGAGCCCTGTCAGGGCGGCGGCGAATTCCTCGGGGTCGAAAGGGGCCAGATCGTCGATCTGTTCGCCGACGCCGATGGCGTGGATCGGCAGGCCGAACTTGTCGGCCAGCGCCACCAACACGCCGCCCTTGGCGGTGCCGTCGAGCTTGGTCATCACAAGGCCCGAGACATCGGCCAGCTTGCGGAAGGTTTCCACCTGGCTGAGCGCGTTCTGACCGGTGGTGGCGTCGAGCACCAGAAGCGTGTTGTGGGGCGCCGTCTCGTCGATCTTGCGGATGACGCGGACGATCTTGGCCAGTTCCTCCATCAGGTCGGCGCGGTTCTGCAAGCGGCCGGCAGTGTCGATCATCAGCAGGTCGGCGCCTTCGGCTTGCGCCTTGGTCAGGGCGTCGAAGGCAAGCGAGGCGGGGTCGGAGCCTTCGGGCGCGGTCAGGACTGGAACTCCGGCGCGGTCGCCCCAGACCTGCAGCTGTTCGACGGCGGCGGCCCGGAAGGTGTCGCCCGCGGCGATGACCACCTTTTTGCCGGCGGCCTTGAACTGGCTGGCCAGCTTTCCGATGGTCGTGGTCTTGCCCGAGCCGTTGACGCCCACCACCAGCACCACCTGCGGGCGCTTAGGGTAGATCGGCATCGGTTTGGCGACCGGCTCCATCACGCGGGCGATTTCCTGCGCCAGCAGCTGCTTGATTTCCTGCGTCGAGAGTTTCTTGCCATAGCGCCCCTCGGCCATGTTGGCGGTGACGCGCAGGGCGGTGTCGACACCCATGTCCGAGGCGATCAGCAGTTCCTCGAGCTGTTCGAGCATGTCGTCGTCCAGCGTGCGACGCACCACCGGCCCGGCATCGCCGCGACCGAACAGACGCCCGATCAGGCCTTTGGATTGCGCCTGTTCCGGCAGTTCCGGCGGAGGCGGGGCGGGCGTCGGATCGGCCGGCTCGGGCGAGGGTGTCTCGACCGGTTGCGGCGTGGGCGCGGGTTCGGGGATTTCCGGGACGGGTTGCGGCTCGGGCTCGGGCTGGGGAATCACCGGGTCAGGGGCGGTGGTTTCTTTGCCGCCGTCCTCGACGATTGCCTCAAGCCCCTGTTCGAGGCGGGACGAGGATTTGAACAGCCGGTCCTTGAGCTTGGTAAAAAACGCCATCTTGGTCTCCGCAGGTGTTCCCTTCACCTAATGCGGAATGGCGGCAGTTGCAAAGGGTCAGGTGAAGGCGAGGAAAAAGCCGAACTGCGCACCCCAGTAGAGCGGCCAGACCAGATAGGGCGTCAGTCGCAAGGCCGGGTGTCCGGGCGGCAGCAGGAACCTTTCGGTTGCCAGAATCAGGTCCGAGGCGATGAAGGCCATCGCGGCCGGTAAAGCCCATCGCAGCGCTCCGGCCTCGGGCAGGGCCAAAACGGTGATGCCCATACCCAAAATGATCGGGATATAGGCCAGGACCGGTCCGCGCAGATCACCGGCCCGAGGGGCCAGCAGCGTGGCCATCACGATGCCCAGAATGACCAGCGTCCAGGCGTATCCGGGTTTGTCCAGGATCAGGTCGGTGTCGCCTGCGGGATGGGTCAGGAACAGGGCGATGTAAACCAGATGCCCGGCGGCGAACGCCCCGATGCCCGCCATGAAGGTGCCGTCGGTCTCACGCGACAGAAGGGCGTCGCCCAAGGCGCAGAGAGACAGCGCGAGGATCAGAAGCAGCGGGCCTGACTGCACCGCGGCCTCGACCGCCAACAGGGCGACGCTGGCGGTTTTCAGCGCCGTTCGCAGCAGGCTGGCCGGACGGGCCGTCAGGGCCAGGTAGGCCAGGGCACAGGCTAGCGCTGCGAGTACGAGTATCGTCATGTCCTGCCTTCCGATGGCACCGATGCAATGTAGTGTCGCCGCGAACCGAGTTTACGCTCAACCCATAACGTTGGGGCAGGGCGTTCCAAGATTGGCGCGCGGCCGTGGCATCTGCCAGAATGAAATGATGTGGATACGTTCGTTGATTCTCGGATCTTTGCTGGCCCAGCCGGTCGTCGCGCAGTCTCTGACAGGGGCGGAATTTGATGCCTATACACGCGGCAAAACCCTGTTCTACGGCTTTGGTGGAACGACCTATGGCGTCGAACGGTATTTGCCCAACCGGCGCGTGGTCTGGTCGTTTCTGGACGGCGACTGCAAGGAGGGCATCTGGTACGAACAGAATGACCAGATTTGCTTTGTTTACGAAGATCGCCCCGACCCGCAATGCTGGGTCTTTACCCGCTCGTCCCAAGGACTAATCGCGCAGTTCGAGGGCAACCCCGAAGCCACCGAACTGTATGAAGCAGCCGACGTCGACGAAGAAATGATCTGTTACGGGCCCGAGGTCGGCGTCTGAACGTGGGCTTTCGTCAGAACAGCGACCCTTGATCCGGGGCTGGTGGCTTGGACGGTTTCTTGGCGGTCGAGGTCGTCCCGGACAGCGGTGCGGTCTTCAATTCTCCATCGGCAAATTCGATGGTCAAAGCGGCGTGCTTGCTGGCCTGTGCCTTTGTGGTGACCACGCCGCTTTCGGCATGCACAACGGCATAGCCACGTTGAAGCGTGGCCTTGTAGCTGAGCGTCTCGCGCAACCGGTCGGTCGCATCCAGTTGCTGGCGAAGCCGGTCCAGCCGCAGTGTCTGCGCGGCCGTCATGCGCTGGGCCAGTTGGTTGACCCGGTCGCGCTGCTGCTGGATGTCCCGTTGGATCGGGCGGATCGAGAGACGCGAGGACAGGTTGTGCAGCGTGTCCCGCCGCGCGGCCACGAGGTTGCGCAGCGTTGACGGGCGCAGGTGCCCGGACAGTTCCACCACCTGCAGGCGGCGGTTTTGCACACCGCGTTGCAACGCTGGGGCTAGACGATCGGCAATCAGGTCCAGTCGCTGGCGCGGACCATCCAGTAGGGTCTCGGGGCGCGGCAGGGCGCGCGACAGATCGCGCAGGCGTTGGGCCCGGCGCTGCACGGCGTCGGTGGCTGCGCGGGACAGACGCGCGCCCTGTTCGCCGGTCCAGGCCAGCAGTTCCATCCGCACGGGAACCGCCAGTTCGGCGGCGGCGGTAGGGGTGGGCGCACGGCGGTCCGAGACATAGTCGATCAATGTGGTGTCGGTTTCGTGCCCCACGGCCGAGATCAGCGGAATCTCGGACTCGGCGGCGGCGCGGGCCACGATTTCCTCGTTGAAACCCCACAGATCCTCGATCGAGCCGCCACCGCGGGCGACGATGATCAGATCGGGGCGGGGCAGCGCGCCGCCGGGTGTCAGGCGGTTGAAGCCCTGAATGGCGTTGGCGACCTCCGCCGCGCAATTGGCGCCCTGCACGGCCACGGGCCAGATCAGCACCTTGCGCGGGAAACGGTCGCGCAGGCGGTGCAGGATGTCGCGGATCACCGCGCCCGAGGGCGAGGTGACGACGCCGATGATCTGCGGCAGGAAGGGCAGGGGCTGCTTGCGCTCGGGCGCGAAGAGCCCTTCGGATTCGAGCTGTTTCTTGCGTTTTTCCAGCAGCGCCATCAGCGCGCCTTGCCCGGCTACGGCCACCTCGTCGACGTTTAGGTTGTATTTCGACTGCGCGCCAAAAGCTGTGAGGCGGCCCGTGACGACGACTTCGAGCCCCTCTTCCGGCACCACCGACAGGCCCGCGATCTGGCCCTTCCAGGTGGTGCAGGCCAGCACGTTCCGGTCGTCCTTGATGTCATAGTACAAATGCCCCGAGCGCGCCTTGAACACACGCCCGACCTCGCCCCGTACGCGGATTCGGCCAAATGTACCTTCCAGCGTGCGTTTCACCTCGCCCGAGATCTCGGACACGGTGTATTCGGGGGTATTCTGGCCGGGAATCGGATCGTCAAGCAGGTCGGACATTTCAGCGCCTTGTTTCGATTGCCCGCGCAGCTTAGAACGCCGCGCAGGCAAGGCCAAGCAGATCGGAGACTTTCATGAACATCCTCATTCTCGGCAGCGGCGGGCGCGAACACAGCCTGGCCTGGGCGGTGATGCAGAACCCCAAATGCGACCGCCTGATCGTGGCGCCGGGCAATGCCGGGATCGCGCAGATCGCCGATTGCGCGGCGCTGGATATAGAGAATGGCGGCGCGGTGGTCAGTTTCGCCGAGGAAAACGCGATTGATTTCGTGATCGTTGGGCCGGAAGCGCCCCTGGCTGCCGGGGTGGCCGACCGGCTGCGCGAGGCGGGCATCCTGGTGTTTGGCCCTTCGGCCGAGGCGGCGCGGCTGGAGGCCTCGAAAAGCTTTACCAAGGAAATCTGCGATGCGGCCGGTGCGCCCACCGCTGCCTACGCCCGGTTCACCGAGGCCGAGCCGGCCAAGGCCTATATCCGCCAGCAGGGTGCGCCGATCGTGGTCAAGGCCGACGGTCTGGCCGCGGGCAAGGGCGTGATCGTGGCGATGGACGAGGCGACCGCGCTGGAGGCCGTGGACGACATGTTCGGCGGCGCCTTCGGCGGGGCCGGGGCCGAGGTGGTGATCGAGGAGTTCATGGACGGCGAAGAAGCCTCGCTATTCGTGCTGTGTGACGGCGAGAACATCCTGTCGGTCGGCACCGCGCAGGACCACAAGCGCGTGGGCGAGGGCGATACCGGCCTGAATACCGGCGGCATGGGGGCCTATTCTCCGGCACCGGTTCTGAGCCCCGAGGTCGAGGAACGTGCGATGGAACAGATCGTGCGCCCGACGATGGCCGAGATGGCCCGGCGCGGCACGCCGTTTCAGGGGGTGCTGTATGCCGGGCTGATGATCAAGGACGGGCAGCCGAGGCTGGTGGAATACAACGTGCGCTTTGGCGACCCGGAATGTCAGGCGCTGATGATGCGTCTGGGGGCGCAGGCGCTGGATTTGATGCACGCGGCGGCCGAGGGACGGCTGGGCGAGGTGCGGGTCAACTGGGCCGACGATCACGCCTTGACCGTGGTGATGGCCGCGCAGGGCTACCCTGGGGCATATGAAAAAGGCAGCGTGATGAACGGGCTGGATGACTTGCCCGAGGACAGCAGCCATATGGTCTTTCATGCCGGCACCAAGGCGCAGGACGGGCAGATAGTGGCCTCAGGGGGCCGGGTTCTGAACGTGACGGCGCGCGGAGCAACACTGCAAGAGGCGCGTGACAACGCTTATGCGATGGTCGAGGCCATCGATTGGCCGGGCGGCTTCTATCGTCGCGATATCGGGTGGCGGGCGCTTTGACGGTTTGAGGGTCCGCAGGTAAAGGGGCCTCGGCCGACGGCCTCACCTCGGGATTTCTTGACCAGATGAATCCCCGGATCAGCAGTTCAGCGCGCTCATAAGGGCTTGTCGGTTTTTCAACGGGCCAAGATCCTGGGTTTGCCAGCCGCCATCGTAGCGGACAGCAATGATCCGGCGCCAATCGCCGCTGGCGACGATCAACTCAGGCTGGCCGTTGCAGGTACGAAGGCCGCCTGAAATGAAATCCTCTCCGATCCGGTGATTGGTCAGGCCGGGGAGCGCGGCGATTTCCGTCAGTCGGCCGTCGGCAAATCGCCAAATGCGCAGGGTCTTGGCCAAGTGGGGGCGATCGACATAGGCAATTTCAATATGCCCGTCGCGATTCAGGTCTGCCGCTCCGACCGGAGCCAGCCAGCGGAAACGGGTGCCGATATGCGGTGTCGCCGCCATGCGGCCCTGCGGGCCGTAGATGGCAAGCCGAGCGCCCTGTCGTGCGTCACTCTCCACCGCGACGACTTCTGGAAGACCGTCGCCCGTGACGTCGACCAACCGGGGAGCGAGGTCTTCGAACACCAGATGATCGGGCAGCGTAAAGCTGCGGTGTTTGCCATCTGAAAGCGTGAGTTCAATCGAACCCCATTCGATCTGGTCACCCAGAACGCCGTGGGGATAGCGGGTGGTCGGATCCGTGTAGCGGGCGGTCGCTATGGTTTCGGCGGCCAAGGCAGGACCCGCTAGCCACAGGCACACAGCCATCAGCGCGCCGCGCACGCGGCATGGCCAAAAGCGCACCGCCGGACGCGGCGCTTTGAAGCCGCAGCGCATGCCGCCGGACGAGCGGGGCATGCGCCGTCGCATCAGATCTGCTTTTCCGGCATCTGGACGACCAGCCCGTCCAGTTCTTCCGTCACCTTGATCTGACAGGTCAGGCGCGAACGGGCCGGGTCGGGCTCGTAGGCGAAGTCCAGCATGTCTTCTTCCATGTCGTCCTTGGCAGGCAGTTTCTCGACCCAATCGGGATGGATGTAGACGTGACAGGTCGAGCAGGCGCAGGCGCCGCCGCAATCGGCCTCAATGCCGGGAATGTTGTTGTCACGGGCGCCTTCCATGACGGTCAGGCCGTTGGCGACCTCGACTGTGTGTTCGGTGCCGCCATGCTCGACATAGGTGATCTTTGCCATTGCTCGCGTCTTCCTTCTGCGGTGTTCAGGTTCCTCATTAGTCAAGGGATTTAGGTCTTTCCAGTGCCATTTGCGACCAATCTGGGCGTGATCGGGCAAACGGCCCGTCATTGTCGCCCAAATTCCACGCGTTCGCGCCGCAACCGAATGGTTTGACCGGGGTTTTCCATCAAAGGTTGATGCGCGGATAGCGGTTTCGATTGTTGCGTGCATGGATTTGTGTTCAGGTCGTGAGACCGTGATTTGATAAGGGAGTGAGCAGATGCCGTTGACGGTTCAGGACGCAAAGATTGTGGTTGGGATGAACGAGCGGGGCGATGCCGAGCATGACATTGCCGCGTGGTTTGGCGAAAGCCAGGCGAAAATCGTGGAGGTGATCGACGGGATCAGCCATGGTGCATTGGCAGCAGCGAATGACGATGAGCTTCATCCGGTCGGAGCGCCGGGCCCCAAGGCTCTGCGGTTGCGCAGTGACGTTTTGCGGGCGCTGGATGCGTTGGACGGGGATGACCTGGCCAAGGCCAAGGCGGTTCTGCGGGAAGGTTTGGCCACGTTCAACGCGCATGACGCCAAGTGACATTGGTCTGCGCTGCGGCCGCGCGTAGCGCATGACCTTTCTGGCTGTGGTTTCGGTCCCCTGCATCTGGACATTCAAGGTATTTGTTCTATTTTTGTTCTCATGCGTATCGCATCGACACCACAGCCCAGTTCGGGCCGCCCATGGCCCAGACCACCGGCCTGCCTTCCAGCCGACCGACTGGACGACCCGCCCGAGGGTGCGCGGGTTGCTGTGGCGGGATTGGTGATCCTGCGGCAGCGGCCTGGTACGGCCAAAGGGGTGATTTTCATCACGCTCGAAGACGAGACCGGCATCGTGAACGTGATTGTCTGGCGCAAGATCTATGAGCGGTTCCGCCGGGCGGTGATCTCGGGGCGGTTGCTGCGGGTGACCGGGCGGATGCAGCGGGCCCATGCGGTGACCCATGTGATCGCGGAAGAGATCGAGGACATCTCGGGCATGCTGGACCTGCTGGTGCGGGGTGACGGGGCGGATGCCTGTCGGCCTCAGCCGACTGCAGAGCACAATGAGTTCGCCAAAACGCGCAATTTCGGCTAGTCTTTTGCATCATGCGGTTGCCGGGGGGGGGGAGCGCAGATGTCGACGAATTCGACTGGTTTCGTAGGCAATATTCCAAGTCATTACGACGAGGGGTTGGGTCCGAATATCTTCACTGACTACGCGGACAGACTTGCCGCCCGTTGCGCCGAAGAGCCGGTGGCCAAGGCCATCGAACTGGCTGCGGGCACGGGGATCCTGAGCCGCAAGCTGTGCGATGTGCTGCCGAGTGAGACCCAAGTTTTGATCTCGGACCTGAACGCGCCCATGCTGGAGGTTGCAAAGGCCAAGTTCACGGCGGCGGATAGCGTCGAGTTCGCGGTCGTCAACGCGATGAATCTGCCGTTCGAAGACGGCGCGTTCGACATGATTACCTGCCAGTTCGGGGTCATGTTCTTTCCCGACAAACCCGCTTCGTTCCATGAGGCGGCGCGGGTGCTCAGACCGGGTGGGCGCTATGTTTTCAACGTGTGGAGCTCGATGTCCGAGAATCCGTTCTCGCAGGTCGCGCACGATGTGGGCGCATATTTCTTTCCGCAGGATCCGCCGGGATTCTACAAGGTACCGTTTCACTATGGTGACCCCGAGGCTGTCCGGGCCGATCTGAGGGCCGCAGGCTGGACGGATATCCAACACGAAACGATCCGGTTGACGAAGACCATCGTCAACCCGGAAGCCTTTGCCCAAGCTCTGGTTTTTGGCAACCCGTTGGTCGATGAAATACGAGAGCGCGGCGGCGTGGATCCCACGGACGTGGCGGCGCGGATGTTCTCTGAATTGAAGCGTGCCTTTGCTCCGCAGGGCATGGCGATGCCACTGTCAGCGACCACGTTCGTCTGCCGAAAGACCTGACGCTATGTCGCGCACACTCCGACCCGGGTCAGAAAATACCCGATGACGATCAGGCCAGCAGCACTTGACCGTTCTTGAGGTGACGCGAAATCAGACCGCGCTGCTTGTGACCCTTTGGAATCAGGGCGGCTGGCCGCGGTTCAAAGCCGGGGTCCTCAAGCTCGGGGAACAGGGCCAATATCTCAGCGCGAGCCGCCTCGGGGATGGATTTCAGCGCTTCGGCGCCGGCGAACAGGCTTTCGCTTGGGGTGTCGTTGGCAAAGACGACCTGATGCGTGTCGAAAAGAAGGTGGAAATAGCAAACGGATTCCTTGGCACAGACCCGGTCAATACCGTCCAGCGGCAGCAGCGACTTGGCCGAAACCAGCACCTCGTTGGTATTGAACATGCGTTGCGCGATCTTTGACCGCACCAGAATGCGGTGCTGGGGCGAAACGGTCAGGTCCTGCGTTGGCAGCCCTGCGCCGAGCGCGCCGGCGGCGATCCGGATCGGAACCAGTTTCGGATTGGCGGAGAAGTCGACGCTGTCCAGTTCACGGCGCCCGATCCAGCGGATCGGCTGATAGCTGCCAGCGTAGGTCAGAACCAGATCTCCGACCGACAGTTCTTCGATCCTTGTTGTCCCGTCCTTGGTGGTGATCAATGTACCGGCGGTAAAGCATGGGACATTCGAAATCGGCGATGCCTGACCATCACTGCTGCCGGCAACCTCATAGGTCGTGCCGGGAGTCGGCAGGACGGGACCGCTGATGCCGACATTCACACCGTCGATGCGAATGACCCAGAACGTGTCGCCGGAGGTTGTCGTAAAACCGAACTCAAGCTCGACCTGATCGCCGGGCTGAAAGGTCTGTCCGTTGATCGTCACCGCCTGGCTCAATACCTGGTCGTTGTTGGCCGTACTGGGCGATGACCCGTCCCCGGGCGTGTCGATGTAACCGTCCGAAAACAGCTGGCTGGCCGTGCCGTCGTCATCCTCGACGTTGATGACGGTCAGTGCGGCACCGGCATTCAAGGAAAAGGTGGTTCCGACGGGATAGCCGACAGTGTTGTTCGTCGATGCGCCGGTCCATTGGTCGAACCCGTAAATCGGAACCGTGAAATTGAATGTCGCCAAACCTTAACTCCCTGTTACCGCTTGTAGTTACAGAACGACAAACGCGCAATTCAACTCTCGTCAGGGCTTTGATGCACAAAGAGGTGCGATACGCTCCAAGTTGCCTGAAATTTCAGCATTTGGTGAACGCTACCGTTTGAACAGAACGTTCTGCGCGTCTTTGCTGCGATGGTCTCCGCGCAGCTCGGCATGCAGGGCACGTCCCGCCTGAACTCCGGGGCGGGCTCCCACGGTTTCCAGCCACCGGCCAAAGTGGGGTTTGTCCTCCAGCGTTTGCTGTTGACCCTCCCACAGGCTGGCCCAGCCCCAAATCGACATATCGGCGATCGAAAAAAAGTCGCCGGCAACATATTCGTTGTCGGCAAGGCGCCGGTCCAGAACGCCGTACAGGCGCGCAACCTCGGTGCGATAGCGGTCCTTGGCATAGGGCAGGTCCTGCGGCGGGTCCAACTGGGGGGCATATTTCAGAAAGTGGTGTGCCTGTCCGGCCATCGGTCCGACGCCACCCATCTGCCACGTCAGCCATTCCTCGACCGCGATCCGGTCACGCTCGGTCGATCCGTAGAACCGGCCGGTCTTGCGGGCCAGATACATCAGGATCGCGCCGCTTTCGAAAACCGAGATCGGTGCGCCATCCGGGCCCTCTGGGTCGACGATCGCCGGCATCCGGTTGTTGGGCGAAATCTTCAGAAACTCGGGCGCGAACTGATCGCCCTTGCCGATGTTTATGAGGTGGGTCTGGTAGGGCAGCCCCATCTCTTCAAGGGCAATGGATACTTTCCAGCCATTTGGCGTGGGCCAGAAATACAGGTCGATCGGGTGTGTCATGGGGCCTCCGTGTTGCGGGACGATCATGAGCCATTCGCCGCAAAGGGCAAGTGTGCGATGGATGTCGCGGCTTGACGCCCGCGCGCCCGAGGCGTATGCGCAATCCAGAAACCACGTGGCGATTTGTTACCGGATTGCGGGCCACGCTAAACAACACCGCTAAAAGGTCAGGATGAAAGACCCCTTTCGCTTGACCGCGTCTGGGGTTTTTTTGATTTGCCCTCGGGTTTCGGGGCCGAAAGGTAAAGACATGAGCGAAAGCTGGAACAAACGCACCCAAGCCGTCCACGGCGGTATCCGTCGCAGCCAGTACAACGAAGTCAGCGAAGCGATTTTCCTGACGCAGGGGTTCGTCTACGACTCCGCCGAGCAGGCCGAAGCTCGGTTCATCGAGACTGGCCCGGACGAGTTCATCTATGCCCGTTATGGCAACCCGACGGTTGCGATGTTCGAGCAGCGCATCGCTGCGCTTGAGGGGGCCGAGGATGGTTTTGCGACGGCGTCCGGTATGGCGGCTGTGAACGGAGCGCTGACCTCGATGCTGAAGGCGGGCGATCACGTGGTTTCGGCCAAGGCCCTGTTCGGGTCGTGCCTGTACATTCTGGAGAATATTCTGACCCGCTATGGTGTCGAGGTAACTTTTGTCGACGGCACCGACCTGGATCAATGGAAGGCCGCGATCCGGCCCGACACCAAGGCCGTGTTCTTCGAATCCATGTCGAACCCCACGCTCGAAGTCATCGACATTCGCGCGGTGGCTGAACTGGCCCATGCGGTGGGGGCCACCGTGATCGTCGACAACGTGTTCTCGACCCCGGTGTTCTCGCAGGCGATCGCGCAGGGCGCGGATGTGGTGGTTTACTCGGCCACCAAGCATATCGACGGGCAGGGCCGCGCGCTGGGCGGCGTGATCCTTGGAACCAAGGAATTCATCCGCGGCACGGTAGAGCCTTACCTGAAACACACCGGCGGCGCGCTCAGCCCGTTCAACGCCTGGATCATGCTCAAGGGGCTGGAAACGTTGGCGCTGCGGGTCAATGCCCAGGCCGAGACGGCACAGAAACTGGCCGAGGCGCTGGAGGGGCACCCGGCGCTGGAGCGGATCATGTATCCGGGCCTGAAATCTCATGCCCAGAACGCTCTGGTGCAGAGCCAGCTGGGGGGCAAGGGCGGTACGGTCTTGTCGCTGGACATCAAGGGGGGCAAAGACGCGGCCTTCCGGTTCTTGAACGCGCTGACGATCCCGGTGATCTCGAACAATCTGGGCGATGCCAAGTCCATCGCAACCCATCCCGCAACGACCACGCACCAGCGGTTGAGCGATGCGCAGAAAGACGAATTGGGCATCACGCCCGGTTTGATCCGCTTTTCTGTCGGGCTCGAAGATGCTGACGATCTGCTGGAGGATATTCGGCAGGCATTGTCGGCTGCTGCGGTGTGACGGCGCACACGCGCCATTGAACACATCGGCAACCGCGCAATGTCGTCCGGATAAAAGGGCGCAATCCGTTCGGAAATGGCGGTTTTGCGATGGTTTTTTCGATCCGGGCTGCTATCTCACCCGTATTGGGTTACACTGTGGTTTCCGCCGCAGTCAGAGATGGCCTGACGACACACCGAGGATACGCAGCCAATGAACATTCATTCGCGCGACATTGACGAAAAACCTGATCGGGACGAGGCCGCTGAGGCTCTCAAGGTCTTGCGGAAATGGGCAAAGGGCGCCAGCGTGGCCGAGATCAGCCAGCTTGATCCGGCGGTGGCGCGCCTGGTGCCCGGGTTGATGCCGGACAACTACCCTGCGATGTCACGTGAATACCCCGAAGACTTCAAAGTCGATGAAGACTACAAATCTGCGTTGCCCGATCTCCAGAACGGCCCGTCCAGCCTGATCCGCGGTGCGAAACAGCAGATCCAGCATGTGGGCATCTCGAATTTCCGCCTGCCGATCCGGTTTCACAGCAAGAACGGTCCGGACCTG
Source organism: Ruegeria sp. SAZA006 (assembly GCF_059613465.1). NCBI lineage: Bacteria > Pseudomonadati > Pseudomonadota > Alphaproteobacteria > Rhodobacterales > Roseobacteraceae > Ruegeria > Ruegeria sp. SAZA006. The sequence goes on from NZ_JBXWSO010000004.1 coordinate 401,399, forward strand.
ACGCTTGAAACCTCGGTTACGGGCACCGTTAGCCTCGAGGCCGAGAAAAAGGGCATCAACATGTCCCGGATCATGCGGTCCTTTTACAAACATGCCGAGCGTACGTTCAGTTTCGAGGTGATGGAATCCGCCCTAAGCGATTATCTGACCGACCTCGACAGTTTCGATGCAAGGCTTCAGATGCGATTCTCCTATCCCGATCGGGTCAAAAGCCTGCGTTCGGGGCTTGAGGGATATCAGTATTACGACATCGCGCTTGAACTGGTCGAACAGGGCGGCGTGCGCCAGAAGATCATGCATCTCGACTATGTCTATTCTTCGACCTGCCCATGCTCGCTGGAACTCAGCGAACACGCCCGGTCGGTGCGCGGGCAGCTTGCGACGCCGCATTCGCAGCGTTCCGTGGCCCGCATTTCGGTCGTGGTCGATTGTGACGCCGATTGCCTGTGGTTCGAGGATCTGATCGCCCTGTGCCGCCGCGCCGTTCCCACTGAAACCCAGGTGATGGTCAAGCGCGAGGACGAACAGGCCTTTGCTGAGTTGAACGCCGCCAACCCCATCTTTGTAGAAGATGCCGCGCGTCTGTTCTGTGCCGAGCTGCTGGCCGATCATCACGTGGGCGACTTCCGGGTCATCGCCAGCCATCAGGAAAGTCTTCACAGCCACGATGCGGTCTCGATTCTGACCGAGGGGCCGACATTTGCGTCCACCAGTCTGGACCCGCGCTTGTTCACGACGCTGTTCCACGTCGGCTGACACGAAAAGCGCCGTGAAAACCGGCGTGTATAGGGCGGTAGGCGCCTTTTTGCCGCAATGCAGCAAAAAATGCTGCATGAGCGCGATTATTTGCATACATTGAAGGTGACTGCAGCTGTGGCGCGCCATGTCAGTCGTGGCGCACCACCCCGAAAGGAACCCGGGACGTGTTACGCCTTGGACTGCAATACACCTTCGTCCGTCCGCGCGATCGGAACGGCAAGGGCTTTTCTACCTCGGAAATCGGGCTGCTTCATTGCTACAGGAGAGACTTGGAATGAATCCCATTGCCCAACAGCTTGAGCTGCAGGCCGCCGCCTTGCGGCTGGCCGGCTATGCCGTGACCAGCCAGATGAAAATGATGCAGGCATTTGCTCAAACAGTGTTCCCGATGCCGGTTGCTTCGGTCACCGAACCTACGAAGCTAGCCGTGAAGCCGGCCAAGAAACCGGTGGCGCGAACCACAGCCAAACCCGCCGCGAAGAAGGCGAAACCTGTGGTCAGGGCCAAGGCCAAGACGGTCGCAAAGCCGGCTCCGAAGCCGAAGGCACCTGCAAAAGCCGCACCGAAACCGGTCGCGAAGGCCCCAGCCAAGCCCAAAACGCCGCCTGCACCGGCCAAAAAACCGTCGCAACCCGCCGCAACGGCCACCCCTGCACGGCGCGTTGCTCCGGTCGCATCGGAAAAACCCGCACCGGCCGTGACGCCCAAGGTCAAGCCCAGCGCGGCAAAACCTGTGGCTTCAACCGAAGCAGCCAAGGCCAAAAAGCCCGTAGAGGCTGCAACAACCAAACCAGCCGAGGCACCGAATCCGGCCACGCGCCGCACGCGTGCGCCGTCCAAGCCACCGGCCATGCCACCCGTGGCTGAAAAAATGGACGACTGATCACAGATCATCTGCTTGACACTTTCGGGCCGGCGCGCCAACGCTGCCCGTCATGATGGATCTTCGCCCGGTCGGATATGTGATTGGCTTGCTGGTCGCCATACTTGGGGCGACCATGCTATTGCCGATGCTTGCGGACATCATCGAGGGTCGGGGCGAGTGGAACGTTTTCTTTGAAAGCGGTGTCATCACCATCCTGACCGGCGTGGTTCTGGCCATGAGCTGCTCGAATGGTGTGGGCGAGGGGCTGACCATCCGTCAGACCTTTTTGCTGACCACCGGCGTCTGGGTCGCGCTGCCGCTTTTCGGGGCAATCCCCTTCGTGTTCGGTGAGACCGAACTGCGATTTGTCGATGCCTATTTCGAAGCCATGTCGGGGCTGACCACCACCGGTTCGACCGTTATTTCCGGGTTGGATGATCTGCCGCGTGGCCTGCTTTTGTGGCGCGGTTTGCTGCAATGGCTGGGCGGGATCGGCATCATCGTCGTGGCCATGGTCTTCCTGCCCGAGCTCAAGGTCGGCGGTATGCAGATCTTCCGCTCGGAAGGGTTTGAAACCATGGGGAAAATCCTTCCGCGCGCGCAAGAGATCGCGGGCCAGATTTCGCTGATCTATGTTTTCCTGACCGTAGCTTGCGCCTTGGTGTATGCCGGTTTGGGCATGAACTTTTTCGACGCGGTCGTTCATGCGTTCACAACCGTGTCCACTGGCGGGTTCTCGAACTATGATGCTTCGTTCGGAACGTTTTCGGGGCCCGCGGAATACGCCGCGTCCGTATTCATGATCCTGGCTGCGCTGCCGTTCGTGCGGTATGTGCAGTTCGTCAACGGCCGGACAAGCTCGATCCTGGAAGACAGCCAGATCAGGGCCTTTCTGGCCACGATTGCCGTTCTGGTGGTGATCATGGCGGTCTTTCTGACATCGGTCTTTCCGCACCACTGGGAACAGGCGGTGCGCGAGTCGCTGTTCAACATCACCTCGATCATTTCCGGCACTGGCTATGCCAGTGTCGATTACATGACCTGGGGCAGTTTTCCGATCATGATGTTTTTCATGATCGGTCTGATCGGTGGTTGCGCCGGTTCGACGGCCTGCTCCATCAAGATCTTCCGCTATCAATTGCTGATTGCTTCCATCAAGGCTCAGATCAGCCGGATTCGGTCACCGCACGGGGTGTTCGTTCCCAAATATGATGGCCGCGCCATCAGCCGCGATGTCCTGACATCGGTCATGAGCTTTTTCATGTTCTTCGCGCTGTCGCTGGGGGCGTTGTCGTGGGCGCTGGCGCTGACTGGTCTGGATTTCATCACGGCAGTATCCGGTGCAGCGACGGCGCTTGCCAATGTCGGCCCCGGCTTGGGTGATCAGATCGGCCCCGCAGGGAATTTCGCAGGGCTGAACGACACGGCCAAGTGGTTGCTGACCTTCGGAATGCTGACCGGCCGGCTGGAGCTGATGGCTGTGTATGTCCTGTTCACCATTCGGTTCTGGAGAGGCTGATGAAAAGACCATTGGGCGCCCAAATCTCGCACATGCTCAAGGATCGGGGGGTCGAAGTCATTTTCGGCATTCCCGGTGTGCACAATCAGGAAATGTACCGTGGAATCGAAGAAGCGGGCATTACTCATGTGCTGGCGCGGCATGAGCAAGGCGCGGGCTTCATGGCTGACGGTTATGCAAGGGCGACGGGCAAGCCCGGCGTCGCCTACGTGATCACCGGTCCTGGCCTGTGCAACGTCATGACGCCGATGGGGCAGAGCTATACCGACTCGGTTCCGATGCTGGTTCTGTCGTCCTGTCTGGGCGAAACTCAGGCGCAGCGTGGCCAGTTGCACCAGATGAAAGACCAGCGCGCGGCCGCTGAATGCGTGACCGACTGGTCCTGTCAGGCAAACGACGCGCAATCAGCCTATGGCCTGATCGAACGCGCTTTTGAGGAGTTCGCGCTGAAACGCCCCCGCCCCAAGCATATCCAGGTCCCGATTGCGCAATTGGAGGCCGAGGCCGACCCCGCTCCTTTTCCAAACCAGGACGCGGTGCGGGTGAAGGCTCTGGCGCCGGACATTGCGCCGGTTCTGTCGCTGCTGAACATCGCACGGCGGCCGCTGTTCATACTGGGTGGTGGGTCGCGGTCGAACCTTTGGCGGCAGATTCTGTCTCAGCTGGGTGCGGCCTGTTTCACCACTTATGCGGGACGTGGGTTGGTCGGCACCGGCTATGCCCTTGATTTTGGTGCGACCTTGCCGCGACCCGGCAGTGCCGAGGTGATTGGGTCGGCCGATCTGGTCATCGCGGTCGGTGCCGAATTGGGTGAGGTCGACCTTTGGCGCGACCGGTTGGGCCACAACGCGACTTTGGTGCGGGTTGACCTCGACCCCGAGGTGCTGGCCGACCGGCACCGGGCGGCCGTCAAGCTGCAGGCCGACGGCGAAAGTTTTGCCCATGCATTGTGGTCCGCGACCCAAGACTGCAAACCGGCCATCGGCTGGTCGCCGGAAGAGGTGGCCGAAGCCCGCGCGCGCTGGCGCGCCGAGGTCGACGCGGAAAGACCGGGTATCGTGCCGGTTGCCGACGCCTTGCGTGCAGCGATGCCCGCCGACACCATGATCTATTCCGACATGACCCAGTTCGCCTATGTTGCGAAAGAGGTCTGGGACATGGCGCGCCCATACCACTGGCACCACCCGACCGGGTTCGGCACCCTGGGCTATGCGCTGCCGGCCGGGATCGGCGGCGCGGTTGCGCGGCGCGGAAAGCCAACTGCCGTGATCGCCGGTGACTACGGGTTCCATTATACGATGCAGGAACTGGGTGCGGCGGTCGAGCTGGGGTTGTCGCTGCCCATCATCCTTTGGGACAACGGTAAGCTGAAAGAGATCGAGGATAGCATGGTCGGTAGCCAGATTGCTCCGAATGCCGTTGTCGCGCGCAACCCGGATTTCTGCAAGCTGGCCGAGGCTTTCGGAGCGCGGTCGGCCGCTCCGAACTCGCTGCCGGAAATGCAGGCTGCCGTTCGTGCGGCCTTTGACGCACCAGTGCCGACCCTTGTGCACGTCACGCCCGATATCTTGAAGGGATGAAAAAAAGGCGCCGCAACATCCTGCGGCGCCTTCAAATTCTGTTCGTGACTTCCGGTCAGCCCCAGCAATTCACCAGCACGGTCATGCCAGTCGCGCGGCGGTTCAACTCGTCAGGCGAAACTTGGCCGGTTTCCTGCGCGGTCTGGGCGGTTGCCCCGGCCTTTGACAGGATCTCGTGAAGGCGATCGGCCGCGGCAGCCAGGCTGACATCGCGGGGCAGGGTGCGCCCCTCGGTCTGCGCAGGCAGCAGCATTCCGACCACGTTGCCGTGATCATCGAATACCGGGCCGCCTGCGTCTCCGGGTTGTGCGGTCAGGCTCAGGCGGGTCACGCCGGCCTCTCCGTTCAGCCCGCGGATATCGGCGATCTTGCCGTAGGTCAGGGTCGGAGCCCCCAAAGCGCCCTCATATGAGTATCCCGCGACGGCCACTTCGGATTGCAGGCGAGGCTGGGCTTCGTTCAAAGCCGCAACGGCCATCGGTGCCAGCGTCTTGTTGGGGCGCAGGACCGCTATGCCCAGTTCGGGATCGCTCCACGCGGTTTGCAGTTCCTGACCGTCCTCAAGGGTGACGCGGGTGCAGTTCTGCACCGCCTCCGCCACGGTCAGGACCAGACCGTTGGGATCGGCGAAAAAGCCCGATCGCGACAACCTTGGTTTTCTGAGTTGCAGACCGGACATCAAGTCGATGCTTTGCTCGGCATTGGCGCCAGCCGCAGCATCAAGAACACCATCGGTGGTTTCAAAGCTGGCGGTCATTGCGGCCAGAACCCGGGCGCGGCGTGCGTCATCGTCTTCGGGCCAAACAAGGGTGAAGCCTTTGATCTTGCCGTCGCTCAGATTGGCCTGTGTATAGGATACGATCCCGTTGCCACGGCCTTCGATGGTAAACCTGTCGCCACGCAGCTCACGCGGGCCGTTCAGCGGCACGATCTCGAGCGATTGCATCGCCTCGAACAGCGCGCGCAAAGTGGTTTTGCTGCCCTCCTGGCTGATCAAAACGACCCGTGCGTCCAGATCCCCGCTGGAATTGAAATGCGCGAACGGCGCCTCGTATCGGTCGAAGGCAATTACCCCAAGCGGCAGATCGACGGAAATCCCGGCGCGATCATCAACGTGACGGGCCATGCCGACGCTGATTAGCGGGGCGTTGTAGTCATCCATCAGGGCCTTGCGCTGTGCCGTCGTCAGGACGCCGGTCGGTTCAAAGCCGTTGAACCGCTGCCATTCCGCCATCGACCGGCGTGTACCTTGGCCGAATGCCCCGTCAATGGTCGAACTGTAGAACCCGGCAGCCTGCAATGCGGTTTGCAGGTCTTTTCGTTCCTGTCCGCTCAGCAGCCGCTCGGACTGCAGGGCCTGTGATCTCGTCTCGTCCGAAGGTTGCGGCGTCAGACCGGCCTGAGGCTGCTTTGGCTGCGGCTCGGGCTGAACGGGCGCTGTGATTGCGCCGCGGTTCAGGACGTTGGCGCCAATTGGCCAGAACTGCTGCCCAAGGGCGCCTGAAAAGGTGATGAAACTGTCTGAGGGGATCTGCCGTTCGGCCCGGTAGACGCGCAGCACCTGCTCGGCGTCGGCCCGCAGATAGGGGCCGATCACGATGGCGTACCAGCCGCTGTTCAGGCGGAACCCGTTCACGTCGGGCAGGGCATTGGCATAGACTTGCGCCCGGTCCTGCGCCTCGCGCAGCGATGGCTGCGCTTCGACCTGAACCCAGACGCCTGCGTCAGCCCCCTGTTGAGCATACGCAGCGCGCAGGCCGACTGTAATCAGTAAAAGAATTGCAACGAATATGCGTGTCATTTTCTGCCCGTTTTATGCAGTGTTTTGGCTTTGTCTCAACTTACGCGATTCAGGGGTGAAAACGCTATGCCCACGATACGGGGAATTTCTGGTGTGGCGGCACAGTGACAGCAGGCGGGCATTGGCCCGTTGACGCCCCTTGGCCCCTTGCATAGGAAGGGCAAAACCGACCGGAACCGGGCAAATCCGCGCCCAAAGGGAATGTCATGACCGAACCGTCCAGCGCACCACGTTCATTTCAGGAAATCATCCTGCGGCTTCAGAACTACTGGGCCTCGAAGGGCTGTGCCATCCTGCAGCCATACGACATGGAGGTCGGTGCCGGTACATTCCACCCTGCAACCACCCTGCGGGCTTTGGGGTCCAAACCTTGGGCTGCGGCCTACGTTCAACCGTCGCGCCGTCCGACCGATGGCCGTTATGGCGAAAACCCCAACCGCTTGCAGCATTACTATCAGTACCAGGTGCTGATCAAACCCAGCCCGCCGGACCTGCAAGAGCTGTATCTGGGCAGCCTTCAGGCCATCGGCATCGACATGGACCTGCACGACATCCGTTTCGTCGAGGATGACTGGGAAAGCCCCACCCTGGGCGCATGGGGCCTGGGCTGGGAGGTCTGGTGCGACGGCATGGAAGTCAGCCAGTTTACCTATTTCCAACAGGTCGGCGGCCATGACTGCGCGCCTGTCTCGGGCGAGCTGACATATGGTCTGGAACGTCTGGCGATGTATGTGCTGGGCATCGACCACGTAATGGACATGCCCTTCAACGACCCGCAATCACCCAGCCCGCTGACATATGGCGACATCTTCAAGCAAACCGAAGAGGAATACGCCCGTTGGAACTTTGACGTGGCCAACACCGAAGTTCTGCTGCGCCACTTCGAAGAGGCCGAGGAAGAATGCGCCGCGATCCTGAGCCAGGATAACGTTGACCCCAAAACGGGCAAGCGCATCATCATGGCGCATCCTGCTTATGACCAGTGCATCAAGGCCAGCCATATCTTCAACCTCCTGGACGCGCGCGGCGTGATCTCGGTGACCGAGCGGCAGGCCTATATCGGGCGGGTGCGCGCGCTGGCCAAGCAATGCGCCGATGCCTTCGTGCAGACCGAAGCCGCAGGTTTTGAGGCCTGATGGCCCGTCGCACCCCACAGGAGGATCGCGCATGACCGGGAAAATGCTGGCAATTCTGTTGGTCGCTTGCGCCGTCATCGCTGGCGTCAGCATGTATTACCTGCAGGTCTACGGCTACTACTACGAGGTCGAACCCTCACCCGGTCAGGATGTTGTTCTGACCGAAACCGCGACCGGCCAACCTGTGCCCATAGCCTACAGCGCGTTTCAGGCGATCGACGCCGACAGCTCTCCGATCCGGTATCGGGCGTGTTTCCAGACAGATCTGAAGCCGGAACAGCTGGCCGTCCGCTACATGAGCGCCGAAAAGGCCGAGCCGCTGACGGCCCCGGGTTGGTTCGACTGCTATGATGCGGCTGCTCTGGCCAAGGCGTTGGCGAACGGATCCGCCCGCGCGTTCATAGGGGTCAAGAACATCCACTACGGCGTTGATCGGATCGTCGCGGTGACGCAGGACGGCTCGGGCTTTGCCTGGCATGCCCTGAACAACTGCGGCGAAAAGGCCTATGACGGAACGGTTGTCGGCGAAGAGTGCCCGCCCCGACCGGAAAACTGAGTGGTCGGGATGGGGTTCATCGTTGAAATCCCCGGATTTCTGACGGCAACGCTGGGCTTTGCCGTCTACCTGATGGGCGCCGAGATCAACGCCCGCGCCGAGGTACTGCGCCGATTCAACATTCCCGAACCCGTGACCGGAGGTCTGTTGGCCTCGCTGGTGGTTCTGACGCTTTATCTGTTGTTCGGGATGGAACTGGAGTTCGACCTGACCGCGCGGGATTTCCTGCTGGTGCTGTTCTTTGCCGGGATCGGCCTGAACGCCCGGCTGTCCGACCTGATCGCGGGCGGAAAGCCTCTGCTGCTACTGCTGATCCTGACGTTGCTGACGATCGTGGCGCAGAACCTGATCGGCGCAGCGGGGGCGGTGGCCTTCGGCTATCCGGCGCAGTCCGGCGTTCTGTTCGGCTCGGCCGCCCTGATCGGCGGCCATGGCACCGCCATCGCCTGGGCGCCCGAGGTCGGGCAGGTGACCGGGCTTGAGGGTGCGACCGAACTGGGGGTGGCCGTTGCGACCCTCGGGCTTGTTCTGGCTGCACTGGTCGGAGGCCCCATCGCGCGTCTGTTGATCGAAGGGCGCGACCTGACGCCAAACCGACCGGACGAGGAACACACGATCGGCGTACCCGACGAGCCGTCAGATGCGGCCGCGAAGATCGACCACCTGACGGTGATGCGGGTGCTGCTGTACCTGAACATAGCCATCATCGCGGGCTATGCTCTGTCCGAGGTGATCCTGGCCGCGGGTTTGAAACTGCCGCTGTTCGTGCCTTGCCTGATCATGGGCATCGTAATTGGCAACCTACGCCCGCTGCTGGCCCCGCGCGCCGCGCCGGTGTCGCGCACACCGTCGCTGGCGCTGATCTCGGAATTCGCGCTGGGCGCGTTTCTGGCCATGTCGCTGATGAGCCTGCAGCTGTGGACCATCGCCGATCTGGGCCTGTCCATCGTGGTGATCATGACGGCGCAGACGTTGTTTGCAGTGGCTTTCGTGATCTGGGTTCTGTTCCCGGTCATGGGCGCCAATTACCGCGCAGCCGTGCTGGCGGCGGGGTTCGGCGGCTTCGCGCTGGGCGCGACACCGACCGCAATTGCCAATATGACCGCCGTAACCAAGCGATACGGGCCTTCGCCTATTGCCTTTATCGTGCTCCCCCTTGTATCCGCATTCTTCGTGGATATCGCCAATGCCATCGTCATCCAGACGATCGTCAATTTCTAAGGATCGAAAATGCCCGACCTGCTGATCGAACTGTTTTCCGAGGAAATCCCCGCGCGCATGCAGACCCGCGCCGGCGAAGATCTGAAAAAACGGATCACCGATGGTCTGGTCGAGGTCGGTCTGACCTATGCCCATGCCCATGCCCTGACCACGCCGCGCCGCCTGACGCTGGCGGTCGAGGGGCTTCTGGCCGCAAGCCCCACCATCCGTGAAGAGCGCAAGGGCCCCAAGGTTGGCGCGCCGGACAAGGCCATCGATGGCTTCTTGCGTGGCGCTGGGATCAGCAGCGACCAGCTGGAGGAACGGGACACGCCCAAAGGTGCAGTCTATTTCGCGACGATCGAGAAACCGGGGCGCCCGGCGGCCGAGATCGTGGCCGAGGTTCTGGCTGACACGATCCGCAACTTCCCCTGGCCGAAATCCATGCGCTGGGGCAGCGGGGCCCTGCGCTGGGTGCGGCCGCTGCATTCGATCCTGTGCATCCTCAGCGATGAAAGCGGCGCGCAGGTCGTGCCGATGGAGGTCGACGGGATCACCGCCGGCGACACCACCGAGGGCCACCGCTTCATGGCGCCGGGCCGGTTTGCCGTGGCCGGGTTCGAGGATTACGCCGCCAAGCTGAAGCGCGCCTATGTCGTGCTCTCGCCCGAGGAACGGGCCGAGCACATCTGGAACGACGCACAGAACATAGCCTTTGCCGCCGGTCTGGAGGTGGTCGAGGACAAGGGCCTGCTGGCCGAGGTGGCCGGGCTGGTCGAATGGCCGGTGGTGCTGATGGGGCAGATCGACGATGAATTCCTCGACCTGCCGCCCGAGGTGCTGCAGACCTCGATGAAAGAGCACCAGAAATTCTTCTCGGTCCGCAATCCCAAGACGGGGCGGATCGAACGGTTCATCACCGTGGCCAACCGCGAAACCGCCGATCACGGGGCGACCATTCTGGCCGGAAACCAGAAGGTGCTGTCGGCCCGTCTGGCCGATGCGAAATTCTTCTGGGAAAATGATCTGCGCGTTGCCAAGGCAGACATCACGCAATGGACCCGTGCGCTGGAGAACGTGACCTTCCACAACAAGCTGGGCACCCAGGCCCAGCGGATCAACCGCATTGCTGCGCTGGCGCGTGAACTGGCCCCGGTGACGGGCGCCGACCCGGACCAGGCCGAGACGGCCGCGCGGCTGGCCAAGGCCGATCTGAGTTCGGAAATGGTCTATGAATTCCCAGAACTTCAGGGGCTTATGGGCCGTTATTACATCCAAGCCGCCGTCGAAGACGCCGCCGTGGCCGCCGTGGCGCAGGAGCATTACTCGCCTCTGGGCCCGTCGGATGACGTGCCCACCGTGCCGCTGTCGGTGACCGTGGCGCTGGCCGACAAGCTGGACACGCTGACGGGCTTCTGGGCGATTGACGAAAAGCCAACCGGCTCGAAAGACCCATTTGCGCTGCGAAGGGCGGCGTTGGGGGTAATCCGGTTGACCGCAACCAATGAACTTCGTCTCCCATTGCTCGCTTTTCTAGTTACTCAAATGACGCGCAACCAAGAAGCGGCGCGAGCACGGACAATCGATGATGTACAGGACTTCGACAGTATTGAAGACTTTGATTCCATCGGTGGTGCCGATGAACGTAGTCCGACCGAGATTGCATATGAGCTCCTCTCGTTCTTCCACGACCGCCTCAAGGTCTTCCTGCGCGACGAGGGCATTCGCCACGACGTGATCGACGCCTGCATTGCGATGGACGGCAATGACGACTTCAACCTGCTGGTCAAACGCGCCCGCGCGTTGAATGCGGTAATCGCGACCGAGGATGGCGAAAACCTCGTGCAGGGGTTCAAGCGGGCCAACAACATCCTGACCCAGGCCGAGGAAAAGGACGGGGTCGAATACTCTTTCGGTGCCGATCTGAAATTCGCCGAAACCGACAGCGAAAAGGCCCTGTTCGCCGCGCTGGATGAGGCGCAGGCCAAGATCGCACCGGCACTCAAGGCCGAGGATTTCCCGGCGGCAATGGCGGCGATGGCCGCGCTGCGTGGGCCGATCGACGCGTTCTTTGAGGACGTCCAGGTCAACTCCGACAATGCCGTGCTGCGCCGCAACCGCCTGAATCTGCTGAGCCAGATCCGCCAGATCTGCTCCAGCGTCGCGGACCTGACCAAGATCGAAGGCTGACCCAAAGGGCGCGCCCACAAGGCCCTTGCGCGGAAGGCTGGGGCGCTTATGCTGCGGTGAAACCAAAAGGTGCCGCAGTGCAGAATAATCCGCATACCACGCTCATCACTCCTGATGCTCCTGTCGCCGCCGACACCCATGGCGGCCGGGCGAAATGTCTGCAGCGCCTTGTGCGGTTGGACCTTCCCGTACCGCGTACGGTGGCCCTGTCCTTCGATCAGGTGCGACGGATCGCTGACGGCGATATCCCGGCAATCGAAGCCATACTTGAACAGTTCGACGCATCGGCGCTGCTGTGCGTGCGCCCCAGTTCCGAGGACCCTGACTGGGGTGGTCCCGGCGCGGTTCTGAACATCGGGATCAACGATGCCCGTTTCGTGGAATTGTCCGACAAGATGGGCCCCGAGGCCGCCGCCGCATTGTATCTGCGGTTCGTCCAAAGCTATGCGATCCACGTTGCGCGTCTGGACGCGGACGTTTTCGACGACATCGAAGCCGATGGCCGCGAAGGCCTGCGCCAGACCCTGCGCGCGTATGAGGACGAAACCGACGAAGCGTTCCCTCAGGACCGGGGCGAGCAGTTGCTGGCGGTCCTGCGCTCGATGGCGCGGGCGTGGGATGGAACGTCCGCCCGCCTGTTGCGGCAGGCCAAGGGCGCTCCGGCGGATGCAGGGCTGGGCCTTGTCATCCAGGAGATGATCCCGGGCGTCGGCCAGGGCGAATGCGGATCGGGTGTGTTGCAGCTGGTGGATTCCTCGACCGGCATGCCGCAGATCACAGGCCGCTACCTGAGCCAAAGCCAGGGGCGTGATGCGCTGGGCGAGGGGGTTGCCGCCCTGTACCTTGAAAAAGACCCACGCGGGCAAGCGCTCGAGGATGTTGCGCCTCAGGCCTTTGCCGACCTCAAGGCCCATGCGGCGTTGATGCGGCGCAAATTGCGCGAAGAGATGCAGGTCGAATTCGTGATCGAAAACGGCAAGGTGCATATTCTGGACGGGGTCCGCGTTCAGCGCAGCGCCCGCGCCGCCATGCGGATCGCGGTTCGATTGGCCGAGGATGGCATCATCACCCAGCAGGAAGCCGTCATGCGGATCGATCCGCATTCGTTGAATGAGTTGCTGCACCGTCAGGTGCATCCCGAGGCCAAGCGTGACGTGCTGACCACGGGCATCGGGGCCAGTCCCGGAGCGGCCACCGGCCGGATCGTGTTCACTTCGGCCGAGGCACAGGCCAGCGCCGCACGCGGTGAGCCCTGCATTCTGGTGCGCCGTGAAACCTCGCCCGAGGATGTGCGCGGCATGCACGCCGCGGTCGCAGTACTGACCGAAAAGGGTGGCATGACCAGCCATGCGGCCGTGATCGGGCGCGGCCTGGGGCTGCCCTGTATCGTCGGCGCGTCCGAGATGCGGTTTCAGACCAAGAAAAAGCAGCTTTCCGTTCCGGGCGGCCGCGTTTTCACCACTGGCGACATTCTGACGATTGACGGAAGCTCGGGCCAGGTTTTGGCAGGCGAGCCGGCGATGCTTGAAGCTGCTCTGGATGACTGTTTTCAGACATTGATGAGTTGGGCCGACGCCGAGCGTGACATATCAATTCGTGCCAATGCCGACACACCTGCCGACGCGCAGGCTGCGCGGAACTTCCAGGCGCAGGGGATCGGGTTGTGCCGAACCGAGCATATGTTTTTTGACCCCGGTCGCCTGATCGTGATGCGCGAGATGATTTTCGCTCAGACTTCATCGGGGCGCGCGGCGGTTCTGGAACGGTTGCTTCCGATGCAACGCGATGATTTCGTGCAGCTTTTCCGGATCATGGAAGGCCAGCCCGTCTGCATCCGATTGTTTGATCCGCCTCTGCACGAGTTTCTGCCGACCACGCGCAGCGGGCAGCGCGAGCTGGCCGAGGCGCTGGACCTTCCGGTTTCGGATGTCGAGCGTCGGGTGGACGAAATGAGCGAATACAACCCGATGCTTGGGTTGCGGGGCGTGCGTCTAGGTATCACGGTGCCCGAGATCTATGACATGCAAGCCCGCGCGATCTTCGAGGCGACGCTCGAAGCCAGCAAGAATGGCGCACCGGTGGTGCCCGAGGTCATGATCCCGCTTGTTTCAGCCAAGCGTGAGGTCGAGCTGATCAAGGCGCGGGTGGACACAGTTGCCGCCGCCGTTGCGGCCGAGCGTGGTCAGGAGTTCGAGTACCGGTTGGGTGTGATGGTCGAAACGCCCCGGGCCTGTCTGCGTGCCGAGGAAATCGCTCCTCACGCCTCGTTCCTGAGTTTCGGCACCAACGACCTGACACAGATGACCTATGGCCTGTCGCGCGACGATGCGGGACGCTTCATGTCGGCCTATGTCCGGCAGGGTGTGTTCACCGAGGATCCGTTCCATGTTCTGGACGCCGATGGAGTCGGCGAACTGCTCAAGCTGGGCTCGGAGCGGGGGCGTACAGCCCGGCCCGATGTCACGCTTTCGGTCTGTGGTGAACATGGCGGCAACCCCGAATCAATCGCCCTTTGTCGGGATTTGGGGTTCGATTATGTGTCGTGTTCACCCTTCCGAGTCCCGGTCGCTCGGCTGGCTGCCGCTCAGTTGGCGATTTCGTCAAAACTTGGGGGTTGACAGGCCGTCAAAGCCCTAGGAATAGTGGTTTCGGGATGGACCTGTGGCTGATTAATTTTGGCCCCGCGGGCAAGATTCTTCTTGCTTTTTCCTCAGAACTGGACCTTTCGCGCCTTCTGCGTTATGACCCCGTCGCGCCCGCCGGGGGAGGGTATGGCGCGTGAAGTGCCTGTGCGAGGTTATCTGATGCTACGATACATACTGGCTGTTGCCATTGCGGCGGCAACCGTGATGCCGAGTGCGTCCGTTGCCGAGAGGGAAGCCACCGAGACTGCCAAGCGTGAACTGGTGTCGCGCAACGAGGTGCCGGGACAAAGCTTTCGCGACTATCTGAAGCTGTTCCAACCCAGGAAAGAGGCCCAACCGGTCGAGGTTTCCTACACCAAGGCCTGGCTGGACCAACAACCCAAAGCCAGCGGCGGCGAAGATCTGAAATGCTTGGCCGAGGCCCTGTATTTCGAAGCGCGCGGAGAGAGCGTGCGCGGCCAATTCGCGGTTGCCGAGGTGATTTTGAACCGGGTGGAAAGCACCCGTTTCCCGAACACCGTCTGCGGCGTGATCCGCCAGGGAACAGGCAAGAAATACCAGTGCCAGTTCACCTATACCTGTGACGGCCGCAAGGAAGTCATTCACGAGAAGAAAGCCTATGAGCGGGTGGCCAAAGTTGCCAAGGCCGCGATCGAGGGGATCAGCGATCCGCTCACGTCGGGGGCCACGCATTACCACACCAAGGCGGTGCGCCCGTCGTGGTCGCGCGTTTACAAGGAAACTGCGCGCATCGGTGTGCATATCTTCTACCGCCACAACTACCGCACTGCGAGCAACTAGCGCGCATTGACGCACCCGCGCTGGAACGTTGATGGCGCGGGTGAAACCAGGGGCTATATTGCGGGCAAGGAGACCCGCAATGAATCTGAGCCGCCGAAGCCTTTTGAAATCTGCCGCCGCGCTTGCGGTGTTTCCAACGCTAGCGCGCTCCGCGCCGCTGACCCTGACTGCGCGCGAGGGCGCTCAGTTGATTGCCCCTCCGGGGTTTCCGGAAACCGCTATCTGGGGCTTTGATGGGCAGGTGCCGGGCAGCCCCATCCATCTGCGGCAAGGCGAGCGTGTTCAACGCCGCTTGGTGAACGAACTACCGCAAGCCACCTCGGTTCATTGGCACGGTATCCGCATCGACAACGCTATGGATGGCGTTCCGGGGCTGACTCAGGATGCCGTTCCAGGCGGCGCGACCTTCGACTATGATTTCATCGTGCCGGACGCCGGAACCTATTGGTACCATGCGCATAACAAGTCAGTCGAACAGGTGGCCCGTGGCCTGTATGGCCCATTGATCGTGCACGAGTCCGAAGCGCCGGATGTGGAGCAGGATCTGGTGCTGATGCTGGATGACTGGCGACTTGATCCGGAAACGGCCCAGATTACCCGAGACTTCGACAACGGTCATGACCTCAGCCATGCTGGACGGTTGGGAAACCTCATCACGGTCAATGGTGCATTCGACCCATCCTTTCCTGTTCAACAAAACCAACGACTGCGTCTGAGGTTGATCAACGCCGCAAATGCGCGTGTCTTCACCGTTGGCCTGGACGGAATGGCCGGATGGATTGTCGCACTGGATGGAATGCCGTTGGCCGAGCCGATCCCGATTGAGGACACGTTCCCGCTGGCCCCGGCACAACGTGCGGATTTGTTGGTGGATGTGCTGGCTGCGGATGCTGAAACGGCCAGCCTGTTCAGTCAGGAACGTGACGGCGCCTTTGGTTTGGCGCGATTTGCGGTGGCAGGGCAGGCGGCATCCACTCCCCGGTCGGGAGTTCGGCCATTGCCGCCGAACCCGCTTCCGGAAATGACGGACTTCAACAACGTACCGCGGCACGAGATGAGGCTGCAGGGCGGTGCCATGCGCTGGCTCGAAGGCGCGCGAATTGGCGAGACCGAGCTCTCGGGCCGGGAACTGGCTCAGCTGGGGCGGTTCTGGGCGCTGAATGGCTACGCCGAGAGACCCGAAGACCCGTTTCTGGACGCGCCCTTGGGAAGCGTCCACCGGATTGCCTTCGTGAACGAAACTGCATTCCCGCACGCGATGCACTTGCATGGCCACCACTTTCGGCTGATCTTGCCGGACGGAAGTTTTGGGCCATGGCGCGACACGGTTCTGGTCGAACGCGGCGAGACTCGCGAGATTGCGCTGGTCACCGATAACCCGGGCAACTGGCTGCTGCATTGCCATATGCTTGGACACGCCGCATCGGGTATGATGAGTTGGTACCGCGTCACCTGACGCCGCATTCGGCGGCTGGAATGGCGTTTGCTTGAATGCTATAGCCGCGCGGAACCACTAAATTGGGCAAACCTGTCCAAGCTGCCCGAAAAGGCCCGCGCCATGAGTACTGAAATCCGCCTTGCCTTTGCGCACCCGTCCGAACGGTCCGAGGCGACCGCGCCACGCGGGCCGCTGGATCGTATCTCGCTGCGCGACCACATTGTCGAGGTTGAGATTGGCGCTTTTCAGGCCGAGCGGGGCACCACCCAGCGCATCTGTTTCAACATCGTGGTCGAAGTGCGGCCGCTGACCGAAAACATCGACGATGATGTCGATCGCATCCTGTCCTATGACCGGGTGACCGAGGCCATTGCCTATGAACTGGCGGCCGAGCGTCTGAACTTGCTCGAAACGCTGGCGGATCGAATAGCCGAGCGGATCCTGCTTGAACCTCAAGCGGTAAGGGCTTTTGTCCGCATTGAAAAACTGGACCGGGGCCCCGGCGCTTTGGGAGTCGAGATCGTGCGTGGCAGAGATGCCGTCCATCACGATGTCATCGAGGAGGAGCGTCCGCATCCCCGGCTGGTCTTTCTGTCGAACGCAGCGATTGAGTCCGACAACCTGTCCGGCTGGATCGACCAGCTGGAAAACCGACAGCGGCCGCTGATTCTGTGCGTGGGCGCCTCCGAACTGCCGGTGCCGCAGACCGGCCATGCCATGACCCAGCGCCGGATCGACCTGCTGGCGATCGAGCAGAATGCGTGGGTGCTGGCCGCGCGTGATCATCGCTGCGTCGTCGTCTCGACCCGGACCGAACTGGACTGGGCCATGAAGAACGGCCAGATCTGTGTCTGGGCACCGTCCAAGATCGTGCTGGATGCGGTCGATGGGCCTTCGGCGGCACCGTCCGATGCGGTGGCCTTGGCGGCCTGGTTCGCCGCCACCTTTGAGGCCAGCGAAATGCTGGTCATTGGCGGGGAACTGCCCGAGTCGCCCAAAACGCCGCTCCGGGCGGTTCCGGTGGAGCAGGCGCAACTGTGACCAGTTATTATCGCCCATTGGTGCAACACGGGCCTGTGCGCCCGGACGGGGCCTTGCCACTGGCCGGGCAGGGCCTGTGGTTCACCCATGCCGAATGCCTGCAACGTGACGCGGCACCCCGGATCGTTGCGGCCGCCGAAATCCCTGAATCGTGGCAGGACCGGCTGATACGACCGCGCGCCGCGATTGCCGGTCTGGACATGACGCAGCCGCAGATCATGGGCATCCTTAACGCCACGCCCGACAGCTTCTCCGACGGTGGCAAGCACAACACCCCCGACGCCGCGCGGGCGGCGGCTCGGGAAATGGTCGCGCACGGTGCGACTATTCTGGATATCGGCGGTGAATCTACCCGCCCCGGTGCTGATTTTGTGCCCGAGGACGAAGAGATCGCCCGCACCCAGCCCTTGATCCGCGCGATCCGGGCCGAGACACCGGCGCTGATTTCGATCGACACGCGCAAATCCGCCGTGGCAAGGGCCGCGGTCGAGGCGGGGGCGGGGCTGATCAACGACGTTTCGGGCTTTACCTTCGATCCCGCGCTTGGCGCTTTCTGCGCCAAGATCAACGCGCCGGTCTGCGTGATGCACATGCAGGGCGACCCGGCCACGATGCAGGACAACCCGACCTATGATGACGTTCTGCTGGACGTTTTCGATTTCCTGTCGGGGCAAGTGGCCCGGCTGGAAGGCCTTGGGCTGAATCGGGGCCGGATCATCGTCGATCCGGGTATCGGGTTTGGAAAGACCGAGGAACACAACCTGACCCTACTACGCAATCTCAGCCTGTTTCACGGGTTGGGCTGCCCGATCCTTCTTGGCGTGTCACGCAAGGGCTTCATCGGCCGGATCGGCGCGGAACCGCGCAAGGATGCCCGCGCGCCGGGATCAATTGCCGTTGCGTTGGCCGGATTGTCGCAAGGTGTGCAGATCATCCGGGTGCATGACGTGGCAGAGACCGCTCAGGCCTTGCGCCTGTGGGCCGCTGTCCGGTAATCCGGTCGCAGGCAGGACTTTGTGGAGTAACAGGTATGCGCAAGCTGTTCGGAACCGACGGGGTGCGGGGCACCGCCAACACCTATCCGATGACGGCCGAGATGGCGTTGCGGATCGGCGCGGCCGTGGGGCGGTACTTCCGCCGGGATGGCTCGGGCGTTCATCGGGTGGTGATCGGCAAGGATACGCGCCTGTCGGGCTATATGCTGGAAAACGCGCTGACGGCGGGTCTGACGTCGACCGGCATGAACGTGCTGCTGCTGGGGCCGGTGCCGACACCGGCGGTCGGGCTGATGACCCGGTCGATGCGGGCCGATCTGGGTGTGATGATCTCGGCCAGCCACAACCCGGCCGAGGACAATGGGATCAAGTTCTTCGGCCCCGATGGATTCAAACTGTCCGACCAGGCCGAACTTGAAATCGAACAGCTGATCGAAGAGGGGGTCAAACCCGCGCAGGCGCAGAATATCGGGCGCGCCCGGCGTGTCGATGACGCGCGGTTCCGCTATGGCGAGCGGGTCAAGTCATCTCTGCCGCGCGAGCTGCGTCTGGATGGCCTCAAGGTGGTGATCGACTGCGCCAACGGCGCCGCGCACCGCACCGCGCCTGAGGTGCTGTGGGAACTGGGGGCCGAGGTGATCCCTGTTGGAACCGCACCCAACGGCAAGAACATCAATCTGGGCTGCGGCTCGACCCAGCCGCGCGTGGCGGCCGAGGCCGTCGTGGCGCATGGGGCGGATGTGGGCATCTGCCTCGACGGTGATGCCGACCGGGTGGTGAT
Source organism: Ruegeria sp. SAZA006 (assembly GCF_059613465.1). Lineage (NCBI taxonomy): Bacteria > Pseudomonadati > Pseudomonadota > Alphaproteobacteria > Rhodobacterales > Roseobacteraceae > Ruegeria > Ruegeria sp. SAZA006. The sequence continues at coordinate 420,706 of NZ_JBXWSO010000004.1, forward strand.
CGTTGATGAAACCGGACAGGTCGCCGACGGTGATCAGCTCATGGCCCTTTTGGCCACCGCCTGGGCCACTTCCGAACGGCTGAAAGGCGGCGCGCTTGTTGCGACCGTTATGTCGAACCTGGGTCTGGAACGGTTTCTGGGCGCGCGCGGGCTGCGGCTGGAACGGACGGCGGTCGGTGACCGCTATGTGGTCGAGCGTATGCGGGAAGGCGGGTTCAACCTTGGCGGCGAGCAATCCGGCCACATCGTCATGAGCGACTATGCCACCACGGGTGATGGCCTGATGGCGGGGCTGCATTTCCTGGCCGAGATGGTGAATTCGGGGCGCAAAGCCTCGGATCTGGCGCAGCAGTTCGAGACGGTGCCGCAACTGTTGAAGAACGTGCGCTATGGCGAAGGGCAGGCCCCGCTGGAAGCGGAAACGGTCAAGGCCGCGATTGCTGATGCCGAGGCGCGGCTGAACGGGCAGGGGCGGTTGCTGATCCGCAAGTCGGGCACCGAGCCCTTGATCCGCGTGATGGCGGAATGCGAGGATGACGCCCTTTTGGCACAGGTGGTCGATGGGATCGTGGCCGAGGTCGAAGCCGCCGCGCGTCAGTAGCCCAACAGCAACTTGCGCAGGCTGAACCATTGGCTGATGGCCATGCCTGTCAGGATCAGCGCCAATGCTATGTAGAACCGCAGCGGCAGTGCCTCGGACAGGATCCACGCGCCGAAGATCATCGACCAGACCGGTACCTGATAGTTCACCAGCGTCATGAAGACCGACCCGGCGCTGCGAATGATCGACACCCGCAGCAACGTCGCAAAGGCCGTTGGCACAAGTCCCAGCACGATCAAGGCAAGGGTTGGGCGCAGACCCTGCGGGGTGGGCACGCCCTCGGTCACCACCATGATCGGCAGCAGGATCACCGCACCCACGACCAATGTCAGTGCGGCCAGTACCACCGGGTCGATCGGCGGGCAGCGCCGGGTCAGGATCGACGCCACCGAGTAGCAGAACGCCGCCCCGATGCAGGCCAGTTGGGCCAGCGGCTCGGCCCCGCTGCCCAGTTGCGCCAGCCCTGGGCCGATAAGCACCAGCGCTCCGGTGAAGCCCAGCGATACCCCGACGAAACGACGTGCGTTCAGGGGTTCATCCGAGAAGAAATGCGCCAGCGGCAGCACCATCAGCGGAATCGCCGCCATGGACAGCCCGGCAAAGGCCGAGGGTACATATTGCTGCCCCCAGCTGAGCAGCACGAAAGGCAGCGCGGTGGACAGGATGCCGATCAGGATTACCGACCACGCGAGACTTGGTGTCAGGCTGGGGATGCGCCGCCGGGTCAGCCCCATCAAGGCCAGCAGCATCACCGCCCCCAGCGTCGTCCGCGCCGTGGCCACCGTGATCGGGCCATAGCCGTCCAACGCCATCGCGACGACCATGAAGGTGCCGCCCCAGATCAGGCCCAGGGCAATGACGCCGCTCCAGTCGCGTATGTTGGGTTGAGGCACCATCGCTGGCCGTTCATCCGTTCTGCATGAAAAGGGCGGCCACCGGGGCCGCCCTTGGGTCCAAGCCGTTCGGGCTTAGTTCTTTTCCTGATCGACCAGCTTGCCGGCCGAAATCCAGGGCATCATGCCCCGCAGCTTTTTGCCGACTTCTTCGATCTGGTGTTCGTCGTTGGCCCGGCGCGAAGCCTTGATCGTGGGCTGACCGACCTGGTTTTCCAGCATGAAGTCGCGCACGAACTTGCCCTGCTGGATGTCGTTCAGAACCTCTTTCATCGCCTTCTTGGTCTGCTCGTAGGGCAGGATGCGCGGGCCGGTCACGTATTGACCGTATTCCGCGGTGTTCGAGATCGAGTAGTCCATGTTGGCGATGCCGCCTTCATAGATCAGGTCCACGATCAGCTTCACCTCGTGCAGACACTCGAAATAGGCCATCTCGGGTGCATAGCCGGCCTCGACCAGGGTTTCAAAGCCACAGCGGATCAGTTCGACCAGACCGCCGCACAGAACGGCCTGCTCGCCGAACAGGTCGGTTTCGCATTCCTCGCGGAAGTTGGTCTCGATGATGCCCGAACGGCCGCCGCCGATGGCCGAGCAGTAGGACAAGCCGATTTCCAGCGCCTTGCCGGTCGCGTCGGTGTGGACCGCCACAAGGCAGGGCACGCCGCCGCCTTTGACATATTCGCCGCGCACGGTGTGGCCGGGGCCTTTGGGCGCCATCATGATGACGTCCACGCCCTCTTTCGGCTCGATCAGGCCGAAATGCACGTTCAGGCCGTGGGCAAAGGCGATGGCCGCGCCGGGCTTGATGTTGTCATGCACGTATTTCTTGTAGGTCTCGGCCTGAAGCTCGTCGGGCATGGTGAACATGATGACGTCGCACCAGGCCGCGGCCTCGGCGATGCCCATCACCTGCAGGCCTTCGGCTTCGGCTTTCTTGGCCGAGGGCGAGCCTTCGCGCAGGGCGACGACAAGGTTCTTGGCGCCTGAGTCGCGCAGGTTCAGCGCGTGGGCGTGGCCTTGGGAACCGTAGCCCAGAATGGCCACTTTCTTGTCCTTGATCAGGTTGATGTCGCAATCGCGATCGTAATAGACGCGCATTTTGCCGGTCCTTTCTGTTTCGATTGCTGCGGTTCTATCTCCAGTGATTGCTATTGGCGAGAGCGATGACATTGGATATTGACGAAAGAAGTGAAGAATAATTCTTAGAAACCGGAAAACTTGAAAAAGTAATGCTTGACGACATCGACCGCCGCATCCTGCGCCATTTCCAGGCCGACCCAAGCCTGAGCACCGCCGAACTGGCCGAGCGGTGTCGGATCAGCAATGGCGTGTGCTGGCGGCGGATCGAGAAGATGCAGGCCGCCGGGATCATTCAGGGGCAGGAGGCCGTGATCGACTGGTCCGCCATGGGCTATGCGGTCGAGGTGTCGCTGCGGTTGACCTTGGACAAGACCCAGCCGCGCGCCTTCGACGAATTCACCGATGCCGCCCGCAAGGTGCCCGAGGTGATCGAGATCCAGACCTTTCTGGGGCGGGTGGATGTCCGCCTGTCCGTCATCGCGCGGGACATGGCGCATTATCAGCAGGTCTATCGCGACCGTATCCTGACCCTGCCGCATATCGCCGACATCGAGGCCCTGATGCACATCGCGCGGGTCAAGCGGGACGAGGTGCTGCCGGTATGATCGAGCTGGATGATCTGGACAGGAAGATTCTACGGGCCTTGGCTCAGGACGCGACGCAGAGCGCGGGGGCGCTGGGCCGGCGTTTCGGGCTGTCGCAGCCCGCGACATGGCGCCGGATCCGGCGGCTGGAGCAGTCGGGCATCATCAAGGGGCGCCGGCTGCGCTTGAACGCCGAGGCGCTGGGGTTCGGCGTCACCGTATTTCTGGGCGTCAAGCTGGCGCGCAAAGGCCAGGTCAGCCTCGAGGATTTCGAACGCGCCGTCAGCGCCATTCCCGAGGTGCAGACTGTGGAACACGTTCTGGGCCTATACGACTACCGACTGCGCGTGGTCGCGCGTGACCTGGCGGACTTTGAACGGGTCCTGCGGCGGCGTATCATGACCCTGCCGGGGGCCGGGGATGTCGAAGCAAATGTACTGCTGAGCGAGGAACGCCTGCCCGGGCCGATTGGCTAGCGGTCAGTAACGGGTACGGATGCAATAGCCCGGATGGTGGGTCAGGCGGGCAAACGAAACCGGCTGTCCGTCTTTCCATGTCGTGCGCTCAAGCTGAATCATCGCGGCCCCGGTCGTTGTTCCCATGTAATCTGCCAGATGGCTGTCGGCGGAAATGGCGTAGAGTGCAAGCTCGGCGTCAATGAAGGGGTTCGCGTTCAACAGCCATTCATGCGGCCCGACCTCTTCCAGATTGGCATCTTCAACCTCGGGGACGGCCGAAATGTTGATCCAGCGTTCTTCGTGCTGAAACGGGCGGTTGTCGGCATAGTGCATACACACCAGATGCAGGATCTGCGATTGCGGCGGCAGACCCAGTTGCGAGCTGAGCCAGCCGGGGCTCTTGTCAACGCTGCGCTCGACCAGGGCATAGCGGTAGGTCTGGTTCTGGTCTTCGACGATCTGACGGGCCAGCGACAGTTCCAGCTTGGCCTGTTTGCTGGGTGATTTCTTGACCCGCGTTCCGCTCTTGCGCTTGCGCTCGACGAACCCTTGCTCGGCCAGTTCGCGCAGCGCACGGTTGACGGTTGCGCGCGCGCAGTTGAACTCTTCGGCAAGTTGGGTTTCGGTCGGCAGCAAGGAACCCTGGGGCCAGACCCGTGTCTCGATCCGCCGCTTCACTTCGTCCCGAACGAATTGAAAACTGATCCGCTTTTGAACGTTCACGGTCTAAAATATCCTTTCAAGCTCAAGATGTGCGTATCTGTTCAGAAACACGTCAAGGTGTAAAGAGAGAGGTGACACTAATTGGCGTCAATTCGGCCTCTCAGGCTGCTGAAACGGGTATGCAGCCGAGCTTCTGACCGTTGACCTAGGGGAAACGCGTGAGGGTCAATGAGCACTTTACCAAAAGATGCAAAGCCTTCAGAAAGTGAGCAACCCAGAAAAGGAGACAACATGCCTGCATTGTTGAATACAGTCGATCCGGACGGGCTCGAAGAATTCTCGGTCGTGTTCACCGACCGCTCGCTCAACCACATGTCGCGGGCGTTCCAGCAGGTGATGCGCGACATCTCAGGGATGCTGCGTGAGGTCTATAGCGCGGACGGCGTGGCCGTGGTGCCGGGTGGCGGAACCTATGCGATGGAGGCCGTGGCCCGCCAGTTCGTCCGCGGCGCCAATGTGCTGGTGGTGCGCAACGGCTGGTTTTCGTATCGCTGGAGCCAGATCATCGAAACCGGGGGGCTGACGGCGTCAGCCACCGTGTTGAAGGCCCGTCAAACGGGGAATTCCAGCCCGTCGCCCTTTGCGCCCGCGCCGATCGACGAGGTGGTCGAAACCATTCGCAGCCAGCGACCCGGAGTGGTGTTCGCGCCGCATGTGGAAACCTCGGCCGGGGTCATTTTGCCGGATGACTATGTCACCGCGATGGCCGCCGCCGCGCACGAGGTCGGCGCGCTGATGGTGCTCGACTGCATCGCCTCGGGCTGTGCTTGGATCGACATGAAGGCCACCGGCGTGGACGTTCTGATCTCGGCCCCGCAAAAGGGCTGGAGCGCCTCGCCCTGTGCCGGTCTGGTCATGCTGTCCGACCGCGCCGAGGCGCGGCTGGAGGAGACCACCTCGGACAGTTTCGCGCTGGACCTGAAGAAATGGCGCCAGATCATGCAGGCCTATGAGGGCGGCGGCCATGCCTATCATGCCACCATGCCCACCGATGCGCTGCGGGCGTTCCGGGACACGATGCTGGAGACCCGTGACTATGGGTTCGACAAGCTGCGCGACGCGCAATGGCGGCTGGGGAATGCGGTGCGGGCGATGCTGCGCGAAATGGGGGTCGTTTCGGTCGCGGCAGAAGGCTTTGGGGCACCGGGGGTGGTGGTCAGCTATACCGACGACCCCGAGGTGCAGAACGGCAAGAAATTCGCCGCGCTGGGCATGCAGATCGCCGCCGGGGTGCCGCTGCAATGTGACGAGCCCGAGGGGTTCAGCACCTTCCGCCTGGGCCTGTTCGGGCTGGACAAGCTGTACGCTGTCGATGGCACGGTGGCCCGGCTGAAGCGGGTGCTGGATCAGGTGCTGTAGGCCGGTACGGGCCTCAGCGCACGCCGAGGCCCATCTGCATCAGCGTCTTGCGCACCACCGGCATCGAATAAAGCGCGTTCAGCCCCGCAGCGCGCGCATCGCGCAACGGCCGTGCCTCGACCATCGAGGCACGGTTCAGCAGGTCGATCCCCTTTACGCGCAGCTCGATTTCGGTGTGGCGGGCCTTGTGATAGGCCTCGAGCATCTGGGCATCTCCCAGATCCTCGGGCCGGGCTTGGGCCAGGTCCAGCAGGCTGCGCAGATCCCCCAGTGACATGTTCAGCCCCTGCGCGCCGATCGGGGGCACCACATGGGCGGCCTCGGCCATCAGGGCCACGCGCTGGGCCGACAGGCGCTCGGCCGATTGGCTGATGATCGGCCAGATCGTCCGGCGCGAGGCCAGTTTCAGCGGCCCGAACAGGCCGCAGGACCGCTCGGTCATCGCGGCCTCGAATTCGGCCTCGGGCAGGTTCAGCAGTTCGACCGCGCGTGGGCCGCGCTCCATCCAAACGATTGCCGACGAGGGCTGGCCCTGCCAGTCGGGCAGGGGGACCAGAGTGAACGGCCCGCCGGACTGGTGGATCTCGGTCGAGACGTTTTCATGGGCGATCGGATGCGTTACCGCAAAGGCCAGTGCCTTCTGCCCGTATCGCGTGGTGTGGACCTTGATTCCCGCAGCCTCGCGCATGGGCGAGTTGCGGCCGTCGGCGGCGATCACCAGCTTGGTGCGGATGCGCGTGCCGTCGGACAGGCCCACACGCGCCTCGGCGGTACGGGTGAACAGGCTGACGGTGCCGGTGCCGGGGCGGAAATCGACATTCGGCAGTTCGTGCAGCCGGGCCACCATCTCGCGCCGCAGCAGCCAGTTGGGCAGGTTCCAGCCAAAGGGTTGATCCGAGATATCGGCGGCGTTGAAATCCCGCACGACGCGCGGCTCGGGGATGTCGCCGCCTGCGTCCACGATGCGCATGATCTGCAGCGGCGCGGCGTGGGGTTCCAGCCGGTCCCACAACCCGCAGTGCTGCAGCAGGCCGTGCGCCGGCTGCAGAAACGCGGTAGTGCGCAGGTCGGACCCGTCGGCGTCGCGGTCGGTGACGGGCGGGGTCGGGTCCACGCAGATCACGTCGAACCCTGCGGCGCCTAATACGGCCGCCGCAGTCAAACCGGCGATGCCACCGCCGGAAATCAGGATGTCACAACTGTCGGTCATCGCGTCACTCTCCGTTGCCTGCGGACCCTAGTGCGGTTCTGGGGCCTGCGCCAAGTGACATCCTGTCCCGTGGTCTAGCCGCGTGAAATCAGGACCAGAATCAGGAACATCACCGGCACCATCGCCAGGGCCGGCAGATACAGGCCCGGCAGGCCGAACAACAGGGCGGAACAGCCCCACATGCTGACCAGTGCCGCAACGGTATAACCCAGATCCTCGGGCTTGCCATTGGCCGCATCGCGGGCCAGCCAGCCAAACAGGGGAATTGCAAAAAGCAGGCGCTGCCAAAAGGGCAGGCGGCCGGGCATCTCGATCGCGGTCATCGGGGTCTCCAGTTCTGTTCGTCGCTGAGCCTGATGTAGGAACGACTTTGCAGCTGCAGAATGCGCGGATCGTCGCAGTTTCAGGCTGCACGCAGGCGCATTTCGTCGCAGTCTCGGGTGGTTCAGATCAGGCGCGCGAGAAAGGCGGTCAGGTCATCGGTGTGGTGGTGGATATGATCCGCGTCATGAGGATCGGGGGCAACATGCACGGTACGCATGCCCATGTCATGCGGGGCCTTCAGGTTGCGCGGCTCGTCCTCGAACATCGCGGCGCGGTCGGGGTGGATGCCATCGCGGGCAAACACCGTTTCAAACGCGGCCTTGTCCGGTTTGGGCCGATACCCCGCATGTTCGACCCCATAGATCGCGTCGAACAACCCATCCAACCCGCGTGAGGCCAGAACCCGCTCGGCATAGGGCGCGCTGCCGTTGGTGTAGACGATGCGCCGCCCGGGAAGTGCCCGGATATGCGCGGCCAGCGCAGGGTCGGGCTCCATGTGGCTCAGGTCGACCTGATGAACCGCGTGCAGATAGGGCTCGGGGTCCAGATCATGTTCGGCCATAAGCCCGGCCAGCGTGGTTCCGTGTTCGCGCCAATAGTGCTGGCGCAGCCGGTCGGCCTCGGCCCGGTCGACGCGCAGGGCTTCGACCACGTATTCCGTCATCAGCACCTCGATCTGATCGAACAGGCGCATGTGCGGCGGATACAGGGTATTGTCCAGATCGAACACCCATTGGGTGAGATGTGAAAATGCAGGCTTGACCATGGGCTTGGGTTTAGGCCGCGGCCACCGGGTTTTCAATGGCGCACTTGATTGCAGACCCATGGCCCGGATAGACATGTCCGAACGAGGAGAGACCCGACCCAATGACCCAGTCCCGACAGCCCCAGACCGATGCGTATAGCCTGATCCTCGAAGCGATCGACGTGGGGGTGTACAAACCCGGCGACCGGCTGGTGGAAAGCGAACTGGCCGAGCGGTTCGGCGTGTCCCGCACCCCGATCCGTGAGGCGCTGCAGCGGCTCGAGACGCAGTCGCTGCTGGAACGTGACGGGCGGTCGCTGATCGTGGCCTCGCTGGACCACAACCAGATGGCCGAGCTCTATGTCGTTCGACGTGAATTGGAAGGGCTGGCGGCCCGGCTGGCCGCGCGGCATGCCACGGATGAGGAAATCAAAGTCCTGCAGGAAATGGTCGAAGCCGATGACGCGCTTGTGGATGATCCCGTGGCGCTGTCCCGGGCCAACCGACGGTTCCACGAGCAGATCCACCTTGCGTCGCACAACCGCTACCTTGTGCAGCAATTGGACCTTGTCCATCGCACCATGGCTCTGATGGCAACGACTTCATTGGCCGCGCAGGGCCGCGGTGAAATCGCTCAGAGTGAGCATAAGGGGATCGTCGAGGCGATCGCGGCTCATGACGAAGAAGCCGCCGACCGGGCCTTGAAGGAACATATCTCGGTCGCGTTCATGACCCGGCTGAAGCAGGATGCAATCCGGCGCGAGAAATAGCTGCCTCATCTGGCTGCGCTTCTTCGCTGGCGTGCCCGTGCTGGGTCTTGTCCCAGAAAAACGGTCTGACCGCCAGTTCCCACAGCGCCTTGTAGGCGGCTGCCACGCCCAAGGGGTAGTAGAGTGCCATGGTCGGGACCCACGGCAGCAGAAAACGGCGACCTCCGGCCAGCACGCCCAAGCCTCCAACTAGGATATTCGCGGCCTCGGCGGTCAGGAACAGGTAGACACAGGCGTGCAAGATTTGCGGTGCCAATACAGCTTCGAAGGGGTTCGTCATCCCCAAAAAGGTCAGCCAGAAGACCCACAGCACGGGGGCAAGCAGGAATTGTCCGACCGTTCCCAGGAAAAAGGCTTGGACACCCAGAAAGCGCCACAACCCCAGATCACGCAACAATGCCAAGGGCGAGCGCATGTGGACAAGGTATGTGACCATAAACCCTTTGAGCCAGCGCGAGCGCTGCTTCACCCAAGGCCAGGCGCGGAAATTGGCCTCTTCATACGTGGCGGTATTCACGATTTCGGTGCGATAGCCCGCGCGGCTGAGTCGAACCCCCAGATCCGCGTCTTCGGTCACATTATGAGCGTCCCAGCCCCCCAATTCCAACAGCTTGTCCCTGCGGAAGAAGAACGTCGTTCCGCCCAGGGGCACCACAAGACCCAACCGCGCGATTCCGGGCAGGATCACGCGGAACCAACCGCTGTATTCGATGGTGAAGCAACGCGAGCGCCAGTTGGTGCGCGGGTTGTAGTAGTCCAGAACACCCTGCAGGCAGACCACATCATCGGGCGCGCGGGCGAATTGCTCCACCACGGTCTCGAGTTGGTCTGGAAGAGGCGCATCCTCGGCATCCCAGACGCCCAAAATATCTCCTCGGCAGAAATCCAGCGCATAGTTCATCGCCCGTGGTTTGGTGGTCAGGTTGCCAAGATCGGGCACCTCCAGCGTTCGGATCCAGCTGGGCAGGGTGGTCTGCGCAAGAGCTGACCGGGTGACGTCGTCATGCTCTTCCAAGACCAGGATCACGTCCAACAGCGCCTTTGGATAGGTCAGGCGTCTCAGCCGTTGGATCAGCGCACCGGCGATTTCCCGTTCCTTGTGCAGGGGCACCAGGATGGACACGCAGGGCAGGCGGTGTTGCGCAGGTGGACCGTCTGGTTTCTCGGCCTTTTTGGGGAAGAGATACGATATCAACCCGGCCAGCCGAAGTATCAGGAACAGGATCAGTGTTGAGACTGCGGCCCAGAACAGCACGGATAGCCCGGCATTCGGTTGCAGGCCCAGGCCCGCAAGCGCAGCCAGAGCCAAGAGGGTTGGCAGGAGACGCGAGCTCGCAGTCCATGAGCGGCAGCTTTGCGAAAGCGGCGCCCGCGTTTCCGCCGCCTCAGCCAAAGGTTTTGCGTAATGTCGGGCAATGGCTTGGTCGATGTCATCGGGTGCGGCCAGCACCGGCAGGACTGTCTGGGCGCAATCTGCCAACCCGGACCTTATTTCATCAAAGCGGTCTGGGTATGCCGTCGCGACCAAGAGCACGGGCCCGACTCGCAGCCACGGAATGGCATTGTACGTCAGCCAGAACTGCATCGGGCGCAGCGCGCAAAGGTCAGCGGGTGGCGGCGTGCTTTCCAAATCGGCGATCTGCAGCCCATGTTGTTGACCCAGCGCCAACAGCACATCGCTGCGCGCGGCCATTTGCTCGCCAACCATAATTTCGCCCAGAGGAGCGTTCTGCCGCTCCTGCAGTTTCAGGGCGTGATCCAGTTGAGCGGGGGTGATCACCCCCAAGTCGATCAGGCAGGTGCCCAAAGGTTTGCGGGGGCCAATTCCGGAAACCGGGGTCGCGGGTCCGTGACCCAGAAAATTCAATTCAACCATAAGAAAACCCTGCCCGAAGTGTCGGGTCAGAGTTGCTCAATCAAGGTTAATTCCGGGTTAACGTTGACGCGGTCCGCAAACCTGCGGGATTAAGCGCGCACTTTTCGGTCGGCCATGGCCGCGGCAAACCGTTCAAAAAGGTAAAAGCTGTCTTGCGGGCCGGGCGAGGCTTCGGGGTGATACTGAACCGAATACACCGGGCGATCGGACATGCGGATCCCGCAGTTCGAGCCATCGAACAGCGACCGGTGGGTTTCAACCACCCCCGCAGGCAACGATTGGGCGTCGACCGCGAATCCGTGGTTCATCGAAGTGATCTCGACCTTGCCGGTTTCCAGGTCCTTGACCGGGTGGTTGGCGCCGTGGTGTCCGTGGTTCATCTTGATGGTCTTGCCGCCCAACGCCAGTGCCAGCATCTGGTGACCTAGGCAGATCCCGAAAATCGGCAGATCCGTGGTTTCGAGTATTTCCTTGATCATCGGCACAGCATAGGTGCCGGTGGCAGCCGGGTCTCCCGGGCCGTTGGACAGGAACACGCCATCAGGGTCGTGCGCCAGCACCTCAGCCGCGGTTGCGGTTGCGGGCAGGACCGTCACGTCGCAACCGGCCGAAGCCAGGCAGCGCAGGATGTTCCGTTTTGCGCCGTAGTCCAACGCGACGACCTTGTGCACGGGCGCTTCCTGACGCCGGTAGCCATCCGGCCAGGCCCAGCGCATCTCGTCCCAGCGGTAGCTCTGGGCGCAGGTCACATCCTTGGCCAGATCCATGCCCTCCAGCCCGGCGAAACCACGCGCCGCAGCAACCAGGGCTTCGATGTCGAAGTTGCCTTGCGGGTCATGGGCTAACGCGACATGCGGAGCGCCTTGCTGGCGGATCGCACGGGTCAGCCGGCGGGTATCGACCCCACCGATGGCGATCCGGCCGCGGCGGGCCAGCCAGTCGGTCAGCCGCTCGGCCGAGCGCCAGTTTGACGGCTCGGTCGGATCCCATTTCACGACCATGCCCGCGGCCACCGGATCGGCAGTTTCGTCATCGTCGGGATTGACGCCGACATTGCCGATATGCGGGAAGGTGAAGGTCACGATCTGCCCGGCATAGGACGGGTCGGTCATGATCTCCTGATATCCGGTCATCGCGGTGTTGAAACACAGCTCGGCCACGGTTTGTCCCGTGGCGCCGAACCCGGTTCCGAAGAAGAGCGTTCCGTCGGCCAGAGCCAGACATGCGGTGGGCTTGGACGTGGCTTGATGGGCCATGGCGCGACTCTCCTATCGGGTAAATCGGCGCATAACTAAGGGGGTTGGGGTCTCGGGTCAACCCTGTTCAAATTTTGGGCTATTGTTGTTTTTCAATGATTTAGCCTTATGTGTCTGCTGTTGTGCCTCGGATTTTGTTTAGATATGTTCGGGGTTCCGTTGCCATGGGGATGGACAGAACAGATGGATATGCGAACTCGGGTGACCACTGCCCTGAAGCAAGCAATGAAGGACAAGGATGCCGAGCGTCTGTCGACGCTGCGGCTGGTCAATGCCGCGATCAAGGATCGGGACATCGCGCTGCGTGCGGCTGGAAACGAAGAGGCCAAGGGCTGTGATGACTCAGATGTTCTTGAGATCCTTGGGAAAATGAGCAAGCAGCGCAAAGAAAGCGCGCGGGCCTATGAGGAAGGTGGTCGTTTGGACCTGGCCGAGCGCGAACTGCGCGAGGTGAAGATCATCGAGGAATTCCTGCCCAAGCAGTTGGATGATGATGAGGTCGCAAAGGCCATCCAGACGGCGATCACGGCGACCGGTGCCGGGTCGATCCGGGACATGGGCAAGGTCATGGGCGAGCTCAAGGCCAACTACACAGGCCAGATGGACTTTGGAAAGGTAGGGCCGCTGGTCAAAGACCACCTGTGCTCCGCGTCGAACGGCGACTGCTGACGCGCTTTAGTCGGGTGCTGGTTCCCGCAGCCGCTTTACCAGATCATCATACAACGCAATGCGTTCCTCCTCTGAGAGGAACGCGCCAATTTCGACCACCCGTCCTTCACCCGACAGGGTCACATAGTTCGGGACCGGACCGCCGGCCTTGTGCATTTCCGGACGCGCCCAGTATCGATTGCAACTCCATTCCTGCTGCCCGGTCCGGGCGCTGTGATGGATCAGGCGTGCTTGGGTTCCGGTAAGGGTCAGTACCTCAAACACGTTTCGAGACCGATAGTTTGACTGGATCGCAAGCCATAGGCCCGCCACCGTCAACAGAAGGAACGGCAATAGCCCCCACAGCAGAACCGATCCCAGAACTGCCAGTAGGGGTATCAGTCCAAACAGGAAAACCGATAGTACGACGGCCATTGCGCCGCGCGGCGGCAGGGAATTGTGCGGCCAAAGGCGCAATTCCTGTTCCGAGTTCGAGCTGACTTTCCAATGGTAGGGCATATTGCAAAAATAGCGCCTGCTGATCCGGTGTCGATTGCCAATTTTAAACGACGTGCCCGACCCGCGCCCAGGACAGCGCGTCTTCAAGCCGATCGTCGCCCCAGAACACTTCGCCCCGCGTAACAAAGCTGGGCGCGCCGAATACGCCCAGGGCTACCGCCGTTTCGGTTTCAACTTTCAACGCGGTTTCGATTTCGGGGCTGCGCGCGCGGGCCATGACCGGCAGCGGGTCCAGCTGGCAACGGAACAGAGCCTCGGAGATGGCGTTTTCACTGCCGGCTTCGATACCGTCTTCAAACCAGATCCTGTAAAGGTTTTGGGTAAAGCTCTTGCCCCATCCTTCCCGGATTCCCAGCAGCGCGACCTGGTTGGCCAATTCGAGGTTCGAAATTGGATAGGGGGCCGGCAGCTTGGCGTGAATATGGTACTTGGCTGCGCGGCGTTCGATGTCGCGCCACATGTAGGCCGACTTGACGGGTTTGCCCGCAAACGGAATGTTCTTCTGTTCAGACATGACCGCGCGTACGTCGAAAGGGCGCCAGTTAACCTGCGCCTGATGTTCTGAGCACCAGTCGTCCAGACGCATGATGGTCAGGAAACTGTAAGTGCTGCCGATGGAGTACCAGAAATCAATATCGGGCATGGTAACCTCGGAGATTGGCCGGACATGCGGCGCGCCAAGGATACCCGATTTTCAACGATATTGCGACCGCCCGCGGAATTCGATGGCCGGTAGAGCGCGAACAGAAAAAGAAAAACCCCGCCGTGAAGGCGGGGTTTCCTGTTTTCGGGAAGGGATCAGTGCGCGTGGCCCTTGTCCCAGTCTTCCTGCTTGGGCAGCTGCTCGAACGTGTGCTCGGGCGGCGGCGAGGGCAGGGTCCATTCCAGCGTATCCGCGTATTCGTTCCACGGGTTCGGACGTGTTTCCTTGGCGCCACGGAACAGGGCGTAGAACACGATCCCGAAGAACAGCAGGAACGAAGCGAACGAGACGAACGCACCGATCGAAGACACGAAGTTCCACTGAGCGAAGGCTTCGGGATAGTCGATATACCGGCGCGGCATGCCCTGACGGCCCAGGAAGTGCTGCGGGAAGAAGGTCAGGTTTGCACCGATGAAGAACATCCAGAAGTGCACCTTACCCCAGAACTCCGAGTACTGACGGCCCGTCATCTTCGAGAAGTAGAAGTACACGCCTGCAAAGATTGCAAAGACTGCACCCAGGCTCATCACGTAGTGGAAGTGCGCGACGACATAGTAGGTGTCGTGGTAGGCCCGGTCGATACCGGCTTGCGACAGCACCACACCGGTCACACCGCCGACGGTGAACAGGAAGAGGAAGCCGAAGGCGAACAGCATCGGCGTCTTGAACTCGATCGAGCCGCCCCACATGGTGGCGATCCACGAGAACACCTTCACGCCCGTCGGAACCGCGATGACCATCGTGGCCAGCATGAAGTAGGCCTGCTGGCGCAGCGACATGCCGACGGTGTACATGTGGTGTGCCCACACGACAAAGCCCAGCGCGCCGATTGCGATGATCGCCCAGACCATCGGCAGATAGCCGAAGATCGGCTTGCGCGAGAAGGTGGCGATCACGTGGCTGATGATGCCGAAGCCTGGCAGGATCACGATGTACACTTCGGGGTGGCCGAAGAACCACAGGATATGCTGGTACAGGATCGGGTCACCGCCACCGGCCGGATCAAAGAAGGTGAAGCCGAAGTTGCGGTCCATCAGCAGCATGGTGATCGCGCCCGCCAGAACCGGCAGCGACAGCAGAATCAGCCACGAGGTGACGAAGATCGACCAGCTGAACAGCGGCACCTTGAACAGGGTCATGCCCGGGGCACGCATGTTCAGGAAGGTGGTGATCATGTTGATCGCGCCGAGGATCGAGGAGGCGCCCGATACGTGCACGGCAAAGATCGCCAGGTCCATGGACATGCCGCCTTCGGTCGTCGACAGCGGCGGGTACAGAACCCAGCCCACGCCCGAGCCGGCCTGGTCGTTGCCGCCGGGGGCCAGCAGCGACGCGATGCCCAGCGAGGTGCCGGCAACATACAGCCAGAAGGACAGGTTGTTCATCCGCGGGAACGCCATGTCCGGCGCACCGATCTGCAACGGCATGAAATAGTTACCGAATCCGCCGAACAGCGCGGGGATGACCACGAAGAACATCATCAGAACACCGTGATAGGTGATCATCACGTTCCACAGGTGTCCGTTGGGCGTGCAGGGATCGGCCATGAAGCCTTCCAGGCACATGTACTGAACGCCCGGATGCATCAGTTCAAGCCGCATGTAGATGGTCATCGCGACCGAGATGAACCCGGCAAAGGCCGAGAAGATCAGGTATAGGATCCCGATATCCTTGTGGTTGGTCGACATGAACCACCGGGTAAAGAACCCGCGCTGGTCTTCATGATCGTGACCATGAATGGCTGCGTCTGCCATTTAGGTGCCTCCTGTTGCAAATAGACCGCGCAGCCGGACCTCTCCGGCGCGCGGGATTCCTGCTGGTTTTAGAATGCAAGGGGGCGGCCTTCAATGGCCGAGTTTGATCTGGATCAAGATTAATTGTCGCGGGGCAGGAGGACACCCGTGCGATTTCAGCCTTGGATGACCGGTATCTGGGGATGAACAGGCGAATTGCAAGGACAGGGGCTTCGCAAGGGCGGAATCACGCCTTGACCCGCTGCGGGCTTGGCCGCAGAACAACACGCAGCCCCTTTGTAGGAGACCCGCCATGACCGCTTATGATCCCGAAAACATCTTTGCCAAGATCCTGCGGGGCGAGATCCCCTCTACCCGCGTCTACGAGGATGAGGACACGCTGGCTTTCATGGATATCATGCCGCGCGCGGACGGACACCTTCTGGTGATCCCGAAGACGCCTTGCCGCAACGTGCTGGATGCCACACCCGAGCAATTGGCCGCAGTCATGACCACGGTTCAGAAACTGGCGCGTGCGGTCATGCGCGCCTTTGACGCCGAAGGGTTGACCATCCAGCAGTTCAACGAGGCAGCCGGAGGGCAGGAGGTGTTTCACCTGCATTTCCATGTCCTGCCCCGGCACGAGGGCGTCTCTCTGCGCCCGCCCGGCAAAATGGGCGATTTCGACGAGATCGCCAAACACGCCGAGCGCATCAGGGCTGCGCTGGCGTGACGGGTGGGTGAGCCTGATGCGCCCCAGAACAGGCATCGTGATCCCCAAACGCCTGCAAGACTGAGCAGACATGGTCGTGCTGCCCGTCGCAGGCGGCTGCGATCCGGGCAAGTTCGGTCTCGAGCCGGCGCAGCTTTGCAATCCGATCCTGCAGGTCCGTCAGCTGCCGCTCGGCGATTTCGTGCGCCCGGTTCAGATCGGCGCCTTGGGCGCCTTCCAATGACAGCAGGGCCTCGACATCGGCCAATGGCAGTCCAAGATCGCGCGTGTGTTTGACAAAGTGCAGCCGCTCGAGCGCGGCGCGGTCATAACGCCTTTGGTTGCCGGCGGTCCGTTCTGGCGGTGGCAGCAGGCCCCTTTCTTCGTAAAACCGGATCGTGGCGGTTTTGACGCCTGTGCGCCGGGACAAATCCCCGATCGAGAACATTTTCTCCAATCCCCCCTTGAACCTCTAGTCACTAGAGGAATTAGGTGTGGACCATGGCCCAGACAAGGACACGACATCATGGCGCATGATCATTCCCACGCCGGACACAAACACCACGCCCAAATCGACGCCGATGCCGGAGACGCGCGGGTGGCATGGGCCATCGCGGTCAACATGTTTCTGACGCTGGCACAGGTGGTCGGTGGGATCTTTTCGGGGTCGCTGGCGCTCATCGCTGACGCGCTGCACAACTTTTCCGACGCGATTGCGCTGATCATCGCGTTCTTTGCCCGCAAGATCGCCCGCCGCCCAGCCGACCCGCGCATGAGCTTCGGATACGGTCGGGCCGAAGTGGTCGCGGCGCTGGTCAACTATACCACACTGATCGTCATCGCCGTGTACCTGATGTACGAAGGTGTGACGCGGTTCTTTCAGCCTGAGCCGATTGACGGCTGGCTTGTGGTATGGATTGCCGTGCTGGCGTTGGTGGTGGATCTCATCACCGCGCTTTTGACCTATAGTATGGCCAAAACCAGCATGAATATCCGCGCGGCTTTTCTGCACAACGTTGCTGACGCGCTGGGATCGGTTGCAGTGATCGTGGCCGGGGCAGCTGTGATCCTGTTCAACTGGACGTGGGTCGATCCGGCCGTAACCATTCTGATTTCGCTTTACATCCTGTGGCATGTCCAAAGCGAGATCGGAGAAACGATCCGTGTTCTCATGCTTGGCGCGCCGCCCGATCTGGACCCCGAGGAGGTCGCCTCGGTAATTGAGGCAACCGATTGCGTGCGCGAGGTTCACCATGTCCATCTGTGGAGCATGCAGGAAAACCAGCCCGCGCTTACCGCGCATCTGGTGGTCGAAGACTGGGCCTGGTCGCAGGCTGAGGAGGTGCGCGGTTTGGTGAAACAAGCAATGCGCGACAGTTTTGGAATCGGCCACCTGACGCTTGAGGTGGAAACGGCCGGTCGGGCTTGCCCGCAGACCGTGCGTTTCGGCCATGCCGCGGACCAATCAGGCGAAAACTGAGGCCCAAAAACGAGAATTGCCGTTCCGATATGGGGTCGGAACGGCAGACTCGTAACCAAACACTTGATCGATTTTCGCGGGCTGGCCGCGATCACCGGTTAACATACCACTCACTCTTGAACGGTATACTCATGATACCTCAAACTGCGGCTGTTGTGTGGAAGGAAGAAGGAGATTCCCTAAATTTTAAGGCAATTCGCGGCAATCTTCGGAAATTTGCGACCATATTGAGAAACAGAAGAACCCTGCATCGAGGATTGTCGTTCCGCAGGGTCAGATTCTGCGATTCGAGACCATGGTCGATGCGTGGGGGTCAGGCCACTTCAGGGCCAAAAGCCTCAGTAAAGGTTTTGCGCAGAGCCACATCGACATCGGCCATTGTGACCGGCAGTCCCAAGTCCACCAACGAGGTCACGCCGAACTCCCGGATGCCGCAGGGAACGATGCCCGAAAAATGCTCCAGGTCCGGTTCCACGTTGATCGAGATGCCGTGGAAGCTGATCCATTTCCGCAAGCGGATGCCAATGGCGGCGATCTTGTCCTCGGCCGGTTCGCCACTGACGGTCAGCGGCTTGTCCTTGCGCGGCACCCAGACGCCGACACGGCCTTCGCGGATTTCTCCGTGGACGTTGAACTCGGCCAATGCCGAGATCACCCAGGTTTCCAGCTGTTTGACAAAGCGGCGGACATCATGGCCGCGCTTCCCGACATCCAGCATGACATAGACGACCCGCTGGCCGGGCCCGTGATAGGTGTATTCGCCCCCGCGCTTGCTTGCATAGACCGGAAATCGATCCGGGTCGGTCAGGTCTTGGGGTTTGGCTGATGTTCCGGCCGTATAAAGCGGCGGATGCTCCAAGAACCAGATGCACTCGTCCGCAGTTCCGGCCGCAATCTCGGCCACCCGCGCCTCCATGAAGGCGACGGCGGTGTCATAGTCTGTCAGTCCGTCGGTGATCTTCCATTCCATGCGCGCCTCATAGCTGTCCTGCTGTCTAAGCGAAAGAGGTTAGGCGGCCTCGGCCAGGCATCGCTGCAGGACCTGAGCGTAAGTCTCGGTGCCCTGCGCACCCGTCAGCAGGTACTTGCCGCCAAAAACCATTGCCGGAACTCCGGTGATGCCTCGGCCGGTCCAGAATTGTTGCTTTTGCCTTACCGGGTCTGCATGCGTGCCCGATTCCAACGCCGCGCGGGCGGCGTCTGGGTCGAGGCCAGCCGTCTGAGCGGCATCCAGCAACACCTCAATTTTCGAAACATCCCGCTGATCTGTGAAATAGGCCTTGAACAATGCCAGCTTCAGCGGGTGTTGCCTGCCTTGCGCTTCGGCCCAGTCCAGAAGTTGATGCGCAGCAAAGGTGTTCACTATCCGGCTGTCATCATTGAAATTGAACGTGAAACCCAAATCTGCACCCAGCGCGGTCAACCGGTGTCGGGCCTGCTGGCTCTGCTCGGCGGTCGAGCCGTACTTTTCCATGATGTGCTCTCGCAGGTTCTGGCCATCCGGCCCCATTGCGGGGTTCAGCTCGAACGGGTGCCACCGGAGCTGCGCCAGCACGTTCTCCTGCTCCAGCGCTAGATCAAGTTGACGAAACCCGACGATGCACCACGGGCATACGACATCGGATACGATGTCGACTTGGATGACGGGGCGGGGATCGGGTGTGGGCATCGGATGCTCCTGCTGCAATGTGGCATCGGGTTTCATGACCCCACAGATATGGTTGCGGGCCGGGAATTCCAATGCGGTTGCTTTTGCCTCTTCACATCCTTTTGCCAAGCGTCTATACGCCGCCTACCAAGTCACAGGCAGTGCGGCCGTGGCGGAATTGGTAGACGCGCAGCGTTGAGGTCGCTGTGGGGTAACACCCGTGGAAGTTCGAGTCTTCTCGGCCGCACCATTTTCTTCCTTGTCAATTCACCCGTCGTTCCGTTTTGGGCGAGGGGCGGCATTGTGGCTAATCGCGAATTCTTGCGAGCGGTTTCAGCACGCCAAACACGGGCACTTGATTTCACTGTTAATTCGAATATCCATGAATTATGGAAAAATTGATTCCCGACCGCCTGTTCACCTTGGGTCATCCGTCTCGGTTGGCCGTTTTCCGGCTGTTGATGCGCCGGTATCCCGATCGCATACCCGCGACCGAGATTGCCATGGCGTTGGATCTCAAGCCAAATACGCTGTCCAACTACGTAAACGCGCTGATGCAGGCCAGCCTTGTGACGCAGGAAAGGGTCGGGACATCCTTGCGCTACTCGGTGGATATGGACGCCGTGCGGGAGACGTTCGATTTCCTTCTGCTGGATTGCTGCCGTGGGCGCCCGGAACTCTGCGCGCCCAGTCCGCTCAACGGCGTTGACGCGCCTGCGGCCAAGGCCCCGCGTACCTACAACGTTTTGTTCATATGCACCGGGAATTCCGCGCGCTCGATTTTCGCCGAGGCCCTTTTGAAGCAGCTTGGCGGCGACCGTTTCAACGTGTTTTCCGCCGGTACACGTCCTCAGTCCCAGTTGAACCCAGCGGCACTTGAGGTGCTGCGGCAGAATGGGCACGACATCTCGGACCTGCGCGCCAAGAATGTAGGCGAGTTCCAGGCCCCGGGCGCGCCGAAATTCGATTTCGTGTTCACCGTATGCAATCAGGCTGCGAACGAAGATTGCCCCGCCTGGCCCGGGCAGCCGATCAGCGCGCATTGGGGTATGCCCGATCCGGTGAAGGCCGAGGGGACAGAGGCCCAAAAAAGCCTTGCCTTCCAGCAGGCCTACGGCGCGTTGCGCAACCGGATCCTGACCTTTTCCTCGCTGCCGTTCGAAACCCTTGACCGCATGTCCCTTCAGAAGGCCGTGGATGACATCGGCCAGATCCATACCGGAGAAATCGCATGACCGTTTATGCTCTCAACGGCCTTGGCCGCATCGGCAAGCTGGCCTTGAAACCCCTGCTTGAGAAAGGCGCGCAGATCGCCTGGATCAACGACGCGGTGGGGGACCCCGCGATGCACGCGCATCTTCTGGAGTTCGACACCGTGCATGGCCGCTGGGACGCCGAGTTTCGCCATGATGAAAGCTCGGTCACCATCGACGGCGTTCGGTTGCCCTTCATCGGAACCCGCAACCTGTCTGATCTGCCGCTTGAAGGCGTCGACGTCGTCATCGACTGCACCGGGGTCTTCAAAACCGAGGCCAAGCTGGCCCCATACTTTGACGCCGGAGTGAAGAAAGTGGTGGTCTCGGCGCCGGTCAAGGATGGTGATGCGGCCAATATCGTCTTCGGCGTGAACGAGGGCACCTATGATCCGGCGCGCCACCGCATCGTGACCGCGGCCAGTTGCACCACGAACTGCCTGGCCCCGGTGGTCAAGGTGATCCACGAGAGCCTGGGCATCCGGCACGGCTCGATCACCACGATTCATGACGTGACCAACACGCAGACGATCGTGGACCGTCCGGCCAAGGACCTGCGCCGTGCGCGCTCGGCGCTGAACTCGCTGATCCCCACGACCACTGGCAGCGCCACGGCGATCACCCTGATCTATCCCGAGCTGACGGGGCGGCTGAACGGGCATGCGGTGCGGGTGCCGCTGCTGAATGCCTCGCTGACCGATTGCGTGTTCGAGGTCGAACGCGAAACGACGGCCGAAGAGGTGAACGTCATGTTCAAGGCCGCGGCCGAGGGGCCTCTGGCCGGCATTCTGGGCTATGAGGAGCGTCCTCTGGTCTCGACCGACTATACCAATGACACCCGGTCCAGCATCGTGGATGCACCGTCGACCATGGTGGTGAACGGAACGCAGGTAAAGGTCTATGCTTGGTACGACAACGAGATGGGCTACGCGCACCGTCTGGTGGATGTCGCGATGATGGTCGGGGCATCGCTTTGACAAGCGCTTCCCAGCGTCCGGACGGGTTGTCGGCCTATATGGCCGTCACGGCTGCCTATTGGGCCTTCATGCTGACCGACGGCGCCCTGCGGATGCTGGTGCTGCTGCATTTTCACACGCTGGGCTTTTCACCGGTTCAGCTGGCCTATCTGTTCGTGCTGTACGAGATCGCCGGGATGGCCACCAACCTGGCCGCCGGGTGGATCGCCGCGCGGTTCGGTCTGACCGCGACCTTGTACGCGGGGCTGACGATACAGGTGCTGGCCTTGCTGGCGCTGGCGCAGTTGGATCCGGGCTGGACCATCGGTGTGTCCGTCGCCTTCGTGATGGTCGTGCAGGGCGCCAGCGGGGTGGCCAAGGACCTGACCAAGATGTCGTCGAAATCGGCGGTCAAGCTGTTGGCCCCCACCGAGGGCAACGGACTGTTCCGCTGGGTCGCGGTGCTGACCGGGTCGAAGAACGCGGTCAAAGGGGTGGGCTTCCTGCTGGGAGCGGCCTTGTTGGCCGGGTTCGGCTTCACGGGTGCCGTGCTGGGCATGGCGGGGGTCTTGTTTCTGATCCTGGTGGCGGTGCTGCTGGCGATGCCGCCGGGGCTGCCCAAGGGCCGCAAGGGCGCGAAGTTTTCCGAGGTCTTTTCGAAATCGGCCAATGTGAACTGGTTGTCCGCGGCGCGGGTCTTCCTGTTCGGCGCGCGCGACGTCTGGTTCGTCGTCGGCATCCCGATCTATTTCTACGCCGTGCTGTCGGATGGCAGCGAAGCGGGCAACCGCTCGGCCTTTTTTCTGATCGGCGGGTTCATGGCCTTGTGGGTCATTCTGTACGGCATCGTTCAGGCCGCCGCCCCGCGCCTGCTGCGGGCAGGGGCGCGGGATGAGGCCGACCTGATCGCAGCGGCGCGCAGTTGGGCCTGGGGGCTGGCCTGCGTGCCGGCCGTCCTGACGGTGGCCGCGCTGATGTCCTCTGGACCCGCACCGTGGCTGACGCTGACGCTGGTGGGCGGCCTGCTGGCCTTTGGCGCGGTCTTTGCGGTGAATTCCTCGCTGCATTCCTATCTGATCCTGGCCTTCACCCGGGCCGAGCGGGTGACGATGGATGTGGGCTTCTACTACATGGCCAATGCGGGCGGGCGGCTGATGGGCACGCTGCTGTCCGGGCTGACCTATCAATGGGGCGGGTTGCCCTTGATGCTGGGGACGGCGGCCGCCATGGTCGCGCTGTCCGCCCTTGCGGCGGGGCGCTTGCAGCCCCAAACAACTTCGGAGATCTCTGCATGAGCGTATTTGAACGATACCTGTCCCTGTGGATCGCGCTGGCCATGGCCGCCGGGATCGCCATCGGCTCATTCACGCCGGGTTTGGTCCAGGCCATCGCGGCGGCCGAAGTGGCCAATGTCAACCTGGTGGTGGCGATGCTGATCTGGGCCATGGTCTATCCGATGATGGTGGGGGTGGACCCAAGCAGCCTGCGCGACGTGGTAAAACAGCCCAAAGGGCTGGCGATCACTCTGGTGGTCAACTGGTTGATCAAGCCCTTTACCATGGCCGCGCTGGGCGTGCTGTTCTTCGAATACGTCTTCGCCGACCTGATCGCGCCCGCCGATGCCCAGCAATACATTGCGGGGCTGATCCTGCTGGGTGCGGCACCCTGCACGGCAATGGTGTTCGTCTGGTCGCATCTGACCAAGGGGGACGAGAACTATACGTTGCTGCAGGTGTCGGTGAATGACATCGTCATGGTCTTTGCCTTTGCTCCGATCGTGGCCTTCCTGCTGGGCGTGACCGACATTTCGGTTCCGTGGCAGACGCTGGTGCTGTCGGTTGTCCTGTTCGTGGCGCTGCCCCTGGTGGCAGGTGTCTGGACGCGCAACCGGCTGGGCTCGGCCGAGCGGATCGAGGCGTTCCGCGACCGGGTCAAGCCGTGGGGCGTTGTCGGCCTGATCGCGACCGTCGTCATCCTGTTCGGCCTGCAGGGGCAGGTGATCCTGGACCGCCCGATGGTCATCGCGCTGATCGCCGTGCCGATCCTGATCCAGTCCTACGGCATCTTTGCCGTGGCCTATGCCGCGGCCTTTGCCCTGCGCGTGCCGCACCGGATTGCGGCACCCTGCGCACTGATCGGCACGTCCAACTTCTTTGAACTGGCGGTGGCCGTCGCCATCAGCCTGTTCGGCCTGAATTCGGGTGCGGCTCTGGCCACGGTGGTGGGTGTTCTGGTCGAGGTGCCGGTGATGCTGTCGCTGGTGGCTTTCGCCAACCGGACGCGCGGCAGTTTTGCCGAGCGCTCGGAACAATCTCCAACGGACGTCCGGGCCTAGCAATCCGACGGTGGAAATCCGGCGTCAAACAGTGGTAGACGCCTAGCGCGGACCCGGCTTGGCCGGGCGCCGCAGATTTGTCTGGGCCACAAAAAGGAACGTGCACTGATGGCGGGGTCTCAATCTCGGGCACTTGCTGATCGCAGCGAAGTCACTCGCGCTGCGCGCTTGTCGGTTGCGCCGATGATGGATTGGACCGATCGGCACTGTCGGTATCTGCATCGTTTGCTCAGTGCTGAAACGCTGTTGTACACGGAAATGGTGACGGCCCCTGCTCTGGTACGGGGTGGAGCGCTGCATCTTCTGGACCATAGCCCCGAGGAACATCCCGTCGCTCTGCAATTGGGCGGATCTGACCCGCAGGAGCTGGCTCAGGCGGCCGCATTGGGGGCTGAGGCCGGGTATGACGAGATCAACCTGAACTGTGGCTGTCCGTCAGACCGGGTTCAATCGGGAACGTTTGGGGCCGTCTTGATGAAAGAGGCGGGCCGGGTCGCCGATTGCGTGGCCGCCATGCGGGAAGTTGTTGATGTCGATGTCACGGTCAAATGTCGGATCGGCGTGGATGACCAAAACCCCGAGGACGTATTGCCCGATTTTCTGGATCGGATTCGCGCCGCCGGCTGTCGGCGCGTGACGATCCACGCCCGCAAGGCCTGGCTTCAGGGGCTTAGCCCCAAAGAAAACAGGGATATACCGCCGCTGGACTACGATCTGGTTCACCGGATGAAAGCAGATTTTCCGGATCTCCACATCTCGATCAACGGAGGCATCACGACACTGGCCGAAGCCCAGGTGCATCTGGACGCCGGACTGGACGGGGTGATGATCGGGCGGTCTGCCTATCATCAGCCAACCGATATTCTGGCCGAGGCCGACCCGCTGATCTACGGGTCGGGGCAAAAGGCGGATCCGGTTGAAGTCGTGGTGAAAATGCTGCCCTATATCGATCGGCATCTTGCCGGCGGGGGGCGGTTGCACCAGATCACCCGACATATGCTGGGATTGTTCGCACGTCGCCCGGGTGCTCGTGGTTGGAGGCGCGCTTTGTCCGAAGGCGCGGTCAAAGACCATGCCGGACCCGAGGTGGTTACGGACGCGCTGTCCCGCGTGGCACCGGATGCCGAGGCGGCGCAGGTAGTTTAAGACGGCCCGAGGGCCGGGGACCAAGGGGGACGGATGCCCGATACGATGTTGCTGGCCCAGATGCTGGGCCTTTTGCTTGTGATCGGCGCGCTGGCCGGTGTTTTGGCTGGCCTTTTGGGAGTCGGTGGCGGGATCGTTCTGGTGCCGGCCTTCTTCTACGCTTTTCAAACGCTGGGATATGGTGGCCCGCAGCTGATGCAGCTGTGTCTTGCGACGTCACTTGCCACGATCATCGTGACTTCGGTTCGTTCGGTGCTGAGTCACAACAAGAAAGGCGCCGTCGATTGGGATATTCTGCGCGGCTGGGGTCCGGGTATCGCTGTCGGTGCGATTGTTGGCGTACTGGTCGCCTCGGCCCTGCGCACGGAAGCGTTGCAGGCGCTGTTCGGAATCCTTGGAATGGTGATTGGCGCTTATCTGGGACTTGGCAAGTCCGAATGGCGATTGGGTGATGCCATGCCCGGCGGGCTGAAGCGGATGGTGATTTCGCCTTTGGTCGGGTTTCTGTCGGTGCTGATGGGAATTGGCGGCGGCAGCTTTGGTGTGCCCCTGATGAGCCTCTACAACACACCGATCCATCGGGCCGTTGCGACGGCGGCGGGGTTTGGCGTGATCATCGCCGTACCCTCGGTACTGGGCTTTCTGTTTCTGCCGATCGCAGCTGAACACCGTCCGCCGCTGACCATCGGCGCCGTCAATCTTGTGGCCTTTGGTGTGGTTGTCGCGATGACGATGATCACCGCGCCTTGGGGGGTGAAACTGGCCCATGCGATGGACCCCAAGCCACTCAAACGCGTGTTTGCCGTGTTCATCACGCTGGTGGCGCTTAACATGCTGCGCAAGGCAGTGGGGTGGTAAGTCCTTTCTGGTCGCGGGGTTGGGAAGTATTCCCCTACGACAAGCCCGTAGCCGACTGGGTGACCCACGCCCTACCATTGGCGCAGCAGGCCGCCAGTGACCCGGCCCACCGGCAGTGGTTGGATTGCGAAAGCACCTGGTTCATCGGCGTCGATGCACTGCCCAATGACGGCGCAGGGCGTGTCGGCGCCTCAGCCCCGTTGAGTGGGCAGGCCGTCGAGTTTCTGGTTGAACAATATGGGTCGATCGAATTGCACAAGGGGCAGGTCTCGGTCGTATATCCCGGCTATCCGCGCCCGCGCAGGGGCGAGAATGAGGCGGCGGCCCGATACCGGGCCAAGCGCGATGCGGCGCATGTGGATGGTCTGAAACCCGGCGGTCCGGACCGTCGGCGCAAGATCGACGAGCCTCACGCATGGGTCCTGGGTATCCCGCTGACACAGGCGAGCGCAGACGCCGCGCCTCTGGTCGTTTGGGATGGCAGCCACAAAATCATGGGCGCGGCATTCCGGGCTGCGTTGGCCGGTGTCCCGCGTACCCGGTGGGCGCAGACTGATATCACCGAGGCTTATCAGGCGGCTCGCCGCAAAGTGTTCGAAGCCTGCCCGCGTATCGAAGTGTCGGCCTCGCCCGGCGAAACCTACGTGTTGCATCGCCATTCTTTGCATGGGGTTGCGCCTTGGGGGGTGGGGGCAACGGCAGGGCCGGACGGACGGATGATTGCCTATTTCCGGCCCGAGCTGCCGGGCGGTGTGGCCGAATGGGTCGAATCCCCGTAACCTTCTGCCATTCTTTGGCTTTGGAGGCTCAAAATGATTACGGTCCACAAGAATTCCGACGGTGCATTGATCGAAATCGAATTGTCCGGCGAAGTTACAAGCGCCGATTACACAAACACTCTGGTTCCCGCAATCGAGGCTGCGCTGGCGGAACATGACGCCGTCCGCCTGCTGGTTATCGTCGGCCCCGAGTTCAAAGGCTATGATCTGGGCGCGGCTTGGGAAGATACCAAGCTGGGCCTAAGCCATTGGCGCGGCTTCGATCGCGCCGCGGTCGTCGCAGACAAGGGATGGGTCCAGACCAGCGTGCGCCTGGCTGCGCCGCTGATGCCCTGTCCGGTGCAGGTATTCGAGCTGGCCGAGCTGGAAGAAGCGCGCCGCTGGATCCGTGAATCTCTGGGCGCGATCCACATCGTGGATTTGGGTGGGCCATGCGTGCAGGTCAGCCTGATGGGTAAGCTCGACCCCGAGGAATACGGAAAAGCCGAAGCCGATCTGGATGCCATTCTGGGCGACCGGGATGCGTTCCGGTTGCTGATCGACCTGAGAGAGTTCGATGGCTGGCAAGGGCTGACCGCTCTGGCCGCGCATTTCCGTCTGGCCCGCGGTCACGTGGGAATGCTGGATCGGGCAGCCATCGTCGGCGACAAGGCATGGCAGAACATCGCGCAGCGCGTGGGTGGCCACATTCTGGGTACACGTACCCAGTTTTTCCCGTCCGAAGAGATTGAAAACGCCAAGGCGTGGCTGGCGGCGGGATAACGATGGCGCGCGGCCCGAATGAATGGGCCGCGCTGCGCGTCCGGGGCCAAATCCTGGATTGACATCGGACGCCGTCGCGGGCCGGTCCAACTTGTTACGTTACGTCCTTTTCGCCCAGCCGCGGGGCGCGAAGGCATTGTAACTGTTGAGTCTCTCCGGCTGATTTGTCTAATTGGTAAAAAATTGAAGCGCGACGGCAGGTTTTCCCCCTTTCTCAAAAGCCTGACTCCGGTATGCGCAAATCGTCGCTGCGGGCCGCCACTCACTCACGCATAGTCATACGGCTCGATCCCCCTTTCCCGAGCTTTCGACCGGCCCGCAGCGACGCAGATTTATTCAGGAAGGCTCGTATGCGGCTGATCAAGTTTTTGAAAAGAAAATCCATGACCGGCGCGGCTGTCGAAGTTGATTTCCAGGAATCTACTCTTCGGCGCGCGCAGACCAGCAAGTCGGAAATCACCCGTTTGTTCCGCAGTGAATTGAAGGCCGGGCAACGATCCGGTGTACAGACATGCACGGACACAGCGAGAGATGAAGAAGACAGCCGGAAGACGGACAAAGCCCTTTGATCGTCAGGCTTTGTCCAGACGGGCCGCGCGACCACCCCGTCGCTTGGCCAAGCGAGGCTTGCGGGCAGGCAGGTCATTCATGATTTCGGCGCGTTCCGAACTTTCCATTTTCGACCAGCGCGTGATTTCGTCGATGGTGCGATAGCAGCCGGTGCAGATACGCTCGGTTGGATGCACGACGCAGATCTGGACACACGGACTTTCGACCTCGTCCCTTTTCCAAATCATGTTCGTCATCGCCGGTCTCCGGGCTCGTTAAAGAAAGCGCAGCCTGTCCAGCGCTCCTTGCAGGATATAACCCGCCGCGACGTGGTCGATAACCTGTCCGCGACGTTTTCGTGTCGTATCCGCCTCCAAAAGTGCCTTTTCTGCCGCAACTGTGCTCAGGCGCTCGTCCCAGAAGCCGATCGGGATGTCGGTCAGTTGGGACAGGTTGCGGGCAAACGCGCGGGTTGATTGGCACCTTGGACCCTCGGATCCGTCCATATTCATGGGCAGACCAAGGACGATCCCTCCGATCTCGCGATCGGCGGCGATCTCCAGAAGGCGGGCAGAGTCCAGCTTGAATTTCTTGCGGCGCACGGTCTCAAGTGGGCTGGCCACACCGCGCATGCGGTCGGAAACAGCCACGCCGATCGTCTTTTCGCCCAGGTCCAGACCCATCAGCGCCTGCATCGGGGGCAATGCGGCTGCGAAATCCTCGAACACGTCCTGGATCATTGCGACAGACCAGCCTGCTGCGCGGCCGAGTTGATCAGTTCAAGCGCGGCGGGGTCTTCGGCAAACTTGGTCGCGGCTTCATCCCGGATCGCGGCGGCCTGCTCGGTTTCTCCCAGCACCCCAAGCGCCGAGATCAGTCGGGCCCATTCCTGCGGAGAACCACCTTCGGTCGCCAGCCGGTCCGACAATCCGTCAACCATGCCGCGGATCATCTCCTGACGCTCCTCGGGCGTCAATTCCGCCGCAGCTTCCATATCCGACTGGCTGGGGCCCGCACCTGCCGGAGCAGCTGCCATTTCGGGCGCGTTGAAGACGCCGGCGCGCCAGGCAAGTTCGTCGATCTGGGCGCGAATGGCGTTGGCCCAAGGCGCCCCCGGTGGCGACGTGCGCAGCGTGTCCATCCAGACGCGATAGGCCTGGTCCGGCCGTCCGATCTGCAGCAGCATCTGGCCCCAGTAATAGCGCGCCGGTCCCGATTGCGGGTCGCGTTCCAGTGCCTGACGCAAGGCCGCTTCGGCTTCGGGCGAGACATAGCCCCCCGCCGCGAGGATCAGCATTTCTGCCAGGTTCGAATAGGCGTCCGCCGGGGCCTCGTCCCCCATCAATTCGATTGCACGGCGTTGGGCTGCATAACCGGCTTGAAAATTGCCCGCGTTGGTTTCGTGCTGCGCCAATAGAATGTGACCCTGAAGATCGTCCGGTCGGTCGGCCACGGTCGTGCGCAGCTGGTTCAGAAGGTTGGCATAGCTGTCTTCAAGCTGAGGCGCTTCGACGGGCGGGGCCATCTGCTCGGCCTCTTCCTGGCCGGGTCTGTTCTCACGCAGTTCGGCGGCCATCTCCATGCGCGCTGAAAGCGGTTGATCAGGGTATCCGGCGGCACCCAGCTGGCGGTACAGAGCAAACGCTCCGCCGATCAGCACCAGGGCAACGAACCCGATGGCGGCCACCCGAACAGTGGTTGACGGCCCGGTCGTCGCGTCACCGGTACGGATTTGCGCGTCGGCGGCCAGGATACGGCGCGAAATCTCCGTCCGAACTCGCTCGGCGTCGGCTTTGGCGATCACTCCGCGGGCCAGATCGCGATCAACGCTGGCAAGCTGTTCCTTGTACACCCGCAGATCGTAGGCCGCCGGATGTTCCTGTCGCCGGCGGGTTCGGGTCAGGCCAAAGGCCAAGAATGCGGTGATCGACAGCGCAAAGAGCAGAAGCAGAACCCAGAATGTCATGATCTCTCCGGAATTGTTGCCCTCACTTAGACCTGCGCGCGCCCGGAAAAAAGGGACAAATGGCCGCGAATGGCCTACATGTCGCAATAGTGCGATATTGCGGCGCTGTACGGCAGGGGTAATCTGTCGCCGCACGGCATATCTTCGGCCAATCACGAACCGGACGGATTCGCTCATGAAACACTATTCAGCCTTTGCCGTAGCGCGAGAGGCGCTGCGCTATCACACCGGATGGGAGCGCGCCTGGCGTTCGCCAGAACCCAAGAAACGGTATGACGTGATCATCGTCGGTGCCGGCGGGCACGGTTTGGCGACGGCGTATTATCTGGGCAAGAATTACGGTATCCAGAACGTCGCGGTGATCGAAAAGGGCTGGCTGGGCGGCGGCAATACCGGGCGGAACACGACCATCATCCGCTCTAACTATCTGCAGGACCCGTCGGCTGCGATCTACGAAAAATCGCGCGGCCTGTACGAGGATCTGAGCCAGGATCTGAACTACAACGTGATGTTCAGCCCGCGCGGCGTAATGATGCTGGCGCAAACCCAGCACGAGGTGCGCGGCTATCAGCGTACGGCGCATGCCAACGCGCTTCAGGGGGTCAAGACCGAATGGATCGAGCCCGAGCGCGTAAAGCAGCTGGTCCCGATCATCAACATCGACGGCCCGCGCTATCCGGTCCTTGGTGCGCTGTGGCAAGAGCGCGGCGGCACCGCACGCCACGATGCGGTGGCCTGGGGCTATGCGCGTGCCTGTTCGAATATGGGTATGGACATCATCCAGCAGTGTGAGGTTACGGGCGTCCGGTCTGAAAACGGTCGCGTCACAGGGGTCGAGACGACCAAGGGCGCCATCGAATGTGACAAGCTGGGCATCGTGGTCGCGGGCCATTCGGGCCAACTCGCTGAAATGGCGGGCTTCCGTCTGCCGGTCGAGGCGCTGGCCCTGCAGGCGCTGGTGTCCGAGCCGATCAAGCCTTGCATGGACGTGGTGGTGATGGCCAACACCGTACACGGCTACATGTCGCAATCCGACAAGGGCGAGATGGTGATCGGTGGTGGCACAGACGGGTTCAACAACTACACCCAGCGCGGCAGTTTCCACCATATCGAGGAAACCGTCCGGGCCCTGGTCGAGACCTTTCCGATGATCTCGCGGCTCAAGATGCTGCGGCAATGGGGCGGGATCGTCGACATGACCGGCGACCGGTCGCCCATCCTGTCCAAGACGCCGCTGGGCGGTTGCTTCATCAACTGCGGCTGGGGCACCGGCGGGTTCAAGGCCATCCCCGGTTCGGGCTGGGGCATGGCGCAGCTGATGGCCACCGGGCATTCCCCGCTGACCGAGGCGTTCTCGCTGGACCGGTTCAAAGAGGGCCGCTTCATCGACGAAAGCGTCGCCGCCGGGGTGGCACACTGATGTCAGTCGCCCCAATGCGACCCGTGAATGGTTTCGGAACTGTTCGCCCTGTCGGATCTTGGTTTGATCGTTTTCCTTTCTTCCGATCGGAAAATGACGAAGGCGATCAGTCCAAAAACGGCAAGCGTGCCAGCTACGGTCAAAACAATGGTCAAAATATCCATGCGCTAAACCTGGGCGTGTGGTCCCTATTTTTCAAGCGAGGAGTGGCATCATGCTGATCCTGAGTTGCCCCTATTGCGGCGTCGACGCCGAAGAGACCGAACTGACTGCCGGCGGCGAAGCGCATATGAAACGCTTCGGTCCCGGCTCGTCGGACGAAGAGTTCCATGACTATCTGTTCATGCGCGAAAACCCCAAGGGCGTGCACTTCGAACGCTGGCGGCACAGCAACGGCTGCGGCAAGTGGTTTCATGCCGCGCGGTGCACCGCGACGCTTGAGGTGTTCGGCACCTATTCGGCCCAGGTCACCGAGCCGCCAAAGGAAATCCGCGATGCGATTTCGGCCAGACGGCCGGGTTGGACGTGGAGAGAGTTCTCCTGATGCTTCGTCTTTTCAAGAACACATCTGCCGGAGGCCCTGACGCCTCCACTTGCGAAAGGTCCGCAAAATGAGCACCCGTCTCGCAGATCAAGGTCGCCTGATCGACAGGTCGAAACCGGTCACGTTTTCATTCAACGGTACCTCTATGCAGGGCTATCAGGGCGACACGCTGGCCTCAGCCCTGCTGGCTAACGACCAGATGATGGTCGGCCGGTCCTTCAAATACCACCGTCCGCGCGGCGTCGTCGCCAGCGGTGCCGAGGAGCCCAACGCGCTGGTCGGTCTAGGGCAGGGCAACCGGTTCGAGCCGAACCAGCGCGCCACCACGACCGAACTGTTCAACGGCCTGACCGCGATCTCGCAAAACCACTGGCCCAGCCTGGAGTATGACATCGGCGCGGTGAACACGGCGCTGGCACGGTTCCTGCCGGCGGGGTTCTACTACAAGACGTTCATCCACCCCAAACCGTTCTGGAAACATGTGTACGAGCCGTTCATCCGCCAGTCGGCCGGTTTGGGCAAGGCGCCCGACAAGGACAGCCGCGACGCGGACACGTATGAACATTTCTATACCTTCACCGACGTTCTGGTGATCGGCGGCGGTGTTGCGGGCCTGCAGGCGGCCAAGACCGCGGCGCAATCGGGCGCCAAGGTCATGTTGATCGAACAGACCGCCCATTGGGGTGGCCGCGCGCCTGTCGATGGCGGCACGGTCAACGACGAGCCTGTGGATAAGTTCGTGGAACAATTGGTTTCCGAACTCGAAACAATGGACAATGTCACCCTGCGGTCGCGCTGCATGGGGGCCGGGGTCTATGACCACGGATACGTGCTGGGATACGAGCGTCTGACCGACCACAAACCGGGCACTCAGGGGCCGCGCCATCGTCTGTGGCGCATCCGCGCCAAACAGGTCGTCACGGCCACCGGCGCGATCGAGCGCCCGCTGTCCTTTGCCGGCAATGACGTGCCGGGGGTGATGCTGGCCTCGGCCATGCGCGACTATGTGGTCAATTGGGGCGTAACCCCGGGCGAGCGCGTGGTCGTCGCCACCAACAATGACGACGCCTATCGCACTGCGATCATCCTGAAGCAGGCGGGCGTGGATGTGTTGCGCGTCGTCGATGCCCGTCCCTCGGCCGGGCCGCTGGCGGACGAAGCGCGCAGCCTCGGCATCCGGGTCGATCCCGGCAAGGCCATCGCCAAGGTCAAGGGCGGCAAGCGGGTCAAGAAGGTCGCGATCTGCAACCAGGAAGGCATCGGCGGCGCTCGGGAAGAGGTCGAATGTGATGCGGTTGCCATGTCGGGCGGCTGGTCTCCGGTGGTGCACCTGTGGTCACATTGCGGCGGCAAGCTGATCTGGGACGAAGCCAACGCCCATTTCCGCCCCGACCCCGACCGTCCGCCGCTGGGCGCGGATGGCGCAGGCTTTGTTGTGGCCGCAGGCTCGGCAAGCGGGCCGATGGCGCTGGGCGAGGTTCTGGCGGATGCCCACGCCGCGGGCAAGTCCGCGGCCAAGGCAGCCGGGTTCAAGCCGAAGAACACCAAGGCACCGCAAGGCGAGACCGAGACCGAAGCGCCCATGCAGGCCGTCTGGCTGATGCCCGCCAAGGCCGACGTTCAGCTGCGCATGAAGTCGTGGCTGGACTTCCAGAACGACGTAAAGGTTTCGGACGTGCAACTGGCCGCGCGCGAAGGCTATGAAAGCGTCGAGCACACCAAGCGTTATACCACGCTGGGCATGGCGACGGATCAGGGTAAGCTGAGCAATATCAACGGTCTGGCGATCCTTGCTGATGCGCTGGAATCCGAGATACCCAAGGTCGGCACGACCACTTTCCGCCCGCCCTATACGCCCATTTCAATGGGGGCCATCGCGGGCGAGGCGCGCGGCGAGGTGTTCCAGCCGATCCGCCGCACGCCGATGCATGACTGGCATGACCGGAATGGCGCGGATTGGGAGCCGGTGGGCCACTGGCGTCGTCCTTACGCCTATGTCCGAGCCGGGGAAACCGTGCATGACGCGGTGAACCGCGAGGTCCGGAACACCCGTGAAAACCTCGGGCTGCTGGATGCCTCGACCCTGGGCAAGCTGATCGTCAAGGGGCCGGATGCGGGCAAGTTTCTGGACATGATGTACACCAACATGATGTCCACGCTGAAGGTCGGCAAATGCCGCTATGGCCTGATGTGCTCGGAAAACGGCTTCCTGATCGACGACGGCGTCGTCGCCCGCATCGATGAGGACACCTGGCTGTGCCACACCACCACCGGCGGGGCTGAGCGCATCCATGCCCATATGGAGGAGTGGTTGCAGACCGAGTGGTGGGACTGGAAGGTCTATGTCGCCAACGTGACCGAGCAATACGCCCAGGTCGCCGTTGTGGGCCCCAACGCCCGCAAGGTGCTGGAGAAGCTGGGCGGTATGGATGTCAGCCGCGAGGCGCTGCCCTTCATGGAGTGGCGCGACGGCCAGATCGGCGGTTTCGACTGCCGGGCCTACCGCATCTCGTTCTCGGGCGAGCTGTCCTATGAAATCGCGGTGCCCGCGTCGCAGGGGCAGGCCTTCTGGGATGCCCTGATGGAGGCCGGCAAAGAGTTCGGCGTGATGCCTTATGGCACGGAATGTCTGCACATTCTGCGGGCCGAGAAGGGCTTTATCATGATCGGGGACGAGACCGACGGCACCGTGATCCCGCAGGATCTGGGGCTGCACTGGGCGATCTCGAAGAAGAAAGAGGATTTCCTGGGTAAGCGCGCGCAGGAACGTTCCCACATGACCGACCCGGACCGCTGGAAACTGGTGGGGCTCGAGACTGTGGATGGTTCTGTCATCCCCGACGGTGCCTATGCGGTGGGCGAGGGCGTGAATGCCAACGGTCAGCGCAATGTGATCGGGCGCGTCACCTCGACCTATTACTCGGCCAACCTGGGCCGCGGCATCGCCATGGGGCTGGTCAAGAACGGGCCGAACCGCATGGGAGAGGTGATCGAATTCCCGGGCACCGACGACAAAATCTACAAGGCCAAGATCGTGGACCCGGTGTTCTACGACAAGGACGGGGAGAAGCAGAATGTCTGAACCCATCAGCGCACTGAACCACGCACGCTTTGACGGCATCGCCCGGATCGAGGAATGCGGCCTGCAGGGGATGATCACCCTGCGCGGCGATCTGTCCGACAAGCTGGTGACCAAAGCGGTCAAGGATGCCACCGGCCAGAAGATGCCCGGCCAGCGCGAGGCTTTCGTCGATGGCGAAACCGGCGTCTGCTGGATGTCGCCGGACGAGCTGCTGGTGCTTGTTCCCTACGCCGAGGTCGAGGCCAAACTGGCCGCCATGCAGGACGCGCTGAGCGGTGTGCATGCATTGGCGGTCAATGTCTCGGACGCGCGGGCGGTGTTCCGGGTCTCGGGACCGACCGCGCGTGAGGTGCTGGGCAAGGTTGCGCCCGTCGATTTCTCGTCCGATGTCTTCCAGCCCGGTCAGATCCGGCGCACGCGCCTGGCGCAGGTTGCGGGGGCGTTCTGGATGGACGACAAGGAAACCTTTCGCGTGGTGTGCTTCCGATCAGTTGCGGATTACGTCTTCAAGCTGCTGAAGGTTGCGGCGCAGCCCGGCAGCGAGGTCGGATACTACTGAACCCGACCCCACCTTGGCAGACAGAAAAAGCCCCGGACATCACCGGGGCTTTTCATTTTTTGACGACCTCGCATCTGCCGGTTCCGTAAGGTTTGTTCGTTGCCCCGACATTCACGAAACTGCCGCTCACCTTCAGCCCACCGTCTGTCGCAAAATTCGCCTGATGGCGCATGCGAATGGCCTGACCTTCGGTACTTTTGAGCGTCACGTTCCAGATCATCCGATAGCCCTTGGCCCCACGATCCCGAAGCTGCGCGTAGGTCCAGTCATGGTAGTTGCTGTCGGCTTGCGCGGTGCCGGCCTCGGGGTCGATTTGAAAGGCATATTCAGGTGCGACCCAGCCGTGGCTATACTTCTTTGTTATCGTGCACTTGTAAGCCATGGGGGATGCGGCAGCCGCCTGTGCCGTCAGGGCCGCGGCGAGGAATAGAATAAGTCGCGAGTCAATTTTCCTGTGACTTCAGTGGTCAATACAGGAAAATGAACACCGCGTCGCTGGGTGTACAAGGGCAAATTCTCGTTTGAGTAGAGTTTCCGTGACGGAACTCTATTCCGTGAACAGGACGCTGCGGTACTGGGTCAAAGCGCTCGGGCCCAGCAAGTCCTGGGCTGAGATTGGGCGCCCGGTTTCATCGTGCATGTTCGAGTAGAAAGACAACGTCGCAAGCAGGGCTTCGACCCGTTCGGCGCGGTTGTTTTCGTCCAGCAGGGGCGCGTGCAGAGACAGATACAGGGCTGGCTTCTGATCCTGCAGCCAGTCGGCGAGCGTCGGCAGAACCGCAAACTCCGCTCCTTCGATATCCATCTTGACCAGCGAAATGCCTGACAGGTCCGTCGCTGTGGCGAACTGGTCCCAGGCGATGGTCAGGGCGTTGGTTCCATGCGCGCCGTCATGCAGCAGAGAACTGGTGGAGTCGCCGGGCTCGCCCCGGACAGAGGCCATGCGGGCCACGCCAAACCGGTCGGACAAAGCCACGCCAAAGGCCGAGACGTTGCGGATGTCGTTCAGGTCGAGGTTCCAAGCCAGATGGCGAAAGGCGGTGGGGTCGGGTTCGAAACACCAGACATGCCGGGCTTTGCGCGCGCCATACAGAACTGTCGGGCCGATCCACGCGCCGATGTCCAGATAGTCGCGGTCGGGCGACAGGTGCTGGTCCAGCACCGCGAATGTCTCGGGCTCCCAGTCGCCGGCCGAGGCCTTTCGCCAGAATTTCGAATGGTATGGGTCCAGCCGGAACGCCTCGCCATTCAGGTTGCCTGCATAATGACCGCGGGCACGGTAGAACATCTTGCGCGCCTGCGTCAGCATAGCGGACCTCCGGGTTTTCTGCGCTCGGGCCTTGACCTGCGGCGGTTGCCAAAGCATTTAACCTTGGGAACGCAACACAAATTTACAGGGGGCCGAGATGGCTTTTGAACTTCCTGATCTTCCTTATGCACATGACGCGCTGGCAGCCAAGGGCATGTCGGCGGAAACGCTGGAATATCACCATGATCTGCACCACAAGGCCTATGTCGACAACGGCAACAAGCTGATCGCCGGGACCGAGTGGGACGGCAAGTCGCTGGAAGAGATCATCGTCGGCACCTATGACAAGTCGGCCGTCGCACAGAACGGTATCTTCAACAACATCAGCCAGCTTTGGAACCACAACCAGTTTTGGGAAATGATGGGTCCGGGCGAGTCGAAGATGCCGGGCGAGCTGGAAAAGGCTTTGGTTGAAAGCTTCGGTTCGGTCGAGGAATTCAAATCGCAGTTCAGCGCGGCCGGTGCCGGTCAATTCGGTTCGGGCTGGGCGTGGCTGGTCAAGAATGCCGATGGCTCGCTGGCGGTTACCAAAACCGAAAACGGCGTGAACCCGCTGTGTTTCGGCCAGACGGCGCTGCTGGGTTGCGACGTATGGGAACACTCCTACTACATTGATTTCCGCAACAAGCGTCCGGCTTACCTGTCGAACTTCCTCGACAACCTAGTGAACTGGGAAAACGTTGCATCGCGGATGTAAGACTTGACCCGACGAGGGTTTATCAAGGGCCTGCTGGCGGTGACGCTGGCAGGCCTTGTTGTTTCGCTGTACGGGTTCTTTATCGAACCGGCTATGCGGCTGCGGGTTCGCAAATGGAAGCTTAAGCGCGCGGACTGGACGGCGCCTCCGCTGCGGATCGCGGTCATCGCCGACCTCCACGCGGGCGAGCCTTTCGTTACCTTGAAACGTATCAAGCAGGTCGTAAGGCGCACAAATGCGCTGGATGCCGATCTGGTCTTGCTGCTGGGGGATTTCACCGCCAGCCACAGGATGGTTTCGAAGCCGGTCGCGATGGCGGACATCACCTCGGTTCTTGCCGGGCTGACCGCGCGGCATGGGGTTTTCGCGGTGCTGGGAAACCATGATTGGTGGGATGATACGGCCGCTCAACGCCGGGGCGGTGGGCCCAACGTATATGCCGATGCATTGGCCGCGAGTGGCATCCCGGTCCTGTCCAATTCTGCGCAGAAACTCGATGACCCGGGAATCTGGCTGGCGGGCCTCGAAGACCAACTGGCGATTGTGGAGGGCAATGGGCGATACCGCGGCCTGGACGATCTGTCCGGCACATTGCGACAGATTACCGATGACGCGCCCGTCATCCTGATGGCGCATGAACCGGACATATTTCCCCAAGTGCCAGATCGCGTTACCTTGACGCTGTCCGGTCACACGCATGGTGGGCAAATCAGACTGTTTGGGTGGTCGCCCGTGGTGCCCTCGCGGTTTGGCAATCGCTATGCCTACGGCCCGGTGCGCGAAGGTGGAAAGGATCTGGTGGTTTCCGGCGGCATCGGGTGCTCGATCCTTCCGGTCCGGTTTGGTGTTACACCCGAGATTACGCTTGTCGAAATTTCTGCCTGATCTGTGCCTCGGGTGCAAACTTGCTAATACGTCAACTTTTGCGCGCATGCGCCGTTGCAAGACGCCAAAGAGTGATTAGCTGATAAATGCGGGAGGAGAGAACCGCCAAAACCAAGACAATGAGGGAATAGCTGCCGAATTGTGCCGTGGGTGCAAGATGTTGTCTATTCTTGTTCGGGCGGGGGACGGCCACGAAAACCACAACGGGAGATCGCAATGGTCGCACTTGAACAGGGTACTTGGGTCATCATCGCCGACGGGGAAAAAGCGCTGTTCACGGAAAACGTGACGGATGCCGAGAACCCCAATCTGGTGGTTGTATCGGTTGAGGAACAGGATCATCTCGCCGCGCGGGGCAAGCGCTCGGATCGGGCGGGACGACGAAACGATACCGGGCCGAACCAGAAGTCTGCGGTGGAAGAAGACACCTGGCGCACCCATGCCAAATCCCTGTTCGTTCAGGATGTGGCCAACCTGCTCAACAAAAAAGGGCTGAAGGGCGCGTACAAACGGCTTGTTCTGGTCGCCAGCCCACAGGTCCTGGGCCTGCTGCGCCGGCGCCTTCACAGCGAAGTTCTGGCCAAAGTCGTCGCCGAAGTCGACAAGACCCTGACCAACCATCCACTTCACAAGGTCGAAAAGGTGCTGCAACGCCAGCTGCTCACCTCGACCGCCTGATCTTGCTGGTTCAGGACACACGGGCGGGGAAACCGCCCGTGACGCCCATTATTTCAATAACTTGCGCAACTGATCCATCGCGGACTCGGCGTCGTCTACCCAGGTAATGAAACGGGCCAAGGAGGCATCCGCAAAACCTGCGTCGATTACCTGATCCAAAAGCGTGTGAAGCGCGTCCCAGTATCCGTCCACATTCATCACCAGGATCGGTTTGTCGTGCAGGCCCAACTGGCGCCAGGTCAGCGCCTCGAACAACTCGTCCAACGACCCGGGTCCGCCGGGCAGCACGACCACGGCATCCGCATTCATGATCATGACTTTCTTGCGCTCGTGCATCGTTTCGGTGACCACGAAACGCGTCAGATCTGTTTTTCCCACTTCCCGCCGGAGCAGATGAACCGGTATCACGCCGAAGGTTTCGCCTCCGGCCGCTTGCGTAGCCCGGGCGACTTCGCCCATCAGGCCCACGTCACCCGCACCGTAGACCAGCCGCCAGCCTTCGGCGGCCAGCAGCCGCCCAAAGGTGCCTGCGGCCTTTGTGTAGGCCGAATTCGCGCCATTGCGTGACCCGCAATACACACAGATCGATTTCTGGGACATCAAACAGCGACTCCGGGGTTGTGTCAGAGGTTTTGACCCGTGATAGCGGGATTGATAAATTGGCTCAACCGTTCGGCGGAAAGCTTTTGAGTGAAGGCATTTGCGCTGCGGAGTAAAGGAAAAAACATGGACGCCAAATCGGGAAGCGGTAGGTCGGGTGCATTCGTCTGGGGTATCCTTGCGGGTATCTTGGCTGTGATTGGCGCCGGGGGCTTGTATCTTTCGGGTGTCTTCGGTCCCGCGCAGCATGATCAGTCCACTACGGAAGAGGCCATCGCCGAAAGCGCCAGCGAAGGGCCAGCCGCCGCACTGGCACCAAGCCCGGATGCAGGGGACTCGCAGGTTATTGCGGAACCTGACAACGCGGATGAGGTTCAGACTTCGACCGAGACCGAAGAAGCAACCGCGACGGAAGCCGAAGAGATCACCGCGACCGACGAGCAGGCCGCGCAGGACGCGACAGTTGAAGAACAGCCGGCAGAGGCTGCTCCAACACCCGAGGCTACCGCGGCCGCAATTGTTCCGACGCTCGACCAGATATTCGTGGAGCCCGACGGCAATGCGCTGCTGTCCGGCAAAGGCGACCCGGGCAGTCAAATCCGTATCCTGCTGGATGGCGAGCCGATCCACAGCTTCACGGTCGATGGCAGCGGCCAGTTCGCCGAATTCGTCACCATCCCCTTCAGCGAGGCCGCGCGAGGTCTGGTCCTTGAAGCCGGTGACGATACCCGGTCTGCGCAATCGGATGACTATCTGATTGCCGCGTTGCCCAAGCCGCCTGCGCCACCCGCTACGGACGAGCAAGTCGCCAGCACGGACACCGAAGCGCAGGACGAAACGGCGGAACAGCCGTCTGCGGCAGCATCGGTAGAAGACACCGAGGTTACGCAAACGGACGAGACCGTATCCGGGGCGCAAGACGAAGAAACAACCTCACCCGAGGCCACGACCGAGACTCAACCCAGCGAAAGCCAGCAGGTGGCCGTTTTGCGGTCCGGTGAGGAAGGAGTTGAGCTTGTCCAGTCGCCGTCGTCCGAAGACGCATCGCCTGAGCAGGTTGCGCTTGATACGATCGGCTATTCCGACGCTGGCGATGTCCAATTGTCCGGCCGTGTGTCCGAGGGTGCTGCGGTTCGGCTCTATCTGAACAACAAGCTGGTGGCCGACATCACTCCAGGGCAGGACGGTGATTGGCGCGGGGAAATCCAGGAAGTCGATCCCGGTGTCTATACCCTGCGCGTTGACGAAGTCGACACGGACGGAACGGTGCTGAGCCGTCTGGAAACGCCATTCAAGCGCGAGCCGGTTGAAGTTCTGCAGGCGGCCGAGGCGCAGGATGCGGTGCCGGGTGCTGACCAGAGCACGCCGATCCGGTCCGTTACCGTGCAGAAGGGCGACACCCTGTGGGCTATCTCGCGAGAGCGTTTTGGCGACGGTGTTCTGTATGTCCGCCTGTTCGATGCGAACCGCGACCTGATCCGCGACCCCGACCTGATTTATCCAGGCCAGGTCTTCACCATCCCGGAATAAAGGCTTAGGTCTTGCGGGGCCGGGTTTTCGCCCGGCCTCGAAGCTTTCCGGGTCAGACATGAGAAGACTTGCGCCTATGCATTCCGCAGACATGCCACAGATGGACGAACGCAAGTCGGGTTGGCTGACCATCCGAATAGTGGCTCCGTACCTGTGGCCCGAAGATGAGCCGTGGGTCAAACGGCGGGTGGTCTTCGCGATGGCCATGCTGGTTCTGGCCAAGCTGATCGCGGTCTATACGCCGATCCTGTACAAGGGCGCGGTCGATGCCTTGGCGGGCGAGGGCGTGCCGCCGCTTGCGCTGGGCGCCGTGGGGCTGACCGTGGCCTATGGCGTGGCGCGGATGTTGACCGTGGGGTTCCAGCAGTTGCGCGATGCGCTGTTCGCGCCGGTGGGTCAACGCGCGCTGCGGGCACTGGCGCTCGAGACCTTCCAGCACATCCACCAGCTGTCGATGCGCTACCATGTGACCCGGCGCACGGGCGGCCTCAGCCGGATCATCGAGCGTGGGGTCAAGGGCGTGGAGTTCCTGCTGCGCTTTCTGCTGTTTTCGATCGGCCCGTTGATCCTGGAACTGCTGCTGGTGGCGGTGGTTCTGATGTGGCTGTTCGACGTCTGGTATCTGGTCGTGGTGGCCGTCACCATCGCGCTGTACATCTGGTTCACCTTCACGGTCACCGAATGGCGGGTGAAGCTGCGGCGCGAGATGAATGACCAGGACACCGAGGCCAACCAGCGCGCCATCGACAGCCTGCTGAATTTCGAAACCGTCAAGTATTTCAACGCCGAGCGGCGCGAAGCTGAGCGATATGACGTGTCGATGAAGGCCTATGCGCAGGCCGCGTTGAAAACGGCATACTCGCTGGCCTTCCTGAATTTCGGACAGTCCTTCCTGATCACCTGCGGGTTGATCGGGGTGATGGTTCTGGCCGCGATCGGCGTTCAGAACGGGCAGTTGACGGTGGGCGATTTCGTGATGGTCAACGCCTACATGATCCAGATCACCGTGCCGTTGAACTTTCTGGGCACCGTCTATCGCGAGATCCGACAGGCTCTGGTTGATATGGGCCAGATGTTTCAACTGCTGGAGCAACCCGCCGAAGTGGTGGACAAGCCAGACGCCAAGCTCCTGCAGATCAACGAAGGCCGGGTCGAACTGGACGATGTGCATTTCGGCTATGACCCGGACCGCGAGATCCTGCGCGGTGTCTCTCTGGTGGTGCCGGGGGGGCAGACCGTGGCCATCGTGGGCGCGACCGGCTCGGGCAAATCCACCATCGGTCGGTTGCTGTTCCGGTTCTACGACGTGACCGAAGGCGCGTTGCGGATCGACGGGCAGGACGTGCGCGACGTGACGCAGGAAAGCCTGCACGCCGCCATCGGGGTGGTGCCGCAGGATACGGTGCTGTTCAACGATACGATCCGGTACAACATCGCCTATGGCCGCGAGGGGGCCTCGCAGTCCGATATCGAAGCCGCCGCAAAGGCCGCCCAGATCCACGACTTCATCACCTCTCTGCCCGAGGGGTACGAGACCAAGGTGGGTGAGCGTGGCCTGAAGCTGTCAGGTGGAGAGAAGCAGCGCGTGGGCATCGCGCGGACGCTGTTGAAGAACCCGCCGATCCTGCTGTTGGACGAGGCCACCAGCGCGTTGGATACCGACACCGAGCAGGACATCAAGGATGCCCTGGCCCGCGCCGGCGAGGGGCGCACGGTGATCACCATCGCCCACCGCCTGAGCACGATCGCCGAGGCCGACCAGATCGTCGTTCTGGAAAAGGGCGAGATCATCGAGCGGGGCACCCACGACGAGTTGCTGCGCCGTGAAGGGCGTTATGCCCAGCTGTGGAACCGCCAGCAATCGGATACGCAGGCAGCCTGAAACCTCTGCGGCTAAGGT
The DNA here is from genome assembly GCF_059613465.1 of Ruegeria sp. SAZA006. Classification (NCBI taxonomy): domain Bacteria; kingdom Pseudomonadati; phylum Pseudomonadota; class Alphaproteobacteria; order Rhodobacterales; family Roseobacteraceae; genus Ruegeria; species Ruegeria sp. SAZA006. The sequence goes on from NZ_JBXWSO010000004.1 coordinate 463,836, forward strand.
CTCAAACAAAAAACGGGCCGGCAGGACCGGCCCGTTTCCTGTGTTACTCTGCCGCTTTCAGCGGATGTCCCGGTGTGTCGCCCGGGCTTTCCTCGGCATCGGTGGCCTCGACCTCGGTCCAGATGATCTCGGTTGCCTGCATCCGGCGGGCCGAGTCTCCGATCGCCATGTCCTGCGCGATCTGGCTGGACTTTCCTGCAGTGACCCGCGCCATCAGTTTGCCCAGCCACACGGCATAGGTGGTTACCCACACCCGCAACGCCAGGAACGAGGGCGTCACGATCAGGGTCAGAACCGTGGCGATGCCCAGGCCGAACACCACCGCTGTCGCCAGCTGTTTCCACCACAGCGCGGTGGGGCTATTGATCGAATAGCCGCCGTTGATGAAGTCCAGTGACAGGCCGAACATCATCGGCGTCAGGCCCGCCATCGTGGTCAGCGTGGTCAGCAGAACCGGACGAATCCGCGCCTCGGCCGTGCGCACGATGGCGTCGATCCGGGGCATGTAGCGGCTGTATTCCTGGTAGGTGTCGATCAGAACGATGTTGTTGTTCACCACGATCCCCGCCAGCGCAACGATGCCCGTCCCGGTCATGATGATCGAGAAGGGTTGTTGCATCACCATCATCCCGATCAGCACGCCGGTGGTGGACAGAACCACCGCCAGCAGCACCAGCACCGAGTTGTAGAACGAGTTGAACTGCGCCAGCAGGATCACGAACATCAGACCCAGCGCGGCCAGGAAGGCGCTGGAGAGGAAGGCCTGGCTCTCGGCTTGGTCCTCCTGGTCTCCGGTCCATTCCCAAGTGATCGTGTTGGCAAAGGGCTGAGTGTCCAGCCACTCGGTCAGTACCGCGATCCGCTCGTTCGGGTTGATCAGCGTCAGGCGGGCGTCGCCGTCATCAATGGCGGCCTGCACCTCCTGGAGGGTTTCGGCGCCGGTCAACTGGACCAGAGAATAGGCCGTACCATCGGCACCGTTGACCGTCGCACCTTCAGGTTCCGAGCCTTCGGTCACTTCGCGCACCACGGCCAGCCGCTGTTCTCCGTCCGGGGTGGCGATCACCACTTTGCTCAGGCTGGGTTCCACATCGGCCTTGACGTCGTAATAGCGCTCTTGATCCACGCGGTTGATTTCGGCCAGCTTTGCCACCGGTTTGCGGGTGATGAAGTTCGACAAGGGCACCAGCCCGTCCGGTGTACGCACTTTGAGCGTATCCAACGTTGACAGGACCCGATCCTGATCGGGCAGGCGGACGCGGATCTCAATCTCTTCATCCACGCTTTCGGGGCGCATTTCGCCCAGCAGGATGCCACGGGTCACCAACTGCACCATCGCGCCCACGGTTGCCACGTCGGCCCCGAACCGGCCGGCCTTGGCCACGTCGACGTCGATCTGCCAATCGATGCCGGGCAAGGGCAGGGTGTCCTCGATCTTGATCAGGCCTGGGGTGTTTTCGAACACTTCGCGCGCGGTCAGCGTGGCGCCGGTCAGGTCGTCCCAGTTGTCGCCCTTGATCCGCAGGTGCACGGGCTTGGCCGATGCCGGACCCTGTTCCAACGGCAGGATCTCGACAACGAAACCCGGCAGCTTGGCCAGTTCGGCGTTCAACTGCTCGATCACGAAATCGCCGTCATAATCTGGTGCAACTGTTTGCTTCTCGAACAATCCGCCTGCGACAGGTTCTGACACGTTCGGGCGATCCTCCCACGGGATGATCTCGAACTGCACGCGGCCCACCGTGTCCGCCGGAGCCTGCGCCCCGCCGTTGTTCTGGTTCAGGCCGCCTTCACCGGCGAACGAGAACACGTTGATCACCGCCGGATGTTGGCTGATCACCTGTTCAGCCTCAAAGACCAGCGCGTCTTTTTCGGCCAGCGACAGGTTGCCCCGCGCACGGACATAGGCGGTGGCCTGTTCCGGCTCGCTTTCGACGAAGAATTCAACACCGCGGTTGTTCTGACCGTACATGGTCATCACCGTCATCACCGCAAAGCCTACCGCCACGATCGAGACGATCGGCATGATCGGATTGCCGACCAGGAACTTGATGACATAGCCGAAGGGCGTATGCTCCTTGGCTGTGTGGACACGTTCGTCCGGCTTGCGCTCGATCCGGGCTGCGCTCAGCGTGACCGATCCGGCGAAGGCGCCGAACAGGAACAGAACCGCGCCCAGCAAGAACCCTCCGCCTGCGCCTTCCGGCAACAGGTAGGTGGGATTCAGCAGCTGCATTGCGCCCAGGAAGATCATGTAGACCGAGGGTGGAACCATGACGGCACGCGCCCACCAGGGCGTCCGCGCGCGCAACCAATCCGAACTGCGGTCGAACACGCGGCTCAACCGGCCCGAGACACCGCCCATCACCGGCAGGTAGATCAGCGCCACGATCAGAGAGGCCGACAGAACGAAGATCAGCGTAACCGGCAGCATCCCCATGAATTCACCCGGAATGCCCGGCCAGAACAGCATGGGCAGAAAGGCACACAGCGTCGTGGCGGTTGACGAGACGATGGGCCAGAACATCCGCTGGGCTGCCTCGACATAGGCGTGCATCGGGCCGACGCCTTCCTTGATGCGTTTGTCGGCATACTCCACGACCACGATCGCGCCATCGACCAGCATCCCCACCGCAAGGATCAGGCCGAACATGACGATGTTCGAGATGCTGACGCCCATGATGGCCAGGAACGCGAAACACAACAGGAACGAGGTCGGAATCGCGAAGCCCACCAGCAGCGCCGCACGTGTACCCAGCGAAGCCAGAACCACGATCATCACAAGCGCGATGGCCGTCAGAACCGAGCCTTCCAGCTGGCTGACCATCGAGCCGACGATGCGGCTCTGGTCATTCGAAGTGCCGACATTCACGGCAGCCTGCAGCTCGGCCGGCCACTTGGTCTCGGCCTTGGCGACGGTCTCTTTCACCTGAGCCACGGTGTCGATCAGGTTGAAACCCTTGCGTTTGACGACCTGCAGCGCCACGGTCGGTTCGCCGTTGAACCGGGCGGTGCCTTCGCGGTCTTCGAAGGTATAGTTGATCTCGGCCAGTTCGCCCAAGGTCACGACCCGGTCGCCATTGACCTTGATCGGCAGTCCATAGACATCCTGTGCGGTCTTGAAGGAGGAGGGAATCTTGACCGAAAACGCACCCTGTTCGGTTTCGACCTCACCAGCGGCGATCAGCTGGTTGTTGTTCTGCACGACGTTGATCAGCTCGGCCGCGGTGACGTTGTACGCCTCAAGCCGCAGCGGATCGATGACCACTTCCAGCATTTCATCGCGGTTGCCGGCAATCCCGGCCTCAAGAACCGAATCCAACGCCTCGAGTTCATCCTGCAGATCCTTGGCGACCCGCGCCATCGTGCGTTCGGGCACGGCACCCGACAGGTTCACGATGACGATCGGGAATTCCGAGAAGTTGATCTCGGTCAGCGTGTATTGCTCGGCGCCTTCGGGGAAGTCTGCCTGCGCACTGTTCATCGCGTCGCGCACGTCAGCGGTAATGGCTGTCTTGTCCCAGCCAAAGTCGAACTCCAGTGCGATCCCCGCATAGCCCTCGGCGGCGGTGGCGGTCATCTCCTTCAGGCCGTCCAGATCCGCAAGCTCGGTTTCCATCGGCTTGATCAGCAGGTTTTCACTGTCTTCGGCCGAAATGCCCGGAAACTGAACCGACACGAACAGGGCCGGAATCTCGATGTCCGGTTCGCCTTCTTTGGGCAAGCTGACATAGGCAAACCCGCCGATGATCAGCGAGATGGCTATGAATGCCAGAACCATTCGGGCCCTGTCGGCGGCCCAGCTGACTATGCCCGTCATTGGGAAACGTCCTCATAGGTGGGCGCTACGACCACACCCGCAGTCACGAACTCTTGTCCGACCACGATAATGTCTACGGTTTCCGCAAGACCGCCGACCCAAACACCGTCGGCCGTATCGCGCAACAGGCGGATGGGTACGAAATCGACGATATTACCGGCTCCGACCGTCCGAACGCCTAGCTGGCCTTCGTTGTTCAGCGTCAACGCCGATTGCGGCAGCAGGTGAGCCTTGGCGCCTTCGGCCGCGATGCGGATGCTTGCGGTCTGCCCGTCCCGGATCAGAAGCTCGGGGTTCGGGACGGTGACTTCCACCTCGAACGTGCGTGTGGTTTCGTCCGCCGAACGGCTGAGGAAGGTCACGCGGCCCTCGACCTGCAATCCGGTCACCAATTGTGCCTGCGCCGGAGCGCCGACGGTGACACGGTTCACTTCGGTTTCGGGAACAAAGCCAACCAGCTTGATCGGATCAAGCTGGATCACGGTCGCGCACAACGATCCGGGCTGCATCAGACTGCCCAATTCGGCGGCATCGCTTTCCAGAAGGCCCTGAAACGGGGCCTCGATGGTGATGCGGTCCAATTCCAGTTCGGCAGCCGCAACCGCCGCCTCCGCCGCCTCGATGCCCGCCTCCGTAGCCTTCAACTCGGCCTCGGCCGCCTTGATACCGGCCTTTGCGGTACTCATCTCGGCCTCGGCCGCGATCCGCCGGGTTTCGGAGCCGAAGCCAGTTTCCGACAGTTTGCGGGCTGCAATCAGGTTTATTTCGGCCTCGGCAACGCGCGCATGCGCTTCCTCCAGCCGTGCTTCGGCTTCGGGCACACGGCTTTCCGCCTCCAGCTTGGCCGCCTTGGCTTGGGCAAGCTGTGCCGGGCGTGAGCCGGGATCCAATTCGCACAGCAGATCGCCGGCCTCGACGAAGGTGCCCTTACGCTTGGGTTCCGAAATGACGGTTGACGTGGTTTCCGCCAGAACTTCGACCTGACGGATTGCTTTGGTTTCACCGCGCAGCAAAACCGCGCTGTCGATTTCGCGCGCAGTGGAGCGCAACGCAACAACCCGAACTGCCTGCACGGCCGAGGCGTCGTTTGCCTCAGCGCCAGCGTCAGACTGGCTCGCTGCATCTTCGCGACCGGCAAATGCAAACAGGGCATCGCGCTCGAAAACCACGAAATACAATGCAACGATGACCAATGCGGCGTTGACGAGGGATATCAATCGCATGCCGTCATTCTCCTTAAAATATTATGTCCGCACAAATGCCGGTGAGCACGCAATGACATGGGGGCGTGCGTGCGCGAAGTCCATACTGAACTGAATAGTTCGGTTTATTTTTTTTCGCAAGAGCGCCCTGACGCTGAGCAATTGTGCATTTCGGGTACTTGGCTTGCTGATGGTGCCGGGGTATGACATGGCGCCAGAAAGCTGAATGCAACGCCCGGGGGCAGGAATGAGCGACGTCGACAGTTTCATTGATGAGGTCACCGAAGAGGTGCGCCGCGACCGGCTCTACTTGCAGCTGCGTCGATGGGGCTGGGTCGGTGTTCTGGCCGTTGTTCTGATCGTGGGCGGCGCCGCTTTCAATGAATACCGCAAGGCGCGCGATGCCAGTCAGGCCCAGAAGCTGGGCGACGATATTCTGGCCGCGATGCAGTTGAACGACGCTGCCGAACGTGCGGATGCGTTGGCGCAGGTCACGGCCAATTCGGCCGGCGAACAGGCTGTTTTGGGCTTTCTCCTCTCGGGCGCGTTGTCCGAGTCGGGATCGGTCGAACAGGCCGTTGAACAGCTGAACGCGATTGCGGTTCAGGGTGATCTGCCGGAAATCTACCGCTCGATCGCTGCCTTCAAGGCCCTATTGTTGCAGTCCGAAACCATGCCCGCCGCCGAGCGCCGGCAACAGTTCGAGGCACTGGCCGCTCCGGGCGCGCCGCTGCGTCTACTGGCAGAAGAACAACTGGCCCTGATCGACCTCACCGATGGTGACACTCAGGCCGCGCTGGAACGTCTGCAGTCCATCCGTCAGGATGCAGAGGTCAGTGCCGACATCCAGCAGCGTGCAACCCAATTGATCGTCGCGCTGGGCGGAACGCCCGAACCGATCACCGCACAGCAGGGTTGATACGCGGCCCATTTCAGTGAACCAAGACAGGCGAGTTCGGAGTTTCATGGCAAAAAGACTATTTTCCCGATTTGGTTTGCCGGTCGCAGCCCTGGCGCTGACGGCGCTGAGCGCCTGCGAGGAACCCGAAGTGATCCTGCCGGGCGAGCGTGAAGACATCCGCCCGGCCCAGGATCTGGAAACCGTTCAGACAACCGGTGCCAAACCGATCAGCCTGCCGGCCGCAAAGCGCAACGCCGAATGGGCGCAGAGCCCGGGAACCGCGGCTTTCCGTACCACCAACGCGGCGCTCAGCCCCGCGCCGCAGCGCATCTGGTCAACCTCGATCGGGGCCGGCGACGGGCGCAAACAAAGGATCACCGCTGATCCGGTCGTCGCAGGTGGCCTGATCTACACCCTGGACGCGGCGGCAACCGTTTCCGCGGTCTCTCCTCAGGGGCAACTGGTCTGGAGCACAAACCTCGTCCCCGCCACGGATGGCGAAGAGCAGGCAACCGGGGGCGGCATCGCCTATGCAGACAACACGTTGTACGTTTCGTCCGGTTTCGGCCGTCTGACCGCTCTGGATGCGCGCACCGGCGGAATTCGCTGGCAAAAGAAACTAAACGCGACCGGTAGCGGAGCGCCGCTGGTTTCTGGCGGCCTGCTTTACCTTGTGGCGGGGGATCAGACTGGCTGGGCGGTTGATGCAAAGGACGGGCGCATTGCCTGGCAGATCGAGGGCACGCCCAGCGTGGGCAACGTTCTGGGCGCTCCGGCACCAGTATTGGCGAACGAGTTCGCAGTCTTTGCGTTTGGGTCCGGTGATGTGGCGGCCGCTTTCCGCAAAGGCGGTATCCGTCGCTGGAACGCGTCTGTCGCCGGCGGCCGCAGGGGGCGGGCCGCAGCGCAGATTGTGGATGTGACGGGCGGCCCGATCGTATCCGGAAACTCGATCTACATCGGCAACCACTCGGGACGCACGGTCGCCTTCGACGCCAGCTCGGGCGAACGGATCTGGACCGCTTTCGAAGGCGCGGTTGATACCGTCTGGCCGGTCGGCAACAGCGTATTCCTGATCAGCGACCGCAGCCAGTTGGTGCGGTTGGACGTGTCAGACGGGTCTGTGGTCTGGGCCATCGACCTGCCGGGCTTCGTCAAGGACAAGCCCAACCGTCGCGGACCGATCTTTGCGCATTACGGCCCCATCATGGCTGGCGGACGCATCGTCATCGGCTCGAACGACGGTTATCTGCGGTTCTACAACCCAGTCGACGGCACGCTGGTGCATCAGGTCGAGGTTCCGGGCGGGGCGACAACGGCACCGGTCGTCGCGAACCAGACCCTCTACGTGGTTTCGACCAAAGGGCAACTGCACGCTTTCCGTTGACGACAAGATGCGTTAAAGGGCGCGTCTGAGTCTTGAAAGTTGAGTATCATGTCTTTGACCCTCGCCATCGTGGGGCGCCCCAATGTGGGCAAATCCACCCTGTTCAATCGCCTTGTGGGCAAGCGCCTTGCGCTTGTAGACGACCAGCCCGGCGTTACCCGCGATCTGCGTGAGGGCGAAGGGCGGCTGGGTGACCTGCGCTTCACCGTGATCGACACGGCCGGGCTGGAGGATGCCACCGACGACAGCCTGCAGGGCCGGATGCGGCGCCTGACCGAGCGTGCCGTGGACATGGCCGATGTCTGCCTGTTCATGATCGACGCCCGTGTGGGCCTGACCCCGACCGACGAGATGTTTGCCGAGATTCTGCGCAAGCGGTCCAAGCATGTGATCCTGGCGGCCAACAAGGCCGAGGGGGCGGCGGCGGATGCCGGTGTGCTCGAGGCCTACAACCTGGGTCTGGGCGAGCCGATCCGCCTGTCGGGTGAGCATGGCGAAGGCATGACCGACCTATATGCGGCGTTGATGCCTTTGGCTGACGCCATGGAAGAAAAGCAGCCAGAGGACGTTCCCCAAACGGATATCGATCTGGACGAGGATGGGGAAACCGAGGGCGAAGCCCCTGCAATTACTGCGGAAAAGCCGCTGCAGGTGGCCGTTGTCGGGCGTCCGAATGCGGGCAAGTCCACGCTGATCAACAAGATCCTGGGCGAAGATCGTCTTCTGACCGGTCCCGAGGCCGGCATTACCCGTGACGCCATCAGTCTGAAGTTGGATTGGGGTGGCACCCCCATGCGCATCTTTGACACCGCCGGTATGCGCAAAAAGGCCAAGGTGCAGGAAAAGCTCGAGAAACTCTCGGTTTCCGACGGCCTGCGCGCCGTCAAGTTCGCCGAAGTCGTGGTTGTCCTGCTGGATGCGGCGATCCCGTTCGAACAGCAGGACCTGCGCATTGCCGATCTGGCCGAACGTGAAGGTCGTGCCGTGGTGATCGCGGTGAACAAGTGGGATGTCGAGGATAACAAGCAGGAGAAGCTGCGCGAGCTCAAGACCTCGTTCGAACGCCTGCTTCCCCAACTGCGCGGCGCGCCTCTGGTGACCGTGTCGGCCAAAACAGGCAGGGGGTTGGAGCGGCTGCGTGATGCGATCCTGCGCGCCCACGATGTCTGGAACCGTCGGGTTCCCACCGCGGCCTTGAACCGTTGGCTGACCGCCATGTTGGAGCAGCACCCACCGCCAGCCCCCCAGGGGCGCAGGATCAAGCTGCGATATATGACCCAGGCAAAGACACGCCCGCCGGGCTTTGTCGTCATGTGCTCGCACCCGGACAAGATGCCGGAAAGCTACTCGCGGTATCTGGTCAACGGTCTCCGCGAGGATTTCGATATGCCCGGAACCCCGATCCGGCTGACGCTGCGCGGGCAGGGGGACAAGAACCCCTACAAGGGGCGCCGCAAGAAAAACGCGGGTGCGCTGGCCAAACATCTCAAGGGCAAGGCGTAACTGCGCCAATTTTCAGCATTTTCGGGCTTGGGGCGTGACAGCCCCCAAGCATCGCGCTAGCATTCGCATGCGTGCATTCATTTCGCGCGCGATTTGCGCGTGCCAGTGACGTGCAAAATTTCGCAAGGACTATTGAACCGGACCATCGTGGGGAGCGGGCTGGATGGACCTGAGAGAATATACGAGACAGTACGCGGTGCAGGACAATCGGCTGGCCGCGCTCAGCTATTTCGGGACGTTCGTGGTGTATTTCGCATCGCTGACGCTGGCGATCGTCTATGTGGATCAGTGGTTCATCATGATCCCGGCTGGGATCGTGTTCGCCTTTTCGGCAGTGCGTCTCTATGTTCTGCAGCATGATTGCGGTCATCATTCGCTGTTCGAAACCCGACGGCAGAATGAATGGGCTGGCCACGTGCTGTCGCCGTTCACCTTCGCTCCGTTCGAAGTGATGAAACAGAACCACAATCTGCATCACGCGGGCATCGGCAATCTCGAGCATCGGGAGACCGGGGAAATCAACACGATGACCTTGCGGGAATGGAATGAAGCGGATTGGAAAACCCGTCTGTTCTACAGGCTTTACCGCAATCCCTTCATCCTGGTGCCGGTCGGGGCCCTGTTCACCTATTTCATCCGCTATCGCTGGCCCAAAAACACGGTGCGGTTCGGCGTCCGCGGGGTCGTGCTGCACAACCTGTCCATCGTGGTTTTCCTCGGGCTGTTGTATTGGATTGCTGGCATGACAGGCATACTCGTCTGGCTGGCCTTCTCGTTTCTCGGTGGAATGCTGGGTGTGTTTCTAGTGTATCTTCAGCACAATTTCGAGGACACCTACTGGGATCGCCGCCCGGATCTGGACCCGCAACTGGCTGCGCTTCAGGGCTCGTCAGCACTGGATTTCGGATGGTGGTTCGACAACGCGGTCGCCTGCATCACTCTGCATGACATCCACCATTTCAATGCCCGCATCCCGTCCTATCGGCTGCGCGCCTGTCACTACAACCTGCCACCTGAATACACACCCCGCCGGATCAAATTTCCCGAGGCGGTGGCCGCGCTGAACCTGAAACTGTGGGATGAAGATGCCAAGCGGTTGGTTCCCTTTCCGCGGCAGGGTGAAACCGGTGAGTTGGCCCGGGGCAGTTAAAGGCGGTTTTCCAAAGGTTATGCAGACCGAAGCCTTGTCTTGCGGCCTGTCGGACGTAGTTTTTAAGTCGGATCGTTTAGGAGTTTTGGAATGACAGCGGTGACCAAGGTTCGCGGCATCGGAGAAGCACTTGGCCGCGCTCTCAACGACAATGGCTTCAAGACGGCCGAGGACCTGGCCAAGGCCAAGCCGGCTGCGCTGGTCGCCGTTCCCGGTATCGGAGCGCGCCGGGCGCCCGGATTGATCGCCGCCGCCAAACAGGCCACGTCCGGCGCTGCACCCGTGGCCAAGACCCGCTCGCAGAAGGCCCCAACGCGCAAGGCGGCGCAACCTCGGACCTCAGCTGCTGCGCGCAAGGCCGAAGCAGAGGCCAAGATGGCATCCGAGAAAGCCGAGGCAGAGGCCAAGGTGGCGGCTGAGCAAGCTGAAGCAGAGGCCAAGGCCCGGAAAAAGGCCAAGGCCAAAGCCAAGGCCGAAAAGGCAGCGAAGAAAAAGAAAGAGATGGAAGCGGCGATCTCGAAGGCGAAGGAAAAGATAAAATCCAAGGCCAAGTCGAAAAAAGACAAGAAATCCAAGAAGGAAAAAGAGAAGGCCAGTGGTAAGTCCAAGAAAGACAAAAAGGACAAGAAGGCCAAGAAAAAGGCAAAGAAGTAGTCACTTCCTTGCCTTGTTCCGAAGCAATGCGGTCGCGGGTGCGGTGACCGCCAAAAGTTACGCCAGCGTGCCGTCAGCCTGCAGGGTCAGCTTGCCGCCAAGATACGGCGAAAGCACCTCGGGTAGGGTCACGGTGCCATCGGCGTTCTGGCCGTTTTCCAGAACCGCGATCAAGCAGCGCCCCACCGCCAGCCCCGATCCGTTCAGCGTGTGTACGAATTCAGGTTTGCCTCCGCCTTCAGGCCGGAAGCGCGCATTCATGCGACGGGCCTGGAAATCTCCGCAGGTCGAAACCGAACTGATCTCGCGATAGGTGTTCTGGCCGGGCAACCAGGCCTCGATGTCGAAAGTCCGGCGCGCGCCGAACCCCATGTCGCCGGTGCACAAGACGACGGTACGATAGGGAATGCCCAGCTTTTCCAGGATGCCTTCGGCACAGCGCAGCATGCGCTGCTGTTCGTCGTCCGATTTGTCGGGATGCGTGACCGAGACCATCTCGACCTTTTCGAACTGGTGTTGGCGCAACATACCGCGCGTGTCCTTGCCGGCCGAACCCGCTTCGGAGCGGAAGCACAGCGAATGCGCCGTGTAGCGGCGCGGCAGATAGCTTTCTTCGATGACGCAATTGTTGACGATGTTGGTCAGCGACACCTCGGAGGTCGGGATCAGCCACCACCCCTCGCGGGTTTGGTAGCTGTCCTCGCCGAACTTCGGCAGCTGGCCGGTGCCCTGCATCATCTCGGAGAGCACCAGAACCGGGCCGTTCACTTCGGTCAGACCGTTCTCGTTGGTATGCGTATCCAGCATGAACTGCGCGAGCGCCCGGTGAATGCGCGCCACACCGCCCGACAGCAGCACGAAACGAGATCCTGCCAGCTTGGCCGCAGTCTCGAAATCCATGCCGTTCTGTACCGAGGCGATCTCGAAGTGTTCTTTCGGTTCAAAGTCATAGTCCCGCGGCGTGCCCCAGCGTTTGACTTCGACATTGTCACTCTCGTCTTTGCCGTCGGGTACGTCCTCGGCCGGCAAGTTGGGGATGCGAACCAACTGGTCAGTCAGAAGGGCGTCGATATCCTTGGCCTCGGTCTGCATACGGGCGATTTCGGCTTTTTTCTCGGCCACAAGTCCCCGGAGACGCTCGAACTCGGCTTCGTCGCCGCGCGCCTTGGCTGCGCCGACTTCCTTGCTGGCCTTGTTCTGTTCGGCCTGAGCCGTTTCGGCTGCCAGAATCTTGGCCCGACGGCTTTCATCCAGGCGCAGCAGGTCTGACGATACCGGAGCTTCCCCCCGGCGCGCGAGCGCGGCGTCGAAAGCTGCTGGGTTTTCGCGAATTGCGCGGATGTCGTGCATAGGTCAGATCCTTGGCAAGTGAATCACTAGGCCCGCTTATGCACCATCTGACCGGCAGGGTGTAGCACCGGGTTGGAAAATCGGCCTAGTTGTCCGTGTCTTCAACCGCTTCATGTGCCAGTCGACCGTCCCAGGGATGGTTCGGGATCTTCGGCTCGGGAGGGTCGGCAACGTAAGATGGCGTCATGATCTGAACACCGTTCTCGTTGAACACCTCGACGATGTTGCGGTGCAGGTCGGACTTGATCCGCGGGATCGAGTTGCCACGGGTCGTGTAGGCGTTGATCTGGTAGTCGATCGCGTAATCGGCCAGCGCGGTCCACAGGACAAATGGCTCTGGGCGGGCGCGAAGGCCATCGGTACGGCGGGCTGCCTCGATCAGCATGGCTTCGACCTTTTCGGGGGGCTCTTCATAGCCGATCCCGACCGTCGTGTGCAAAAGCAGGCCCTTGCCGTCGGTCTGCTTGGAAAAATTGACCACGTCCGAGTTCATCAATTGGGCGTTGGGGATCGAGATCAGCTCGTTCTTGATGGACTTCAGGTGGGTTTCCATAAGTTTGATCTGCACCACATCACCGATGTGTTCACCGATCTGGATGCGGTCACCGATCGAGGTAGAGCGGCGATAGATTACGAACAGTCCAGCCAGCATGTTGCTGACAACCGAGTTCGCGCCCAGCGAGAGCATTGCACCAACCAGGATGGTCAGCCCCTGAAAGGCCGCCGAGTCCGAGCCCGGGATGTACGGAACCGCAAAGACAAGGGCGATCAGGATCACCACGACACGCGCGATGTTGAACGTGGGATTGACCCAATGTTTCTCGAAATCGCCCATGTCGAAAGTGCCGGCCTCGACCGCGTCGAAGAACACCCGCATGCCCTTGATGATGTACATCGTCACCCAAGCGATCAACGCCAGCATGATCATGTTCGGGATATAGCTGAGAATACCCCGGAAAATCAGCAGAACCGGTTCGGTCAGGTAGGTCAGCAGCAGCTGCGCAAAGTACCGCGACTCGGCAAATGCCAGCAGGACGAACGACAGATAGTAATAGAAACCCAGAAAGAAGATGATCAGCAGGCCAAAATTCAGCCCGTATCGGATCAGTGCGGCAATCGCCTCGGCCTGTACGCTCTTGGCGGTAGCTTCCTCAACGTCCCTCAAGTATCGCCGGACAAAGATCAGCGTGCGTCGCCGAACGCGCCTGTGCAGCCACAGGATCACCAGGACGAAGACGATGAACCCCAACGTCCACGCCGCCGCTTCGATCGCACCCGACACACGCGCCTCGTCCGTGCGGTTTGCCCGGTAAGCCATGATCGCGTCCCTGATGGCGTCGCCATGCAAGACCGTCAGGACGCTCAGTTCCATCTGCTCCAGCTCGGCATCGGCCTCGGTGACGATGGTGACCATCTGCCCGTCCGCCAGAATGCGGGTGCCTATCTCGGTGTCCTGATAGGTGATGTCGACATCCGTGGCATCCGAGGATTCGGCGACCTTGATGATCGCGTCCTGAATGTTCTCGGCCCTTTCCGGAGCGGGCAGGGCGCTGGAGCCTCGAATGTGAAACAAGGTGTCGCCGTCAACGATGACCGGAGCCATGAAGGTCTCGGCGGCGGCGCTGTCGGCTTCGGGTACGTCCTGCGGGGCATCCTGTGCCATGACAGGCACCGAACAGGCCCAAGCCGCAAACAGCATGGACAGCAAAACACCCAATGGAAATGGGGCCTTGACGAAACTCCGCATGGGTCCTCCCTGACTTTGACTATACCCAAAGCCCCGTACCATCCTAGTGGATATCTGCGGTGGAATTCATCATCTTCGGGGATCGTGACACTGTTGCACGGCATGCCAAGTCGGGCATCGCTTGCAAAGGTTGATTTCAAGGCATAGTTTCCCGGCAAATTCGCGGTGCTCACTCCGCGACCTCAAGAAAAAAGGAATGTCCCATGGAAGGTGGCGCAATCGCCCAGTTTCTCCCGCTCATCCTGATCTTCGCGATCATGTACTTCCTGCTGATCCGTCCGCAGCAGAAGAAGATGAAGGAACATCAGGCCATGGTCGAGGCAGTGCGCCGCGGCGATCAGGTCGTCACTCAGGGTGGCCTCATCGGCAAAGTGTCGAAGGTCAAGGAAGGCGAAAACGAGATCGAGGTCGAGATCGCGGACGGTGTCCGGGTTCGTGTGGTCAAGTCGACCATCGCTCAGGTGCTGAACAAGACCGAACCGGCGAAGTAATTTCGCGTCGCAACTTCCTGAAAAGGCAGGGTAATGCTGCAAATTGATACCTGGAAACGGGTCCTGATCTGGCTGGTCTGCGTGGTTGGCCTGCTGATGGCCCTGCCGAACGCGTTTTACACGCGGGTCGAACAATCGAACGACGCCAAGGCCGCCATCGAACTGGGCATCGACACGCCCGAGATGCAGGCGCAAGCGGGGCAATGGCCCGATTGGTTGCCGTCGTCATTGGTCAACCTGGGGCTTGATCTGCGCGGTGGGGCGCATCTGTTGGCCGAAGTTCAGGTTGGCGATGTCTACGAGACACGGATGGAGGCCATGTGGCCTGAAGTTCGTGATGTCCTGCGGGACGAAAGGGCGACGGTCGGAACTATCCGCCGTCAACCCTCGGCCCCGGATGAGATTCGGGTTCGCATCAGCCAGCCCGACGGGATGCCAAGCGCTCTGGAAGCGGTGCGCGGGCTGGCCCGTCAGGTGCAAACGCTGACCGGGGTCGGTGCCACGGATATCGAAGTCAGCGCCGACGGCGACACCCTGATCGTAAAGCTGTCCGAGGCGGAAAAACTGGCCTCGGATGATCGCACAGTGCGTCAGGCTCTGGAAATCGTGCGCCGCCGGATCGACGAGGTTGGCACTCGTGAGCCGACCATCCAGCGTCAAGGCACCGACCGGATCCTGATTCAGGTGCCCGGGATCGGCAGTGCCAGCGAGTTGAAGGACATCATCGGTACCACGGCGCAACTGACCTTCAATCCGGTCGTGGCCCGCGGCACCGATCCGGACGTCGTGCCCGGCGTCGGTGAAGAGGTCGTGCCGTCGATCGACGAAAACGGCGTGTACTACACCATCGAATCCGCACCCGTCGTGACGGGCGAGGAATTGGTCGACGCGCAGCCTTCCTTCGATCAGAACGGACGCCCGGCGGTCAGCTTCCGGTTCAACACATCCGGCGCCCGCAAATTCGGCGATTACACCCGTGACAATATCGGTGCCCCTTTTGCAATCGTGCTGGATGACGAGGTGATCTCGGCTCCGGTGATCCAAAGCCATATCCCTGGCGGTTCCGGCATCATCACCGGCAACTTCACCGTCGAAGAAAGCACGAACCTCGCTGTTCTACTGCGTGCCGGCGCGCTGCCGGCGGGTCTTGAGTTCCTCGAAGAACGTACGATCGGCCCCGAACTGGGCCAAGACAGCATCGACGCGGGTAAGGTCGCGACCACCGTCGCTTTTGCAGCAGTCTTGATCTTCATGGCGCTCAGCTATGGTCTTTTTGGCGTCTTCGCCAACATCGCTTTGCTGATTAACGTCGGGCTGATCTTTGGGCTGTTGTCATTGATTGGCGCGACATTGACCTTGCCAGGCATTGCCGGGATCGTCTTGACGGTCGGTATGGCGGTGGATGCCAATGTGCTGATCTTCGAACGTATCCGCGAAGAGCTGAAATCGGCCAAAGGCCCCGCTCGGGCAATCGATCTGGGCTATGAAAAGGCCCTGTCGGCCATTCTGGATGCCAACATCACGACCTTCATCACTGCCGTCATTTTGTTCGCCATCGGCAGCGGCCCGGTTCGCGGCTTTGCCATCACTCTTGGCCTGGGCATTCTGACGTCGGTCTTCACCGCGATCTTCGTGACGCGGCTGATGATCATCATGTGGTTCGAACGGCGCCGCCCGAAAACGATCGAGGTTTGACATGAGACTGAAACTCGTACCCGAAAACACCTCGTTCGATTTTTTCAGCCGCTGGAAGCTGTGGCTGGGCATCTCGGGCCTGATGATGGTTATCGCATTCGCTTCGTTCATGCTGCAGGGTTTGAACTTCGGGATCGACTTCCGGGGCGGTACCACGATCCGGACGCAGAGCACGCAGGAACTGGACGTCGGAGTTTATCGCGACGCCATTGCGCAGCTGGGCCTCGGGGATGTCACCATCACCGAGATCTTCGACCCGACGTTCGGGCCTGATGAGAACGTGGCCATGATCCGCATTCAAGCGCAGGACGGTGCCGAGTCTGTCACGGCCGACACCATCGCGGCAGTCGAAGGCGCCTTGCAGGCGGTAATCCCAGATATCCAGTTCGTTTCGGTGGAATCCGTGGGCCCGAAAGTCTCGGGCGAGCTGATCCAAACAGCTGTGATTGCTGTGGTTCTGGCGATCGGAGCGGTGCTGGTCTACATCTGGCTGCGGTTCGAATGGCAGTTTGCGCTGGGAGCGGTCGCCGCGCTGGTGCATGACGTGTTGCTGACGATCGGTATTTTTTCCGAGCTGCAGATCCGGTTCGACCTCGCGATTATCGCCGCGCTTCTGACAATCGTCGGTTACTCGCTGAACGATACTGTGGTCGTGTTCGACCGGGTGCGCGAGAACCTGCGAAAATACAAGAAGAAGGACCTGAAAGAAGTTCTGAACATCTCGATCAACGAAACGCTCAGCCGAACCGTCATGACGTCGGTCACCACGTTGCTGGCACTTGTCTCGCTGTATGTGCTCGGCGGCGACGTGATCCGCGGGTTCGTCTTCGCGATGATCTGGGGCGTGATCGTGGGGACCTATTCGTCGGTCTTCGTGGCCTCGACCATCCTGCTGTGGCTGGGGGTCAAACGCGATTGGTCCAAGCCGTCGAACACGGCTGGCAACCAGTTTGCCAATATTGATGCCTGATGTGTTCGGCCAATCCCCAACGGGATTGGCCGTCATCATTTTTGCAGCCCTCGCGGGCGGAGTCGTTCGTGGGTTTTCCGGGTTCGGCACCGCGCTGATCTTTTTGCCGCTGTCGACGCCCTATCTTGGTCCGTTCGGGGCTTTGATCGCGTTGACCTGTATGGATGTCTTCGGGCCACTTCCCAATCTGCGCCGCGCCTGGGTTGATGTCGACAAACGCGATCTCGTGCGACTTGTCGTCGGGTGTGCACTTTTGCTGCCGGTCGGACTGTCGATATTGACCCGAGTCCAGCCTGAGGTTTTTCGCTACGCCGTCAGTCTTGTGACCCTGTTCATGCTGGTCGTGCTGATTTCGGGGCTGCGTTACAACGGCGCAGTCCGGCGCAACATGGTAACTGCCATCGGCGCTGCGGCAGGCTTTTTGGGGGGCGTTGCAGGCATTCCGGGTCCGGCGGTAATCCTGTTCTACATGTCTCGCCCGTTGCCTGTGGCAATTGTTCGGGCCACCATCCTGCTGTTCCTTCTGGCCTTTGATTTTCTGATCTTCGGGTATCTCGCCGCGTTCGGGCAATTGACTTGGTCGACTGTCGGGCTCGGGCTGGCGCTTGCCGTTCCGAATCTGGTGGGAAATTGGCTGGGCGGCTGGATGTTTCAGCCTGCCAGAGAACGGGTCTACCGCGTGATCGCCTATGCAGTCATCGCTGCTGCGGCCTTGTCGGGCTTGCCGCTTTGGGGATAGAAGATCACATGCGCCTGAATGAGATCACATATACCAACGCAGTTCCGATCGATGGCTATGGGCCGGGATTCTTCCGCATAGGCGGCGAGGTTCACGAAGGCAGTGTGCTGACAGGCCCCGGGGGCACCGGGTCGTGGGGCGGTTTCACGGACAGCCAGAGCCTTCTTGAACTGGCCAATCAGGTTGACGTTCTGTTCATCGGCACCGGCGCTGATCTGTCTCACATACCCTCTGATTTGCGGTCGACCCTCGAAGACGCCGGCATCGGGGTTGAGATCATGAACTCGCCCGCCGCCTGCCGTACCTACAACGTGCTCTTGTCCGAGGGGCGCCGTATCGCTCTGGCCCTGTTGCCAGTCTGACCGCTTCATCTGGCCCCAAATATCCCGGGCAGCGTGAGGGGCTGGCCCCTCACATCCCACCCGCCAACAGGCCCTGCGGCAAATCCGTCCTTTTTCCCCCGCAACCAATCGGATAAGCGGGTCTCATGACACTGACCGTGACCGACCTTGCCATCGCCCGAGGGGGTGTGCCCGTGCTCGAAGGCCTCAGTTTCGCGCTGCCCCCGGGCAAGGCGCTGATCCTGCGCGGCCCGAACGGGATCGGCAAGACCACCCTTCTGCGTACGCTGGCCGGGCTGCAACAGCCGCTCTCGGGCCGGATCGAGGGGGCCGAGGACCGGATTGCCTATGCCGCCCATTCCGACGGGCTCAAACCCACCCTGACCGTGACCGAAAACCTCACCTTCTGGGCCTCGGTCTTT
The DNA here is from genome assembly GCF_059613465.1 of Ruegeria sp. SAZA006. Lineage (NCBI taxonomy): Bacteria > Pseudomonadati > Pseudomonadota > Alphaproteobacteria > Rhodobacterales > Roseobacteraceae > Ruegeria > Ruegeria sp. SAZA006. Next base: position 482,208 of record NZ_JBXWSO010000004.1, read on the forward strand.
GGCACGCGCGACATTCAGCCCGCCTTGGATGCCTTTGCGCTGAACGAACTGGCCGATCGTCACGCGGGCAACCTGTCTGCGGGTCAGAAACGCCGGCTGGGTCTGGCGCGTATGCTGGTGACCGGCCGCCCGATCTGGATGCTGGACGAACCCACCGTGTCACTGGACAAGACCGCGGTGGCGATGTTCGCCGATGCGGTGCGGACGCATCTGGGGCAGGGCGGCTCGGCCCTGATTGCCACCCATATCGACCTGGGCCTCGATGGTGAGGTCCTGGATGTCGGCCCCAACAAGGCGCGACCAAAAGCGCTGGATGACTTCGACGGAGGCTTCCTGTGATCGCCCTGCTGTTGCGTGACCTGAAACTGTCCTTCCGCGCGGGGGGAGGGTTCGGCCTCGGGTTGGCCTTCTTCCTGATCGTCACCGTTCTGGTGCCGTTTTCGGTGGGTCCGCAATCCTCGCTGTTGGCGACCATCGCGCCGGGGGTGCTGTGGCTGGGCGCATTGCTGGCCTGTCTGCTGTCGCTCGATCGTCTGCTGGCACTGGATTGGGAGGACGGGTCGCTCGATCTGCTGGCCACCGCGCCGCTGCCGTTGGAATCGGTGGTCACGATCAAGGCGCTGGCGCATTGGATCACCACCGGCCTGCCGCTGGTGCTGGCCGCGCCGGTGCTGGGGGTGCTGCTGAACCTGCCCGGCCCCGGTTTCGGCTGGCTGGTCGTCTCTCTGCTGATCGGCACGCCCGCGCTCAGCGTGATCGGCACTTTCGGCGCAGCCCTGACTGTGGGGCTCAAGCGCGGAGGCCTGCTGCTGTCGCTGCTGGTGCTGCCGCTCTATGTGCCCACGCTGATCTTCGGGGCCGAGGTGGCCCGTCGCGGTGCCACCGGGATGGAGGTTCAGACCCCGCTGCTGATGCTGGCCGGGATCACCGCCGCCACGGTTGCCCTTCTGCCTTTTGCCAGCGCGGCGGTTCTGCGCATCAACCTCAGATGAGTGGGGCACGTTGACCGATGTCAATTGAGATACACCCCGACTCGGACTAGATAAGGCCCATGTCGATAGCAGCCAAAGCCAACGCCCTGTGGGAATACGCCAACCCGCGCAAGTTCCTCGCCACCAGCGAGCGGGTTCTGCCGTTCTTCTGGATCAGCTCGGCCCTGTTTCTGGTCGTCGGGCTGGTGTGGGGGTTCTTCTTCACGCCGGATGACTACAAGCAAGGGTCGACCGTCAAGATAATCTACCTGCATGTGCCATCGGCGCTGATGGCCATCAATTGCTGGCTGATGATGCTGGTCACCTCGCTGGTCTGGCTGGTGCGTCGCCACCATGTCAGCGCGCTTGCCGCACGCGCCGCAGCGCCGATCGGCATCGTGATGACCCTGATCGCGCTGGCCACCGGCGCCATCTGGGGGCAGCCCATGTGGGGCACCTGGTGGGCCTGGGATCCGCGCCTGACCTCGTTCCTGATCCTGTTCCTGTTCTATCTGGGCTACATCGCCCTGTGGGAGGCGATCGAAGACCCCGACACGGCGGCGGACCTGACCTCGGTCCTGTGTATCGTGGGCTCGGTCTTTGCCATCCTCAGCCGCTATGCGGTGAATTTCTGGAACCAGGGTCTGCACCAGGGCGCATCGGTGATGCGCGCAGGCGCGATCACGGGAACGGATCCCGAGGAGAAAGTCAGCAACGTGTTCTTCTACCCGCTGCTGACTTGCATCATCGGCTTCGTGCTGCTGTTCATCGCGCTGGTCCTGTACCGGACCGGCACCGAAATCCGCGCGCGGCGCATCAAGGCGCTGCTGGCACGGGAAAGGGTAAACGGATGATGCCTGATCTGGGCAAATACGCCGAAACGGTTCTGTCGTCCTACGCGGCCTCGATCGTGCTGCTGGTGGCGCTGGTGGTTTTCAGCATCCTTCGCGGTCGCAAGGTCCGGGCCGAGATGGAAAAGATCGAACAGAGGATGTCGCGCAATGGCTAAGATCTCGCCGTTGATGATTGCTCCGCCGCTGATTTTCGGCGCCTTCGCCGTGCTTGCGGCCATCGGCATGTTCCGCGAAGACCCAAACGCGCTGCCGTCGGCCCGCGAAGGCCAGCCCGCGCCGCCCGTTGTCCTGACCGAGTTTCCAGGCAAGCAGGGGTTCGACGATGCAACCCTGCGCGACGGCCAGGTCAAGCTGGTGAATTATTGGGCCAGCTGGTGTGCTCCCTGCCGGGCCGAGCATCCGAACCTCGAGAAACTGGCGCAGGAAGGTATTCCGGTCTACGGCATCAACTACAAAGACAAACTGGCCAACGCCGACGCTTTCCTGAGCGAACTGGGCGATCCCTATGCCGCCATCGGGCGCGATGAAAATGGCCGCATGGGGTTGGACTGGGGCGTCTACGGCGTGCCCGAGACCTACGTGATCGACGGTGACGGCACGATCATCCTGCGGTTTGCCGGCCCGATCACCCAGCGCGTGATCGAGAGTACTATCCGGCCCGCATTGGAAAAAGCCGCCGCGCAGTAACGCCGAGGCTAAAGGCGATACCCGCCAGAGACGGTCAGTACCTCTCCGGTGATGAATGACGCGTCCTCGGATGCGAGGAAGCGAACTGCGCGCGCGATGTCTTCGGGGGTGCCAACACGCCCCAGCGCGGTGTTCTGAACGAACAAGTCGGTCAGATCGTCGGGTCTGGGGGCTTCGGGGATGTTGATCGCTCCGGGTGCCACCGCGTTGACGCGAATGCCGTCCGGCCCCAGTTCTTTCGCCATGGCGCGGGTCCACAAGTTCAGCGCGGCCTTGCTGGCCCCATAGGTCGCGGCGTCGCGCGGGGGAAGCTGGGCATTGACTGACGAGATACTGACAATCGACGCTCCCCGCTGCAGGTGAGGCAACGCGGCAGCCAGCAGCGCGGCCGGTACCAGCAGGTTGAGATCAAGAATGGCCCTGTGGTCCTTTTGACTGAACCGTTCCTTTGGCGTGGCCTGAACCAGCCCGGCATTGTTGATGATCACATCCAGCCGGCCGAACCTGTCGATGACGCGGCGCACCACGTCTTCTGGCTGACCTTCTTGCGTGAGATCGCTGTGCAGGGTCAGGGCCGGTCGGTCATCGGGCAAGGGCTGCGGTTCGGCCCTGTGCCACGTCAGGGCGACGCGATGATCCACGGCCAGATCAACCGCGATGGCCCTGCCAATTCCGCGAGCACCACCAGTTATCAAGGCAACTTTTTCCATGCCCCCAGCAGACCGCTTATCTGCACGGAACACAACGCGATAGTGGCTAGACCTGAAACGAAAAAGGGCGCCCGGTCGGGGCGCCCTTGTGTTCTTGGCTTTGTACCGGCTCAGCTGGCCTTGGCCAGGTTCCGCAGCACATAGTGCAGCACGCCGCCGTTTTCGATGTATTCGATCTCGGGTGCGGTATCGATGCGGCACTTGAGCGTGATGGTCTTCTCGGTCCCGTCTGCATAGGTGATGGTGCAGGGCACCTCCTGCAGCGGCTGGATCGTGTCCAGACCGTGGATCGAGAAGGTCTCGTCGCCTTTCAAGCCCAGCGTCTTGCGGTTGTCGCCTGCGGTGAACTCGAAGGGGATGACGCCCATGCCCACCAGGTTCGAGCGGTGGATACGCTCGAAGCTTTCTGCGATCACGGCCTTGACGCCCAGCAGCGCGGTGCCCTTGGCCGCCCAGTCCCGCGAGGAACCGGCGCCATACTGCTCGCCACCGATCACGACTAGCGGAGTGCCTTCTGCCTGATAGGCCATCGATGCGTCATAGATCGAGGTCTGCTGCCCATCGGGGCCTTTGGTGTAACCACCCTCGACGCCGTCCAGCATCTCGTTCTTGATGCGGATGTTGGCGAAGGTGCCGCGCATCATGACCTCGTGGTTGCCACGGCGCGACCCGTACGAGTTGAACTCGCGCGGTTGCACCTGGCGCTCCAGCAGGTATTTGCCCGCGGGGCTGGTGGTTGCAAACGAACCAGCCGGCGAGATGTGGTCGGTGGTGACCATGTCGCCCAGAATGGCCAGAACTTTGGCGCCTTCGATGTTCGAGATGGTGCCCGGCTGTGCCCCCATACCCTGGAAGTAGGGCGGGTTCTGGATATAGGTCGACGTCGGCGGCCAGTCATAGGTCTCGGCATCGGTGGTTTCGACCGATTGCCATTTCTCGTCGCCCTTGAAGACATCAGCGTATTTCGACTGGAATGCCTCGCGGGTTACGGTTGCCTCGACCAGTTCGGCGATCTCTTTCTGGGTCGGCCAGATGTCTTTCATGTAGACGTCGTTGCCGTCCTTGTCCTGACCGATCGGTTCTGAGGTCAGGTCGATGTCCAGCGTGCCGGCCAGCGCATAGACAACCACCAGCGGCGGCGAAGCCAGGTAGTTGGCGCGCACGTCGGGCGAGATCCGGCCTTCGAAGTTGCGGTTGCCCGACAGGACCGAGGTCGCCACAAGGTCGCCCTCGGCGATGGCTTCCGAGATCTCTTTCTGGATCGGGCCCGAGTTGCCGATGCAGGTGGTGCAGCCATAACCAACGAGGTTGAAGCCGATCTTGTCCAGATCTTCCTGCAGGCCAGCGGCCTCAAGATATGCGGATACGACCTGCGATCCCGGGGCCAGAGAGGTTTTGACCCACGGTTGGCGGTTCAGGCCCAAAGCCGCCGCCTTGCGTGCGACAAGGCCCGCACCGATCATCACATAGGGGTTCGAGGTGTTGGTGCACGACGTGATCGAAGCGATCACGACCTTGCCCGATTCCATGGTGTAGTCTTCGCCTTTGACCGGCACTTCCTTGCCCATCGGGCGCTTGAAAGTGTTTTCCATTTCCTGGCGGAAGGCAGCCTTGGCGTTGGTCAGGGGCACATAGTCCTGCGGACGCTTGGGACCCGAGATCGCCGGAACGATGGTGCTCATGTCCAGCGTCAGGGTGTCGGTGTAGACCGGGGCATAGTTCTCGTCGCGCCAGAAACCGTTTTCCTTGGCGTAGGCTTCGACCAGCGCGATGCGGTCCTCGTCACGGCCAGTGTTGCGCAGGTAGCGCAGGGTTTCGTTGTCGATGGGGAAAAAGCCGCAGGTCGCGCCGTATTCGGGGGCCATGTTGGCGATGGTCGCGCGGTCGGCCAGCGGCAGACGGTCAAGGCCTTCGCCGTAGAATTCAACGAACTTGCCCACCACGCCCTTGGCGCGCAGCATCTCCACGACCTTCAGAACCAGGTCGGTGCCGGTGGTGCCTTCGACCATCTCGCCGGTCAGTTCGAACCCGATCACTTCGGGGATCAGCATCGAGATCGGCTGACCCAGCATCGCGGCTTCGGCCTCGATCCCGCCGACGCCCCAGCCCAGAACGGCCATGCCGTTGACCATAGTGGTGTGGCTGTCGGTGCCGACCAGCGTGTCGGGATATGCGACTTCTTCGCCGTTCTGGTCGGTGTCGGTCCAGACGGTCTGGGCCAGGTATTCCAGGTTCACCTGGTGGCAGATGCCGGTGCCCGGCGGCACGACGCGGAAGTTGTTGAACGCGCTCTGGCCCCATTTCAGAAACTGGTAGCGCTCCATGTTGCGCTCATATTCGCGGTCCACGTTCATCTGGAAGGCGCGCGGGTTGCCGAATTCATCGATCATGACCGAGTGGTCGATGACCAGATCGACGGGGTTCAGCGGGTTGATCTTCTGGGCGTCGCCACCCAGCGCCTTGATGCCGTCGCGCATCGCGGCCAGATCGACAACGGCCGGAACGCCGGTGAAGTCCTGCATCAGCACGCGGGCTGGGCGGTAAGCGATCTCGCGCGGGTTCTTCCCGTTGTTGGCACCCCATTCGGCAAAGGCCTTGATGTCATCGACCGAGACCGAAAAACCGCCGTCCTCGAACCGCAGCATGTTTTCCAGCACCACTTTCAGCGCGGCGGGAAGCTTGGAGAAATCGCCCAGGCCGGCCTCTTGCGCGGCGGGGATCGAGTAATACGAGATGGACTTGCCATTCACGCTCAGGCTGCGGCGTGTCTTGGCGGTATCCTGTCCGACTTTGATGGGCATCTGTGGCCTCCCTCTCAAATGACGTGGAATTGGGATTCGCTGAGCGGTATCTGCATCACCAAGGCCTGCGGTTCAAGGTCCAACAGGGCGGGTGCGGCAATTTTTGTATACCATTGCACACATTTTTGCGGATTGCCGCCGAAACCTGTCTCAAGAAACCTTGATTGGCGCTTGATCCGGTGGCGGAGTACACCGGTGCTTGCAGGCCCTTCAAACCGAGAGTGAAATGAAAAGATCAGCCCTGACCACAGTTCTTGCGTCCGTATTCCTGTCGGCGTCTTCGGCCTGGGCGGACAGCCCAGTGGTGGTCGAATTGTTTACCTCGCAGGGGTGTTCGTCCTGCCCGCCGGCAGATGCGATCATGCACGATCTCGCCAAGCGCGACGACGTGATCGGCTTGGCGCTGCACGTGGACTATTGGGACTACATCGGTTGGAAGGACGAGTATGCCGATCCGGCGCATACGGACCGTCAACGAGCGTATGCGCGGCGCGGCGGCCGTTCGATGATCTATACCCCTCAGATGGTGATCAATGGACAGCAGGATGTCGTCGGTGCCAAAACCCGCGATTTGAACCGATTGATCGACGCGCATTTGACCGCCGCGCCCACCGCGTCGGTTTCGGCGCAGAGGTCCGGGAACATGGTAACGGTCCGCGTTGCTCCGGTCGATCTCGCCGCTGCGAAAAACTATGACGTGGTGGTCGTGCAATACACGCCCTTGCGCCACGCGTCGATTCGACGGGGCGAGCTGGCCGGACACGATCTGGACTACGCGAATGTCGTTGAGGAATGGCACAATGCGGGCCGATGGAACGGGTCGGCTGAACAGGATTTTCAGATCGAACTGTCTTCGGACCTGCCTGCCGTGGTTCTGATTCAGGGCACTGGCAACGGCCCGATCATCGCTTCAACAAGGGTGAAATAGATTGCGGCTCAGGGCATGTCCTGAGGCTGCACACCCAGCCCATTCCAGGCTTTCCACCGTCGGTGAATCCAGAACCATTGGCCCATGTGTTCCCGCACCATGCCTTCCAGGTCATCGTTGATGAACTGGGTCATGGTCTTGGGGTCCGTATGCGGCACCGGATCATGCAAAACGATCTCGAAATCGATACCGTTGGCTTGGCGCACCGCATAACAAGGAATGAGAACGGCATCGTATTTCATTGCCAATTCCGCGTTCAAAACCGACGTGACTGCGGGTTTGCCAAAAAACGTCAGCTCTTCACCGCCATGGGCGTGCAGGTCAGATACGATGGCGATGATGCCGCCCTTCTTGAGGGACCGAACCATTTCCACCATGCCGCGCCGGCCTTGTTCGAACATCGGCTCGCCGGTTTTGTGGAAGGCGTCGACATACATCTCGTTGAAATACGGATTGGCCATGCGGCGGTACAGGCAGCCAATCGGCTTGCCGCTGCGCGCCTGCAATGCGATCCGCGCAGCAAGGTAGTGGCCGAAATGTGCGGTGATCATCATCACCGGCCGACCTTCGGCCACCGCTTGTTCAAAGGCGGCGATTCCTGAACCTGATACTTTTGCGTTCTTCTGCCGTTCAGTGAAATCCTCGGGCGAGAAGTGTTCCATGATCGCGCGGCCCGCGTTATCGGGCACCGCACGGCAAATGCGTTTCACTTCGGTCTCGGGCAGGTCAGGGCAGGTCAGTTTCAGGTTGCTGCGCACGCGTTTGGTGAACCCAACCGCCGGAGCCAACCCGCGCACGAACGCCCCCATCGTCGCAATGCGCGGCTCATAGGGCAAAAGACGCATTGCGCCGATCATGCCTTTCAGGAACAGGTTGGCGACATAGTATTGACCAAGCTCAAAACGGCTCAGTTCCGACTTTTCGACGGGCATCGGGGGATCTCACCGGGTGTTGTGAATTGCGGATTCAGACATACAGCCGGCGCGCAACAACCACAAGTATTGTCCCGATCCCGGGTTCTACGGCATCCGAGCCAGCGGCAGGCAGCCCTTAGTCGTCATTGCCGTCGGCATCCGCTTCGACCAAGGTGATAGTGCCTGCGTCCACAAGTGTGCGGATCGCCCCGACAATCTGGGTCATGGCCTCCTCTGCTTCGGCCTGCTTGACCTTGCCGCGTTCAGCAATTTCTTCGCGCAGGCTGTCGGCCATCCGTGCGGATACGTTGGACAACAGATAGTCGACCGAGGCTTTGTCATCCTCGGCTCTTGCGCCAGCCAGAGCGGTTATCAGAAGTGATTGATCGACTTCGCGCAGGATGGCAGGCACATCCCGTGCAGCGATACGCATGGCGATGTGCGCAAAGGTGAAAATGGACTTGCGAACAGCGCTGGCGAACTCAGAATCCTCCTCGTCAAGCGCGTCCAGCAGCCCGTCACGCGTGGATGGGGGGGATTGGTTCAAGATCGCCCCGACGCGCGCGTCGGGTGAATCGGTGAAGGCCGGAACCGGGCGTTGATCGAGTTGCGCGGCCAGCGACCAGCCGATCCGTTCCACCGCCTCGGGCGTCACGTTGGCGGTTTTTGACACGGCATAGGTAATCCGTCTGGCCACCGGCCCGGGCAATTGCGCCAACAACTGTGCTGCCTTTGCCGTATCGAGCTTGGATAGCATAACGGCTGCAACTTCGGTGCTTTCCGCCTGAGCCATACGCGCGAGGTCTGCTGCAGGGGTGTCACGCAGGCGCAGCCATGGGTCACCAACCTGGCGCACACCCGCGACCTTGCGAAGCCGGGCAGCGGTCGCCGGGGCAATCTTGCCATTTACCGCGTCCAGCGCCCCGGCCAAGCCGTGAGGAAAGGCAAGTCCGACGCTGTCCAGCGCATCTGCGAATTCTTGCGCGACCGCAGCGAGGGTCACGCGGTCAACCAGCCCCATCCGGCCCAGTTGGAGGGTCAGCCGTTCCTGCAGTTCGTCGGGCAACTCCTCCAACGGGAGATCGGCCCCCTCGTTCAACAGCAGGCGTACGATGATGGCGGCCTTCTGGCCGGGCGTGAGTTGACGAGGAACGACGCGAGGGGCGTCATCCGTCTGTTTCGCGGCCGGAGCAGAATTGCCCGGCGCGGTATTTACCAAAGCATGTGAATCTTGCATCTGCCTGCGGTGTCAATTTTTGTTCCGCAGGCAGATTAGCGAGAGTCGAGTAAAGAAAGACTGAACCTAGTAGCTGTAAGTCAGCCCCGTGCGGATCGCCTCGCGCAGAGAGGCTTCGGCCCAGGTGCCTTCTCCTCCGCGTGCCTTGATCTCGCGCCATTGCGCGATGGCCAGTTCGGTTTTCCCTTCGGTGACATATCCCTGACCCATGTAGCTGCGGGCCAGAATGTTGTCAGGATTGGTTTCGATTGCGCGTTGGTAATAGGTGTTGGCCAGCTCGGCTTCGCCCATTTTGCGGTAGGTGAAACCCCAATACGTCAAAACGCGATCATCGTCTTGATCCATGACCCGCAACACGTTCTGCGCATTTTCGAACTGGCCGTCATAGGCAAGCTCGCGCACGGCCTGATACAATTGCTCTTCGCCGAAATTGGTCTTGTTCGGCTTGACGCAACGGCCGGCTGCTTCGTCATAGACGCGGCCGAACAGGCATTTCTTGGTGGTGTTTGTTGGTTTTGGGGGGCTGCTGTCACCGCCGGCGGCGCTGACCGCAGGGGCAAAGGCAAAGGTCTGAAGGGCTAGTGCCGTGGCCATCAAAAGGCGCATTGTCCTACTCCGTTCCAAGGGCTGCTCGCAAGAAGCATAGTGCGTTCTTCAAAAAAGCTAACAACCAATGGCTCGCTTTTATTCACAAGTAGGACAAGAATTCAGCTGCTGGCGTTTTTCACGCAGCTTTCCGACGCCGAATCCCAAGTCGTGCCGGGCGCACAGGATTGCGATTGCTTGCTGTGGCCCTGGCAGGCGAATGCGGACGACGCAGACAGGGCAAGGGCCAGTGCGCAGAGGGTCGTGCGGATCATGGTGGGCTCTCCTTGAACGGAAATTGCCCACCCAGCATAGCCGATTTCGGACGTTTCCGCAAAAGACAGGGGCCCGGATCGTGCTGTGCGACCCGGGCCCCAACAAAAGCCGTTCCTGCGTCGAGGGTTACTCGCCGAACACCCGCTCGAAGATCGTGTCGACATGCTTGGTGTGATAGCCGAGGTCGAATTTCTCTTCGATCTCTTCCTTGCTCAGCGCTGCGGTCACGTCCGGGTCGGCCAGCAGTTCGGTTTTGAAGTCCTTGCCTTCTTCCCAGACCTTCATCGCGTTGCGCTGCACCAGACGATAGGCGTCCTCGCGGCTGACGCCGGCCTGAGTCAGGGCCAACAGCACGCGTTGGCTCATGACCAGACCGCGAAACTTGTTCATGTTGGCCAGCATGTTGTCCGGATACACCACCAGCTTGTCGATCACCCCGGTCAGGCGCGACAGGGCGAAATCCAGGGTCACGGTGGCGTCGGGGCCGATATTGCGCTCGACCGAGCTGTGGCTGATGTCGCGCTCGTGCCAAAGGGCCACGTTCTCCATCGCCGGGATCACGGTCATGCGCACCAGCCGGGCCAGGCCGGTCAGGTTTTCGGTCAGCACCGGGTTACGTTTGTGCGGCATCGCCGACGAGCCCTTTTGGCCTTTGGAGAAAAACTCCTCGGCCTCCAGAACCTCGGTGCGCTGCATGTGGCGGATTTCGATGGCGATGTTCTCGATGCTGCTGGCGATCACGCCCAGCGTGGCAAAGAAGGCCGCATGGCGGTCGCGCGGGATGACCTGCGTGCTGATCGGCTCGGGCACCAGGCCCAGCTTTTCGCAGACATGCTCTTCGACGCGCGGATCGATATTGGCGAAGGTGCCGACCGCACCGCTGATGGCGCCGGTGGCGATCTCGGCGCGCGCGTCGCGCATCCGTGACAGGTTGCGGTCCATCTCGGCATAGAAGCGCGCGAAGGTCAGGCCCATGGTGGTGGGCTCGGCATGAATGCCGTGGCTGCGGCCGATGCGGACAGTGTCCTTGTGCTCGTAGGCGCGGCGCTTGAGAGCGGCCAGCAGGCCTTCGAGATCGGCGATCAGGATGTCGGCGGCGCGGGTCAGCTGCACATTGAAGCAGGTATCCAGCACGTCCGAGCTGGTCATGCCCTGGTGGACGAAACGGGCCTCATCGCTGCCGACATGCTCGGCCAGATGGGTCAGAAAGGCGATGACGTCATGCTTGGTGACGGCCTCGATCTCGTCGATGCGGGCCACGTCGAATTCCACGTCCTTGGCCTTCCAGACGGCCTCGGCGTTTTCGCGCGGGATGACGCCCAGATCGGCCATCGCGTCGCAGGCATGGGCCTCGATCTCGTACCAGATGCGGAACTTGGTCTCGGGCGACCAGACGGCAACCATTTCGGGGCGGGAATAGCGGGGAATCATGGGCGGCGGCACCTTTTTCGGTTGGCAATGGGTGTTGGCGCGGGTGATAGACTCGCCGGACCGTTGGGACAAGGCAGGAGACGCGGGATGAGACGGTTTGCCCTGATTTTGTTGGTTTGGCCCGGAATTCTGGCGGCCGACACGTTCCGACCGCTGACGGGCGCGCAGATTCTCAACGCCCTGTCAGGCCGGACGCTGGCCTATGACAACGGAGCCACACAGGTCTTCGAGCCGTCTATGGCCACGCAGTATTTCTCGGGTCGACCCAGCTCGGGGCGCTGGGCGGTGCGGGATGACAGATATTGTTCGATCTGGCCACCGTCTGACTTTTGGGCCTGTTACGATGTTCAGTCGGACGGTACGCGGATCCGCTTTGTGGGTGAGGCGGGCGATGCGACAGTCGGGGTATATGCAGACTAGGCGGCAATGCAGGTCGGGCTGGCCCCTGAGCAAAACTCTATAAAAACTGGACAAGCGCGGGTTGCATCGCTCATCCTCGGGACGATGACACCAACAAATAGAGATATCAGCTTGTTTAAGAAAAACCTTTTTGCCATCGGAGCGGCTTTTTGGGTCGGGATGGCGGGTGCGGGGCTGAGCGATACGCCGGTCACCTACACCGAAGGGGGGCGTGCGCTGTTTCAGTTCGATGTCCCGGATTTCTGGATGCTGCGCACGGGCGGCCCACGCGATCTTGAGGATACACAACTGGGCGATACCCGGTCCGTAAGCCGGGTGATGGCTGCGCGCCCGGTCACAGATGACTCGGTCTGGATCGGATTCGTGTCGCCGTTCGGCGTTGCCAGCATCGAGGACGGGGTCCGTTACTTGCAGGATGTCGACAAGTTTCTGGTGAAGAACCCAGAGGTGACAAGTGACGCGAACATGCGCATCGGCGGTTTGCCGGCCCGGGTCATTCGCGGCATTGGCACCCGTGACGGGCGCGGGATCAACTTCACCGCGACGGTGATCGACCTGCCGCGCAACCGTGTTGCGGTTGTAGTGACCATCCTGCGCGACGGTGCAGATCCTGGCTATGTCGAGGATCTGAATGCCATCTTCGCGTCATTCCGGTCGATGCAGTGAGGGCGTGACAATGGCAAGAACATTTTTGAAGCGATCCGTCATCGTTCTGGGGCTTGGGGCCGGTGGATTTACCCTCTCGGGCTGTGAGGGTGTCACGGTCGGCGTAGGATACGGATATGACCCGTTCTATGACTCGATGCTGTGGAACGACTATTACCGCAACGTGAATGTCGACATTGACGTGGACCGTCCTCCGCCGCCGGGTAAACCGCCGGGTGGAAAACCGCCGCCCAAACCCAAGCCGCCAATTGCGAAACCGCCTGCGCGGCCGAAACCTCCGATCGCCAAGCCGCCGGCGCGTCCTCGACCGCCCGTGGCCCGCCCACCAGCGGCACGGCCCCCGATTCACAGGCCTGCGCCACGGCGATAGTTCCTCCGAAACGGGTATTGGGTCACGCCGGAGCCGAAACCGATTCCGGCGGCAGCAGTTCGGTGGTGATATGCGCCGAATTCTCAAGCGTGCGGTGCACGGGGCATTTGTCGGCGATTTCAAGAAGTTTGGTCCGCTGGGCGTTGTCCAGCGGTCCGTCCAGTCGGATCTTGCGGCGGAACTGGTCGATCTTTCCATCCCCCGCCAGCCCCGCGTCCTGCGCGTGCACCTTGTTGTGACAGACATCCACGCTGATCCCGGTCAGGGGCCATTGCTTGCGTCGCGCATACATGCGGATGGTCATCGAAGTGCACGCCCCAAGCCCGGCAGAAACGAAGCCATAAGGCGACATGCCGCGATCGGCCCCGCCGTAAGAGGCCGGCTCATCTGCTACGGCATGATGGCTTGGACCTGATTGAATGTCCTGAAGAAAACCGCCCGGGTCCACCTCGGTCACGCGCACCACGCCTTCGGGCGCGCCCGGCGGCGGGGCGGGCGGCGACAGCGGCACATAGCGGGATACCCATGCGGCGATGACGTCAGCGGCGTATTCTGCATCCTTTGGACGGGTGATCAGGTGGTCTGCGTCATCGAGCGTGACAAAGCTTTTGGGGTGCTTGGCGGCCAGAAAAATCGTGCTGGCATTGTCGATGCTTACGGTTTCGTCGCGCGGCGCATGCAGGATCAGCAGCGCGGCCTTCAACTCGGCAATCGAGGGTGTCAGTTTGGATTCAGAGATGTCGCGCACAAACTCTCGACCGATGCGGATGGGGCGCCCACCCAGCAGAACTTCCGCGCTGCCATCCTGTTCGATCTGGCCCCGCGCGTCTTCAAAGTGATGAGCCACATGGCCGGGGTCGGCCGGGGCGCCGATCGTGACCACCGCCTTGACCGAGGGGATTCCGGCCCGCGCCCGCAAGACTGCGGCCCCGCCCAAAGAATGCCCGACAAGCAGGTCGGGCGCCATGTTCCGGTCCGCAAGAAACTGCGCAGCGGCGATCAGATCCTCAACGTTCGAAGTGAAAGTCGTGTTGGCGAACTCGCCTTCGGAATGGCCCAGCCCGGTGAAGTCGAACCGTAGAACGGCAAATCCCATCGCGGCCAGCCGCGCGCTGATGCGCCGGGCCGCGGGAATGTCCTTGGAGCAGGTAAAGCAATGCGCAAACAACGCAGTTGCCAGCACCGGCCCATCGGGGAGATCCAGCCGAGCAGCCAGTTTGCCACCATCGTGACCGGAAAATGTGACGCGTTCTGTGGGCATGTCGGGTCCTCAGGCTGTGATGCTAGGCGCAATACTGTGAACAAGGCAGTGCAGTCTCAACCCTTGTGACAGGACCGTCACGGGAAGGTGAGAGCGCAGGCGGTGACCGTGAGGCGCCCTTTGTCCGGGAAGTGATCACAATTTGTGAATTCTAAGCGAACAACAATTCGTTTTTACAATGATTCAAAAGCTCCCATGTTCGGCCTAACCGAAACAAAGGATCAAGGAGCGCGGAGATGACACATTCGACAAACGCAGCGCATTTCGAAGCTGTACAGGTCGGTACGGCGGTTGCTGTCCTTCTGGCCACGGCCATCGGATTTGCCGCCGGACTGCACTGGCCCCAAGACACGTTTTCACCGGGCGCATCGGCAGAGCCGGTGCTTGAGGATTGGCACGGAAATGTGCGTCGCTCTCACTGGGCGGATTGAGACCTAGTCGAGCCCCATAAGCGCGGAATCGAACGGATAGCGGGTCAGGTTCTCAAAGCCGTCTTCGGTGATCAGAACCTGATCTTCCAGCTTGATCGAGAAATCGCCGCCGACTTCGCCCACGGCGGCCTCGACGCACAGCACCATGCCGGGTTCCAGCGGATAATCATATGAGCCTGGCACCGCCTTGTCGGGATAGGCCACCAACGGCCATTCATCACACAGGCCCACGCCATGCATCAGGCAGCCGTATTTCTGCGCCTGGAACTTGTCGTCCAGCCTGTGGCAGTTGGCGGTCAACTCGGGGATCATCACGCCGGGCTTCAGCATGCCCATGTTGGTCATGATGTGCTCATGCGCGTGCTGCATGGCATAGACCATGTCGGGCCGGGGTTTTTCATCCCCGATCCACCAAGTGCGCGAGATGTCGACGCAAATGCCGTAGCTGCCGATCAGATCGGTGTCAAAGGCGATGATTTCATTCTTCTGAGTGATCCGCGGCCCGCATTCCTGAAACCACGGGTTGGTGCGCGGCCCCGAGGCCAGCAGGCGCGTTTCGATCCATTCACCGCCGCGCTTGATGTTTTCGGCGTGCAGAACGGCCCAGATGTCATCCTCGGAGGTCTTGCCATCACCAACATAGGTGCGGGCGAACTTCTCCATCTCGGCCACGGCGGTTTCGCAGGCGTGGCTGGCGCAACGCATGGCAAGGATCTCGTCAGGGCCCTTGATGGCGCGGGTCTTTTCGGTGACTTCCTCGCCCTCCATGATCTCGAAGCCCTGCGCCTCGAGCGCGCGGAGGCCGTGCAGCATGATCTTGTCCACCGCCAGCCGGGTGTGGCCGGGGGCGTGGTCTTGCATCAGTATGCGCACCTCGTTGGCGAACACGTCCGCCTGTACGTCCACCTTGTCGCCCCTGTCGAAATAGAACAAGTCCGCGCCCGAGCGCTGTTCCCGCACCAGCGGGTTGAATTTCGACAAAAAGGGCGAGTTCTTGTAGTCCCAGATCACCATGTAGCCATCGGCGCACAACAGCACCGCCCGGAACGGGTTGTGTGTGTTCCACAGCTGCATGTTGGTGCTGTCGGTCGCATAGCGGATGTTGAGCGGGTCGAACATCAGCAGCCCGCCATAGCCCCGATCGACGATCGCCTGGGTCAACCGCTTCCAGCGATATTCGCGCATCCGGTCCAGGTTGGGCAACTGCAAACCGGCGGCGGCCCATTCGTTGAATGCAAGTTGGGTGGGGCCGATCTCGATCCGGTCATTGTCGTTCGGCGTGCCGTCGCCCAGCGTCGCGCCGCGGCTGGGGTCGATCTTGCGGGTGTCTCGGTAGTGGTGGTTCACGGCGCGCCTCCCTGCTTGCCGGTTCAGCCTGAAGGGGCAGGGCGGCCCCGTCTGGGTGAATTGCGACGATTTGCCAGTCGCTTTTTGACCGACATGGCCTGTTTTGAGTGCTAACCCAACGCCATGACAGTCATTCTGCAACAGACACTGCCCTACGATCCGACCCAACAGCGCCCGCTGCCGGGGATCGCGCCGACCACGATGGAGGACTGGCTGCATCGCGATGATGCCTTTGCCGCGCAGATGCGCCACCGCCAACAACTGCTTGAAACCCGCCGGGGCGACGTTCTGGCGCTGGACGCGCAGGCGCACCCGGCCGCCGTCGAACTGCTGGATCTGGTCTTGGCGCAGGCCTATCCCGAGGCGACCGACACCGCGCAGCGCCCGGACGGGGTCGCTGTGCCGATTGACCGCGACACCCCTTTGGATACGCTTTGCCTTCTGGCGCAGGAGGATTTCTGCATCCTGCAGAAACAGGGCGACGAGCATGTACTGACCGGTGCCATCCTGTGCTTTCCCGCCAGCTGGCGTCTGTCCGAGAAATTCATGCGCCCGCTGATTGCCATTCACGAGCCGGTCGACAGCTATGACCCCAACATCGCGCGCCGGGTTCAGCGCCTGTTCGACGGGATTCAGGTCGACCGGCCTTTGTGGCGGTTCAACGCGCTGTGGTATGACGATCCCGAACTGCACCAGCCCCGAAGCGCCAGCGCCCCGCGCGAGATCCGTGACAGCGGTACCACCCGTTATCTACGCAGCGAGCGGCAAACGCTTTTGCGGTTGCCCGAGACACGGGCCGTGGTGTTCTCGATCCACACCTATGTCGTGTCGGTCGAGTATCTGCCAGAAATGGAAAACCCCGCCTGATGGCGGGGCCTCCAAGGAGGGTCTTCTGGTAATTCAGTTACAGTCCGATCGCATTGGCGACATCGGCAAACGCACCACTTGAGTTCAGCGACACGATGGCGACCGTATAGGCCAGGACCTGAGTGTTCAGGCGAAAGTCTTCGCCCCGGATGAGGTTCACAGCGGCCATCGACAGAGCGATCGGGGCCGACAGGCTGGCAACGGCACCGGTCAGGGCCCAGCTGGTCAGTCGCAACGCGTCACTGGGCCGGTCGTCATCGCCATCCGTCGCGGCCGGTGCATCGGAAACGGGTGCGTTGGCCTCGTCGGAACGGAAGGCGATGCTGAGCAATTGCTCATCGGTCAATTGAATCGGGCGAGGCGGCTTTGCCGGTGCTTTGACGGCCTCGTGGTCATCAGTTGCTGCGGGCTCAAGGCCCGCAAAAGGTCCGCTGACCGCCTCGAACGCCTCGCGGCGGTTCCGCTGCTTGCGTGGCATCAACGAGTCAAACGCGCCCATGAACTGTTCGATCGTCAAAACGGTTTGCGGCGACAGCCATTCCACTCGTTGCGTCGAGCAGATGTCGACCATCCGATACAGCATGACGACAAGCATCAACTCGGAAATCTCGGGATCATCCATCAGGCCTGAAACAGGCGAGACCGAAATCACCAATCGGTTGCGCGGGCGTGTCGCCGATGGACGCACCATGGTCTTCAGACCAACCGTACGGTCCAGACGCCCATAGCGGTCGCTGGTCTCCCGGGGTTCGGACTCGAGGGTCAAACGGACAAGGTACTGGCTGGACACGATGGTTGCCTCGGTCTGGCTCAGCAGGGTCTTGCGTTCCACAAGATGCCCGTAGTCCTCAAGAGTTGCCACCACGATATGGCCGAACCGCTCCAACGCGCCGTTCGTGTCGCCGTTGAATTGCAGGCCACCGTGGTATCTGTGCTTCGTGGTCACAGTCTTGCCCTCTGCCGTACGAATACTGAACCATCACTCTAGTCGGTGATGAGGGTCAAATTTTGACCATATTGCAAAAAAATGAATTTTTACGACGATTGATTACGCTTTGGAAACCAAGAAATTAGAGCTTTCCACCCGACACTGTGGCAGCAATGTGGCGGAATTGAGTGCGGTGGCCCGGTTGCCGACAAAGCCTCAGTTGTCGATTCGAGCGGCCATGATCGCAATTGATTTTTGGTAAACCGATGCGGCGTTCCATTGCTGTATCACCGCAAAATTCGGTTCGCCGGGTTGATAGCCCCGGCCGGGTTTCCACCCTTTCTGCCGAAGAAAATTTGCGGTTGAGGCCAACGCATCCGTCATGTTGTAGAAGTCCACGCGCCCGTCACCCGTGGCGTCCACGCCATAGGTCAGAGCATTGCCGGGCAGAAACTGGGTGTGGCCCAACTCGCCATGTTTTGCCCCTTTTGTTGCCACCGTGATCGCCCCCTGATCGACCAGTTTCAGCGCCCCGATGGCATGGGGAACAAAGAAGTCGGACCGTCGACAATCGTAGGCCAATGTTGTGATTGCGGAAACAACCTGGCTGTCGCCCATGAAGTTTCCGAACCCGGTTTCCATGCCGTGAATGGCAATCAGAACGCCGGCCGGGACACCATACTGACGCTCCAGCGCCGCGTAGAATCCCGGGTTTCGGGCCTTGCGCTTGCGCCCCTGGGCCACGATCGTATCGGCCCCTCGAACCTTCATGAACTTGTCGAGGGAGTATTTGAAGCTTTTCTGCCCCCGATCCGCGGCGATGGTCCGTGTGGCGTATTGGGTTTGCGCCAGAGCCTGCAGCCCTTTTTTCTTTACTCCGGCTTTGCGCGCCTGCTTGGCAAAGTCGGCCTTCCAGGCTTCAAAACCAGCGCCTGTGTTCCCGCAGGGAGCGGACTGCGCCGCCACGGGGGCACTCAGTGCAATGAAAACGGACAGGACCGTAAGGCGCATGGGGACCTCCTGGAAATCAGGGCAGGGTGGGTGCGATAACGTACAGGGCTTTCAGGGCCTCGCTGGGTTCAATCCCGGGCAGTGCGGCGCGAAAGATCTCTTCCATCGTGCCTTGGGCATACATATGCGACAGGATCTCATCGACCATAAGGCGAAAGTCATCGTCGCCGCGCGCAAGGGCCAGACCTTGCTTTTCAATCGTCAGAATCTCTTGCGAGATTTTGAAGTCGTCCTTCAATCCGGCTGCCAAATAGTTGACCAAAAGAATGGATTGGTCGGCGAAATAGGCGTCGATCTCTCCGTCCCTCAAAGCCTTGATCCCGTCGGGATGTGAGGCGAACCGAACAAGCTTTGCCTCGATCCCCGCTGATCCGAACGAGTTGAACACGGCTTCTTCGGTGGTCGTGCTGCTGCGCATGCCGACTTTCTTGCCGGAAAGCGACGCCATCGTGACATCCGCATCTATCGGCAGCAAAACCGATGTTCCGTCTACGAAGATCGGGATCGAAAAATCGACGGTTTCCCGCCGCGACAGGGTTATTGTCGCCGCGCCGCATAACAGGTCGATCTGGCCAGAGGCGACCATGTCAAAGCGCGTATCCGACTGCACCGGAATGAATTGTGCGGTCAGGTCATCCGCACCCAGTCGGCTGGCGATGGCTCGGGCAACCTGGTCGCAGATCATCACGGACAGCCCGTCCGGACGCTCCTTGTCGTTGATGAACGAAAGCGGGGCAGCATCCGTGCGAAACCCAAACCGGATTTCGCGTGTTTCTTTGATCCGGTCGATCGTCTGCGCAGCAGCGCCCGAAACAAGAAGTGCAGCGGAAAGGGTGAGGGCGAGAAGGCGCATGAATAATCCTGATAATTGAATTGATCTTCAGCCTAGCGGCAAAGGCGCCTGTCACAAAGGGAAATATGGGGACCCTGCGGCACTGAAAAGGGGCGCCCGACAGGACGCCCCCAAGGTCTTTTCATTGGACTTCCGACCGGGGTCAGCAGCTGTAGTACATGCCGTACTCGACCGGGTGCGGGGTGTGTTCGTAGGTTTCGACCTCTTCCATCTTCAGCGCGATGTAGCCGTCGATCTGGTCCTTAGTGAACACGTCGCCCTGCAGCAGGAAGTCGTGATCAGCCGCCAGGCATTCCAGCGCCTCGCGCAGGCTGCCGCAGACGGTCGGGATACCGGCCAGTTCTTCGGCGGGCAGATCGTACAGGTTCTTGTCCATGGCTTCGCCCGGATCGATCTTGTTCTTGATGCCGTCCAGACCGGCCATCAGCAGTGCCGCAAACGCCAGGTAGGGGTTTGCCGACGGATCGGGGAAGCGGGCCTCGACGCGCTTGGCTTTCGGCGATTCAGTCCACGGAATACGGACACAACCCGAACGGTTACGAGCCGAGTAGGCGCGCAGAACCGGCGCTTCAAAGCCCGGGATCAAGCGCTTGTAGCTGTTGGTCGACGGGTTGGTGAAGGCGTTCAGGGTCTTGGCGTGCTTGAGAATGCCGCCGATGAACCACAGAGCTTCGTCCGAAAGATCGGCATATTTGTCGCCTGCAAACAGCGGCTTGCCGTCCTTCCAGATCGACATGTTGACGTGCATACCGGTGCCGTTGTCGCCTGCGATCGGCTTGGGCATGAAAGTGGCCGACTTGCCGTAGGCGTGTGCGACGTTGTGGATGACGTACTTGTATTTCTGCAGCTCGTCCGCCTGCTTGGTCAGGCTGTCGAAGATCAGGCCCAGCTCGTGCTGGCACGAGGCCACTTCGTGGTGGTGCTTGTCGACCTTCATGCCCAGACGCTTCATGGTCGACAGCATTTCCGAACGCAGGTCCTGCGCCTCGTCGATTGGGTTCACGGGGAAGTAGCCACCCTTGACGCCCGGACGATGGCCCATGTTGCCCATCTCGTATTCGGTGTCGGTGTTCCAGGATGCATCGGTTGCATCAACTTCGTAGGACACCTTGTTGATGCTGTTCGAGAAACGCACGTCGTCGAACAGGAAGAACTCGGCCTCGGGGCCCATGTAAGTCACGTCGCCAACGCCCGAAGACTTCAGGTAGGCTTCGGCCTTCTGCGCGGTGCCGCGCGGGTCACGCTCATAGGCTTCGCCGGTATCGGGTTCCACGACCGAGCAGTGCAGGCAGATTGTCTTTTCCGCATAGAAGGGATCGACATACGCGCTTTCAGTATCGGGCATCAGTTTCATGTCCGATGCTTCAATCGACTTCCAACCGGCGATGGACGAACCGTCGAACATGAAGCCTTCCTCAAGGAAGTCTTCGTCGACCTGGTCGGCCATGACGGTCACGTGCTGAAGCTTGCCACGCGGATCGGTGAAGCGGATGTCGACATACTCGGCACCCTCGTCTTTGATCAGCTGAAGAACTGCGTCCTTGCTCATTACTATGTTCCTCTAGATTGCAGAATTGGTATTACAGCGCGTCCGAGCCGGTCTCGCCGGTCCGGATGCGAATGGCTTGTTCAACGGACGAGACAAAGATCTTGCCGTCCCCGATCTTGTCGGTCTTGGCGGCCGACACGATGGCTTCGATGGCCGCGTCGACCTGATCGGCATCCAGAACGACCTCAACTTTGACCTTGGGCAGAAAGTCCACGACATATTCCGCACCGCGGTACAGTTCGGTGTGTCCTTTCTGGCGGCCGAAGCCCTTGACTTCGATCACGCTGAGGCCCTGGACGCCAACGTCCTGCAGGGCCTCTTTCACTTCGTCCAATTTGAACGGCTTGATGATCGCTTCGATCTTTTTCATCCGGGCTCACCTCGCATGGTTGTCAGAATGGCAGTGATCACGTCTAAGATCGGACGGCAATGCGATTGCCGAATTGACCGTCTGCTGGTGAAGGGATTCTGGGCGGTGGGTCAATTTTTAGGCAAGTTGCACAAAAAGTAACCAGATTTGAATCGTGCGAGGGTTTCGGATGCCAAAACTGCTGACTTCGTCCCAGATGAGGGCGGCCGAACGCGCCGCAATCGAATCCGGGTTTGTCACCGGCCTTGAGCTGATGGAGCGCGCAGGTCGCGGGGTGGTCGAGGCCGTCTTTGAAACCTGGCCTGACCTGGCGGCGGGGTCAGGGCGGGCCGTTGTGTTGTGCGGGCCGGGCAACAACGGCGGCGACGGTTTTGTGGGTGCGCGCATTCTGAAAGAGTGGGGGTGGGTCGTGGACCTCTTCCTGTTGGGCGACCCCGAGAAGTTGCCTGCAGACGCGCGGGCGAATTATGAGCGCTGGTGCGCGATGGGTTCGTGCCATGCGCTGTCCGATGACGCGCTTGATGCCTACGCCGCGGCCCGTTCGGATACTGTTCTGGCGGTAGATGCCTTGTTCGGAACCGGGCTGACGAGACCGGTAGCCGGGCTGCCACGGACAATGCGTAAATTGGGCCAGTGGAAAGCGTCACAGTCGGAAGGTGGTTGCCCACGTGTCGTTTGTGTGGACATTCCCAGCGGCCTATGCGCGGACAGTGGTCGGCGTCTGGTGTCAGAGGGATTTGCCCCCGAAGATTGCGCCGCTTCGGCCAACCTGACGGTGACGTTTCATACCGCAAAGCCGGGCCATTATCTGGCCGAGGGACCAGAATGCTGTGGCAGGGTGTCCGTTGTCGATATCGGTCTGCCGGCTCTGTCAGTTGAAGAAACACCAGATGGCCGGCCGAGCGTGTTGCTGGACCCGGAAAATCTGCCTGATCTGCAGAAATCGGCTTTCGATCACAAATACGGTCACGGTCATGCACTGATCCTGACAGGCGATACCGGTAAAACTGGTGCTGCGCGATTGGCTGCGCGCGGGGCATTGCGCGTAGGTGCTGGTCTTGTCACGCTGGGTGTCCCTCCCGCCGCATTGCAGGAAGTTGCCAGCCAAGTCACCGCGGTCATGATTGAGCAGATCGAAGGCGCGGATGGGCTGGCCATTGCATTGCGGGACCAACGCCTGAACGCGCTGTGCCTCGGGCCCGGATTGGGCCTGGACAAGGCTCGATCGCTGGTCCCCGTGGCATTGGAGTCCGGAAGGGCAACCGTGCTGGATGCCGACGCTCTTTCGGCATTTGCCGAGGATCCGGCGTCACTGATGGCGATCCTGCATGAAAACTGCGTCCTGACACCGCACGGCGGTGAATTCGCCCGTCTGTTCCCCGACATCTCGGCCAAGCTTTCCTTACATCCCGAGGATGGACCGGCTTTCTCAAAGGTTGATGCCGTGCGCGAGGCGGCCGGCAGGGCAGGGTGCGTGGTTCTTTTCAAGGGACCGGACACTGTGATTGCGGGGCCGGACGGTCGGTGCTCGATCCATTCAGCCCACTATGATCGGGCCGCGCCGTGGCTGGCGACCGCAGGCGCGGGCGACGTGTTGGCGGGTTTATTAACCGGGCTGCTGGCACGTGGATTGCACCCGCTGAAAGCGGCCGAAACCGCCGTCTGGCTTCACGTGGAGTGTGCGCGCGCTTTTGGCCCGGGATTGATCGCGGAAGACCTTCCCGAGCAACTGCCCGGTGTGCTCAAGCGTCTTCAGGTATGAAGTTCTTGCGTGTTCCCAAGGCGCAAGGCTAGAATATCGGCAGGTTTTTGCTGTCAAGACCGCGCAAATGCATAGCGAGTGTTTGCCAAACGCATGGCCGGATGGCAGAATTCTCTTGCGGGCCGTCTGAAGCCTGTGCACGTTTGTTGTTAAAATATTGATAACACGGACATTTTGCTTTGCTGCCACTTTGTCTTTGTGGCGGATTTGCAATGATCGAGCTGAATGGCGTAGGGGCCTCTGGAACCGGACAGTTCCACTGAACATCTGGGCAGTACCTGAAACCCGAACCTTTCATGGTGAGTGCTATGACATTGAATATCAAACTCTCCTCAGTCGCCGCTGTTCTTGCGGCCACCACGGCCATCCCCGCCGCGGCAGAGCTGAAATACGAGAACAACAGCGGTGGCTATGTTCTGCTGTATGGGCAGTTCAACCCGGCAATCATCTCGGTTGACGACGGCCAAGAAACCGATACCCGCCTGCTGGACAACGACCTGTCCAACAGCCGCGTCGGCCTGAGCCTGATGCAGCCGTTTGGCCAGAACGAATTCACCTTCCGCTTTGAAACCGCGCTGGGTCTTCCGAACTCCAGTGAGTGGAACCAGTTGGGCACCGATTTCAGCGGCTGGACCCGGGAAGACATTCGTCACGTGGATTTTGCGCTGAAAGGTGGCTGGGGTAAATTCTCGGCCGGTCAGGGCAGCATGGCGTCTGACGGTGCAGCGGAAACTGACCTGTCTTATGTCGGCACCGCGCTGTATTCGTTCACCAACGATGAAAACTCGGGCTTCTTCTACCGCGGAACCGACGGAACCCTCAGCGACATCACCGTCGGCGACTCCAGCAGCAACTTTGACGGTGCGCGCCGTGGCCGCGTGCGGTATGACACGCCGGATTTCAGCGGCTTTTCGGCCAGCTTCGCCTATGGTCAAAACATCCTGTCCAGCAGTGATGACGACGACTATTACGACGTTGCTCTGAACTACAACAACACCTTTGCAGGTGGCATCGAGTTCGCGGCAAGCGTGGCCTATGCGGTGCGTGATTTCGACGACGGTTCGGGCGACCGTGAAGACACGATCGGCTCGGCATCGGTACTGCTGCCCAGCGGCTTCAGCTTCACCGCTGCTGCCGGTACCCGAAACAACGTGTCAGGCGAAAGCGATCCCAACTTCTGGTACACAAAAATCGCCTATGAGGATAATTGGGTGTCCTGGGGCAAGACCGGTATCGGCATCGACTACTATGATGGTTCCGATTTCAATACGGACGGCTCCAGCACCGAGTCCTGGGGTATCGCAGTGGTGCAGCGCATCGACAGCATCAACACCGATGCCTACCTGAAATATCGCAACCACGACTTCAACGACGGGACGTCGTTTGACAAGAACGAAGCTTGGGTCCTGGGGGCCCGCTGGAAGTTCTGATCCCGACGTTGTTTTGAATTCATGGCGCCCCGGCTTTGTCCGGGGCGTTTTTTGTAGGGCAGGGTGGCAAAACAAGGCCAATCTGGCACCTTGCCCCTTGCCCTTCGGCGGCTAGGCAAATAGAAGGCGTCAAATTTGCCCGGCGCGCCCGTTTTGCGCGCCCCGAATCCTATGGGGACTACCAGAATGCAGGTTACCGAGACGCTGAACGAGGGTCTGAAACGCGGCTACAACATCGTTGTCACCGCCGCCGAGCTGGACGAGAAGGTCAATGAGAAACTGATCGAAGCTCAGCCGGAAATCGAGATGAAAGGCTTCCGCAAGGGCAAGGTTCCCATGGCACTGCTGAAGAAGCAGTTTGGCCAGCGCCTGTTGGGCGAAGCAATGCAGGAAACCATCGACGGTGCGATGAACAAGCACTTCGAAGACAGTGGTGATCGTCCGGCGCTGCAGCCTCAGGTCAAGATGACCAACGAAGACTGGAAAGAAGGCGACGACGTTCACGTCGAAATGTCCTATGAAGCCCTGCCGGAAATCCCCGAAGTTGACCTGAAATCGGTCGAGCTGGAGAAGCTGGTCGTCAAGGCGGACGACGCGGCCGTGGAAGAAGCCCTGCAGAACCTGGCTGAAACCGCTCAGGATTTCAAAGCCCGCCGCAAGGGATCAAAGGCGAAGGAAGGCGATCAGGTCGTCATCGATTTCGTCGGCAAGGTTGACGGCGAAGCCTTCGAAGGCGGTTCGGCCGAGGATTACCCGTTGGTGCTGGGCTCGAACAGTTTCATCCCCGGTTTCGAGGACCAACTGGCTGGCGTGAAGGCTGAGGAAGTCAAAGACGTCACCGTTACCTTCCCCGAGGAATACGGTGCCGAGCACCTGGCCGGCAAAGAGGCCGTGTTTACCTGCACCGTCAAAGAGGTGAAGGAACCTGTTGCCGCCGAGATCAACGACGAACTGGCACAGAAGTTTGGCGCTGAGGATCTGGCTGCGTTGAAGGCGCAGATTGCCGAGCGTCTGGAAGCCGAATACGCGGGTGCGTCGCGCGCGGTGATGAAGCGCGCGCTGCTGGACGCGCTGGACGAGAAAGTGTCGTTCGACCTGCCGCCGACCCTGGTCGAAGCCGAAGCCAAGCAGATCGCGCATCAGCTGTGGCATGAAGAAAACCCCGAGGTGACCGATCACAACCACGATGAGATCGAGCCGACCGAAGAGCACAACAAACTGGCTGAGCGCCGCGTGCGTCTGGGCTTGTTGTTGGCCGAGCTGGGCCAGAAGGCTGAAGTCGAAGTCACCGACGCTGAGATGACCCAGGCGATCATGAACCAGGCTCGCCAGTACCCGGGTCAGGAGCGTCAGTTCTTCGAGTTCGTTCAGCAGAACGCTCAGATGCAGCAGCAACTGCGCGCGCCGATCTTTGAGGACAAGGTTGTGGACTACGTGGTCGAGCTGGCCAAAGTGACCGAAAAGGAAGTCAGCAAGGAAGAGCTGCAGAAGGCAATCGAAGCCCTCGAAGAGGAATAAGCCGCGTTTTCAGGTCGGTCCGGGTGCCGCCGCACCCGGCCGGTCAAACGGCGATTGTCCGGACAGAAAGAAATGAAATCAGGCCCTCTTCGGAGGGCCTTCTTTGTTGCTGCCGAGAACCGGAACGTATGCGTCAGCGGCGGATCGGTTGCCAAAATTAGAGCGGAGCCGCCTGGAATGAGACGGCTCCGCATGGGTGGCTTTTGGACTTATGAGGTGAGGGGGTCAGGCCTCATGAGCAAAAGCACGGGGGGTTTGCAACAGAGCGGTTTTCTGCTCTGGGGTAAATCGGTCCGACAGGCTCTCGATCAATTTGAGTACGGCCTGGACCTCTTCTTTCGTCGTCGCAGCATGCATCTGCTCGACGAAGTATTTCTCAAGATCGGTCAGTGGCTGGTGGTCAAGATTGGCGGCACCGGCCTGTGCCATCTTGGCTTGATGACCCGAATTGAACAGTTCGAGCGCCTTATCGTCGGTCAGGAACACGTCGTAGTCGATACTCGAATACTCGCGGATCGATTGGATACGCTCGTCCGAGCAATCCATCAGAGCGGCCATTGCGACCACTTTGCCCATCGGCTTGGCCGTTCCGACATAGTCGTACGGAGCATTTCCGGACCGTTGCAGCACCCGGTTCATAACCGGATCAATGACCGCGACCGAGTCGAGCACTCCAGCTTCCTGGGCGTATTCGAATGACCCAATCATGACCTCGCTGGTCACGTAGGATACGGAATTTTTGCCACGTCCCCGGCCGAGCCGTTTCGTGTCGACGCAGAACCGCGTGGCCTCCCAGACCTGGGCGCTGCGGATTGGCGGCTCGCCATCAAGGATCGAGCTGAACACATCGGCCAGCATGTGCGGGCCGGTCGTCTGCAAGAGGCGCATGCACCCAACGACGTCCCCCTCGTCGTTGATGCTGACCACGTGTGCAGGATTGAGCGAGTCGAACTGATCGAATTCGCGCCCGTCCTGGATGTTCACTTCCCAGCCCAAGCGATCCCCGAACACGCGTGCGCGCAGCTTGAACATCTCATCCAAGACGTCTTTGAACTTATGCTGGTTGATGCCATCAATAACGATGATCATTCCATCCCCCTACAGTTTGGTTACCGTAAGGAGCAGATTAACCAAGTTTCGAAACAAGACTATTGGGGATATCCCGTATTTTTCTGCCTTAATTGTTAACCGGGGTAAATTAACCCCAGACCAATGGCACGGCCGATCGCCTGGGCGGTCGTGAGTGCGCCCAGTTTCTCTCGTCCGGAACGCATATGCACCTCGACCGTCCGGTGCGAAATGCACAGAATGTCCCCGATATCCTGCTGGGACTTGCCCTCGGCGACCCATTGCAAGATTTCTTTTTCGCGCGAGGACAGGGTCGGAAGGTATAGAGCCTTGGCCAAAAGGCCAGATTGCATGACGGTGTCATGCGCGTGAACCGCGGCCATCTGCAGGTCGCCCATCACGTGCTTTTTAAGCTTTTTCCATTCCTCGTCCGTGCAATCCTTGGTCACGCTGAGCAAGCCAGTTTCGCCATAAGGTCCCCGAACCGGAACCGTCAGGCCGCGGTCGGTGATCCCGAAGTCATGAGCGTCGCGGAAAACCGCGTTGAACTTGTCGTCGTGATTGAAGCGGCCCCAGTCCACCGGCGCGATGCTGAGCGCCGACTGATATAGGGTGGGATCAAGGTGATGGTAGCCTTGCGTGGCGTAGTGGATCTTCCACTCGTCCGGGTAGTTCGCGTAACCTTGGACGTCACCATTCACGGGATGGGTCGTCGCATAGGACGCATAGTCGAACCCAAGTTCGTTGCAGACAGAATTGATGATGTCGTAAGCCGACCGTTCATCATGATCAATTGTGGCCAAGTCAATAAGTTTCACTCGTCCAACCTTTGTCCCTACGGCATTTCCCCAGAAAAATACCGTATCTGCCCGTATCACAGCCTACGTTGCGTCAATCTGAACAGATTGCGCAACCCATTTGTACATATCACATGGAGTTATTGAGTGCTAATGGCAACAGACAACCTCCGGATTATTTCGTCCTGTGAGGTATTCTCGGTCAAATTGAATGCTGTATAGACCGGGGTCGATTGCCCCGTTCAAGCTATTCGGACCGCAAGCCAGTTTCAACCAGCATTCCGCGAGCCTTGGCTTCGGGGTAGTACCCCTTTGCATAGAGGAAGATCGCGCGCTGCTGGTCGCCGTCGGCCAACATCCATGCGCCGCGAAGATACTTGCCCGCATACTCCAGGTTGGTGTCAGCATCCAGAAGACCTTTGGCGTCGCCCTTGTAGCCCATCGAACGAGCGGTGGCGGGAAGGATCTGCAACAGGCCGTAATATGGCCGGTTCGTCGCCCAGGGGCGATGCGTGCTTTCGCGGATCGCCAGCTTATGGACTAACTCTCGCGGAAGTTCGTAGTGATCAGCCCATTTGTTGATCGATTCGCGCAATTCGGGCGTTTCGTTGGGGTGGAGCGGCGGCTCGAATGCCTGTTCCTTCGTCGCTTTGCCAGATGGGTCGCTGCAGGCGGCAATCGGGGCAGCCAGAAGCACTGAAAGCATTATTCGACGCAGGACCTTTGCCATGCAACTTCTCCGGATTGTTACGCGGCTGGATGATACGAAAGTGGCCCGGGGTCGCAAGTCCGGCGCGCTGTGGTGGCCAAAAATTGCCAGTCGAAAGAAAAAGGCCGCGCAATGCAGCGCGGCCTTTGAGATTTACAGACCTGATCGGATCAGGCTTTGGGTTCGTCTTCCTCGGTCGAAGCATCGGCGGCAACCAATTCTTCGTCTTCCGAAGCGGCCGAGCCGATGTCGTCGAACAGTTCCGCGATTTCGAAGTCTGCGGCGGCCTCTTCTTCAGCGGCCAGTTCCTGGATCGACTTGCCCGATGCCTGAAGCTCGGCTTCTTCTTCCGAGCGGGCAACGTTCAGTTTGATTTCGACCTCGACTTCGGGGTGCAGTTTGACGGAAACCGTGTGCAGGCCCAGCTCTTTGATAGGCGAGACCAGAACGACCTGCTTCTTGTTAACGGTGAAGCCCGCAGCGGTTGCGGCATCGGCTGCGTCACGCGGGGTGACCGAGCCGTACAGCGCGCCGGCGTCCGATGCCGAGCGAATCACGATGAACTGCTGACCGTCCAGCTTTTCAGCCAGAGCTTCAGCTTCTTTCTTGGTTTCCAGGTTGCGGGCTTCCAGCTGTGCTTTCTGGGCTTCGAACGAGGCGATGTTGGCCTCGGACGCGCTCAGCGCTTTGCCTTGTGGCAGCAGGAAGTTGCGGGCGTAGCCGGGCTTGACGTCGACGACATCGCCCATCTGACCCAGTTTCGCAACGCGTTCCAGAAGGATAACTTGCATATCAGTCTCTCCTCACTTCACGGCGTAGGGCAGCAGGGCGAGGAAGCGGGCGCGCTTGATGGCGCGGGCCAGTTCACGCTGCTTCTTTGCCGAAACGGCGGTGATGCGCGAAGGCACGATCTTGCCACGCTCGGAAATGTAGCGCTGCAGCAGACGGGTGTCTTTGTAGTCGATCTTCGGCGCGTTCTCGCCCGAGAACGGGCAGACCTTGCGGCGGCGGAAAAACGGTTTTGCGGCCATGGTTTGGTGTCCTTTCCTCAGGCGTTGATCAACGGCGCTCGCGGCGGCCATCGCGCTCATCGCGCTTCTGCATCTGGACCGAGGGGCCCTCGGGATGCTCGTCGACCTTGATGGTCAGAACGCGCATCACGTCTTCATGCAGGCGCATCAGGCGCTCCATTTCCTGAACGGCGCCCGACGGTGCGTCGGTCTTCAGGAAGGCATAGTGGCCCTTGCGGTTTTTGTTGATCTTGTAGGCCATCGTCTTGACGCCCCAGTACTCGCTGTCGACGATCTTGCCGCCGTTGTCAGCCAATACGGTGCCAAAGTGTTCGATCAGGCCCTCGGCCTGCGCGTTGGACAGATCCTGACGCGCGATCATTACATGCTCATACAGTGGCATGTTCACTCCTGTTTATATCAAGGCGCATTTCATAGGCGGGGCCAGTTCCCTTCGCGACCCTGCCACGAGAGGCTGCGCGGTTCATGCGTATAGCGAAGGATGGCCCCGTATACACGTTTCTGGATGGGGGGCAAGCCCTGCCATGAATGCCTTTCTCACGCCGCCCAATTACCTTTGGGCTGCCCAAATCCTGACGCTTTTCGGCTTGAGGTTGTTTGCAAGCCCGGCGTTACCCGGGGGGTCTCAAGAAACTTGGACAGGGCAAAAGCGATGGCCGTCATGAATACGAACACATTTCAACAGTCCGCAGCCGGCGCAGCATACGACAAATCCGTGCCCGTGCTTATTTCCTTTGCACCGAACTGGAAGGCCCGGTTGGTCCTGTTCCGTGTGCTGGGTGCATTTCTGATCGTATCGGCCTTTTCGATGTGGCTGATGCCGGGTTCGGTCATCGGTGCCGACGTCTGGACCATCAAGCTGGTCGCGTCGCTGATGTTCCTGATCCTCGGGGTAAGCCTGCTGACCATCGAGGTTCTGGATCCGCGCCCCGACGCATATTTCGACCCGATCCGCCGCGAAGTTCGGGTGCTGCAGAAGAACGAAAACGGGCGTCCGCAGACCGTACTGCGCCGCAGCTACGATACGCTGGGCGGAGCCCGGTTCGTGGACAACCAGGTTGAACTCTTTGAAGTCGATGGCAGCCTTCTGATGAAGCTGCCGCTGGAATCGGCGGATGTCAGCCGAGCGCTGAAAGGGCAACTCAGCGGAAGCGTAACAATTTTCGCCTGAATTTTATTCTGTTCATTGAGGAACAGAATTTGTGAGAGAATGAAGGTTGTGTGCCGCCCATGGGCGGCACATCTTCGTTTTGGAGCAACCCAACCGGTTTGCGCTTGGAAAACTTTCGGAGATTGTCATGAAATCCACCCTTATTGCAGCAGCACTTGCCACGGCGGCGACCTCGGCCATCGCGGCCCCGGAAAAATACGTTCTGGACCCGAGCCACAGCCAGGTTGTTTTCAGCTACAACCATCTTGGCTTTTCGACCACCACCGGCATGTTCTCGGGATTCGAGGGCGAAATCATGTTTGATCAGGAAGATCCAGCAGCGTCGAGCGTGACGGTTTCAATGCCCGTGGTCGAGATGATCACCGGCTGGAAACCCCGTGAAGATCACTTCATGTCCGAGGATTTCTTCGCGGCGACCGCCGAGGAAATGGTGACATTTACCTCGACCTCGATTGAGGTGACGGGTGAGAACACCGCAAAGATCACTGGGGACTTGACCTTGAATGGTGTGACCAAGCCGGTGGTGCTGGACGCCAAGCTGAATCAGGTCGGCGAGCATCCGATGGCGGGCAAGCCTTGGGCCGGGTTCGATGCCACCACCACCCTGGTGCGCAGCGATTTCGAACTGGGCAAGTTCGCGCCTTTCGTCGGAGATGAAGTTGCCATCGCGATTTCGATCGAGGCGCAGAAGGCCGACTGATCCGGGCTTCAGAACTAGAGAAACCGCCGGTGGCCGATGCCCCGGCGGTTTTTTCGTGTTGTCGGCTTACTGAGCGTTGCGTGTTGCCGTCAACTCGACCGAAACGGTGACGGCGAAGGCCAGCGAATCCTCTTTCGGCATCGATTGGCCAACCCCGAAGTCGAGGCGGTTGAGGTCCATCGTGCCGGACATTTTGGCAGTCTCGCCTTGGATGTCCAAAGAGAAAGGCAATACAACGTCCAGTGTTTGATCGCGGATGGTCAGCGGACCCCTTGCTTCATACCCCGTCTCGGTTTTGTAGATCTCCGCATCGAATTGGGCCGTCGGGAATTGCGCCTTGTCGAAGAAATCAGCCCCCATGGCCTGATCCGTCACCGTACCCAGGCTCAAAGATCCGATAGAGACCGTGACCTCTACCGACCCGGCCGGACCGGGTTCGACGGGGTCGTCAAAGGTGATTGCTGCGGTCCAGTCTAAAAACTGGCCGATAACAGGGCTGCCCAACTGTGTGATCGTGATGGCAAGCGTGCCTTCTTCCACCTGCCAATCCGATTGAACTGCCGCCAACTCGGCCGTTTCAGCCTCGGCATCAGGTTTGTCTGAAAAACTGCCGGTCAAAAGGCCGGCTGACAGAAGTCCAACCCAGACAAGCCCAGCAGCGGCGGCGGGAACCATCGAGTGCTTCTGTTCCGGCGGAACCGGCGCAGCGGACGCCCCGAGCAACATTCGCCGTAGCGTGCTGTCCTTGTCGATGACGTGGTGTTTCAGTGCTCCGGCGATGTGCAGGGTCAAAGCTGCGACGAGAACCAGCATGAAAAGCCAGTGCAGCGTTGCCATCACCTCGGCCAGATGCTCGGACTTGGGCACTAGAGGCAGGTTTTGCCCAAATGGCCAAAGGATGGGCGCAAAGCCTTCGGTAGCAGCGTGGTCGATCCAACCAGACAGCGGAACCAGAACCAAGGACCCGTACAGCAACCAGTGGACCGTTTCGGCCGCAAAGGCCTCGGGCTTGTTGTCGGCGTTCAGCAGTCCAGGCTTGGTTTGGGTGAGCGACCAGAGAATGCGTGCCAGCGCAACGAAGAAGACGGTGATCCCTACGGTTTTGTGCAGGGAAAACAGCCGAGCGGCTCGGGCAAGATCGGCCTCGGTGGTGGGGATGGTGGGGTCATAGATTGCATGGGCCAGGTTGTTGGCGAACCACCCTAAGGGCAAGGCGGTGAAGATCAACAA
This sequence comes from Ruegeria sp. SAZA006, assembly GCF_059613465.1. NCBI lineage: Bacteria > Pseudomonadati > Pseudomonadota > Alphaproteobacteria > Rhodobacterales > Roseobacteraceae > Ruegeria > Ruegeria sp. SAZA006. The sequence continues at coordinate 515,091 of NZ_JBXWSO010000004.1, forward strand.
TGCGGTCAGCCAGTGGAATGTCTTGGTCACGCTGCCATAGCTGACATTGGTGTTGGTTAGGGACATTGATCTTGCGCTCCGAGTTTTCCGCTGTGGCCAAGGTAACCGCGTGACGCACATAGACAATAGCGTGTGGCGCACAGACCCGGTGCCGTCACGCAGAGTGCAGGCAGTGCTTGTGCCGGACCCTCACTCGGTTTACACCCCGGCGCAACCTAACGTCATCCAAGAGGTTGCAATGACACTTGCGTTCGTTTTTCCGGGGCAGGGCGCCCAGACCATCGGCATGGGCAAGGCGCTGGCCGACGCTTATCCGGCCGCCAAGGCCGTGTTTGACGAGGTGGACGAAGCGCTGGGCGAAAGCCTCAGCAGCCTGATCTGGGATGGCGACATCGAGACCCTGACTCTGACGCAGAACGCGCAGCCGGCGTTGATGGCCACATCGATGGCGGCGATGCGCGCGCTTGAGGCCGAAGGGGTCGATGTGACACGGGCCGCTTTCGTGGCCGGTCATTCGCTGGGCGAATACTCGGCCCTTGCCGCAGCCGGCGCGCTGAGTGTCGCGGACACTGCTCGCCTTCTTCGCACGCGCGGTCAGGCAATGCAGAGCGCCGTCCCAGTGGGCGAGGGCGCGATGGCCGCGATCCTGGGGCTCGACCTGGACGCCGTGCGAGCCGTGGCCGAAGAGGCCGCACAGGGCGAGGTCTGCCAGGCTGCCAATGACAATGACCCCACACAGGTCGTGGTTTCGGGTGCCAAGGCCGCTGTTGAACGCGCCGCTGAAATCGCCAAGGAAAAGGGCGCCAAGCGGGCCGTAATGCTGCCGGTCAGCGCTCCGTTTCATTGTGCCTTGATGCAGCCCGCCGCCGAGGTGATGGCCGAAGCTCTGGCGGGTGTCGAAATCAAGGCGCCGGCGGTTCCGTTGGTTGCCAATGTCCGTGCCGAGGCGGTCACCGATCCGGTCCTGATCCGGCAATTGCTGGTCGAGCAGGTTACCGGTTCGGTCCGGTGGCGCGAATCCGTTCAGTACATGGTGGCGCAGGGTGTGACCGAAGCGTGGGAGATCGGTGCAGGCAAGGCTCTGTCGGGCATGATCCGCAAGATCGACCGGTCCGTGGCCTGCTCCGCCGTTGGTACGCCGGAAGACGTTCAAAAAGCGCTGCAGGCAGGCGATTAACTCAAAGCTGGTCCGACAGGACACTCGAAAAGGATACCGGTATGTTTGATTTGACTGGAAAATGCGCCCTTATCACCGGGGCTTCGGGCGGGATCGGGGGCGAGATTGCACGCACCTTGCACGCCGCAGGGGCCACTGTGGGCCTGTCGGGCACGCGCGTCGAACCGCTGCAGAAGCTGGCGGATGAACTGGGCGAGCGCGCTCATGTCCTGCCGTGCAATCTGGGTGATCCCGAGGCCGTGGCCGCGTTGCCGAAACAGGCCGCCGATGCCATGGGCGCTGTTGATATTCTGGTCAACAACGCAGGCATCACCCGCGACAACATCTTCATGCGCATGTCCGACGAGGAATGGCAGAGCGTGATCGACGTGAACCTGACCGCCACTGCCAAGCTGTGCAAAGGCGTTCTTCGCGGCATGATGAAGGCGCGCTGGGGCCGCATCATCAACATCTCGTCCGTTGTCGGTGCAACCGGCAACCCGGGGCAGGTGAACTATGCCGCGTCCAAGGCGGGCATGGTCGGCATGACCAAATCGCTGGCCTACGAGGTCGCGAGCCGTGGCATCACCGCCAATGCCGTCGCGCCGGGTTTCATCACGACCGCGATGACCGACAAGCTGACCGATGAGCAGAAATCCGGCATCCTGACGCAGGTTCCCGCCGGTCGGATGGGCGAGCCATCTGAAATTGCGGCGGCCGTTCTGTACCTTGCAAGCCCCGAAGCGGGCTATGTTACCGGAACCACCTTGCATGTGAACGGCGGCATGGCCATGTTGTAGGCGCAGCCAGGGGCAGATGCGAAAGCGTTTGCCTCTTGCGTCGTCTGTGCTATAGGCGGCGCATGTAATCAGGGGCCGGTCGTTCAGGTCGGCCTTCTACTTTCCCGGAGACCCGGGACCCAAACCGCCCGGATCGGGCAAACCAAGGCCACCCCGAGCGGGCAAGGGCAGAACCGGGCAGACCGCCCTGAAATGGAATGAGGAATAGACATGAGCGACGTCGCAGATCGCGTTAAAAAGATCGTTGTTGAGCACCTGGGTGTTGAAGAGGACAAAGTCACCGAGAACGCGTCCTTCATCGACGATCTGGGCGCGGACAGCCTGGACACCGTTGAACTGGTCATGGCTTTCGAAGAAGAGTTCGGCATCGAGATCCCCGATGATGCAGCCGAGACCATCCAAACCTTCGGCGACGCCGTGAAGTTCATCAGCGAAGCTTCCTGATCGCTTTGAATTTGACCGAAAACGGCGCTTCCGGGCAACGGAAGCGCCGTTTTTTATTGCCCGCTCGAATTCCCGCTTGCCTCGTGGAAAATCGGTTTGCACTGTTTGCGATGAGGCAACAAAACACCGGGTAAGGGCATGAAAAGATCCGCCCCGATGATCAACACCGCGCGCCTGATGATGTGCGCAATGCGCCCCGAGGACTTTGAACGGTTCGCGGAGATTTGGCGTGACCCCTGCGTGGTGCGTCATATCGGGGGCAAACCCCGCACCCGCGGCGAGGCGTGGGACGCGTTCCTGCGCAATGCGGGGCACTGGCAGATGGCTGGATTCGGGCAATGGGCCGTGTTCTTGCAGGCGAATCGCAAATTGATAGGTCAGGCCGGGTTCTTTTACGGCAACCGCTGTCTGGGCGAAGATTTCGATACCTTCCCCGAGGCCGGTTGGGTGTTGGCGCCCGAGGCGCATGGGCTGGGTTACGGGCACGAGGCCGTTCAGGCCGCGCATGACTGGTTCGACCGGATCATGCCGGGACCGTTGGTGTCGATGATTGACGCGGATCATGAGGCCTCGCAAAAGCTGGCGGCCAAGCTTGGATACAAATTGCTTCGCGAGACAGAGTATCGGGACAGCCCGGTGAAACTGTTTCGCCGCGACGGCCCTCCGGCCCGGAACTGAAACGCTTCTTTTTTCGCGGTGCCGCAAACGGATCGCCGTTTGCCGAAACTGAGAAATGCGAACCTGCGCGCGACCAGTATGCTATCATGGATATCCGGAACGATTGAGCGGAGGAGTGTGCTCATGAGGGTTTATCCTACAATGGAATTGCAGAACGGCCGCTGTGTCACGCTGGACAAGGGCCGTCTGGACGAGCCGATGATCTGGCATGTCGATCCGGTGGAAACGGCCCAAGGCTGGGCCGCCGCAGGTGCAGAGTGGATGCACCTGACCGATTTCGACGCGATCGAGGGGCGGGACACGAACTCTGCGCTTGTCGAACGGATCATCCGCAGCGCCGAGCTGCCTGTTCAACTGGCCGGCGGGTTCCGCTCGCGCGAGCAGGTCGAGCGTTGGATCGACAAAGGGGCGGGCCGCATCGTGATCGGCACCCTTGCGGCGCGTGATCCGCATCTGTTCAAAGAGTTGGCCAAGCTATACCCAGACCAGATCGTGTTGGCCGTGGACGTGTGGCAAGGTTACGTGATGACCGACGGCTGGCGCACCCAAAGCGCGTTCACACCGGAGGCTTTCATCGAAGCGTTTGCCGATGCTCCGCTGGCTGCCATTCTGGTCACCGATATCGACAGCGACATGGTGGATGTAGAGGCGCAGCTGGGCCTGATTTCGGGGCTGGCCGCGCATTCGCGCACACCGGTGATCGCCAGCGGCGTGGTACGCAGCAGCGACGACATCTCGCGTCTGGCGTACATTCCCAATATCTCGGGTGCGTTGGTCGGGCGGGCGCTATTCCGCAAGACGGTCGACCTGTCCGAGGCGTTGGCGGTTGCCAAAACCGCCCATGAACCTGTGGCGCAGTTCCAGTAACGCAGCCTAATCCGTCCGAGATGCCCCTGACAGGTTGTCGGGGGTGGTTCGTGTGGTTCTGCTCTGGCCGTGCGCGGTGTGCGGCCCGGAGGCAGGCGGCAAGCTGCCGGTGCGGAATATGCTGTTGCTCTTGCCCCCGGCCCCCGGGCCGGGGTATGAGCGTTTCTCAAACAGGAAGCAGGCAAGAGGCATTTCATGCGCAGAGTCGTTGTAACCGGTCTGGGATTGGTCACTCCACTGGCCAGCGGGGTCGAGGAAACCTGGTCGCGGCTGCTGGCCGGAGAGTCGGGCGCCGGCCCGATCACCTTGTTCGATGCCGAAGCCGCAGGGGTCACCACGACCTATGCCTGCGAGGTGCCACGTGGTGACGGGACCAACGGGACCTTCAACCCCGATGACTGGATGCCGCCGAAGGAACAGCGCAAGATCGAGGATTTCATCCTGTATTCGATCGCTGCCGCCGAGATGGCCTGCAAGGACGCTAACTGGCTGCCTGAAGACGAGGAAGAACGTCTGCGCACCGGCGTGCTGATCGGGTCGGGCATCGGTGGTCTGGGCTCGATCGCTGAAACCGCCAACCTGATCCGTGACAAGGGTCCGCGCCGTGTGTCGCCCTTCTTCATCCCGGGCGCGCTGATCAACCTCGCGTCGGGTCAGGTCTCGATCCGCTTTGGCTTCAAAGGGCCGAACCACTCGGTGGTGACCGCCTGTTCAACCGGTGCCCACGCGATTGGCGATGCCAGCCGTATCATCCGGTCGGGCGATGCCGACGTTATGATCGCCGGCGGCGGCGAGGGCTGCATCTGCGAGATCGGTATTGCCGGTTTCAACGCATGCAAGGCGCTTTCGACCAAATATGCCGACAACCCCAAGGCCGCCAGCCGCCCCTATGACGTCGACCGCGACGGATTCGTGATGGGCGAGGGCGCCGGTATCGTTGTTCTGGAAGAATACGAGCATGCCGTGGCCCGCGGCGCCAAGATCTATGCCGAGGTTCTGGGCTATGGCATGTCGGGCGATGCCTATCACATCACGGCGCCGGCCGAGGATGGCGACGGGGCGGAACGCTCGATGAAGGCGGCGCTACGCAGCGCAGGGCTCGAGCCGAAGGACCTGGACTATATCAACGCGCATGGCACATCGACCATGGCGGACACGATCGAACTGGGGGCCGTTGAACGGCTGCTGGGCGAACATGCCAGCAAGGCGACGATGAGTTCGACCAAATCGGCCACCGGTCACCTGCTGGGGGCTGCAGGTGCGATCGAGGCGATCTTCTCGATCCTTGCGATCCGCGATCAGGTCGCCCCGCCGACGATCAACTTGGACAAGCCGGCGGTGGAAACACCGATCGACCTTGCGCCGAATGCCAAGCGCGAGCGGGAAATCAACGTGGCGCTGTCGAACTCGTTCGGTTTCGGCGGCACCAATGCCAGCGTGATTTTCGGGAAAGCATCATAAATGTGGCGGGCTCTGGCATCCAATGCGCTGACCTTTCTTGTGGTCGCCATGTTTCTTCTTGGCGGTCTGATCCTTTGGGGGCAATCGCAATATAAGGCCGAGGGCCCGCTCGATACCGCCATTTGCCTTCGGGTGAAGGGTGGCTCGAACATGAACAAGGTCAGCCGTGACCTGGAAGATCAGGGCGCGATCAGCAGCGCAACGATCTTCCGTATGGCGGCAGACTACACCGACAAGTCGCAGCAGCTGAAAGCGGGTAGTTTCCTGATCCCCGAAGGCGCTTCGATGGCGGAAATCATCGACGAAGTCACCCGCAGCGGCGCCAGCACATGCGGAACCGAGGTCGAGTACCGCATCGGTGTGACCCGCACTCAGACACGCGTACGCGAGCTGGACCCTGCAACCTTGAATTTCGTCGAGGTCGCGTCTTTTGTCGTTGGTGAGGACGAAGTTCCTGAAGTCTATCAGGAAAAGCGGAATCAAGCCGATACGCGATACCGCGTTTCCTTGGCCGAAGGTGTCACCAGTTGGCAGGTCGTTGAGGGGCTGAAGGCCGTGGATGCCCTGACCGGAGAGGTCTCGGAAATTCCGCCGGAAGGCATGTTGGCCCCGGACAGCTACGAAATCTCACCGGGTGATGAGCGAACGGCTTTGCTGCAAAAGATGCAGGACCGGCAGCAAGAGCGGATTGCGCGGGTTTGGGAGACGCGTCAAGACGGGTTGCCCCTGTCCAGCCCCGAAGAAATGCTGATCCTCGCCTCGATCATCGAGAAGGAGACAGGCATTCCGGAAGAGCGCGGTCAGGTTGCCAGTGTCTTTGTGAACCGCCTGAAGCAAGGCATGAAGCTGCAGACAGATCCCACGGTGATCTATGGCGTGACCAAGGGTCAGGGTACGCTGGGCCGAGGCCTTCGCCGCAGCGAGCTTCGGCGGAACACGCCTTGGAACACCTATTTGATCGACGGTTTGCCGCCCACGCCGATTGCCAATCCGGGCCTGGCCAGCTTGCAGGCTGCCGTGGCTCCAGACGAGACCGACTTCGTGTTCTTCGTCGCAGATGGAACCGGCGGCCATGCCTTCGCCAAGACGCTGCAGGAACACAACCGAAACGTTGCCAAATGGCGTGAGATCGAAGCCGAGCGGAACAATTCGGGTAACTGATCCGCTCGCTGGTTGAAATCAGAGCCAGCAAAAATCAGGCGGACGACCCACCTGATTTATGAAAAGGCAAAATCTTGGAAAAAGACTGCGCGCATGGAGACATGCGCGCAGTTTTTTATGCGGCCGATTTGCGGCGCGGATGGCGCCGGCGGTTGGCGGGGCCGTTTGTGCCCTGCGGTTTCGGGCCACGGCGTCGATTGCGCTGGCGACCACCGGGCTTGGCGGCTTCTGCGGCTTCGGGTGCCGTTCCGCTGGCGACCGGGATCTCGATCTTCATCAATTTTTGAATCTGACGCAGCAGATCAAATTCATCCGGTGCGCAGAAGGCGATGGCTTCGCCTTCGCGGCCGGCCCGAGCGGTGCGGCCAATGCGGTGCACATAGTTGTCAGGAACGTCCGGCAGGTCGTAGTTGATGACATAGGCCACCCCAGGAATGTCGATGCCACGGGCTGCCACATCGGTGGCAACCAGAACTGTGATCTCGCCGGCGCGGAAGGCCTTGATCGCGCGATCCCGCTGGCCCTGGCTCTTGTTGCCATGGATCGATGCTGCGTTGTAGCCGTCAGCCACCAACCCCTTCATCAGCTTTTCCGCACCATGCTTGGTCCGGGAGAACACAAGTGTCAGGGCGTCGGTATCACGCGAAAGGATCTCGCGCAGCTTGGCGGGTTTTCCCGGCTTTTCAACGAAATGCACCGACTGGGTGATCTTGTCGGCCGCCTTGCCCGGGGGCGAGACCTGCACCCGTTGCGGGTTGGTCAGGTAGGCGCGGCTGAGTTCTTCCATCTGTTTCGGCATCGTGGCCGAGAACAGCATGGTCTGGCGCGGAGTGCCCAGTTGCGGCGCGATTTTGCGCAGAGCGTGGATGAAGCCGAGGTCCAGCATCTGGTCGGCCTCATCCAGAACTAGGTGCCGAACCGAGCCGAGATCGACCGCGCCACGCTCCATCAGGTCGATCAAACGACCGGGGGTCGCGACAAGAATATCGGTCCCGCGCGACAGAAACATGATCTGTTTGTTGATCGACTGTCCGCCAACAACTGTAGCCACACGCAGTTTCGTCTTTTTGGTAAGCGTGCGGAGGCTGTCAGCGATCTGGTTCACCAGTTCGCGAGTGGGAGCCAGGATCAACGCCTTGGCGGTTTTGGGCGCCGGTTTGCCGGGTTGCGCCAGAAGGTGGTCGATCAACGGCAGGCCAAAGGCCAGCGTCTTGCCGGTGCCGGTCTGTGCAAGGCCCAGAATGTCGTATCCTTCCAGAGCCAACGGGATAGCCTGGTTCTGGATCGGTGTGGGTTGAGTGAAATTTGCGCGCTCGAGCGCGTCGTTCAGTGCCGGCGCGAGGCCGAGCATGTCGAAATCGAACAAGTCGTCTTCCTTTGTGATCCGCGCCGGCATTGGCCGTGCGCGAACAAGAGTAGCTGGCCGTGCGGATTGCACGACCGGCAGGGAGTGTGCGCAGCCTCAGGATATGCGGGCGAGTCCCACAACATCCGGCTTTTGCGTCAAGAACCCTGCGTGAATGGGAACTGGGAAAATTGGGCGCTATCTCGGACCTCGGTTCGGTCCGCGTGCTCACGCGGCAGCGCTGTGGCGTAAATGAGCGCTGCTGAGGCGAATGTCAAGCCGACACCGGCAGTCAAGGCTGCCGGTGTCCTATTCGTTGCAAATGGATGTTCAACGACGAGGCGGTGGGGCGGCGGCAGCCAGCGCCTTTTCGACAGCCTGTGTGGTGGAAGGGTGACCGGCCTTGGACAGGCACGAAGCAATTTTACTCGCGTCAGGGCGCTCGGGGCGCTTGCCGGGCTTGGGACGATCGCCCAGGCAGCTTTGGAGCGCAGATTGCGGAACGCCAATCTCGCTTGCGATCTTGCCAAGATCAGGCCCGCGGTGCCCTGTCTGAGCCTGCGCCACTGTGCCCAAGAGCATCAGGCCGCCCAGACAGATTACCGAGACATAGCTGAGGGGATGGTACATTTTTTGTCCTTCAGATATTTTTCGTATGCTTGTGGTTGTTGGTTTTGGTGCAGATTGCGTGTGCAATCAGTTTTTGAAACGCACGACGGGAATTACTCCGTCGCGGAAATCTTGCCGATCGGAGAATTGGTTGCGGTCCCTGAGCCGGATTAGGATTTTGTTAACAATGACAGTGCGTTAGTTGTTGCGCGCTGTTGCGCCTGCGCTTGACTACGCGCGCGGCTTCGCGTATAAGTTGTGTCATGCTAGAAGAAGTGGGCAACGGCCCCGGGGCGACCCGGCGGCCGTTTTTCGTTTCTCTCGTGCGGAGATCACTCACGCATGAGGTCACAGGCAAACATGACTTTGATTACCCCGGAAGAGCGGATGTCCCGGACGGCCGAGCTGTTGCAGTCGTTGGAGGTGTCCATTCGCGGTTTGCGGCAAGCGGCGGAAGACCTGCGCAAGCGGATCGAGACCGGGGAGGATGCAGACCTGGCGAGTTCAGCCAGACAACTCGGGCAGCTAGAGGGGCTGATCCGGAGTTGCCAGAAAGTGGAGACAAGCTTTGTCGAACAATGTCACAGACAAGCGGGAATTGCCCAAGGGGGCTATGCGCTCGACCTGGAGCGGGCCCGATCTGAGATCGGGTGCCGATTGGCTCGCCTCCGCGCCTGCTGCGGTGCGGGACATATTTCTGAGTGAGATCGGGGAGGGGGGGCTATGTGCCCTCCCTTTCCTGTTCGAGTTCTGGGCGCTGCCGCATCAGCTGCCGCCCGAGGGCGACTGGCGGTCATGGGTGATCATGGGCGGGCGTGGCGCGGGCAAGACGCGGGCCGGGGCTGAATGGGTGCGATCCATGGTCGAAGGGGGCAAACCTTTCGACGAGGGTGAGGCCCGGCGCGTGGCGCTGGTGGGCGAGACCTTTGACCAGGTGCGCGACGTGATGATCTTTGGCGACAGCGGGATCATGCAGTGCTCTCCGCCCGACCGGCGGCCGCAGTGGAAGGCGTCGGAACGCAAGCTGGTCTGGCCCAACGGGGCCGAGGCTCAGGCCTTTTCGGCGAATGACCCCGAGGGGCTGCGAGGGCCGCAGTTCGACGCGGCTTGGGTCGATGAACTGGCCAAGTGGAAAAAGGCGGGCGAGACCTGGGACATGCTGCAATTCGCGCTGCGACTGGGCGAGCGGCCGCGGGTCTGCGTCACCACGACGCCGCGCAACGTGAAGGTTTTGAAAGATCTGCTGGCGGCGCCGTCCACGGTGATGACCCATGCGCCGACGGAGGCGAACCGGGCCAACCTGGCGGAGTCCTTTCTGGAGGAGGTGCGCGCGCGCTATGCCGGCACGCGGCTGGGGTGGCAGGAATTGGACGGTGTGCTGCTAGCCGATGCCGAGGGGGCGTTGTGGACCGGCTCGATGCTGGATGCGGCGCGGGTCAAGGCGCTGCCCGAGCTGGACCGCGTGGTGGTGGCGCTGGACCCCGCGGTGACCGGCGGTTCGGGGGCCGATGCCTGCGGGATCGTGGTGGTCGGCGCGCAGGTGCAGGGGGCGCCCGAGGACTGGCGCGCCTATGTGCTGGCCGACCGGACGGTGCAGGGTGTTGGCCCGGCGGGCTGGGCGCGCGCGGCGATTGACGCGATGGACGAATTCGGGGCCGAGCGGCTGGTGGCCGAGGTCAATCAGGGCGGGCAGTTGGTCGAAGAGGTGGTGCGGCAGGTGGACCCTCTGGTCCCGTTCCGGGCGGTGCGGGCCTCGCGCGGGAAGGTGGCGCGGGCCGAGCCGGTGGCGGCGCTGTATGAGCAGGGGCGGGTGTTCCATGTGGCCGGGCTGGAGGCGCTGGAGGAGCAGATGTGCCAGATGACCGCGCGCGGGTTCGAGGGGCAGGGCTCGCCCGACCGGGTCGATGCGCTGGTCTGGGCGTTGCATGAGCTGATGGTGGGGCCGGCGGCGGATTACCGGCGGCCCCGGGTGCGGGTTTTGTGATCAGCCCTTCGGTTTTTCGAACTTTGCGAAGCCCTCGGCATAGTCGGGGTGCCAGCGCGAGAGGGCGGGGCGGTTGTGGATGATGTCCTCGGCAGCCCATTGAACGCGACGGCGGTCGCGTTCGGCGTCGACGTCGTTGTCGGGGCAGAGGATGTAGAAATCGCCCTGGGCCATGCGGTCCAGGAAATAGTCGACGGTCTGCTCGCTGGTCCAGGCGGCGGCGGGCTTTTCGGGTAGGAATGACGCGACCATGCCAGTATAGGTAAAGCCCGGAACGAAGAGATGCGCGGTGATCGGCGCGCCGGCCTCGCGAAGCTCGTGCGCGAGTTGTTCGGTCAGTGTTTTGACGGCGGCCTTGGAAACGTTGTAGCCGGGGTTGCCCGGCGGGGTGGTGATCCCCTGCTTTGACCCGGTGTTGATGACGACCGCCGGGCGGTCAGCCTCGATCATGCGGGGCAAAAAGGCTTGGACGCCGCGCAGGACCCCCAGAAAGTTCACGTCGAGAATTTTCTGCCAGTTGTCGAATGACTCCCACGCTTTCGTCGGCAGGCTGATCCCTGCGTTGTTCATCAAAACGGCGACCCGCCCAGCGGCGAAAGCTGTGTCGGCCAGGTTTTCGATGTCGGCTTGAGAGGTGACATCCGTCGGCACCGCAGTGATGTTTACCGCGTGAAAGCCAGCTTTGAGGTCTTTCGTTGTTTCATCGAGCGCCTGTCCGGGCAGGTCGGCCAGTATCACGTCCAGCCCGGCTTGGGCAAAACGCTGTGCCGCGACGCGCCCGACTCCGCTGGCGGCGCCGGTCACGACGGCGATCCCGCCGGTTTCAATTGCACGTTTGTACATGACTGGTCCCTCCTGACAGATTGACGACGAGGGTAGCGCATTTCTGGTTGATGCCGAGGTAAAACCTGAAGGCATAGGCTTCGACGCCGTTGCGCAACCGCCGTACGCCTCATTCCCGAGGCTTAAAGGTCTTTCCGTCATAACTTCTTTCAACAAGCCGGGCAGAGCGGCGGCAGAAAGGAGCATCTGGACATGGTATTCGATTTCTTGCGTCGTGGATCGGCTGAGAAGGCCCCCGAGGCAAAAGCAAGCGCGGCAGGGCCGGTGGTGGCCTGGCAGACCGGCGGACGCGTGGCCTGGAGCCCGCGTGACACCGCCTCGCTGACGCGCACGGGGTTCTCGGGCAATCCGGTGGGGTTCCGGTCGGTGAAGCTGATTGCCGAGGCCGCGGCGGCGCTGCCTTTGGTTCTGCAGGACGACGCGCAGCGGTACGAGACGCACCCGGTTCTGCGCCTGATGCGCCGTCCGAATGCGGCGCAGGGCAAGGCCGAGCTGCTGGAGGCGCTGTTCGGGCAGTTGCTGCTGTCGGGCAATACCTATGTCGAGGCGGTGCAGGCCGAGGGCGGGCTGCCGGTCGAGCTGCACGTGCTGCGCTCGGACCGGATGAGCGTGGTGCCGGGGGCGGATGGCTGGCCCAGGGCCTATGACTATACCGCCGGGGGCAAAACGCACCGGTTCCCGGCCGAGGCCATCTGCCACATCAAGTCGTTCCACCCGCAGGATGACCACTATGGCTTCTCGCCCCTGCAGGCGGCGGCGATGGCGATCGACGTGCACAACAGTGCCTCGCGCTGGTCGAAATCGCTGTTGGACAACGCTGCGCGGCCCTCGGGCGCGCTGGTGTGGAAGGGCGGCGACGGACAGGGCGTGATGGCCGAAGAGCAGTTCCGCCGCCTGAGCGACGAGATCGAGGCGAACTATCGCGGGGCGCGGAATGCCGGGCGTCCGATGGTTCTGGAAGGGGGGCTGGATTGGAAGCCAATGGGCTTTTCCCCCTCGGACATGGAGTTTCAGAAGACCAAGGAAGCCGCCGCCCGCGAGATCGCGCTGGCCTTCGGTGTCCCGCCGATGCTGCTGGGGATCCAGGGTGACGCGACCTATTCGAACTATCAGGAGGCCAACCGGGCGTTCTATCGCCTGACCGTTCTGCCCCTGGTGACGCGGGTGGCGGCGGCGTTGTCGGACTGGCTGTCGGACTTTACCGGCGAGGACCTGATGCTGAAGCCCGATCTGGATCAGGTGCCGGCGCTGGCGGCGGAACGCGATGCGCAATGGGCGCGGGTGGCCAATGCCGATTTCCTGACCGATGCCGAAAAGCGTGCTCTGCTGGGCCTGCCGGTGCTGGCGGAGACGGCGGATGGCTGACACGCCGGGATATCCGCCCTTTGACTGCGCGCCGGGTCTGCGCCTGGCCGCGCATGAAAGGGTGGCCGAGATCCAGCACGCGCATCTGTGCAGGCGGCTGGATCAGATCGAGGAGATGATGGAGCGGCTGGAGCGGCGGTTGTGGCTGACGGTCTATGGCGTGGCGGCGGTGATCCTGGCGCAGGCGTTCCAGTCGTTCCTGACGGTGGCGCCATGAATTCAGCGGCTTACGAGGAGTATTTCATGAAATTTGAACGCAAGTTCGCGCGGTTCGGCGATGGGCTGTCGGTGACCGAGGACGCGGTGATCGAGGGCTATGCCAGCCTGTTCGGCCAGGTCGATCAGGGCCGAGACGTGGTGCAGAAAGGCGCCTATGCCGCGTCGCTGGCCGGGCTGAAGGCGGCCGGGCAGCGGGTCAAGATGCTGTGGCAGCACGACCCGGCCCAGCCCATCGGCGTGTGGGACAAGGTGCGCGAGGATGAACGCGGCCTGTGGGTCAAGGGGCGGCTGCTGGAAAGCACCCAGAAGGGCCGCGAGGCGGCCGAGCTGATCCGCGCGGGGGCGCTGGACGGGCTGTCGATCGGCTATCGCACAAAGCGGGCCGTGAAGGATGACAAGGGCCGGCGGCTCTTGACGGAACTGGAGCTGTGGGAGGTGTCGCTGGTGACCTTCCCGATGCTGCCCAGTGCGCGGGTGGCGGCAAAGGGGTCGGACCTCGATGCCGAGGAAACCTGGCGCAGTATTGCCGAGGTGTTCCAGAACGCCCGGCTGGAGCTGGCGCGAACCTAGCGCGCCTCAACCCCCACCCAGAAAGGAAGTGCTGATGAGCAAGACCGAGACCGCGGCCTTGACCGGAGAGGGTGTGCCCCTGGTTCGGGAGGTGAAGCAGGCGATGGCTGGCTTCGTGAGCGAATTCAAGGGCCTGAAGGCTGAAGTTCAACAGAAACTGCAACAAACAGAAGAGCGACTGACCATGCTGGATCGTAAATCAACCATCGCGGCGCGCCCGCATCTTGCGGCCTCGACCCTGGAGGAAGCGCCGCACCAGAAGGCCTTTGACGCCTATGTGCGTTCGGGCGATGACGATGCCCTGCGCGGACTGGAGATGGAAACCAAGTCGCTGTCGACGGCCGTCAACAGCGACGGCGGCTACCTAATCGATCCGCAGACCGCCGAGATGATCAAGTCGGTGCTGAAATCCACCGCTTCGATCCGCTCGATCGCGTCGGTCGTGAATGTCGAGGCGAATTCGTTCGACGTGCTGATCGACCACACCGATGTGGGCGCGGGCTGGGCCGATGAAACAGCGGCGGCCACCGAGACCGGCACCCCGTCGATCGACCGCATCTCGATCCCGCTGCACGAGCTGAGCGCGCTGCCCAAGGCCTCGCAGCGGCTGCTGGATGACAGTGCCTTTGACGTCGAGGGTTGGCTGGCCGGTCGCATCGCCGACAAGTTCGCCCGCGCCGAGGCGGCGGCCTTCATCAACGGTGACGGCATCGACAAGCCCAAGGGCATCCTGAGCAATCCGGCAGTGGACAATGATGTCTGGACCTGGGGCAACCTGGGCTATGTGCCCACCGGTGTTGCGGGCGGCATCGACGCCGACGCGATCGTGGACGTGGTCTATGCGCTGGGCGCGCAGTACCGCGTGAACGGCACCTTCGTGATGAACTCGAAAACCGCGGGCGTGATCCGCAAGCTGAAGGATGCCGACGGCCGCTTCCTGTGGTCGGATGGCCTGGCCGCGGGTGAGCCCGCTCGCCTGATGGGTTATCCGGTGCTGATCGCTGAGGACATGCCCGATCCGGGCACCGACAGCTTCTCGATCGCCTTCGGTGACTTCTCGGCCGGCTATACCATCGCCGAGCGCCCCGACCTGCGCGTGCTGCGCGATCCGTTCAGCGCCAAGCCGCATGTCCTGTTCTATGCCACCAAGCGCGTGGGCGGCGACATCAGCGACTTTGCCGCGATCAAGCTGGTGAAATTCGGCACCGCCTAAGTGGTGACGGATCCGGGGGGCCGGTGGGCCGGTCCCTCGGGCGGCGGGCGCGGGCCGGGGTGAGATCCCCCGCGTTGTCTAGCTGCTCCCCTCCGTCCGAGCAACGCGGGGCGGCACGTGCACGCCATTTTCCAAGGATGCGGCCCCGGAGGGGTCCGAGATTGCGGAGTGAATGGATGATGTTGATCGAAGAAACCGCCATCGCGGATGCGGCGCTGCCGGTGGATCAATTCAAGGCGCATCTGCGGCTGGGCACGGGATTTGCCGAGACCGGCCTGCAGGACGACGTGTTGAAAGGGTTCCTGAGGGCGGCGATGGCCGCGATCGAGGCGCGCACGGGCAAGGTGCTGATATCGCGCAGTTTCACCTGGACCCTGAGCCGCTGGCGGAACGACGCGGGCGAGGTTCTGCCGGTCGCGCCGGTGACGAGCATCGACGCGGTGACGCTGACCGACGCGCGGGGCACCCAGCAGGTGGTGGCGCCCGGGACTTACCGCCTGGAGCGCGACAACCAGCGCCCCTGCCTGCGCCCGATGGGGGCTTGCCTGCCCGCCATTCCCACCGGTGGAGAGGTGACCATCGCGCTGACGGCCGGGATGGCGGCGGACTGGGGCGGGCTGCCGGCGGATCTGGGGCAGGCGGTGCTGCTGCTGGCGGCGCATTACTACGAGTATCGTGACGAGACCAGCCTGAGCGACGGCTGCATGCCCTTCGGCGTGACCAGCCTGATCCAGCGCTATCGCATGGTGCGTTTCGGCGCGGGGATGATGCAATGAGCGCGCCCCGTCTGAACCGGCAGCTGGTGCTGGAGGCCCCTGTGCGGGTGGCCGACGGGGCGGGGGGCTATGCCGAGACATGGACGCCGCTGGGCACGCTGTGGGCCGAGGTGACTGCCCGGACCGGAACCGAGCGCGCGGTCGCGAATGTTCCGGTGTCGCGCGTGAGTTACCGCATCGTGGTGCGTGGCGCGCCCGAGGGGTCGTCGATGCGCCCGGCGCCCGATCAGAGGTTTCGCGAGGGCAATCGGCGCTTCGTGATCCGCGCCGTGGCCGAATACGACGCGGCCGGGCGCTATCTGACCTGTTTCGCGGATGAGGAGGTGGCGGCATGAGCTATGGCGTTTCGGCGGCGCTGCAGGCGGCTGTGTTCCAGCAATTGGTGGCGGATGCCCAGGTGGGCACGCTGAGCGGTGGCGCGATTTATGACGCGGTGCCTTCGGGGACGGTTCCGCAGACCTACGTGACGCTTGGCCCCGAGGAGGTGCGCGAGGCTTCGGACAAGACGGGGCAGGGCACTTTGCATCGTTTCACGGTGTCGGTGGTGTCCGAGGCGGCCGGGTTCGGCGCGGCCAAGACGCTGGCCGGGGCCGTGTGCGACGCGCTGGACGGCGCCCCGCTGACGTTGGATCGGGGGCGGCTGGTGGGGCTGTGGTTCGAGCGGGCCTCGGCCCGGCGCACCGGGACCGGTGGCGCGATCCGGCAGATCGACCTGAGATTCCGCGCCCGCGTGGAAGACAACTAAGCAATCAATGGTAAGCAATCAATGGAGAGAGCAAATGGGTGCCCAGAACGGTAAGGACCTGCTGGTCAAAGTGGACATGAACGGCACGGGTCTGTTCCAGACCATCGCGGGGCTGCGGGCCACGCGGATCAGTTTCAACGCAGAAAGCGTGGATGTCACTTCGTTGGAAAGCCAGGGCGGCTGGCGCGAGCTGCTATCGGGGGCGGGGGTCAAGTCGGCCTCGATTTCCGGATCGGGCGTGTTCAAGGACGCCGGCACGGATGAACGCGCGCGGCAGTTGTTCTTTGATGGTGAAACACCCGCCTTCCAGGTGATCATCCCCGATTTTGGCATCGTCGAAGGACCGTTCCAGGTGACCGGGATCGAGTATTCGGGCTCGCACAATGGCGAGGCGACCTATGAGATGAGCCTGGCCAGCGCCGGCGCTCTGACCTTCGTGGCGCTGTGATGGTCAATCCGTGGGCGGGCGAGGTGGCGCTGGTGATCGATGGCCAGCGCCGGGTGCTCAAGCTGACGCTGGGCGCGTTGGCCGAGCTGGAGCAGGAGCTGGGGGCCGGGTCCCTGGTGGAGCTGGTGCAGCGGTTCGAGGGCGGCGCCTATTCCAGTGGCGACGTGCTGGGGCTGATCGTGGCGGGGCTGCGCGGAGGCGGGGCGGATGTGACCCGCGCCGACATGTTGCGGGCCGAGATCGAGGGCGGCCCGATGGCCGCGGCGCGGGCGACGGCAGAACTGCTGGCGCGGGCCTTCATGGTGCCGGGTGAGTCATGAGCGGCTTTGACTGGCCCGGCCTGATGCGGGCCGGGCTGCACGGGCTGCGGCTGACGCCGGATCAGTTCTGGCGTCTGACCCCGGCCGAACTGCGGCTGATGCTGGGGCAGGGCCGCGGGATGCCGGCGATGAACCGGGCGCGGCTGGACAAGTTGCTGGCCGCCTGGCCGGACAAGATACAAGGAGAGCGTGATGACGGATCGGGACGGGTTTGACGACCTGCAGGAGCGCGGCGAGGCGTTGGGCGACGCCCTGGGCGATGCCGCCACGATGGCGGCGGCCTTCGACGCCCAGATGAAGCGGATCAGCGCCGCTTTTGAGGAGACCGGCAAGGATGTCGCCACCCTGGAACGCTGCATGTCGAGCGGGCTTCGCAAGGCCTTCGACGGCGTGGTTCTGGACGGAATGAACCTGTCGGATGCGCTGGACGTGCTGAAGAACTCGATGATCCGCACGGCCTATTCGGCGGCGATCAAGCCGGTGACGGATCATTTCGGCGGCATGCTGGCCAATACGGTCGGCGGCCTGGTGCAGGGGCTGCTGCCCTTTGCCGATGGCGGCAGTTTCGCGCAGGGGCGCGTCATGCCTTTTGCCAATGGCGGCGTGGTCACCGGGCCCACCACCTTTCCGATGCGCGGTGCGACCGGGTTGATGGGCGAGGCCGGCCCCGAGGCGATCATGCCGCTGGCACGCGGACCCGACGGCAAGCTGGGGGTGCGCAACTCGGGCGGCGGACGGGCGGTGAACGTGGTGATGAACATCACCACGCCCGACGTTCAGGGATTTCGCCGCAGCCAGGGCCAGATCGCAGCCCAGATGAGCCGCGCCCTGGGGCGCGGCAATCGCAACCGCTAGTTTGGGGAGCAGGACATGAATTTCCACGAAGTCAGATTTCCCGCCAGCCTGAGTTTCGGCTCGGTCGGCGGACCCGAGCGGCGCACGGATATCGTGACGCTGGCCAACGGGTTCGAGGAACGCAACACGCCCTGGGCGCATTCGCGGCGGCGATACGACGCCGGTTTGGGGATGCGGTCGCTGGACGACATCCAGACGCTGATCGCCTTTTTCGAGGCGCGTCAGGGGCAGATGTACGGCTTTCGCTGGAAGGACTGGTCGGACTACAAGTCCTGCGCCGCCACTGCCGAGGTCGACATGGGCGACCAGGTGATCGGGCAAGGCGACGGGGTCACGACCGCGTTTCAGCTGGTCAAGACCTATGCCTCGGGCGTGGCCAGTTATGTCAGGCCCATCGTCAAGCCGGTGCTCGGCACGGTCAAGGTTGGGCTGGCCCAGGACGAGGCCCGCGAAGGCGTGGATTTTGAGATGGACCTGAACCGCGGTCTGATCCAATTCGCCGTTCCGCCGGCCGAGGGGGTCGATGTTACCGCCGGGTTCGAGTTCGACGTGCCGGTGCGCTTCGACACCGACAGGATCCAGGTCAGCGTGGCCAGCTTTCAGGCAGGCGACGTGCCCAACATTCCGGTGGTGGAGGTACGGGTCTGATGAGCGGCGACAAGCAGGCATTGCTGACCCATCTGCAGTCCGGCATGACTACGGTCTGCCGCTGTTGGGCGATTACTCGAACCGATGGCGTGTCCTTCGGGTTCACCGACCATGACCGCGAACTGGCCTTTGACGGGCTGGTGTTCAAGGCAAGCACCGGCCTCACAGCCTCGGCGATCGAACAGGCGACGGGCCTGTCGATCGACAATTCCGAGGCCATGGGGGCGCTGTCTGATGCAGCCGTGCGCGACGAGGATATCGAAGACGGCCGCTTTGACGGGGCCGATGTCCGAGCATGGCTGGTCAACTGGGCCGCGCCGGAACAGCGCATGTTGCAGTTCCGTGGCTCAATCGGCGAGCTGCGCCGCGCAGGGTGCGCGTTTCACGCCGAATTGCGCGGGCTGACCGATCTTCTGAACCGACCCTTGGGGCGGATCTACCAAAAGCCCTGTACGGCGGTTCTGGGTGACAAAGCCTGCGGCTTCGACAGGTTGACCCCCGGCTACTGGGCCGAGGCCGAGATTGCCGAGATCGACGAGGGGCCGATCCTTTGGCTGCAGGGGGCGGAGGCGTTTGAGGACGGCTGGTTCGAACGCGGCCGCGTCGATGTGTTGACTGGCCGCTCTCAGGGGCTCTGGGCCTCGGTGAAGACGGACCGGAGCATCAAGATCGGGCGGGAATTGCATCTTTGGACTGCTCTGGGCTCGGGTCTGGCCACGGGTGACCGTGTGCGGGTGCTGGCGGGCTGCGACAAGCGGATGGAGAAATGTCGGTTGAAATTCAACAACGTCATAAATTTCCAAGGTTTTCCGGATCTGCCGAGCGAAGACTGGGTGATGGCCGTGCCGAAACAGGGCAACGCGAACAATGGAGGCAGCAGGCGGTGATGGTGACGGCTCAGGATATCGTGGACGAAGCGCGAGGCTGGCTGGGAACGCCCTATGTGCATCAGGCCTCGGTCAAGGGAGCGGGAACCGATTGCTTGGGATTGCTGCGCGGCGTCTGGCGTTCCGTCATCGGCCACGAGCCCGAGGCGGTGCCTACCTACAGCATGGACTGGTCTGAACCGCAGGGTGAAGAGCGCATGTGGGCGGCTGCGCGGCGCAATCTGGTCGAACGTCCGCGCAACTTTCTGGCCCCTGGGTGCGTGCTGCTGTTCCGGATGCGCGATGCCGGTGTGGCCAAACACCTTGGTATCGTGAGCGAAGCGGGCGCCGTGCCACGCTTCATCCATGCCTATTCCGGACATGGCGTTGTCGAGAACACTCTGAGCGACCCCTGGCGCCGCCGGGTGGTCGCCTGCTTTGAATTTCCTTTGGAGGGCAACTGATGGCGACGATAGTTTTATCTGCGGCGGGGGCTGCGCTGGGCGGCTCCATCGGTGGAACCGTTGCAGGGTTGTCAACGGCCATCGTGGGGCGGGCAGTCGGCGCAACGCTCGGGCGGGTTATCGACCAGCGATTGATGAGCCAGTCGGTCATGGGTGCCGGAAGCGAGGTGGTCGAGTCCGGCCGGCTGGACCGGTTCAGACTTACGGAAACAGGCGAGGGCGCGCCGTTGTCCACCGTGTTCGGCCGAATGCGGGTCGGTGGGCAGGTGATCTGGGCGTCGGATTTCCTTGAGACCCGCAAGACCACGACGTCTACGCAGTCTGCTGGCGGCAAAGGAACCCCAAAACCTGCCGAAGTCACCACGACCACCCATAGCTACAGCTATTCGATATCACTGGCGATTGCTGTCGGCGTCGGAGAGATTGCGGACATCGCGCGGATATGGGCCGATGGGGAAGAGCTTGAGCGCAACAGCCTGAACATGCGGGTTTATTCGGGTAGCCCGGATCAGCTGCCGGATCCACTGATCGAAACGATCGAAGGTGCCGGAACGGTTCCGGCCTATCGCGGCACCGCGTATGTGGTGATTGAAGACCTGCCGCTGGCGCAATTTGGCAATCGCGTTCCCCAGTTCTCTTTCGAGGTTGTTCGGCCTGACCAGAAATCCGCACCAGACTACGAGTCCGAATTGCAACGGATTGTCCGGGCCGTGGCCCTGATGCCTGGCACCGGGGAATACACGCTGGCCAGCACGCAGGTAAACTACTCCAAAGGGTCGGGCCAAAGCTGGGCCGCCAACGTCAATTCGCCCTCGGGCGAGCCCGATCTGGTGGCGTCGATGCGTGCCCTGAGCAAAGAACTTCCGGGCTGCAAGGCTGCATCGCTCGTGGTTTCGTGGTTCGGAGATGACTTGCGTTGCGGCGCTTGCAGCATTCGACCCAAGGTGATCCGCGATGACGTGGACGGCGCCAACATGCCGTGGAAAGTCTCTGGGCTGAAGCGCAAATCGGCTCAGGTCGTGCAACAGGTGGACGGGCGACCGGTCTATGGCGGTACCCCGGCCGATGCGTCGGTGGTTCAGGCCATTCAACACCTCAAGGATTCCGGCAGCCGGGTGATGTTTTATCCTTTCATCCTGATGGATCAGATGCAGGGTAATGGTCTTCCAAACCCATGGTCGGATGCCGGCGATCAGCCGCATCTGCCGTGGCGCGGCCGGATCACGCTGGACGTGGCTCCCGGGCGTCCGGGGTCGGTGGACGGAACCGCAGGTGCGGACGCTCAGGTGGCAAGTTTTTTTGGTGCAGCCCAAGCCTCGGATTTCATAATTGGTAATGGCAGCGTGACCTATACCGGCCCGGAAGAATGGAGCATGCGCCGTTTCATTCTTCACTACGCGGCGTTGTGCAAGGCAGCAGGCGGGGTCGAGGCGTTCTGCATCGGCTCGGAAATGCGTGGCCTTACCCAGATACGTGGCGCGTCCGGGTTCGCGGCCGTCGCTCAGCTGAAGGCATTGGCGGCGGAAGCGCGGCAGATACTGGGGCCAGACACCAAGATAGGCTACGCCGCGGACTGGACAGAGTATTTCGGGTACCAGCCTGCCGACGGCAGCGGTGACCGATACTTCCATCTGGACCCACTGTGGGCAGACGAAAACATCGATTTCGTCGGGATCGACAACTACATGCCGGTCTCGGACTGGCGGGATGGCGACGATCATCGTGATGCGATGAATGGTGCCCGGTCAATCTACGACCTGGATTATTTGCGCGGCAACGTTGAAGGCGGTGAAGGATACGACTGGTACTATCCAACGCCCGAGGAACAGGACGCGCAGATAAGGTATCCGATCGAGGACGGCGAACACGCAGAGCCATGGGTGTGGAGATACAAGGACATCCGCAACTGGTGGTCGAACTTGCACCACGAACGGATCGGAGGAGTGCGCCAAGCTGACCCGACCGATTGGGTTCCGGGATCAAAGCCGATCTGGTTCACGGAGTTGGGCTGTGCGGCCATCGACAAGGGAACGAACCAGCCCAACAAGTTTTTGGATCCGAAATCCTCGGAATCCGATCTGCCCAAATACTCGAACGGTCAACGCGACGATTTCATTCAGGTTCAGTATTTGAAGGCAGTTCTGGGATATTGGGCCGATCCGCAGATCAACCCGGTTTCGGACATCTACGATGGTCCGATGGTGGACGTTTCGAATGCCTATGTATGGGCGTGGGACGCGAGACCTTACCCGACATTCCCGAACCTGCGTTCGCAGTGGAGCGACGGCGAAAACTACGCCCGTGGTCATTGGTTGAACGGGCGTTCAGGTGCCAGGACACTGGCCTCGGTGGTGGCTGAGATTTGTCAGGCTGCAGGCGTTGCCGATTCTGATGTGTCTGCGCTTGACGGAGTTGTCCGTGGATACGTGATCGAAGATGTATCGGACGCGCGGGCGGCCCTGCAACCGCTGATGCTGCGCTACGGATTTGATGCGATTGAGCGGGACGGTGTTCTGACATTCCGCATGAGGGCCGGGCGCCGGGCATTCGATCTGTCGCTGGATCAGGTCGCGGAAAGCCCCGAGGTCGATGGCAGGGTCCAGTACCAGCGCGAAGCCGAGGCCGAAATGGCCGGCCGCGTGCGTCTGCGCTTTGTTCAGTCGGATGCGGACCACGATGTGGTATCAGAGGAGGCCGTGCTGCCCGATGATCGGACACATTCTGTTGCCGTGAACGAAATGCCTCTGTCAATGACCCGCGCCGAAGGACGGCAAACGGTCGAACGGTGGCTGGCCGAGGCCCGCGTCGCGCGCAATACCGCTCGCTTCGCGCTGCCGCCGTCGCAGATGCATCTGGGCGCCGGCGACATTGTTCGACTTCCATCCTGGAATGGGGGAGCCGGTGCGCTGTATCGCATAGACAGGTTGGAACAGGCTGACATCCAACTGGCAGATGCCGTGCGGATTGAGCCCGGGGTCTATTCGCCGTCCGACATGGCGGATGATGGGTTTGTCTCCCAACCCTTTGTTGCCCCAGTCCCGGTTCTTCCGATTTTTCTTGATCTGCCACTTATTACCGGCGCCGAAGAGCCACACGCCCCTTATCTGGCCGTCACGGCCGATCCCTGGCAAGGCAGCGTCGCCGTCTATTCTTCGGACAGCGACGAGGGCTACGCGCTGCGCGATCTCGTGACTGGTCAGGCTGTAATCGGGTTCACCGAATCCGCCTTGCCGTCCGCGAGCGCAGGGGTTTGGGATGAAGGTGCGCCGTTGCGCGTGCGCCTTGTCGATGGCGTCTTGCAGTCGCGGTCGCGTGACTCGCTTCTGACCGGCGCCAACTTGGCGGCGATTGGAGACGGCACGCCCGGAAACTGGGAAGTGTTTCAATTCGCGGATGCCGAATTGCAGGAACCCGGGGTCTATGCCCTGTCTGGCCGCCTGCGCGGTCAATTGGGTACGGACGCAATCATGCCCGAAATCTGGCCGGAGGGTTCCGTTTTCGTGTTGCTCGACGAGAGGGTTCTTCAGACCAGCCTGCTGCGGACCGAACGCCGAATTGCCCGGCACTACCGGATCGGGCCTGCAAACCGCGGATACGACGACGATTCCTATGTGCATAAGTTCGAGATCTTTGACGGAAACGGTCTGCGCCCTTACGCGCCAGTTCATTTAAAGGTCGAAAGACACGAGGGCGATGACCTGTTCACCTGGGTACGCCGAACCCGGATCGGCGGCGATGATTGGGACGTGCTGGATGTGCCGCTGGGCGAGGAGTCCGAGACCTATTTGATCCGGATTCGGTCAGGTGGCACCCTTGTTCGGGAAGAGATCACCATGACGCCAAGTTGGACCTATTCCGCGGTAACAAAGTCTTCGGACGGTGTCGCGGGCCTCTACGAGGTCGAGGTGGCGCAGGTTTCGGCCAGCTACGGGCCGGGCGCGACTGCGCGGCTGAGTGTGGAGTAGAGGGACCATGCGCCCTGTTTTGCACGGCGATGTCAGTTCTGCGGCGCGGGTTTTGCTGACCGTGCCACAAGCCCAGCGTGAGCGGCTATGCGCGCGCATGATCGCCGAGGCCGAGTTGGCTGACCGTCACGTGGCCGCGACGGGTCGTTTGCATCCTGTTTACGGGAACGGAGCATTGATGGGAGCGGCACGCAGCCGCCCGTTGGCAGACGAGCCGAGTTTCAGCGACACCGAGTATTGCCGGTGTTTCGAGACGGTACTGCGCCAACTTATCCGGTTTCAACTCAACCGGCCGCGCAGCTGACGCACTTGCTGGCGGCCGGGTCCAGGTCCAGCCGTCTGCGCGGAATGTCGTCACCGCAATCCTCGCAATACCCGAATTCGCCCTCGGCCATCCGGTCGAGGGCGGCCCTCAGCCGTAGGGCTTCGAGATCTCGTCGCGTTTGTTGCGCCTTGGCCATGGCCTGATTCTGCAGCGCATCCATTCGACTGAGCCGCCCGACCGCCTGCTGGTCAAGCTCGACCACGGATTGAGCGTCCTGACCGACCAGGGAATTGCGTTCCAATTCCTCTAGCCGGGACAGGATAAGTGTTTCAAATTCCCTGAGTTCGGACCGGTTCATTTTCTGTTGTGTTGCACATCAAGGGTTTGCGTTTGGCCTTTTTGGGCCTAGATGGCTATTCTAGGCGCAGCAGAGGATCAAAAGCCATGTTTGAAACGCGCACCCAAGTTACGTCAGTTGACCCCGTCTGGGACCGGATCACGGCCGAAGCACAGGCCGCCGTCGAAAAAGAGCCTTTGATGGGCGGACTGGTGCATGCCTGTATCCTGCACCACAAGTCTCTTGAACGTGCGTTGTCCTATCGGATCTCGGCCAAGCTGTGCTCGAACGAGATGTCGATGATGGTTCTGCGTGAAATTGTCGAAGAGGCATATGCCGATGACAAGGCGCTGATGAATGCAGCCCGCGCGGACCTGATGGCCGTGTACGAGCGCGACCCGGCCTGCCATCGTCTGCTGCAGCCGATCCTTTATTTCAAAGGCTACCAAGCCATGCAGGCCTATCGCGTGGCACACTGGCTGTGGCAGAAGGGCCGGCACGATCTGGCCTATTTCTTCCAGATGCGCAGTTCGGAAATCTTCGGGATCGACATTCACCCCGCCGCGAAGATCGGCAAGGGCATCATGATCGACCACGCGCATTCCATCGTGATCGGTGAAACTGCGGTCGTGGGCGACAACGTCTCGATGCTGCATTCGGTGACTTTGGGCGGGACCGGCAAGGAAGAAGAGGATCGTCATCCCAAAATCGAGGATGGCGTTCTAATCGGGGCCGGGGCCAAGGTTCTGGGCAACATCCGCGTGGGTCATTGCAGCCGCATCGCCGCCGGTTCGGTGGTTCTGCAGGATGTGCCGCCCTGCAAGACCGTAGCGGGTATCCCCGCCAAGATCGTGGGTGAGGCGGGGTGCGACCAGCCCTCAATCTCGATGGATCACATGCTGGGCAAGGATCAGTAAACCTGTTCTCAGGTTCGAAAAAAGCCGCCTCGGGGTCCGAGGCGGCTTTTTTGATTTTTGTGACTTGGATCAGGCCAGCATGACCATGGGGTTTTCGAGGTTGTCCACGATGGCTTGCAGGAGCTGTGCCCCAAGCGCGCCGTCGATCACCCGGTGATCGACCGACATGGTAACCGACATCACGGTCGCCACGGTCAGCTCCCCATCCTCGCCCACGACTGGCTTCTTGGCGCCGGTGCCGACGGCCAGGATGCCCGCATGCGGCGGGTTCACGATGGCGTCGAAATTGTCGATGCCATACATGCCCAGGTTCGAAACCGCGAAGGTGCCGCCCTGATACTCATGCGGGGCCAGCTTGCGCTCGCGCGCGCGCGCGGCTAGGTCCTTCATTTCGGTCGACAGGGCCGACAGAGATTTGGTGTCGGCGTCTTGCAGGACCGGGGTGAACAGGCCGCCTTCGATCGCCACGGCCACGGCCACGTCCGAGGGTTTCAGCTGCAGCACCCGGTCGCCCGCCCAGACGGCGTTGCACTCGGGCACTTGCTGCAGCGCGTTGGCGACGGCCTTGATGATGAAGTCGTTGACGCTCAGCTTCACGCCGCGGGCCTCCAGCTGCTTATTCAGCTGGCTGCGGAATTTCAGCAGCGCGTCCAGCTTGATGTCGCGGCGCAGGTAGAAATGCGGGATGGTTTGCTTGGCCTCGGCCAGACGGGCGGCGATGGTCTTGCGCATGCCGTCCAGCTTGACCTCTTGGTACTCGCGGCCTTCGTACATGCGGGCCACCATGTCGGCCGAGGGGCCTGCAGGAGCAGCGGCAGGGGCCGGCGCCGCGCTTGCCGAAGCAGCCGGTGCCGCTGCCGGAGCGGTTGCGCCTTCGACATCTGCTTTGACGATGCGGCCATGCGGGCCCGAGCCCTTGATCTGTGCTAGATCCAGACCCTTTTGGGCGGCAATGCGACGGGCCAGCGGAGAAGCAAAGATGCGACCGCCATCTGCCTTGACCGGAGCCGCCGGAGCCGGGGCGGGCGCCTCGGATGCCGCAGGCGCGGCAGCCTCGTTGCCCGCGTCGGCTGCGGGCGCAGCCTCGGGCGCTTTGGCGGGGGCGGCGGCGATGTCATCGGCGCTTTCGCCCTCTTCCAGCAGCACGGCGATGGGGGTGTTGACCTTGACCCCTTCGGTGCCCTCAGGAACCAGGATCTTGCCGACGATACCTTCATCGACGGCTTCGAACTCCATCGTGGCCTTGTCGGTCTCGATCTCGGCCAGCAGGTCGCCGGAGGAGACGGTGTCGCCTTCCTTGACCAGCCATTTGGCAAGCGTGCCTTCCTCCATGGTCGGCGATAGGGCGGGCATCAGAATTTCGGTGGGCATCTGTCAGTCGCTCCTTACCGATAGGTCACTTGTTTGACGGCGGCGATCACCTCGTCGGTGGTAATCAGCGCCAGCTTTTCCAGGTTCGCCGCATAGGGCATGGGCACGTCCTTGCCGGTCAGCGTGATGACGGGCGCGTCGAGATAGTCGAACGCTTCCTGCATGACCACGGAACTGATATAGCTGCCGACCGAGCCTTGCGGCCAGCCTTCCTCGACGGTGACCAGACGGTTGGTTTTCATCACCGAGTTGATGATCGCACCGGTGTCCATCGGGCGGATGGTGCGCAGGTCGATCACCTCGGTGCTGATGCCGTCCTCGGCCAGCTTGTCGGCGGCTTCCAATGCGTATTGCATGCCGATCCCAAAGCTGACGATGGTCACATCGGTGCCTTCGCGCCAGATGCGGGCTTTGCCCAGCGGCACGGTCAGGTCATCGACCTGCGGCACGTCGAACGAGCGGCCATAGAGGATTTCGTTTTCCAGGAACACGACCGGGTTGGGGTCGCGGATGGCCGATTTCAGCAGACCTTTTGCGTCGGCAGCCGAATAGGGCATCACGACCTTCAGGCCCGGGATCTGCATGTACCAGGCGGCATAATCCTGGCTGTGTTGTGCGGCCACGCGCGCGGCGGCGCCGTTGGGGCCGCGGAACACGATCGGACAGCCCATCTGACCGCCGGACATATACAGCGTCTTGGCGGCAGAGTTGATGATCTGGTCGATCGCCTGCATGGCGAAGTTGAATGTCATGAACTCGACGATCGGCTTCAGGCCGCCAAAGGCGGAACCCACGGCAATGCCGGTAAAGCCATGCTCGGTGATCGGAGTGTCGATCACGCGTTTTGCGCCGAATTCGTCCAGCAGGCCTTGGCTCACCTTGTAGGCGCCTTGGTATTCACCGACTTCTTCGCCCATCAGGTAGACGTCTTCGTCCGAGCGCATTTCCTCGGCCATCGCGTCGCGCAGAGCCTCACGGACCGTCATCGATTTCATCTCGGCATCTGCTGGCCAGTCCGGCGACAGGTCCACGGTAGGCGCGGCCGGTGCAGCAGGGGCAGGAGCGGGGGCCTCGATCGCCGCCGGGGCGGCTTCGGCCTCTGCCGCGGCTGCGGGTGCAGCCGCGGTCACGGCCGAGGCGTCTTCGCCCTCTTCGACCAGGATCGCGATCGGCGTGTTGACCTTTACGCCTTCGGTGCCCTCGGCAATCAGGATTTTGCCGACGATGCCTTCATCGACGGCTTCGAACTCCATCGTGGCCTTGTCGGTTTCGATCTCGGCCAGAATGTCGCCAGAGCTTACGGTGTCGCCTTCCTTGACCAGCCACTTGGCCAGTGTGCCTTCCTCCATGGTCGGCGAAAGGGCGGGCATGAGAATTTCGGTTGCCATGTCTTATTCGTCCTCTCAGGCGTAAATGTCGGTCCAGAGCTCGTCCAGCGACGGCTCGGGGCTTTCCTTGGCGAACTCGGCGGCCTGGTTGACGACCTCCTTGATTTCCTTGTCGATCGCCTTCAGGTCATCCTCGGTGGCGTGCTTGCCAGTCAGCAGCAGCTCGCGCACGTGTTCGATCGGGTCGCTCTGCTCGCGCACCTTCTGAACCTCTTCGCGGGTGCGGTACTTGGCGGGATCCGACATCGAGTGTCCGCGGTAGCGGTAGGTCTTGACCTCGAGGATGTACGGGCCCTTCCCGGCCCGGCAGTGCGCCACGGCCTTTTCGCCGGCTTCTTTCACCGCCAGAACGTCCATGCCGTTGACGATCTCGCCGGGGATGCCGAACGCCTCACCGCGGTGATAGATGTCCTTGGTCGAGGTCGAGCGCGACTGCGCGGTGCCCATCGCGTATTGGTTGTTTTCGATCACGAAGACCACCGGCAATTGCCAGATGGCCGCCATGTTGAAGGTTTCATAGACTTGACCTTGGTTCGCTGCGCCGTCACCGAAATAGGTAAAGGTCACGCGGCCGTTGTCTTTGTACTTGTCTGCAAAGGCCAGGCCTGCACCCAGCGGAACCTGTGCGCCGACGATGCCATGTCCACCGTAGAAATGCTTTTCTTTCGAGAACATGTGCATCGAGCCGCCCTTGCCCTTGGACAA
Source organism: Ruegeria sp. SAZA006 (assembly GCF_059613465.1). NCBI lineage: Bacteria > Pseudomonadati > Pseudomonadota > Alphaproteobacteria > Rhodobacterales > Roseobacteraceae > Ruegeria > Ruegeria sp. SAZA006. Next base: position 543,876 of record NZ_JBXWSO010000004.1, read on the forward strand.
GCCGCCTTCGCGTCCGGTCAATTCAGCCATGACGCCGCCCGGATCCATCCCGCAGGCCAGCATGTGGCCGTGGTCGCGGTAGGAGGTGATGCGCTTGTCGCCATCCTCGGCCGCAGCTTCGAGCCCCACGACGACGGCTTCCTGACCGATGTAGAGGTGGCAGAAACCGCCGATCAGACCCATGCCGTACAGTTGACCGGCCTTTTCCTCGAATCGGCGGATCAACAGCATCTCGCGGTAGTAGGTTTTGAGTTCTTCCGCAGAAACATTTGGTTTCTTTGTGGTTTTTCGCGCAGCCATCGTGGCGACCTCTCCCTTCCGGCAAGATAGTTTAGCGTTAAACTATCTCATAAAGCATTTCGCGCTTTCTGGCGAGCGGAAATGTGACGCAGCGTCCTGGACCGGGTGGCAGTATCTGTTTCCACCCGAAATCCGGCAGGTTTTCGCCTTTTGGTTCGACGTATGCACGGGTAGTATGCCTCCATTGGCAGGCAATTTTGAACGGGCGTCGGAGACAGATTGGCATGATGATCCTCAGAGAGCCGAAGCTGGTTTTCATCAAAACGAAGAAAACCGCCGGATCATCCATCGAAATTGCACTGAGCGCGAAGCTGCAGGACGGAGATTTCGCAACACCGTTCGGCAAGGAAGCCGAACTTCAACGTCCGGGGAAGCAATACATCGTCCGCCGGTCGGTTGAGCTCTTGCGGGACAGAGCCAAAGGCGAAGTGCAGGCCCGGTATCCCCACAATGGGATCGGCGTGGTCAATCGGTATCTGTCCGATATTGCGGAGGGCTGCAGCAGCATTTGCGTTGAGAGAAATCCCTGGGACAAAGCTGTCTCAGCGTTCTATTTCTGGATGCATCAGCGCGGAACACAGATCAGCGACGCAAATGCATTGTTCCTGAGCTTTTGCCGGACTCGCCTGAAGTTCTTCTCTGACTTCCATCTTTATTCTGAGGGCGGGGAGATCGCGGTTGATCGGGTGTTGCGATACGAAAGCCTGGACAGCGATTTGGCGCAGGTGCTGGATGACTTCGGCCTTGGCGATGTCAGTCTCGGCGACAAGCGTTTGAATTCCGGCATTCGAAAATCAAAGCAGTTCGATGTTTTCTACGGTGAAAACTGGGAGGGCGAAGCCGTGGACTTGGTGGCTGACCTGTTCCGACGGGAAATCGACGCTTTCGGTTATCAGTTGCCAACTGCAGAGGAACCCGGGGCGGTCGGGCAAACAGCTAACTAGCGGATGACGATTTCATCAGCCCGGATCATTCCCAAAACGGTTCGGGCCTGCTGATCCAGCAGGTCGAGATCCAGGTAGGTGTCTGAAAGGCGTCGGGTCAGGTTTTCCATCCGAGCGATGTCGGCGTTCAGCGCCGCAAGGTCGCGTGACAGAGCGTCCCGTTCCGCCGAAATCTCGATCCGTCGGAACAGGCCGTAGTCGCCCTGAACGGCAGCAAAGGTGAAATAGACACCCAGCATGAAAGCCACCGAGAAGAATGCGACTGCGCCCAGACCGGGCCGATTGGAACGGGACACTCTGTTAACCGCCGTATGAATACTGCCTCAAAAACGTGCCCTTTGCGGGCATCTGTCGGCACTATGTCACAGGTGATTCGGGTTGTGAATCCCCCGATTCGCACTTTTTGCAATTCGACGAAAAAAGTGATGCGCTAAGAGCCATGACCGCGTAGGTACCCGCTCAACGCAAAGCGGTCAGTTCCTGATTTCGATTCAGTGTCTGTTCTTCCATGCAGGACCAATAGAACATTTGCGCAGCACTGCCATCGCTTTTGAGTTCGGGGTCACAAGTTGCATCCCTGCGTTTCAACCAAGCGCGCTGTTCGTTCAACAAGGCCTCGCCGTTTCCGCGCCTATCCGCCGCTGATTTGACCTCTTTCCAGAGGCGGTTCAGTTCTTTATCAGCGATTTCCCATTTCTCTTTGGCACAGAAAGTGGCGTCGATCTGAGTTTGCCCGGCGCAATGGGACTGCGCGCCAGAAACACTGGGCAGGAGGATAACTGCAAACGTGGCAACGGCTTTCATGGCCCATCTCCCGGTCTGTGGGAGAATACCATGAATGCCGATCGGCAACTAGAATGGGGCTATTGGGCCAGCGCTGCCACACCTGGCAGGGTTTTGCCCTCCATCCATTCCAGGAACGCACCGCCGGCGGTCGAGATGTAGGTGAAGTCCTGCGCGGCACCCGACGCGTTGAGGGCTGCAACCGTATCGCCGCCACCGGCGACCGAAACCAGTTTGCCCGCCCGCGTCAGTTCTGCGGCTTTCAATGCAGCGGCATTTGTCGCCGCGTCGAAGGGTTCCAGTTCGAATGCCCCCAATGGGCCGTTCCAGATCAGAGTCTTGCTCTGTTCGAAGATGTTGCAGATCGCGGCGACGCTGTCCGGCCCGGCGTCCAGGATCATCGATTCTGCGGGGCATTGGTTCGCTGGGACGACCTTGTGTGGGGCGTGTGCTTCGAATTTCTCGGCAACGACAACATCGCTGGGCAGGACGATGCGGCAGCCTGCCTCGTCTGCTTTGGCCATGATTTCGGCTGCAGTATCGGTCATCGTGTGCTCGGCCAACGATTTGCCAACGTCCAACCCTTTGGCCAGCAAAAAGGTGTTGGCCATGCCGCCGCCGATGATCAGGTTGTCGACCTTCTCGATCAAGTTGCCCAGTAGATCCAGCTTGGTTGATACCTTGGCCCCACCGACCACGGCGGTCACCGGACGCTGAGGGTTGCCCAGAGCGGCTTCGAGTGCGCTGAGCTCTGCCTGCATCAGACGCCCGGCGCAGGAGGGCAGAAGGTGCGCCAGTGCCTCGGTCGAACTGTGCGCCCGATGAGCCGCCGAGAAGGCGTCATTGCAGTAGATGTCTCCCATCTTGGCCATACCTTCGGCCAGGGTCATGCTGTTCTGGGTCTCTTCGGCGTGAAAGCGGGTGTTCTCCAGCAGCAGAACCTCGCCGTCGCCCTGGTTTGCGGCAGCGATTTCAGCCTCGTATCCGACGCAATCCTCTCCGAAACGGACCTTCGTGCCAAAGGCGGCTTCTAGTGTGGGCACCAGCTGTTTCAGCGACAGGTTCTGCCGACGTTCACCGCCGGGCCGGCCGAAATGGGCCAGAAGGATGGGCTTGCCGCCAGCGGCCAGAATGTCGCGCACCGTGGGCACGATCCGCTGGATCCGGGTGTCATCGGTCACGGCACCATCCAGAACCGGGACGTTGATGTCCACGCGCACAAGAACGCGTTTGCCCTGCAAATCCATGTCGTCCAGAGTTTTCCAGCCCATCGTGTCATCCTCGCCGTTGTCACCACGCGTCAGCGGTTCTTTTCCTGCATTTTGCCCTCAGGTCAATGCGTCACTTGGCTTTCCCGCGTCCGGCGCATAGGTATTTGCGCAAATCATTTCCACAGGAGAGAGCCCCATGGCCGAGATCAAGGATCCCGAAAACACCATCATCATCGAGCTGAAGGACGGCAACGTCGTCATCGAGCTGCTGCCGGACGTGGCGCCTCAGCACAGCGAGCGCATGAAGGAACTGGCGCGCGCGGGCGAGTATGACAACGTGGCCTTTCACCGGGTGATCGACGGTTTTATGGCCCAGACCGGCGACGTGCAGCACGGCGACATGGAAGACGGCTTCAACATCCGCATGGCGGGCACCGGCGGCTCGTCCTTGCCGAACCTTCCGGCCGAGTTTTCCAAGCTGCCGCATGACCGGGGCACCTTGGGTGCCGCTCGTTCGGCCAACCCGAACTCGGCCAACTCGCAGTTTTTCATCAACTTCAAGGACAACCACTTTTTGAACGGCCAATACACCGTATACGGCCGCGTGATCGAGGGGATGGAGCATGTCGATGCCATCACCCGTGGTGAGCCGCCTGCGAACCCCGACCGCATGATCAGCGTCAAGGTGGCCGCCGATGTATAAGCTGGCCGCCGTTTTTACCTTGTTGGCCAGCCCCGCGCTGGCCGCAGGCCTGCAGATTGAAGTCGAGGGCGAGGCTAACGGCACGATCACGATCGACCTGTTCGAGGACGTCGCTCCCAAGCATGTCGAGCAGATCACCGCTCTGGCCGCCGAAGGCAAGTATGACGGGGTGGTGTTCCACCGCGTGATCGAGGGGTTCATGGCACAGACCGGGGACGTGGAATACGGTAAACTGGGCAGCGACATGCGTCGCGCCGGTACCGGCGGTTCAAACCGTCCGGACCTGCCAGCCGAGTTTTCCGAAGTTCCGTACGAGCGCGGCATCGTCGGAATGGCTCGCGCCAGCAACCCAAACAGCGCAAATTCGCAGTTCTTCATCATGTTTGAACCGGCCCCGACCTTGAATGGCCAGTACACAGTGGTGGGCAAGGTGACCGACGGCATGGACGTTGTTGATGCGATCAAACGCGGCACAGGCCCGAACGGCGCGGTGGTCGGCCAACCGGACGTCATGACCAAGGTGACCGTCACCGAATGATCCATAGACCCGGCGCGGACTGCGCGCCGGGTTGTCCGCGCACGGCGCTTCACGTCCCTGTGTAAGGGGCTTGGCCCGACCGCACGGCCTGACGCACCATGGCAGGTATCCAAAGGTGCCTCATGCGAAGCTGTCTGTTTGCCCTTCTGCTGTTCTGCGCAACCGCGGTGTCCGCGGACCCGAGCCTGTGGCGCGACGAATGGCCCAGAACCGATTTTTCGGTCACCTCGATCGGTAACTGGTCTGAGGTCCGGTCCGGCGGGCCGCCAAAAGACGGTATCCCGGCCATCGACAAGCCCGAGTTTGTCCCGGTTTCAGCGAAAACCGGGTTGGGGCTGACCGAGGCCGTGATCACGGTGGAGCTGCCCGGTACGCGCCCGCGCGCCTATCCGCTGCGATATCTGATCTGGCATGAGATCGTGAATGATCGCATCGGCAACCGCCCAGTCGCGGTTACATATTGCCCATTGTGCAATTCGGGGCTGGTGTTTGATCGGCGTATCCCGGGACGGGTGCTCAGTTTTGGCGTATCCGGAAAGCTGCGAAATTCGGACATGATCATGTATGACCGCGAAACCGAAAGCTGGTGGCAGCAAGCCACCGGCGAGGCGATCGTTGGCCAGTTGACCGGTGCTCAGTTGACAGCGCTGCCAGCGTGGATGGAAGGGTGGGACCAGTTCCGCAAGCGCAATCCCGACGGTCTGGTAATGGCCGAGCCGAATTTTGCGCGGGACTACGGGCGCAACCCCTATCGCGGTTATGACAGCGCGCGCAGACCGTTCCTGTATGACGGCGCGCTGCCTCCGCATGGTATTCAACCGCTCGAACGGGTGGTGCGTGTCGGAGAGCGGGCCTGGCCTCTGACGCGATTGCGTGCGGCTGGGCGATTGTCAGAAGCAGGCGTTGTCATCGTTTGGTCGGCGGGGCAAGCCTCGGCTCTGGACGCCGGGCGCGTCGACAAGGGACGCGACATAGGATCAATCCGCGTCACGGATGGTGCCGGACGGGATGTCGTGCATGATGTGATGTTCGCCTTTGCCTTCCACGCCTTCTGGCCCGACGGTATCTGGATGACAGGGCGCTGACACGCGCGTCGCGCGATCAATTCACCTGTCTGGCAACGCTCCGGGTCCAGCCGCTCAGGCCGCGTCGGATGCGGGCCAGAAGACCGTATTCGTTCACGTGTTTTTTGTAGGCTCGGTAGGACGGCGCGCGTGACAGGCAGCGCTCTTCGTGCCAGGCCCGTGCGAAATAGATCAGGTTCACGCCGAGCAGGGCCAGACAGTTGGCCAGACCTGCCCAGAAGTCGACCGCGATGAACGGGATCGAAATCATCCACCAGGTGATGTTCTTGCTGATGTAGGACGGGTGTTTGCTGATGTTGTAGGGAAAGTCGCAGGCCAGCCCGCGATAGGTCAGGTTCGAGAACCGCAGACCCATGCGCGCGGCGGTCAGGCAATAGACCGCCAGGAAGAACAGGATGGTGCCGCCCCACAATCCGTAGAGGACAGGGTAATCCCACAGCCAGACACCCCAGGCGAAGCCATCCTCGACATAGTTGAAATAGCTGCGCGACAGCAGTTGCCAGAACGGGGCATAGCAGATCACGCAGACCAGCCATCCGCTCACCGTCGTCTCGGTCCAGCGGATATGAGAGGTCAGAAGCCGGGTGGCGGTGGCATAGCCGATGGTGACGATCGTCAAGTCCAGAAAGAAGGCAAAGCGGTAGAGATATGCGTAGATCTGCTGAAAGTCCTGCGCATCCCACAGCGAACGGGTCTGCAGAAAGCTCCAGTCATAAACCAGATAGCAGAACATCAGTGGCAGAAAGAACCCTTTGACGCCCAGCCCAAGAAGGAAGGATTTCAACTCGCGGGCCCCGGTGGATTGGCGACCAAAAGACAAAACCACACGTCCCAGATGCCACATGCCGTCGCGAGGATGCCGCATCGAGAAATGAACCGCCGTGACAACGGAAAGGACAATCGCAAGGATCAGCGGCCAGTAGTCGCCGAACAGCGAAAAGAACGGCTGATACCATTCATCCCGGTAGAGGTCGGCGGTGGAGTAGAACAGCGCAAGCAGCGCAAGACTGGCCGACAGACCAATAAGTTTGATCCAGAAATCAGCCAGATACGCCGGGTCTTTGAAGTTTTCCGGGTTGTAGACCAAGCCGCTGCCCGGCTTGCGATGAATTCGCGCTATGAAAATCTCGGATAGGGCCAGAATGGCAAAGATCGTCAGAGCGAACAGAACAGTCTGATCCCGATCAGAGACCGCGCCGAGGTCTGGCCAGAAATAATGAACCAGCGGTATACTGGCCATCGCAATCCATGCGGTGGATGCGGGAATTGCGGAAGCGGGGCGCCGGAACTTTGGCCAGGAAATCATGATCAGGTCTTTCACAGAGTTCTGCGAATTCTGGCGGTTCGTTCCGGAAATTCAACCACCCTGATCCGACCGGTCGAATTCTTGCCGCGGGTGTGGCCCACGCAACCGGATAACGAGATTACCTCCCGGCAGAGACCAGGAGGGGTTTTGCGTTAAAAGGACGGGTTCCTATTCGTCCGAGGCCATCATCTTCCAGATCGCGGCCCCCAAAGCGCCGCCGATCAGCGGGGCGACCCAGAACAGCCACAGCTGCGCCAAGGCGGGTCCATCGGCAAACAGCGCCACACCCGTCGAGCGGGCCGGGTTCACCGACGTATTGGTGACCGGGATCGAAATCAGGTGGATCAGCGTCAGCCCAAGGCCGATGGCAATGGGCGCAAACCCGGCCGGAGCCTTTTCGGACGTCGCGCCCAGAATGATGATAAGGAAGAAGGCGGTCAAAACGATCTCGATCACCAGCGCCGACATCATCGAATATCCTTCGGGCGAAGCTTCGCCATACCCGTTCGAGGCAAAACTGCCCACGCCTTCGAAACCAGGTGCGCCGCTGACGATCACGTACAGAATGGCTGCTGCCAGTATCGCCCCAAGCACCTGCGCGGCCCAGTAGGGCAGCAGATCCTTGGACGGGAAACGCCCACCGATCATCAGCCCGAGGCTGACGGCGGGGTTGAAGTGACCACCCGATATGTGGCCGACCGCAAAGGCCATGGTCAGGACCGTCAGGCCGAAGGCGAAGGACACGCCCAGCCATCCGATGCCCACATCGGCGACCCCGGCAGCCAGCACCGCGCTGCCACAACCGCCGAGAACCAGCCAGAACGTGCCGAAGAATTCGGCCATCAGTTTTGCTCGCATGATAAAACCTCCCAATTTCAACGAGGTGAAGTTTAATTCAAAAAACACCTTTTGTGAAAATGTATCGCGCGCGCAGGGCTTTGCGGCCCTGATAGGGGTCCGGATTGTTGCCTGATGGGCATAGAAAAACGCCGCGGACAGTGGCCGCGGCGTTCTTTGAACTCGGTACTCGAAGCGGTTTACTGGCTGACTTCAGCCGCCGGATTGGCTCCGGTTTTGCCGCTGCGTCCTGGGTTCAGCGGATCGTCCTGACGCTGAACCGAGCCTTCGAAATGCGCGCCGCTTTCGATGGCGATGGTCTTGTGGATGATGTCGCCCTCAACCCGAGCGGTCGAGGTCAGACGTACTTTCAGACCCCGCACGCGACCCACGATGCGGCCGTTCACGACCACGTCGTCCGCGGTCACTTCGCCTTTGATGGTCGCGGTTTCGCCGATGGTCAGCAGATGCGCGCGGATATCGCCTTCGATGGTGCCTTCGACCTGGATGTCACCGGTGGTCTTGATGTTGCCGGTGATGTGCAGGTCCGACGACAGAACCGATGCCGGAGGCTTGGGCTTGGGCGCGGTGCTTGCGGCCTTCTGTTCGGTCGGGGCAGGGGTCGCCTGAGGCGCCGGGGCTGCCGGCTTGGCCGTTTCGGATGCCTTGGGTGCGGGCTCGTTGATTTTGCTTTTAGAAAACATTGTTCGCAGCCTTGATGAAGTCCATTGGGTTTACAGGTTTTCCGTTCACGCGCACCTCGTAGTGCAGATGCGTTCCGGTCGACCGTCCGGAATTACCCATATCAGCAATGTGATCCCCGCGCGAGACCCTTTGGCCGACCTTCACGCGGATCTTCGAGTTATGGGCATAAAGTGTCTCAACCCCGAAGGCGTGCTTGATCTTGACCAGACGGCCATAGCCGGATTGCCAGCCCGCATGGGCCACGACACCGTCGGCGGTGGCGAAGATATCCGTGCCCGTCGGGGCCGCAAAGTCTGTGCCCTTGTGCATCCGGCGCCCGCCGGTTTTGGGGTCGCGGCGATAACCATAGCCGCTGGTGAACCGGAAGGCCGATTTGACCGGCGTGGCAAACGGGGCCTTTTCGGCCGCTATGCGATACAGGTTCAGCTGGTCCATCTGCTGCAGAAGCTGATTTGCGCGCACCTCGTCTGCTGAAAGCTCTTCGCCGCGGGTACTGAACGAAATCGGCGTCAGCGGGCCGCCCATGCCGCTGTAACCGCGCCGCACTTCGTCAAGCATCCGGTCGGTGGGCATTCCGGCCTCGCGGAACATCTTGTCCAGCGGTTCGACCGAGATCACCATGGCTTCTTCCAGCTGGCGGAATATCTCGTCATTGCGTTCCTGCATCAGCAGGATTTCCAGCTCAAGCTCATCGCGCTGGTCCAGTGCCGCCTGTGCATCCGTGGCGATCTGGTCCCGCTGCTGTGCTGTCCTGGTCAGGGCGTCGGCCATGAATTCGATCTGTGCCGGAGCGGCAGAGGCGAACATCGCAACCGATGCGCCATCGGATTTCTCCTGAAGCTCGGCGAGTTGGGCCCGGGCTTCCTCACGCTGCTTCATGGTCGACCGCAGGGTGGTCTGAATGACCTCGATGCCGGTTTCCAGCTCGCGTCGACGGTTTTCGGATTCCAGCAGTTCCGACTGCATCGCCGAGATCTGCTGAAGCGCCGAGTTGAACCGGGCGTGTGCGGCCAATGCTTCCTGAGCGCGCGCGTCGCGTTCCTGCGACAGGATGTTCAGCCGCTCCTGATATGTCGCCTGATCGCGTTTGGCCTGTTCACGGAAATTGCCCGACCCGATGCTGTCCATCAGCAGGATTGCCGTGGCGACCGCCGTCCAGCCGACCATGATCGAAACGCCAAGCGCCGCCACGATCTGCGTCTCCGAGCTGAGCCGGATGAAGCGTGTGTCATTGTCGGATTTCAGGAAGACCCGGCGTTCCGGGAAGTGCCGTTCGAGCAGTGAGTGTAGTTTGATTGCCAGACGTGTTCTCACGCGCCTTACCTCTCATCCCCAATGTCGGGAACGGTCGTGAGTGGATCGCCGCCCCTTGGGCCGATTGCTTAAAGGGCCGGTCCCGGTTGGGCAAGTTTGTTAACCGATTGGTCGACAATTACGGTGTTTTCCCGCACGTCATCGGCAGAAAATTGCCGAAATCGGCGCGTTTCCGTCAGCGCTTCCCGTCTCCCGGGGGCGGCAGATCCTCGGTCAAAGGCCAGTAGAAATCGGGCGGCAGGCCGGCTTCGGCCCGCTTTTCCTCGTTGAAGGGCGGCTTGAGCGCGCCATGGAAATAGCGCCGCACCAGTTGGTGGAACACGTCCTTGGGGTCGGCATTCTCGCGGCCGCACAGAAAGTGGAACCATTTCGAGCCATAGGCCACATGCCCGACTTCTTCGGCATAGATCACCTCAAGCGCGGCCACGGCCTGATCGGCTTTTGCCTTGCGGAAGATGTCGATCATGCCCGGTGTCACGTCGAGGCCGCGCGCCTCGAGCACCATCGGCACCACCGCCAACCGGCCCATCAGGTCTTCGGCGGTGTCCTCGGCCGCGCGCCACATCCCGGCATGGGCGGGCAGGGCGCCGTAGTGGCTGCCCATCGCTTCCAGGCAGTCGCAGACCATTTCGAAATGGCGCGACTCCTCCTCGGCGCATTTGACCCAGTCGTCGTAGAATCCGATCGGCATCGGCACATGCCCGAACCGGGCGATGATGTCCCAGTGCAGGTCTACTGCGTTCAACTCGATATGGGCCACAGCGTGCAGCAGCGCGATGCGCCCAGCCTCTGAGCCGGGGCGACGGCGCGGCACGTCGCGCGGCGACAGCAGTTCGGGCTTGTCAGGACGCGACGGATGCAACGGTGGCGTGGCTGTCCCGACTTCGATCGCGGAGGCGTCGCCGTTGCGCGCTGCAAACCATTCGGCGGCATAGCGTTTGGAAAGGGCGGTCTTGGACCGCCCATCCGCAGTGGTCAGAACCTCGGTTGCCATCTGGGTCAGGGTTTTGGCCACGGTAATCCTCGGGTTGGATGAAAACTGCCGCCTCTTAGACCGGATGGCCCGCAGCGTCAAAGCGCGCGTACGGCCTCCAGCACCTCATCCACATGGCCGGGAACTTTGACCTTGCGCCAGACGCGGGCGATCTTTCCGTCGGCGTCGATCAGGAAGGTTGAGCGCTCGATCCCCATCGACTTCTTGCCATACATGTTTTTTTCGACCCAGACGCCGTAATCCTCGCACACGGTCGAACCTTCGTCGGACAGCAGCGGAGTGGTCAGCCCGTGCTTGGCGACGAACTTGTCGTGCTTGGCAACGCTGTCGCGAGAGATGCCGAAAACCTGTGCGCCGGCGTCTGCAAAGGATTGAAGCTGCTCCGAGAAACCGATGGATTCCTTGGTGCAGCCCGGCGTATCATCGCGGGGATAAAAGAACAGAACAACGGGACGACCGCGCAGGTCCGACAGGGTAACCGTGCCGCCGCCATCGCGGGGCAAGGTGAAATCGGGGGCGATGTCTGCAACGTCAGGCATTTTGAACTCCGGTCAGGATTTGTAGGTGATGCCGCGTATCATAGGGCGGCTCGGGCAGGTTGAAAGACGTGGACGGCAAATTGGCGCAAGACGAACAGGACGAGGCTGAGAAGGGCGGGAAACCGCCGCGCCGCCGATCCCGTCGGCGGACTGCCGGGCTGTGGGCCTTGCGCGGGGTGTTCCTGCTGGTGTTTCTGGCCGTCCTGTCCGGGGTCATGGTGTTTGGTCATCGGATCCATGCGCCGGAATGGCTGCGCGACCGGGTCGAAACGCGGCTGGAAAACGCATTGGGCGGTCTGCAGATCCGGTTCGGCGATGTCAGCTTTATCATCAACAAGGAATGGCGCCCGCGTCTGCGGCTCAGCGATGTTTCGATCAGCGACGCCGAGGGGCGCCAGATCGCACAGGTCTCAAGCATGCAGGCCAGCCTGGCGATGCGTCCGCTGCTGCGCGGCCATGTCCGGCCCAAGCGGATCACCCTCAACGGCGCGCAGATCGCATTGACCCGAGCCGAGGACGGATCGCTCTCGCTGACCGTCGGTTCCGGCAGCGCGCCCGTGCAGAACGCGCCAACCTTGGCCGAATTGATCGAACAGTCCGATCAGGTGTTCCTGTCACCGGTCCTGTCGTCCCTGACCTCGGTCGAGCTTGACGCCATTACGCTGGATTATCGGGATCTGCGCCTTGGGCGGTCCTGGGTTCTGGACGGCGGGCATATTTTGGCGACGCGGAGCGAAGGCGCCCTGCGCCTGGCGACCGGGTTCTCGGTGCTGGCGGGCCGTGACTATGTCAGCATGATCGAAGCGAACTACACCAGCACGCTCGGCTCACCCGAGGCGCAGTTCGGGATTTCGATCACCGATCTTCCGGCGACCGACGTCGCGGCGCAATCCCCGGCGCTGGCCTGGTTGCAGGTGCTCGACACGCCGATCTCGGGCGCATTGCGCGGCAGTATCGACGGGGCGGGGGCGCTCGGGCCTGTATTTGCAACCTTGAACCTTGGGGCAGGGGCCGTTCAGCCAAACCCCGAGACCCGACCGGTTCCGTTCGACTCGGCCCGCACGTATTTTACCTATGACCCGGCGCAGCAGGTACTGGATTTCAACGAGGTTTCCGTGGTGTCGGGCTGGGGCAGCGTACAGGGCGAGGGCAAAGCTTATCTGAAGGGTGTAGAGGCCGGCACGCTGGAAAGCATGGCGGTGCAGTTCCGTCTGAACGGTATCCGGGTGAACCCGGCCGACCTGTTCGTTGATGCGCTTGAGGTCAAGCAGGCCGATCTGGACTTCCAAGTGCGCCTGAACCCGTTCCGGCTGCAGCTGGGGCAAGTCGTGGTCGAAGATGGCGAAGACCTGTTGCGCGCTTCGGGCAAGCTTGTGGGCCTGCCAGAGGGGTGGAGCGTGGATCTGAACGCGCGGCTGGGGCACATGGCATCGGACAAGCTGCTTCATTACTGGCCGCCCCGATTGGCTCCGAAACCGCGCAAATGGGTGACCGAGAACCTGTACGAAGGCAATCTGTCGGACATGGACTTCGTTCTGAGGCTGCGGCCCGGAGACTCCAAGCCCGAACTGTATCTTGATTTCGATTTCGATAATGCGCTGGTTCGGTTTGCCAAGACCTTGCCGCCGATCCAAGGCGGGCGTGGGCAGGCCACGCTGATTGGCCGTCGGTTCACGGTGACCGCCCGCAAGGGCGTCGTGATCGCCGATGACGGTGGCGCGGTTGATGCCTCTGGGACGTCGTTCATCATCCCAGATACCGACATCAAAAAGAACACACCGGGCATTGTGCGTGTTCAGGCCAGTGGCAGTGTGACCTCGGCCTTGTCGTTGCTTGACCGGGCACCGCTGCAATTGCTGACCAAGGCAAACCTTCCGGTTGATCTGGCTTCGGGCAGCGTGCGACTGGGCGGCACTCTGTCTCTGCCCTTGATCAAGGGGCTGAAATTCGAGGACACACAGTTCCACTTTCTGGGCGAATTGATTGATCTGGATACGGAAAAACTGGTTCCGGGCTTTCGCATCAGCGCTGCCAAACTGCGCCTGAGCGGGAATCAGACCCAGGTGGCCATAGACGGGGATGGTCTGTTCGGAGAGGTACCGATACAGGCAACTTGGCGACAACCGATCGGCGGCAAGGCAGCGCAACGCAGCACACTCAGCGGGCAGATCGAACTGTCTCCGCGGCTGATGGATGAACTGAAGGCCGGATTGCCGTCCGGTATGCTGACCGGGCAAGGCGTGGCTGAGATCAGTCTTGGAATTGGTGGGGGAGAGCCGACAAAGCTGACCGCGACCTCTGATCTGGTCGGCGTCGGAATGGCAATTCCCGAACTGGGTTGGCAAAAATCCGCAGCCACTGCCGGCACGTTGGCCACCGAGGCGACGCTGGGCGATCAACTGCGGGTGGACAGCCTGCGGATTGATGCCGCCGGATTGCGCGCGGTGGCTTCGATCTCGATCGCAAATGGCGCTTTGGATCGGGTTCAGTTCAGTTCTTTTGAACTGGGCGATTGGTTGGCTGTTCCGGCCGAGTTGATCGGCCGTGGCGCCGCGGCGCCGGATATCCGCGTTCTGGGGGGCGTTCTCAACCTGGGCAAAGCGACGTTCGGCAGCAGCAGCGGCGGCGGCGCGTCATCCGGTCGAGGTCCGAACCTTGACGTGGCGCTGGACCGGCTGCAGGTGACCGAGGAAGTAGCCCTGACCGGTTTGAAGGGCAATTTCGAAACGACCGGTGGGTTGAAGGGTGGATTTTCCGCTCAGGTCAACGGAGGTGCCCCGGTCCAGGGGCAGGTTGTGCCCAGCGGATCGCGCAGTGCGGTCAGCCTACAGTCCGTGGACGCCGGTGCGGTGCTGCGGTCCGCCGGTTTGTTGACCCAGGCCAGAGGGGGGAAGCTGCAACTCCGGTTGAATCCGGTGGCTGGCCCGGGCAACTACGATCTGACCCTGAAAATCACGGACACGCGGATTCAGGATGCTCCGGCCATGGCGGCGTTGCTGAATGCCATCAGCCTTGTCGGTTTGCTGACCGAGATGGCCGGGCAGGGGATCTACTTCTCATCAATCGACAGCGAGATGCGGATCACGCCGACCGAGGTCAAGATTCTCAGCGGCAGCGCGGTCGGGCCGTCGATGGGGCTGTCCTTCGACGGGACTGTGGACACCGAACGAAAGTTCCTGAACCTGCGCGGGGCGATCTCTCCGATCTATATGGTGAACGCGATTGGCAGCGTCCTGACAAAGAAGGGCGAGGGCGTTTTCGCGTTCAACTATACGCTGGTGGGCCCAATCTCGGCCCCGCAAGTGTCGGTGAACCCGCTGTCCGGTCTGGCGCCACTGTTTCTGCGCAACCTGCTGCGAGAACCTGCCCCAACCGTTTCCGACGGCCCCAACGCAACGCCTGTCGCACCGGACGGACCCAGCCCTTCGGTGGGGAGCAGGGGCGAGGACCGCTGACGCAGAGTGTGGCCGAATCTGTTCGGGCGATGTATGGCGCCGCCATGAAGCTGAGTGATTTCGATTTCGACCTGCCTGATGATCTGATTGCCACGCGGCCCGCCAGCCCGCGGTCTTCGGCGCGCCTGCTGGTGGCACAGGGTGACGCGATCTCGGATGATCGGGTGTTCAACCTGCCCGACTGGCTTCGCCCCGGTGATCGGCTGGTGCTGAACGACACGCGCGTCATCCCGGCCCGGCTGAGCGGTCGGCGCCATCGCGACAGCGCCCAGGGTCCGGTCTCGGCCGCAATCGAGGCCACCTTGCTGGAGCCCCGCGCCGACGGCACCTGGGGCGCATTGCTGAAACCGCTCAAGAAGATCCGGTTGGGCGAAGAGATCGTGTTCTCCGACGACCTCAGCGCGGTTCTGGAAGGGGTCGCCGACGGCCAGGCCCATCTGCGCTTCAATCTGAAGGGCGATGATTTCGACCGGGCGCTCGAGCAGGCCGGAGCAATGCCTTTGCCCCCCTACATCGCGGCCAAACGGCCGGCGGACGACCGTGACAAGACCGATTACCAGACCGTTTGGGCGCGGCAGGCCGGGGCCGTGGCGGCACCGACCGCCTCTCTGCATTTTGACGAGCCATTGTTGCAAGCCCTTGCGGATCGAGGGGTCGAGTTCACCCATGTTACCCTGCACGTCGGGGCCGGAACTTTCCTACCGGTCAAGGTCGAGGATGTGACGACCCACAAGATGCACGCCGAATGGGGGCAGGTCAGCCCGCAGGCCGCAGCCGAGGTTCAGGCGACCAAAGCCTCGGGTGGTCGCGTCATCCCGGTTGGCACCACGGCCTTGCGACTGATCGAAAGTGCCGCGCGCGATGGATCGATCCAGCCTTGGGAGGGAGAGACCGACATCTTCATCTACCCCGGCTTCCAGTTTCAGGTCACCGATGCGCTGATGACCAATTTCCATCTGCCTAAATCGACACTTCTGATGCTGGTTTCGGCGCTGATGGGACGGGACAGGATGCTGCGGGTCTATGATCATGCGATCAAAAGTGGCTATCGCTTCTTTTCTTATGGTGACGCGTCGCTTTTGATCCCTTAGAGGGCGGGATCGCGGGATCGAATCTGGTGTATGTCGTAGACAAGCGCGACCGGGACATCGTTTGATCCTTTAACGAAAGCCATTGTTCAGCGGATTTGGAGTGCAAACATGCTTCAGGTACTTGCCAGCGCGTGGGCGCTTCTACTCGGAATGGGTCTGCTGATGATCGGCAACGGCCTACAGGGCACCTTGTTGGGTGTCCGGGGCGAGATCGAAGGGTTTTCGACCCTGCAGATGTCGTTTGTCATGTCCGCGTATTTCCTCGGTTTTCTGGGCGGATCCCGACTTGCACCCGAGATGATACGGCGGGTCGGGCACGTGCGGGTTTTCGCTGCGCTGGCGTCGTTCATCTCTGCCGTGATGATCAGCTATCCGATGCTGACCGATCCGATCGCGTGGTCGCTGGGCCGTGTGGTCATCGGGTTCTGCTTTTCCGGCGTGTACGTGACCGCCGAAAGCTGGCTGAACAACGCTGCGAGCAACGAAAACCGTGGCCAGGCTTTGTCGCTATATATGATCGTCCAGATGATCGGCATTGTCAGCGCGCAGGCACTGATGCTTGCAGGGGACCCGGCCGGGTACGAAACCTTTGTGATTGCCTCGATCCTGGTTTCCGTTTCCTTTGCTCCGATCCTGTTGTCGATTTCTCCTACCCCGGCTTTTGATACGACCAAGCCGATGACGCTCAAGCAGCTGATGGACACGTCGCCCTTGGGCTGTGTCGGCATGTTCCTGTTGGGCGGTATCTTCTCGGCTCAGTTCGGCATGGCCGCGGTTTACGGCGCGCGGGCCGGGCTGACACTGGTCGAGATTTCGACCTTCGTGGCGTCATTCTACATCGGCGCGTTGGTTCTGCAGTATCCGTTGGGCTGGTTTTCGGATCGTATGGACCGGCGCCTGTTGATCCTGCTGGTTTCGGTCGTTGGCGGCATCAGTGCGGCGGTGGGCATGGTTTTCGGGGTCGACTTCCCGGTTTTGCTGACTGCGGCCTTTGTCATCGGTGGCATGTCCAATCCGCTGTATTCCCTGCTCATCGCCTACACCAACGACTACCTCGAACATGAAGATATGGCGGCCGCGTCCGGCGGGCTTATTTTCATCAACGGGCTTGGCGCAATTGCCGGCCCGCTGATCACCGGCTGGTTGATGGGGGATGCCGTGTTCGGGCCGCCCGGCTTTTTCCTGTTCATTGCCGCACTGCTTTTTGTCATGGCAGGCTATGCGGTCTACCGGATGACCCAGCGGGCCTCGGTGCCCGTGGACGAGACCGGCACCATGTCGCCGCTGTACCCGACGGCATCGCCGGTCGCACTGGAAGTTGCTCAGGAAGTCGCGATCGAAGCGGCTCAGGACGAAGAGGATGAGCACCAACTTGCCTGACCGCCGGATTTGTGTCGTCACTGTTGCAATATGTTACTGTAACAAGTCTGTAAAACCGACTTAAATGACGTTACGTCCCTCGGGGGGGAACAGACGGAGTCAAGGGCAATGGTTGGTCCTGAAAAAGTACTGAGTTTCTGGTTGGATGAAGTAGGCCCCGAGGGGTGGTACCGCGAAGATGAAGCGCTGGATGCGCAGATACGGGACCGCTTCCTTGAGACATGGCAAGCCGCGTGCGAGGGTAAGTTCTCTCTGTGGTTGACCTATCCCAGCGGATCGCTGGCCTACATCATCCTCATGGACCAGTTTCCGCGCAACATGTTCCGAGGCAGCGGCAAAGCCTTCTCATCCGACAAGGCGGCACTGGCAGCAGCGAAATGTGCCGTCGACAAGGAATGGGATCTGAAGATCGACGAGCCCGCCCGACAGTTCTTCTACCTGCCGATGATGCATTCAGAGAACCTGTGCGATCAGGAGCGCTGTGTGCGCCTGATGTGCCAGCGTATGCCTGAACATGGTTCAAGCAATCTGCTGCATGCCCGGGCCCATCGTGAGGTGATCCGCCAGTTCGGGCGTTTCCCGTACCGCAACGCGGCGCTTGCCCGTCAGACCACGGCACCCGAAGCCGCATATGTCAGCGGCGGTGGATACGGCACAACGGTGCGTGAGTTGCAGGCGGCGGGTTAGGCCGCCTCTCCACATCCGCGCAATTCGATAAGCCTGGCCGTTGTGGCATCGACGGTCGTGGTGATTGCGTAATCAATCAGCATCTGAGGATTTTCGACCAGTTCGTTGAGGCGGGCCTGCGTGGTTTCCAGCTTGGCTTGAACCTCGTCCAATCGCACCAGCGCCTGCTGAAGCTTCTGCTTCAACTCCGGCTCATCATCTCCCAGGATGTGAATACCGGACAGATCAGCGCGCAGACTTGCAAGATCCTCTCGGACGCCCTGCGCCTGTTCACGCAGCGGCTGAACGATTTGCAGGCTTTCTCTGAAGTTGTCCTGAATATTCTCGACGCTTCGCGCCAGCTTCCAACCAAGGAACAGACACAGAGCTACAAGGATCAGTGTGGCGTTCAAAAGGGCAAGCAACAAGTCTTTGAGTGTCTTGGCCATGGCTGGTTTCCCTAAAATCTGTAGATCCGAAATTCGAACATGGTTGCAGGTCTTTTCTAGCCTTCGAGGGACGCGGGGTATAGGCTGAATAGCGCGCGCTCTTGTTTTGATGACCCTGCGTCACATATGTCGCGGGGCAGCATATTGATGCGTTCAAAAAAATAGTTTAACGGTAAACTAGTTTTCAATCGACCTGCGCCGAGAGGTAAACATGGCTGCACAATCCTTTGATCTGATCGTAATCGGTGCGGGCCCCGGCGGCTATGTGGCTGCCATTCGTGCGGCCCAACTGGGCCTCAAGACCGCCGTGGTCGAGCGCGAGCATTTGGGCGGCATCTGCCTGAACTGGGGTTGCATCCCGACCAAGGCCTTGCTGCGGTCGGCCGAAGTGTTCCATCTTTTGGAGCGCGCCAAAGATTTCGGTCTGAGTGCGGACAAGATCGGTTACGATCTGGACGCGGTCGTCAAACGCTCGCGCGGGGTTGCCAAGCAGCTGACCAGCGGTGTCGGGCATTTGCTGAAAAAGAACAAAGTCACCGTCGTGATGGGCGAGGCGACAATCCCGTCGAAAGGCAAAGTGACGGTCAAGACCGACAAGGGCACCGAGGAACTTACGGCGAAGAACATCGTCTTGGCCACCGGTGCCCGTGCGCGCGAGTTGCCGGGCCTGGAGGCAGATGGCGATCTGGTCTGGACCTACAAACATGCGCTGCAACCGGCCCGAATGCCGAAAAAGCTGCTTGTTATCGGTTCCGGAGCGATCGGGATCGAGTTTGCCAGCTTCTACAATACGTTGGGCGCAGACACGACCGTGGTTGAAGTGATGGATCGGGTCTTGCCGGTCGAAGACGCCGAGATCAGCGCGTTCGCCAAGAAATCCTTTGTCAAACAGGGCATGAAGATCATGGAGAAGTCCATGGTCAAGCAGCTGGATCGCGGCAAAGGCAAGGTGACGGCTCATATCGAAACCGGTGGCAAGGTCGAAAAGCACGACTTCGATACCGTCATCTCCGCCGTTGGGATCGTCGGAAATGTCGAGAACCTCGGGCTTGAGGCGCTGGGCGTCAAGATTGACCGCACCCATGTGGTGACGGATGCATACTGCCGGACCGGGGTCGATGGCCTCTATGCCATCGGCGACATCGCCGGAGCGCCTTGGCTTGCGCACAAGGCCAGCCACGAAGGCGTGATGGTCGCAGAGCTCATCGCTGGCAAGCATGCCCATCCCGTGAAACCGGAAAGCATCGCGGGATGTACCTATTGTCATCCCCAGGTCGCGTCGGTTGGCTATACCGAGGCCAAGGCCAAGGAGCTTGGCTTTGATGTGAAAGTTGGCCGCTTCCCGTTCATCGGCAATGGCAAAGCAATTGCATTGGGCGAGCCGGAAGGCATGATCAAAACCGTATTCGACGCGAAAACCGGCGAGTTGCTGGGCGCTCATATGGTTGGCGCGGAAGTGACCGAACTGATTCAGGGCTATGTCGTAGGTCGCCAGTTGGAGACCACCGAAGAAGACCTGATGAATACAGTCTTCCCGCACCCGACCTTGTCGGAAATGATGCATGAATCGGTTTTGGACGCCTACGGGCGCGTGATCCACATGTAAGACGGTCTGTCCGCGGGCCGCGGCTTAAGGGGGCGCTGCCCCCGGCCGCGTTGCCCGCGACACACCGGGATACCGCCGGCCGGATGAAGTTCGCATCCGCGCTTCACCCGGCTTTGAGTGTCCCGGAGCGCAAGGCAGCGCCTTGCGATATTCGCGGCTATCGGCTCAGAGCGTCCAGAATTCGGGCCCACGAGCGGATCCCTTTATGAAAGCTTTTCACGTCGTATTTTTCATTGGGCGAATGGATTGCGTCATCGTCGTTGGCATAGCCGACCAACATTGAATCCAGACTCAGGACCGTATTGAAGTACCCCACCACCGGGATCGATCCTCCCATGCCGGTGAAAACGGCTTCGCGTCCCCATTCGTCGGACAGTGCGGCGCGTGCCGCTTCGAATTCCGGGCGATCCAGGTTCATCACCGACGCAGGGGAGCCCTCGAGATCATTGTCCCAGACGACTTTGGCGTCAGGAGAGAGCCGGTCTTCAACATGCTTACGGATCTTGTCGCGCAGTTTGTCCGGGTCCATTTCACCGACCAGGCGACATGTGATCTTGCAATGGGCCTGGCTGGGGATCACCGTTTTCGAACCGGCGCCGTTGTAGCCGCCCCACAACCCGTTGATCTCCAGCGTCGGTCGCGCCCACTGCTGTTCAAGGGTCGAGTACCCTTTCTCACCATGCGGTTGCGTGTAGCCCACCGAGTTGAGGTACTCGGCCTCGTCGAAACCACAGTTCTCCCACTGGCGCAGCTGCTCGGCGGGGACTTCGTGAACTCCCTCGTAAAAACCTTCCACAGCGACCCGTCCGGTTTCCTCATCGTAGAACGATGCTACGATCCGCGAGATTTCCCGCAGCGGGTTCAAACCGGGGCCGCCGTAATGGCCGGAATGCAGATCGATGCGCGGACCGATGATGGTGAATTCGTCCTTGAGCATGCCGCGCAGTTGCGATGCGATCGAGGGCACACCGCGCGAGACCATCGAGGTGTCGCAGACCAGCGCCAGATCGGCCTTCAACTCTTCCTTGTTGGCCTCGAGAAATGGGACCAGCGAAGGTGAACCGGATTCCTCTTCGCCTTCGAAGAAAAACGTGATGCGGCAAGGCAGCTTGCCGTTGACCGCCTTCCAAGCGCGGCAGGCTTCGACAAATGTCATCAACTGGCCCTTGTCATCCGACGAGCCCCGTCCGCGGATGACCTGACCGTGTTCTGTCTCTTCCAGCGCCGGGTCGAACGGGTCACGGTTCCACAGGTTCAAGGGA
Source organism: Ruegeria sp. SAZA006 (assembly GCF_059613465.1). Classification (NCBI taxonomy): domain Bacteria; kingdom Pseudomonadati; phylum Pseudomonadota; class Alphaproteobacteria; order Rhodobacterales; family Roseobacteraceae; genus Ruegeria; species Ruegeria sp. SAZA006. The sequence goes on from NZ_JBXWSO010000004.1 coordinate 565,044, forward strand.
TCAACGGGCTGCACATCGTAATGGCCGTAGAACAACACATGCGGGGCGTCCGCATCGTCGCCGACATGGCCCACGACCATCGGGTGGCCCGGGGTCGGGTGCTTTTTCGCATCAATCCCTATGCTTTTAAGGTCGTCGACCAACCAGTCGGCCGCCTTGTCCACGTCTTTCTTGAAGGCCGGATCGGTGGAAATCGACGGGATTCGCAGAAACTCCATCAGCCGCTCGATGGAGGCTGAGAGGTCAGAGTCGATTTTGCTCAGAGTGGCGTCAAGCGACATGGGTGTACTCCTGAATGGATGAGATATTGCGGCGGACCCTAACAGCGCTGGCAGCGCCGTCCAGCCCGTAGCGGCGGGAAAACGCGCGTCTGATCGGAAACATTCTGCGCGAAACGGGACGTAACCTGCGTCGTTTCCTCGCGCCTTATGGTCTCAACTTTACTTGTCGCTGCGGGTTCAAGGCGATAATTGATGCAAATCAAAGTTGCGACCCCTGTCTGGGCGTTAGGCAGGAAACCTGAAAATAGGCGCGGATGCGGCCGAAAAATCGGTTATGATACGCATCGGAACACAGCCTTGCCGTGCAATCACCCTGCGGCGGGGTCACGAAGGAGGGTCCTTTGGACTACACTGCTCAGCTCGACTCAGCGATTGCCAGGCTGCACGACGAAGGCCGTTACCGGACCTTCATCGACATCGAACGCCGCAACGGACATTTCCCCCATGCCGTGCGTACGCGTCCCGACGGGTCACAGCAGAACATCACCGTCTGGTGCGGCAACGACTACCTTGGCATGGGGCAGCACCCCGTCGTGCTGGAGGCGATGCACGAGGCGATCGACGCAGCCGGAGCGGGCTCTGGCGGGACGCGCAACATCTCGGGTACGACCGTCTACCACAAGCGGCTCGAGGCCGAGCTGGCCGACCTGCACGGCAAGGAAGCGGCCCTGCTGTTCACCAGCGCTTATATTGCAAATGACGCCACGCTCAGCACGCTGCCCAAGTTGTTTCCCGGGCTGATCATTTATTCCGACGAACTGAACCACGCGTCGATGATCGAAGGGGTCCGCCGCAATGGCGGGGCCAAGCGGATCTTCCGTCACAATGACGTTGAGCACCTGCGCGAGCTGCTGCAAGCCGACGACCCGGCGGCGCCGAAGCTGATCGCGTTCGAGTCGGTCTACTCGATGGATGGCGATTTCGGTCCGATCGAACAGATCTGCGACCTGGCCGACGAATTCGGCGCGCTGACCTATATCGACGAAGTGCACGCAGTTGGCATGTATGGCCCGCGCGGTGGCGGTGTGACCGAGCGGGACCGCCTGGCGCACCGGATCGACATCATCAATGGCACTTTGGCCAAAGCCTACGGCGTGATGGGGGGGTATATCGCAGCAAGCGCGAAGATGTGCGATGCGGTCCGCTCGTATGCGCCGGGCTTCATCTTCACCACCTCGCTGCCACCATCGGTCGCGGCCGGTGCTGCGGCCTCGGTGGCGTATCTCAAGACAGCGCCCGAACTGCGTGAGCAGCATCAGACCCAAGCCAAAATACTCAAGCTGCGACTGAAGGGCCTGGGCTTGCCGCTGATCGATCACGGCAGCCACATCGTTCCGGTGATCGTTGGCAACCCGGTGCATACCAAAAAGCTCAGCGACATGCTGCTGGACGACTACGGGATCTACGTGCAGCCGATCAATTTCCCGACCGTTCCGCGGGGGACGGAGCGTCTGCGCTTTACGCCTTCGCCGGTCCATGGACCCAATGAGATGAACCGCTTGGTCCAGGCCATGGACGAACTTTGGTCACATTGTGCGCTAAATCGCGCCGAACTTGCTGGTTAACCTAACGCCGACATGTGCAACTTGTTTGCCGCGTGTTAAGCTTACGCTAACAAAAGTAGCGGACGAATCGTTATGGGGACGATTCGCCGTTAGCGTGAAACACGCGATGGGCAGAATGGGGCAGCAGGAATGATTGGGCGCAGGACACAGCGCAATTCCGAAGAAGACGTGGACGTCAGGCCCAAGGGGTTCGACGACTACGAAGTACGGCTTGGCGACGTGATGCGCGGTGAGCGCGCGACGATGGGCAAGTCTCTTCTTGACGTACAGCGCGAACTGCGGATCAAGGCCAACTACATCGCTGCCATCGAGAATGCCGATCCCGACGCATTCGACACACCCGGCTTCATTGCCGGGTATGTGCGTTCTTACGCCCGCTATCTGGGGATGAACCCTGACGACACTTTTGCCGCGTTCTGCAAGGAAAGCGGGTTCGAAGTGGCCCATGGAATGTCCGCACAGGCATCCGTGGTCAAAAAATCGGTCGGGGACCTTCCGAACCGTGGCCCGATGGGGCGCGATCCGTTCATTTCGCCGAACACGCCCTACGTTCCCGGCCGCGAGTCCGTGTTCAGCCAGATCGAGCCGCGCGCCGTAGGCTCGTCGCTTGTCCTCCTCGCGCTGATTGCCGGGATTGGGTACGGCGGCTGGTCCGTTCTGAACAAGATCCAGCAGGTTCAGGTCTCTCCCGTGGAACAGGCCCCGGTCGTGCTGTCCGATCTTGACCCGCTGTCGGCCATCCGGACCGAAACCGGAACGACCGAGGTTGCAGCCGCTGAAATTCCCAGCCCCGAAGCGCTGGACCGTCTTTACCGCCCCCAAGCACTGGATGTACCGGTGATGGTTGCGCGGGATGCCCCGATTTCCACCCTCGATCCGCGGACCGTTGGAACGTTCCGTCCGCCGGAAGTTCCGGAAATCGCGCTGGCTGAGATTCATACCGTCGAAAGAACTGCCGCGACCCTTCCGCAGGTGGTCGAGAAGGTCGACACGTCGCTGAAAATCGTCGCGGTCGAACCGGCCTGGATGCGGGTCACCGCAGCGGATGGCAGCGTGATCTTCGAAGGTACGTTGGGAACCGTAGAAAACGGCAAGAGCTTTGAGGTTCCCCTGACGGAAGAGCCGCCGCAATTGCGGGCTGGAGCGTCGGGCAACGTGTATTTCTCGATGAACGGCGAGCTCTATGGGCCGGCCGGTGCACCGGGAACCGTCGCCAAGGGTGTGGTTCTGTCCAAGGACGCTGTGGCCGAGACCTATGCCGTGGCGGATCTTGAGGCTGAACAAAACATTGCGCTCAAACAGCTGGTGGCCGAGCTTCAGACACAATCCGCCGAGGTGCCGGCAGAGTGATCTTGCCATTGCGGCGGGCTTGCCCCCGGACTATCTAAAGGCCAGACCCCAGGCTGACGCGGATCCGTTTTCATGTCTCTGAACCATGTGCGCCCTTGGCGCGACATCTATCGCCGCAAATCCCGCCAGATCATGGTCGGCAACGTTCCGGTGGGCGGCGACGCGCCGATTGCCGTTCAGACCATGACCAACACGCTGACGACCGATGTTGCCGCAACCGTGGCGCAGGTACAAGCTGCGGCAGAGGCGGGGGCTGATATCGTGCGCGTCTCTGTTCCTGATGAGGCGTCGTCGAAGGCGTTGAAGGAGATTGTGCGCGAAAGCCCGGTGCCGATTGTGGCCGACATTCATTTCCACTACCGCCGCGGCATCGAGGCCGCCGAGGCTGGTGCCGCCTGCCTGCGCATCAATCCCGGCAATATCGGTGACGAGGCGCGGGTGAAAGAGGTCATCAAGGCCGCACGCGACCACAATTGCTCGATCCGCATCGGCGTGAACGCGGGAAGTCTGGAAAAGCACCTGCTGGAGAAATACGGTGAGCCGTGCCCCGAAGCGATGGTGGAAAGCGGGCTGGAACATATCCGTATCCTGCAAGACAACGATTTCCATGAATTCAAGATCAGCGTGAAGGCCAGCGACGTGTTCCTGTCGGCTGCGGCCTATCAGGGCATCGCCGAGGCCACCGACGCCCCGATCCATCTGGGCATCACCGAGGCCGGAGGGCTGGTCAGCGGCACGATCAAATCGGCCATCGGGCTGGGCAACCTGCTGTGGATGGGGATCGGCGACACGATCCGCGTCAGCCTGTCCGCCGATCCGGTCGAAGAGGTGAAGGTCGGGTTCGAGATCCTCAAGTCTCTTGGCCTGCGCCACCGGGGCGTGAACATCATCTCGTGCCCGTCCTGCGCGCGGCAGGGGTTCGACGTGATCAAGACGGTCGAGACGCTGGAGCGGCGCTTGGAGCACATCAAAACACCGATGAGCCTGTCGATCATCGGCTGCGTCGTGAACGGCCCCGGTGAGGCGCTGATGACCGATGTCGGTTTTACCGGCGGCGGCGCAGGCTCGGGCATGGTGTATCTGGCGGGCAAGGCCAGCCACAAGATGTCGAACGAACAGATGATCGACCACATCGTCGAGCAGGTGGAAAAGAAAGCGGCCGAGCTGGACGCTGCTGCAGAGGCGGCTGAATAGTACCTTAACTTCGATCCGGAACTAATTCTTTATAAGCCATTTTTAGGCCTAGGTTCACGGTATCAATCTCGATATCTACTGACATGGACCCGAGTTCGATTCTTTGAAACCAATGCCTTTCGTGACGGCGTTTGCCGTCGTCCTTCTTTCTGTGTGCAGCAGCCCCTCTACCGGGTCGGACAAACGCCCCGGTTTTTTTAGTGTTCCAGTTCCGCAGTCTGCACCGGGGGCGCAACTTGGGTATATGTCGGTGCATGTGTCCGGGTTCAACAATGACGGAATGACGACGCGCGCAGACGTCCGGCTCAGCCCGGGCGGGACCGGCAAACCGCGGGGCCGCTTGACCCCGATCATGAATGTCGACCCGCAGCTGGCATCTCGGGTCGCGGTATCGTTCAGAACCGGTCAGTATGCCCAGGCGGCCTACGCTTTGGCGAAACAGATCGCCCGAGCGACCTACTGCCCAACCGGCCCCATTTCTGAAAACACCGGTATTCGCAAGTACGACAATCCACAGGACCTGCAGGCAATTCTGGCTGAAAGCAAACGGCAGGGGCGTGGCGTCATTCCATCAGGAATTCGTGGCAAATCCGTGCCTGCGACCCAATTCAGAAAAACTGGAACTCCGACATGGGTCGTGTCGATGAAATGCGACGCCCCGTATCCATACGACTAGGGCGTCGTTTCAACGGGGCGGCGATCAGGCCGCCCCAGCTGCTTCAGCCGCGTTCAGCCCGCACACCGTCAGCGATCTGTTTCATCTGATCTGCGGGCAGGAAGCCCCGCAGCATCTCGGTTCCCAGAACAAAGGATGGGGTGCCCGAAATCCGCATGCGCTGCGCCAGTGCCCGCGTCTTGGCAATTTCTTCGGTCACTTCGTCGCTGTCCATCGCCGCAAGGATGGCGTCACTGTCCAGTCCCAGCCCATCCGAGATACGGCGCAGCGTCACCTCGGAAGGCTCGCCCGTGAATTCCAGCAGGGCGTCATGGACTTGCTTGTACGCGTCATCCCCGGCGACCTGCTTGGTGGCGATGGCAAAGCGCGACGAAAGAACAGACGCATCGCCCAGAATTGGGAATTCCTTAATGATCAGGCGGATGTTGCCATCCTCGGCCAGCAGCGCGTCCACTTCGGGGACCGCGCGGCGGCAGTATCCGCAACGGTAATCCATGAACTCGACCAGGGTGATGTCGCCGTCCGGGTTGCCACCGACCCAGCTATAGCCGTCATTGAACAGCTCGTCGGCGTTTTCTGCGATCAATTGCTGGTCGGCCTGTGCTTCGGCGGCAGCGTTGCGCTGCTCCAGGATGTTGATCGCCTCGAGAATGACTTCGGGATTTTCCAAGAGGTATTCCCGCACTTGCGCTCCGAACTCTGCTCTTTCGGATTCGGTCATCGAGGACAGATCCAGCGCATTGGCCGGACCGGCAATCAGGGAAAGCCCCAGAAGGGCAGGTGCTGCGTGTCTGAGGATCATTTCCGGTTCCTTTTCGATTTCTCAGCTTGTTCTGCGGCAATCAGCACATCCTGTGCCCGTTGCCAACCCGTCGAGCCCTCGGGCAACTGACCGATGGCTCGTCTTGCGTGAATTCCGGCATCCAGCAGGCGCCCCTCAAGGGCGAAACGCTCGGCAGTTACGGCGGATGCCATACCGTAGTTGCCGACCTTGGAATAGGCCATTCCCAGATCCTGCATCAGGCGGCCGTTCCGGTAGTCCCGGGCGCGTGCGCTTTCCAGCACCTGCAGAGCCTTTGTCGTCTGTCCGTCGGCAAGCAGGGCGCGCCCGTAGCCTGCCATGATCAATGCGTCGGTCGGAGCCAGCTCGGACGCCTTGGCATAGGCCGTGACCGCCTCCGAGACCCGAAGGTTCTCCAAAAGGATCTGCCCCTTCAGTTCGTGATAGAACGGATCGTCAGGGCGGATGGCCAGCGCACCATCGATGGCTGCCCGGGCAGCCGAAAGGTTTCGGTTCTGATGATGGGCGGCGGCCTCGCGCATCAGGCGAATATCCTGCGCTGTTTCTTCCTTGGCCCGCCGCAGGGTCCAGCCGGGAGAGCGCAGAAACGCGGACAGCTTGCCCTTGACCCGCGCAAACCAGTAGTCGGCATTGGGGTTAGATTTCGCCCGATCCCCGAATTGGTACAGAAATTCCTCGGCAGCGCGCAGGCGTTCACGGCTGGTCGGGTGCGAGCGCATATAGGGATCTTGATTGATCTCGCTCAGCAATTCCTGGCCTGCGAATTTGCGGTGCAGTTCGACCATGCCAATGGGCGAAATCTCGGCCCAACGCAGGTAGCTGGCGGCGCTGCGATCCGCCGAGGATTCTTCGGCCCGCGTATGGCCCAGAAAACTGCGGATTGCGGCCCCTTGGGTGCCAGCGGCAATGCCCGCGGCGGCCTCTCCGCCGCCCGCAGCGGCGGCAATCAGAGCCAGCGCGGTACCGAAACCGGCCGCGCGTTGAGCGGCCCGAAGGTTCTCGGCCCGACGGGCGAGGTGCCCGTTGGCGATATGCGCCGCCTCATGCGCGATCACGGCCTGCAGCATCTCGGGGCTGTCGACCGTCAGGATCAGTCCGTGGTTCAGGTAAATCGTGTTGTAGTCGATGACGAACGCGTTGAACGTGCCGTCCTTGACGACCATCACCCGCACGCGGTTGGTGTTCAGGCCGGCGGCGCGCAAGATCGGAAAGGCCAGTTCGCGCAGCCCGTGTTCGATATCGGGGTCGCGGATCAGGCTTTGCGCGTGGCTTTGCGCGGTCGACGCCATCCACAGCGCCACCGCCAGCAGAATTGCCGGGATTGACGCCAGCCGGGATCCGCGTTCAAAAGCCATGGTCGCAACATGGGAGATGGGCATGCGAAACTCAACCCGGTCGGGCGTTGATCCCTTCATCGTGATGGACGTGATGGAGGCCGCGCGCCGTGCTGAAGAGGCTGGCCGCCACATCATCCACATGGAGGTCGGCCAGCCCGGAACCGGCGCCCCGCACGGCGCGCTTGAGGCGCTGGCCAAAGCGATGCGGCAAGGCCCTCTGGGCTATACCGTCGCGCTGGGTCTGCCGGCGCTGCGGCAACGCATCGCCCGGATGTACGGCGAATGGTACGACGTCGATCTGAACCCCGAGCGTGTGGTGATCACCCCGGGATCCTCGGGCGGATTCCTGCTGGCCTTCACCGCGCTGTTCGACAGCGGTGACCGGGTGGGGATCGGCGCGCCGGGTTATCCGTCCTATCGGCAGATTCTGCGGGCGCTGGGTCTGGTGCCGGTCGATCTGCCGACCGCGCCGGAGCATCGCCTGCAACCGGTGCCACAGGACTTTGCCGGGCTCGACCTGCAGGGGCTGATGGTGGCCTCGCCCGCAAACCCGACCGGAACCATGCTGGACCACGCCGCCATGGGCGCGTTGATCGATGCCGCGCGGGGGCAGGGGGCCTCGTTCATCAGCGACGAGATCTATCACGGGCTGGAATACGAGGCCAAAGCCGTGACCGCGCTGGAACTGACCAACGAGTGCTATGTCATCAACTCGTTCTCGAAGTATTTCTCGATGACCGGCTGGCGGGTCGGCTGGATGGTGGTGCCCGAAGATCAGGTACGCGTGGTCGAGCGCATCGCCCAGAACATGTTCATCTGCGCACCCCATGCCAGCCAGGTCGCCGCGCTGGCCGCGATGGATTGCGATGAGGAACTGCAGGGCAACTTGGCCGTCTATCGCCGCAACCGCGACCTGATGCTGAAGGGCCTGCCCGAGGCCGGGTTCACCAACATCGCGCCACCCGACGGGGCGTTTTATGTCTATGCCGATGTCTCGGACCTGACCGATGACAGCCGCGCCTTTGCCGCCGAGATCCTGGACAAGGCCGGCGTCGCCGTGACTCCGGGGCTGGATTTCGACCCGGTGCGCGGCCACACGACCCTGCGCTTTTCATACGCCCGGTCGACCGAGGACATCGAGCAGGGCCTTGAACGGCTGCGCAGCTTCATGGCGGATCGCCAGACCCCGCAGAAGTCGGCCTGAGGCGTTCACAAACCGGCCACGCTGCGATAGGCTCCTGCCAAACGATCTCGGGAAAACTTGAGGCCATGAGCAGGATCTTCTTTGTATGTGCGCTGATTTGGGCGCTGGCCGGAGCCGTTTTGGCGCAGGACTTCAACGCCTTGGCGCGGGTCCTGCCCGAGCAGAGCCGGATCACAGACGGCAAGGGGGCGGGGGTGACGCTTGAGCTGGGGCTCAGCCAGGGCGTCCCATATCGCGTTTTCACGCTTCGAGACCCGTACCGAATGGTCATCGATTTCCAGGAGGTCGACTGGAGCGGCCTTGACCGGACCAAGCTGTTGCAGACCCGTCGGATCAGCGGGGTCCAGTTCGGCGCCTATGTGCCCGGTTGGTCTCGGATGGTGCTGGATCTGGGGGCGCCCCTAGCTGTCGATACGGCGGCCATGCGCGTGGACCCCGACAGCGGGGCCGCGGTTCTGACGCTGAATCTAAAAGGTACGGATTTCGACAGTTTTGCCGCCAGCGCGGGTGCGCCGCGCAATCCGGGCTGGGATTTGCCTGCGCCTGCCGTCACGCCCCCGGTTGTGCCGCGAGATGGCGAACGACCGCTGCGCGTGATGCTGGACCCGGGGCATGGTGGCATCGACCCCGGCGCGGAATCGGGTGGCGTTAACGAAAAAACCCTGATGCTCACGTTTGCGCGCGAACTTCGGGAACACTTGCTGCGCGCCGGCGGATACGAGGTCGTGATGACCCGGGTGGACGATCACTTCGTGTCGCTCGAACGCCGAATATCTCTGGCCCATCGGGCCAGCGCCGATGTGTTCATTTCGTTGCACGCGGATGCATTGTCCGAGGGGCAGGCTCATGGGGCCACTGTCTATTTCCTCTCCGATGAGGCCTCGGACGTGGCCAGCCAGAAACTGGCCGAACGGCACGATCGCAGTGACCTGATCGCGGGTATCGACCTGAGCGGCTCGGACGACCAGATCGCCGACGTTTTGCTGGACATGGCACGGCAGGAGACCCAGCCACGCTCAGAAGCTTTGGCCCATGCACTGGCGCACGGCATGGGGCAGCAGGGCGGCCCCATGAATCGGCGCCCGATCCGCAGTGCGTCGTTTTCCGTCCTCAAGGCTGCCGACATTCCCTCGGTTCTGGTCGAGATCGGATTCCTCTCCAGCCCCAGAGACCTGAAAAACCTCGTAAATCCCGAGTGGCGCATCGGAATGGCGCAGGGAATTCACCAAGGTCTTGAAGCCTGGCGCCAGCAGGATCTGATCCGCCGCGGCTTGATTGGGCAGTGACCCTGCGGCGCAAAGTGGCTAGAATGCGCCCGTGTGTTTTGACCCTTGGGTGCAGCGACACTATATAGGCGTCACCGCGAACAAAAGGCAGCAACGTGATCCGGTTCATTCTTTCGATTTTTGGGGCGGTTTTCAGCCTCGTCACCTTGGGTATTTTCATGGTCGCGCTGGTGATTGGCGCGGTCTTCTGGATGTATGGCCGCGACCTGCCCAGCCACGAGTCGCTGGCCCAGTACAAGCCGCCCACCATCAGCCGTATCTATTCGGGCAAGGGCCAACTGATCGACGAATTCGCGCAGGAGCGCCGCCTGTTCACCCCGTCCGAGGAAATCCCTGACCTCGTGAAGCACGCGTTTATCTCGGCGGAAGACAAGAACTTTTATTCGCATCAGGGGTACGACCCGCGCGGGATCATCGCTGCCGGGATCGAGGCGGTCCAATCCAAGGGCGAGACGCTGCGCGGCGCGTCGACCATCACCCAGCAGGTGATGAAGAACTTCCTGCTGTCAGGCGACCGGCGGGTCGAACGCAAGATTCAGGAAATCATCCTCGCGACCAGGTTGGAAAAAACGCTGAACAAGGAACAGATCCTTGAGCTGTATCTCAACGAGATCTTTCTTGGCCAAAACTCCTACGGCGTGACCGCCGCTGCCCAGACCTATTTCAACAAGACTTTGCAGGAACTGGCCCCGCATGAGGCCGCGACGCTGGCTGCGATGCCCAAGGCGCCTTCGGACTATCACCCGGTGCGCCAGAAACAGCGTCTGTTGGATCGCCGCAACTACGTGCTGCGCGAGATGTACCAGAACGGATACATCGATCAGGCAACCTACGAGACCGAAGTGGCGCAACCTCTGCGTTCGGTTCAGAACGGTGATTTCGAAAGCTTCCGCACCGCACTGCCACCGCGCGACTATTTCACCGACGAAATCCGCCGCCAGCTGAGCGAGGATTTCGGGGAGGGCGAGTTCTTTACCGGTGGTTTCACCGTCCGGGCCTCGGTTGACGAGGAGATGCAGGTCGAAGCCGCGCGCGCCCTGCGCGAGGCGCTTCAGAAATATGACCGATCGCGCGGCAAGTGGCGCGGCACGGGTGAAACCATCCCCGAGGAAAAACTGAAAGACGAAGCCCAGTGGCGCGAAGCTCTGGCGATCATGGAAATCCCGCGCGACGTGGTGCTGCCCACGCAATGGTACCCCGCGGTCGTGCTGGATGTTGCTGAACAACAGCTGACGGTGGGGATCGAGAACGGTCCGGCCGACGGCATCATCCCGCGCAGCGACATCAAATGGATGCAGGGCGACTTCAAGGCAAACTTCAAACGCGGCGACGTGATCCTGGTCGTTGCCGGGGAAGAGGGCCAATGGTCCGCCCGTCAGATTCCCGAGGTCCAAGGGGGCTTCGTGGCAATGGATGTGAACTCGGGCCGCGTTCTGGCGATGCAGGGTGGGTTCTCGTACCAGGACTCAGTGTTCAATCGGGCCACGCAGGCGCAGCGCCAACCGGGATCGGCCTTCAAGCCTTTCGTCTATGCGGCGGCACTGGACAGTGGCTACAGCCCCGCGACCATCGTCGTGGACGCCCCGATCGAAGTGAACACACCGCAGGGCCTTTGGACGCCCAAGAACTCGACCAACAAATTCTACGGGCCGACGCCCCTGCGCACCGGGATCGAGCAGTCGCGAAACCTGATGACCATCCGACTGGCGCAAGAGGTTTCGATGCCGGTGGTTGCGGGATACGCGGAGCGGTTCGGTGTGTATGACAACATGGGTCCCTACCTGGCCAATGCGCTGGGGGCGGAGGAGACGACGCTCTACAAGATGGTGGCGGCATATGCGATGTTCGCCAACGGCGGCGAGCGCGTCGAACCAACTTTGGTCGACCGGATCCAGGACCGGTTCGGCAAAACGATCTATCGGCATGATGACCGGCAGTGCCTGGATTGCAACTCCAGCTGGCTGGAGCCCGATGCCTCACCCACGATCGTGACCGACCGAGAGCAGGTGATGGATGCAATCACGGCCTATCAGCTGACGTCGATGATGAAGGGCGTGGTCGATCGCGGCACCGCGTCTCGCGTGGTAAATCTGCCGGTTCCGACGGCTGGAAAGACCGGTACGACCAACGAATCCAAGGACGCCTGGTTTATCGGCTTCACCTCGAACATCGTCGCCGGGTGCTACATCGGGTACGACCGCCCGCGCCCGATGGGGCGGGGTGCTTACGGCGGCACGCTGTGCGGTCCGGTATTCCAGAGCTTTATGGAAAAGGCCGTCGAGAAATACGGCGGCGGTCCGTTCGAAGTGCCGCCGGGTGGGCAGTTCATCAAGATCGACCGTTTCAGCGGTGCCCGTCTGCCGGATGACGCATCGGGTGATTATGTGGTGGCCGAGTACTTCCGTGATGGCGTCGACGGGTTCATCGACCGTGTCTATGACGGTGGTTTTGCGATGGGGTCCGATCTGCCGTTGTTCGAAGAGGTGACCAATGGTGGGCGCCAGGTCCAGACCTCGACCGGGCAGACCATAATCGTGGGGCCCAAGGCCAGCCAGGGCGACCTTCAGGGCGGCGGACTTTACTGATCTGCAGCGCTTAGAAACAGGCGTAGCAGATCGGCCTCCGGGTCACTCTCGACCGATCCGCCGGACCGCCAGAATATGGACAGGGCGCATTTGGCCGCCGCCCACCGGGCCAGACGCGCCCGCGAAACATTCATCGCGGCGGCGTACAGATCCAGGCACGCGGAAATCTGCCCGACCTCGCGCACCAGGTCCGGCATGCCTTTTGGGTGCCGCAGCGCATTTGCCAGTTCGAACGCCGGATCCCCGATATAACCCTTGGCATCGATCACGCGCGGGCCGGATGAGGTCAGGATGACATTGTCGGGGTGCAGGTCTCCATGCAGGGGGCGATGCACGGGCTGCGTCTGCAGCAAATCCTGGGCCAAAGCTATGGCGCGCCGCATATCGGTTTGCAGGAGCCGCGTACATTGATCGGCAAATCCGACGTCGAAAAGCGGTGCAAACACTTGCTCCAAAGGCCTCAGTCCGCTCACTTCAACCACCGGTGCAGCGTGCAGGTTCCGCGCCGTTTCAGCCAGTAGTGTCAAGGCGTCGGCCACGTTGCCCGCCCGTGCATGATCGCCGAGGGTCGGACCCTCGAGCCACTCCATCATGACCGCCCGGCGGTCTTCGGCCAGGATCGCGACGGCGCCCCGGTTGCGCCAGGCAGCCAGCAGGCGGCATCCCGGCGCCTCGTTTCCGCGACCGGCGCGGCGATAGAGTTTGAGCGCGACTTCAGACCCGTTATCACGTTTGGCCCGCCAGACACGTGCCGCGCCGGTATCAGCCACCAGCCGCGGGTCGGCCAGATGCCATTTCTTCAGGAACTGCTCTGGTCCGTGCTGCATTTGCTTTTCGGGTCATCTTGTGGTGGCCTGAACCTCTTGCTATCACGCAGGCCTGATTGAGCAAGTTGGGACCTGACCATGCGCGCCGAAATCCAGAACATCGTGGCCGAGATCCAAAAATCGCTGGAGCTGCTGGCCCAGCGTATGGACTATGAAACCGCGCCGCACCGGCTGGAGGAGTTCAACGCCCGCGTCGAGGACCCCAACCTGTGGGATAACCCCGAAAACGCGCAGAAGCTGATGCGCGAACGGCAGGTTCTGGTCGATGCCATCGAAACCTACGAGTCGATCAAGACCGATCTGAACGACAACATCGAACTGATCGAACTGGGCGAGATGGAGGACGATGAAGAGGTCGTCAAGGATGCCGAAGAAGCCCTGAAGAAGCTGCGCGACAAGGCGGCCGAAAAAGAGCTCGAGGCGCTGCTGGATGGCGAGGCCGACGCCAATGACACCTTCCTTGAAATCAACGCGGGCGCCGGGGGCACAGAAAGCTGCGACTGGGCCTCGATGCTGGCACGGATGTATGTCCGCTGGGCCGAGAAGAAGGGCTACAAGGTCGAGCTGCAGTCGGAAACCCCGGGCGAAGAGGCGGGGATCAAGTCGGCGGCTTACAAGATCTCGGGCCATAACGCCTATGGCTGGCTGAAATCCGAAAGCGGCGTGCACCGGCTGGTGCGCATCTCGCCCTATGACTCGGCGGCCAAGCGGCACACGTCGTTCAGCTCGGTCTGGGTCTATCCGGTAGTGGACGACAATATCGAGATCGAAGTGAACCCGGCCGATATCCGTGTCGATACCTACCGGTCCTCGGGGGCGGGCGGTCAGCACGTCAACACCACCGACTCGGCGGTGCGGATCACCCACATCCCGACCGGCATCGTGGTGACCAGCTCGGAAAAATCGCAGCACCAGAACCGCGACATCGCCATGAAAGCGTTGAAATCGCGCCTGTACCAGATGGAACTGGACCGCAGAAACGCCGAGATCAACGCCGCGCACGAAGCCAAGGGCGATGCCGGCTGGGGCAACCAGATCCGGTCCTATGTTCTGCAGCCCTATCAGATGGTCAAAGACCTGCGCACCAGCTACGAGACGTCGGACACCAAAGGGGTTCTGGACGGTGATCTGGATGCATTCATGGCGGCCACTCTGGCTCTCAAGGTCTCGGGCAAAAGCCGGGCCGAGGCGCAGTCGGACGACTGATGCCGCGCAGTTGATCTGCGTGGAAAAGATATATCCAAAACACCGGGTTTAAATGCACACATAGGGTCGCTAGGCTGAGCGCAAGCAAAGCTCGGACGTAACCCCATGAACCTAAGCGATACTTCAGCCGCTGATCTTCTCGAGAAACTCGCGACAGGGCATTTGTCGGCCACCGAGTTGATGCGCGCGACGCTCGACCGGATTGCCCAGGTGAACGGGCAGGTCAATGCAATCGTCGCGCTGCAGGACGAGGATAAGCTTATGGCACAAGCCCGGGCCGCCGACGACAAGTCGGGCCGCGGGCCGCTGCATGGGCTTCCGATTGCCGTCAAAGACCTGGTCAATGTGGCAGGCATCGCATCGACCCAGGGGTCGCCGGTTTTTCGCAACCACGTCCCAGCCGTCGACGATCTGATCGCAGCACGGTTGCGGGCTGCCGGGGCTATTCTGATCGGCAAGACGAACACACCGGAGTTCGGGTTGGGCTCGCACACCTTCAATCCGGTCTATGGGGCAACCCGGAACCCCTATGATCCGGCCCGGTCCTGTGGTGGGTCTTCGGGTGGCGCAGCGGTGGCCTTGGCCACTGGGATGGTTGCGCTGGCGGATGGGTCGGACATGATGGGCAGCCTGCGCAATCCGGCCGCGTGGAACAACGTGTACGGTTTCCGGCCCAGTTGGGGCTGGGTTCCTTCGGAACCGCAGGGTGATTTGTTCCTGCACCAGCTCTCCACCTTGGGACCGATGGCCCGCAGCCCGCAGGATATCGGGCTATTGCTGGATGTGATCTCTGGCCCCGATCCGAGGCAGCCTTTGAGCGTTCCTTGCGAACCCGTCACCCCATTGTCTGTCGAAAGCCTGGATGGGATGCGGATCGGATGGCTGGGCGATTGGGGCGGCGCATTCCCGACCGAGGAGGGGATTCTGAACCAATGCAGCAACGAGTTGGCGATTTTTGAGGGACTCGGCGCAACCGTCGAGGACGTACCGCCGCCCTTCGATGCCGAGCGCCTGTGGGACAGCTGGATCACCCTGCGGTCGTGGAACGTAGCAGCAAGTCTGCTGCCTTTGGCCGACCGGAAAGACGTCCTGAAGGACACCGCGCAATGGGAGCTGGAGCGGGGTCTGGCCCTGACAGCGATGGAGGTCCATGCAGCCAGCGTCACCCGTTCGGATTGGCACCGTCGGGCGGTCGAACTGTTTGCCGAGTATGATGCGCTGGTGTTGCCCGCGGCTCAGGTGTGGCCGTTCCCTGTGGATCAGCCGTATCCGCGCAGCATTGGTGGGGTCGCGATGGACACCTATCATCGCTGGATGCAGGTGGTGACGCCGGTCAGCCTGATTGGTCTGCCCTGCCTGTCGATACCGGCGGGGTTCGGCCCCGGAGGCCTGCCGATGGGAATGCAACTGTTCGGGCCGCGCGGCAGCGACGCGCAACTGCTCGCTTTGGGGGCCGCCTATCACGCCGTGACGCATTGGCCGCAAAAACGCCCGGCCATGGCCTGAGGGCAAGGGGAGGAGAAACGGAACATGGAAAAGCCATTCGGAGTGCCAACGCTGAAACCGGCGGATATCGGCATGTTGCGCACGGCGCTGCATCGTGCCTGGCAGGATTATCGCCGCGCACCGGTCTTTGGCCTTCTGTTCGGCGGCTTCTACGTTCTGGTCGGGTGGTTGATGGCCTGGGTAACCGTGCAAACGGGTACCTCGTTCTGGCTGGTGCTGGCTGCCATCGGCTTTCCGCTGATCGGGCCGTTCGCCGCCGTGGGTTTGTACGAGGTATCGCACCGGCTCGAGCGAAATGAGCCGTTGGACTATGGCGCCATCTTCGGTGTCGTGATCCAGCAGAGCCGCCGTCAGTTGCCGTCGATCTGCGCGATCATCGTCGTGATGTTTCTGTTCTGGTTCTTTCTCGGCCACATGATCTTTGCGCTGTTCATGGGGCTGTCGACAATGACAAACGTGTCGTCATCGCTTGAGGTGTTTCTGACACCCAACGGTCTGGCCATGCTGGCTGTCGGCACTGCTGTAGGCGCGATCTTTGCCATCCTGCTCTACATGATCACCGTGTTGTCGATTCCGATGCTGCTGGACCGGGAGCTCGACTTCGTCACCGCCATGATCTCGAGCTATGCCTATGTCAGCGTGAACAAGCGGGTCATGCTGGGCTGGGGTGCCTTCATTGCGGTCACGACCTTTGTCGCCATGGTGCCATGGTTTTTGGGATTGCTGATCGTGTTGCCTCTGTTCGGTCATGCCAGCTGGCACCTGTATCGGCAGATCACCGAAGACGGCGCAGCGGCAGAGCCGGTTGTCGAAGCGGCCCAAGCCTAGGTTCTCGGGGTCAGGAATCGGGCACTTCGCGGCCCATGTCGACCAGCATCTGACGCAGACGTCCCGCGCCGGGCAGGTTGGCTTCAAGCGCATAGACATAGGCGTGGGTCAGAAAAAAGCTCCGGGCGTCGTCGTCCTGCTGGCTTGCGGCGGCCAGTTCGTACAACTCAGCCAAAGCCGCGATGTCACCCGCCGCATGCGCCTGCAGAAGGCGGGTGTGCAGGTCGGTCATTCAGCGGCCAGCTCGGTGCGATGTGCCATCAGACGCTGAGCCACCCAGTCGTGGAACAGATGGGTCGGCCCGTCCATCGCCGGCGAGAAATGTCCGCCGTCAAACCCCGGCGCCGCGCGACCACGCTGCATCCCTTCGACGACGAACACATCCTCTTCAAAGACCACTTTCCACTGCTCGGCATTGCGGGCGCGCAAATCCGCATCGGTATTCGGCGCCGAATAGAACAGGTGGATGTGCTCCGAGGTCCGGTTCTGGGCCTCGGGCCGCAGAATGATGGCGAAGGCGTGGTCCCTGTGCACGCCCAACAGCACGTTGGGAAAGGCGGCGATGTATTCGGCTGCGGTGTCCCATTTCTCGCTGAGGCCTTCGAAATCGGGAAAAACCCGACCGTCCTCAGTTTTCAGTTGCCGATAGACCAAGGTTCCCTGACCTGAATAAAGGCCGGGCTCCTGGATGTGATAGTGATCCTCAAGCCGCGAGTAACTGTTCAATCCGGGATGTACCCACGGCAGGTGATAGCTTTCGCAGTAGTTCTCGACCGCCAGCTTCCAGTTGCAATTGACGTCCAACCGAAAGGAACTTTCGGGGCCGCCGTGGTATTGCGGCTTGTCGAACTCGGCCCAACGCTCGATCAGCCTGGCGTTGGCATCCTCGAACGCCGGCGCGTCGCCCGAGACGTTGATCCACACCACGTCGCGCCAGATATGGCTGCGCACCTCGATCAGGCCGAGTTCCGATTTGCTGACCGCGTCATGTGCGTTCTGGCCCGGGCCGCCCACATGCGGCGTGGCGACCAGCCGGCCTTCGGTGGAATAGCACCAGCTGTGATAGGGGCAGCGAATGGCGCCTTCGATCTTGCGGGGCTCTTCGACGAGGATCATGCCGCGGTGACGGCAGATGTTCTGAAACACACGGACCGTACCGGAACGGTCACGCAGCAACAGGAGCGGAATACCCATGAACTCCAGCGGAACCGCGTCACCGGGCTTGGGGACATCGGCGGTTACCGCGAGACCGGCCCAGCCATCCAGCAGCAGGGCCCGAGTTTCTTCGGCGTGCAGGGCAGGGTCCGTATAATGTGCATTGGGCAGGCCCAGAGCGGTTTCAATGCTCTGACGAACAGCCGACAGATCGGTTGGGGTGCTGGCCATCTGGTTCTCCTCGCTTCACCACCAGCCTAGGCATCCGGGACCAGCCCTCGCTTACACTTCTGCGACTCCGGCTTTTCTCACAACGACATGCACGGGATTTTAGGCGGTTTCCTATGTCCGGCGCGCCAGTCTTGCTGCCTCCAGCGTTGCCCGGAAGTCGTGGCCCAGATGGCGGATTTCCAATCTGTAGATGTGCGGAGTAGCCGCAGAGTGCTCCATGCACGAACCGATCCATACGCCGTTGCTATCGGTCATGTCCTTGCGGATCACGATCGTCTTGCTGTCACGACCAGCCTCGCGCGACAACACTGCGTAGATATTGGGCCCGGCGCAGGCGGCGAAGCCACGAAGCTCACGGCCCGTGGCGGAACGCGTGCCTGCCATTGCCGGCGGCAGGAAGCCGCGCAGGACAGCACATTGATGCAGGTGCCGGGTTTGAACCAGCCAATGATGGGCGCGTGGATCGCCTTCGCCGCCATGTTGCGTCACAAGATAGACGCCGCTTGGAAACGCGTCCTCGGTCAAGGCTGCCAGTCCGGGCCGAAGGAACTGGACCACGCTTTCAGGCAGGTCACAGCGCCGGGGCGCGGGGATTTCCTCAAGCGGTTTCAGCAGAATGCGGGCATCCACGTCAAAGAACCGGCAGATCCGGTCCAGAACGTCCGGGCGTGGAAAACTCTCGCCAGAAAGATACCGGTTGAACTGCGTGCGGTTGACGCCCAGCTGTCTGCACAGCTCGGCGACCGAAGGATAGCGGTCGGCAAGTTGCCTGAGATTCGCCCCCAGCATGCTGCGCAGCTCGGCGGGCGTGCGAGTGTCTACGGCCATGTCTCACTCTGGTTTGCAACGGTTTGGGAAACACGACCGGAACGGCCAGAAAGGCCGGTCGCCAGTCAAGAAATCGTAAAATTGACCCCATAGAACACGCAGGTTGCATGTTCTTGGCCAAGCGTAACGCGCTCAGGCGCGAACGCAATAGGCATTAAGCCCATTTGTATGGTCTTTTTCTTGTGATTGCTCAGTTATGTACCTGCGGAAATCGATCCGAAAACGCAAAACGCCCCGTCGACAAGGGCGACGGGGCGTTTTGATGGGTTCGCGGAAAATCAGTTGCCGCGCAGCAGGGCCGCGACGCCTGTCCGTGCAACCTCGACAGAGCCCAGCGGGCGCATCAGATCGGCAAATGCATCAATCTTGTCCGGCGCGCCGGTAATTTCGAAGATGAACGAATTCAACGTGCTGTCCACGACATTGGCCCGGAAAATGTCTGCAAGACGCAACGCCTCGACCCGCTTGTCGCCTTCGCCAACAACCTTGATGATCGCCAGTTCCCGCTCGACTGAGGGGCCTTCGACAGTCAGGTCATGCACGTCATGCACCGGGACAATGCGGCCCAGCTGAGCCTTGATCTGCTCGATCACCTGCGGTGTACCGGTGGTGACGATCGTGATTCGGCTGAGGTGTCCGGTGTGATCGACCTCGGCCACGGTCAGGCTTTCAATGTTGTAGCCGCGCCCCGAGAACAGCCCGATGACTCGGGCTAGAACCCCCGGTTCGTTTTCGACCAGAACAGCGATCGTGTGGCGTTCCTGCACGTCCGAGAAGGTCGGGCGCAGGTTGTAGGCCGAGTGGCGGGTGGAACCTTTTCGGATCTTGAGTGCAGTCATTGGAAGACCTCATCGTTGGCAGAGGAATAGTCTGGCGCCCGCAGCCGTTGAACAACGGCGCCGATGCAGACCAGACAGGAAAGATACAAAAGCGGTGCAAAAAGCAGGCGGATCGAGATGTCGGCCTCGCCGCGGAACAGAAAGGCGAAGAAAGCGGGGGCGGCACCCAACCACATCGCTCCGGCCAGCGCCAGGCCCCATGGGCTGTTCGTCAATACACCTGCGCGCAAGAGGAATAGTCCCGCAGCGGCGATCAGGGCAGATTCGTAGAACCACAGGTATGGGGTGGACAGCATGACCGCCAGCGAAAGCACAGCGGCACGCAGGTCAAAACCGATGCGGGGGCTGCGCCAGGTGATCGTGACCATGATGGCCGCGCAGGCTGTGATCGTCCACTGAACGGCCAACGCGACAGGCTCGGGCAGCCCAAAGCTGGCGAGTGTTGAATAAGGGCTGAGCATCAGATTGTTTTCGACGATGGTTTCACGCACCACCGAAAAGTGGACCGCCATCATGTTGCGCATTTCCAGCCAGTATTCCGGACCGTAGAGCGCGGTCGCCAATCCTGAGATAACCAGGGTCGTGATGCCGGCGGAAATGATGGTCGGCCACGCCCGGCACGCCAGCAACGCAAAGGGGATCAGGATGCCCAGCTGAGGTTTGAGGGTCAGAAGGCCGATGAAAAAGCCGGCAAGGACCAAACGTTGGTTCTTGAGCGCTGCAAGCGCCGCCAGCAAACCGGCCATCCACAGGGCAGCGGTCTGCCCCATGAACAGGGTCGGCAGTATCGCGGGCGGCAGCGCAAACGCAAACCAGACCGGTGTGATGCCTTCCGCGAACGGCCGGGCTGCGAATATCATCGCAACGATCGACGCGATCGAGAAGACCAGCCAGGCAATGGGGAAGGGAAGGGCGCCCAAGGGTTGCAGCGTTGCAAGAAACGCCGGCGGGTAAGACCAGGGCATCCAGTCATCTTCCTTGATGACGTTGTGCATGGCGGTCAGGCTGTCGACACTGAAGGCCGACAATGGTTCGCCCAGATGGGCCAGACGCCCAGCGGCCCAAAAGACCCGAAAGTCGATTGGAAAGCCGGCGCTGCCATTGGCCGCGATCTCGCTCCAGCTGAGGCCGAGCCAGATGACAAAGACCCCAAGCACCAGCGCCGGGACAAGAATGCCCAACTGCCAGCCGCGACGCCCCGCAAAAATCTGCAGGTTCTCGCGTGGAGTTGTCTGGGTGGGGATGCCGGGCATGTTCCGTCCTGTCCTGTGCGCGTCCATCAGGGCCAACAGTTTGGTCCTGTGTCCGCAAGCAATATCAAACCAGCACCGCGCCGCCAGCCTGAATGACACCCTTCGTTTCAGCCTCGCCCAGCAGCATCTCGTTATGGGCCTTGCCCGACGGGATCATGGGGAAGCAGTTCTCGTGCTTTTCGACGAGGCAGTCAAAGATCACCGGACCGTCGTAATTGATCATCTCCATGATCGCGTCATCCAGATCGGCGGGGTCTTTGCAGATGATCCCCTTGGCCCCGAAGGCCTCGGCCAGCTTGACGAAATCGGGCAGGGCCTCGGACCACGAATGCGAGTAGCGTTCGCCGTGCAGCAGTTCCTGCCACTGGCGCACCATGCCCAGGCGTTCGTTGTTCAGGATGAACTGTTTCACCGGCAGGCGGTATTGGACTGCGGTGCCCATCTCCTGCATGTTCATCAGCCAGCTGGCCTCGCCTGCGACGTTGATCACCAGCGCGTCTGGGTGTGCCATCTGCACACCGATCGAAGCCGGGAAGCCATAGCCCATGGTGCCCAGCCCGCCCGAGGTCATCCAGCGGTTGGGGTCTTCGAACCCAAGGAACTGCGCGGCCCACATCTGATGCTGGCCCACCTCGGTACAGACATAGCGATCGTGGTCCTTGGTCAGCGCCTCGAGCCGTTCCAGCGCGTATTGGGGTTTGATCGCCTTTTCGCTGTTGGTGTAGGCAAGGCAGTTAACCCTGCGCCAGTCCGAGATCTGGGACTGCCACTTGGCGATCGCTTCCGTGTTGGTTTTGCGGCCACGCGCCTTCCAGACCTTCAGCACGTCTTCCAGAACATGCGCCACGTCGCCCACGATGGGGATGTCCACCCGGATCACCTTGTTGATCGAGGACGGGTCGATGTCGATATGCGCCTTTTTCGACTTGGGCGAGAACGCGTCGATACGCCCGGTGATCCGGTCGTCGAACCGGGCGCCGACATTGATCATCAGGTCACAGTCATGCATGGCCATGTTCGCCTCGTACAGGCCGTGCATGCCCAGCATTCCGATCCAGTTCTTGCCGGATGCGGGGTAGGCGCCCAGGCCCATCAAGGTTGAGGTGATGGGGAACCCGGTAGCGTCGACCAGCTCGCGCAGCAGTTGGCTGGCGGCAGGACCCGAATTGATTACGCCGCCGCCGGTATAGAACACGGGCTTCTTGGCGGTTTCGATGGCGGCGACCAGTTCAGTGATCGCGTCCAGATCGCCCTTGACCACCGGTTGATAATGCGAGGTCGAGGGTTTCGGCGCGGTGTATTTGCCGGTGGCAAACTGGACGTCCTTGGGGATGTCGATCAGCACAGGACCGGGACGACCTGCGGTGGCGACGTGAAACGCCTCGTGCATGGTTTCCGCCAGCGAGTTGGTGTCCTTGACCAGCCAATTGTGCTTGGTGCAGGGTCGGGTGATGCCCACCGTGTCCGCCTCTTGGAACGCATCCGAGCCGATCATGAACGTCGGCACCTGACCGGTCAGAACCACGATCGGGATCGAATCCAGAAGCGCGTCGGTCAGGCCGGTCACCGCGTTGGTCGCGCCGGGCCCGGAGGTCACCAGTGCAACACCGGGTTTGCCGGTTGAACGGGCGTAGCCCTCGGCCGCATGTATCGCGCCCTGTTCATGCCGCACCAGGATGTGACGGATGTCATTTTGCAGAAAGATCTCGTCATAGATCGGTAGCACGGCGCCGCCGGGGTATCCGAATACCGTGTCCACGCCCTGATCCTTGAGGGCCTGGACCACCATCTTTGCGCCGGTCATCTCACGTGTCATCTGCTTTGCTCCGTTCGCGACATGTGTCTTGCGTTTGACAAAAAAAAGCCCCCGAAGTTTCGGAGGCGCATGGGTTCGATTATGGCTTACCGTTACCGGCCCATGCGCGTGGTTCCTACGATTACGACTAGCGTTCTCATCGCCAGAGGCTCCTTTTTGCGTGGAGGAGACATTATGGGCGGCGCGAAGGGGCGTCAACAGGCAATCTGGCCAATTTCCTGACTCTGATGTCGAATTTTGCGACATTTTGTTGCGCGGATTGCCGCATGTGGAGAAATTTCCGGAAATGCTGGTCGGGTTTTTCCGAGTCCCGAGCGGTGGTAGAGGTCAGAATGCGTCAGAGCGATGTCTGAAACGGGCATGATGCGGGGTCCGGGCTGGGTCAGGCTGGAGCTGCGAACAAGTCAGGGAGGACGGCATGCTGGTGGATCTGGTGGACCTAGGGCGCTATCCGATAGATCGTCCGAATTCGGCGGCCTATGATCGGTTGATCGATGACATTCGTCGTGACCTCGACAAAGATGGTTGCGCAGTTTTGCCCGGATTTGTTCACGAAGACGGGTTGACCCAGTTGCTGACCGAAGCCGAAGCCGTCGCGCCGAGCGCGCATCGCAGTTTCAACCGGACCAACGCCTATTTCACCAAGGACGATCCCCGCTTTGGTATCGCCCACCCGATCCGCCGGTTCTATGACCGGTCGAACGCCTTTGTTCCGGCCGACAATTTCCCGTCTACCGGTCCCTTGCGCAGAATCTACGAGTTCGAAGGATTTCTGCCCTTCATCCGCGAAGCGTTGAATGAACCCGCGGATCAGTTCTTTCGCTACGATGATCCATTGGCGGATGTGATCATCAACGTGGTCGAAGAGGGGCAGGGCTTTCCGTGGCATTTCGACACGAACAACTACACGGTTACTCTGGCGATCCAGAATGGCGAGCATGGCGGCGCCTTTGAATACGCGCCGAACCTGCGCACCGCCGAGGAGGAGAACTTTGACAAGGTGGCCTCGGTTCTAGACGGCAATATGGAAATGGTACGCCAGTTGGAGCTCAATCCCGGCGATCTGCAGATCTTTAGGGGGCGCTATTCCTTGCATCGCGTGGCGCCGGTGTCGGGTGCACGGCCGCGCTACGTGGGGATATTCTCCTTTGTCGAGGCCGAAGGCATGTGTGGCGGGGTCGAGCGTACCCGGCAGCTCTATGGCCGTGTGCTGCCGTGTCATCACGACAGGGAGGGGTTGCGAAACGATGAGCTTCTGGACTGACCCGTGCTAGGGTGGAGCCGTCAGATCCTGCCAGGGAGTGCAAGGTGCCACGTATTCTTCAGCTGACCCCTTTTGTCCTGTGTTCCTCGCTGAGCCGGCAAATTGCATTCTACTGCGATCGTCTGGGTTTCGCGTGTGGGTTCACGCAAGACAACTATGCTTTTCTCAGGCTTGGCCCGGTTGCAATTCGCCTGCTGGAATGCCCGCCGCGCGCGGATGGCTTGCCGCTGGGCCACGAGCAATCCTTCTATGTCGATGTCGAGGATATAGACGATTTGTACGAAAGCCTGCGTCCCAAACTCGAAGATCTCCCCGAAGGGCGGGTCCGTGCGCCATTCGATCAGCCATATCAACAGCGAGAGTTTCACGTTCTGGATGAGGACGGCACGCTGGTCTTTTTCGGCGAGGGAATCCGCTGAAGCGCGGAAGCTGCGCTGATGGCGCGGCCGTCAGAAGGCCACGCCGGTTCCTTGCAAAACGCCATGTTCCAGCGCGTATCGGGTCAGACCGGCAGTTGATGAGATGCCCAGCTTGCGCTTGATGTTTTTGCGATGGGTTTCGACCGTGCGAACCGAGATATCCAGCGCCAGCGCGACTTCCTTGTTCGACTTGCCCTGCGCCAATTCCAGAAGGATCGTCTGTTCGCGCCCGGTGAGCGCTTCGCGCGCCGCATCCTCTTTCGGTTCCAGCGATCCGATCGCCCCGGTGCACAAATAGCGCTCTCCACGCATGACCGCGTCTATGGCCTGCTTGATTTCGTCCGTCGGTACATCCTTGAGAACGTAGCCCTTGGCCCCGTGGCTCAATGCGGTCGAGATGTATTCCGGGCTGTCATGCATCGACAGAATGAGAATGCGGGTATCGGGCAACCGTTCGAGGATCAGTTCAGTGGCGCTGAGCCCCCCGAGCCCCGGCATGTTCAAATCCATCAGGATGACATCGGGCTGCAGGCGCGCGGCTTGATCCACCGCGTCACGGCCATTGCCCAACGTGCCGACGACCTTGATGTCGTCAAAACTCTCGAGGATCGACTGGATGCCCTCGGCGACCATGGGGTGATCGTCGACGATAAGGACTCGGATCGTTTCGGTCATCAGGAACCGGCCTTTCCTTTGGGTGTCGCGTCTTCCTGCGGCGGCAACAGGTGGCTCAGCGGCAGGCTGACTTCGATCACTGTACCACTTTGTGCGCCGCGTGATGACAGGATACGCAAGGATCCGTCAAGCTGTTCTATGCGCTCTTGCATGTTGCGCAACCCGATCCCGGTGCTGACCCGGCCCGGCCGTGACCGAAGGCCACGGCCGTTGTCGGTAATGCGCATGGTCGCGCCCTTCTTGTGGCCGCGCAGGTCGATCGTGACGCGGGATGCGCCAGAATGGCGTTCGATATTCGTCAGCGCCTCTTGCGCGATACGGTAAAGGGCGATCTTGCTGTCCTGGTCCAGACGATTGCGGAACACGACGGTCGAGAACTCGGTCTCGATCCCGGTCCGTTCGCGGAAATCGTCGGTCAGCGCCTTCAGGGCCGGGCCAAGTCCCAAGTCATCCAGAACGCCGGGCCGCAGATCGCGACTGATGCGGCGCACTTCGGTAATCGCGGTGCCCAGGTTGTCGATGCCCTTGTCCAGCGGCGCACGTGCGCCATCATGATCGCCCTTGGACAGGCGCCGCCGGGCATTGTCCAGCGCATAGCGCACCCCGACCAGGATCTGGCTGATCCCGTCATGCAGCTCACGCGCCACGCGGCCGCGCTCTTCTTCCTGCGCGTCGATGACCCGCTTGGTCAGTTCCTTCAGCTTGGCATCCGCCAGCCGGCGTTCGCGGATGTTCAACAGCATCCCCGAGGCGAAGACGATCAGAACCGCCGCCAGAACGATGCCGCCGATGTACAGGAACGTGCGTTGCACCCGCGCTTCGACCTCGGCGCGGGCATTTGCAACGGTGGCCACGATGTCGTCGATGAATACACCGGTGCCCACGGCCCAGCGCCAATCCTGCAGGCCGACGACATAGGCGATCATCATCGCCTCTTCCCCGGTCGACGGCTTTTGCCACATGAAACTGTGCCACCCGGCACCCTGCCGAGCCAGGCGGATGAACTCGTCGACGACCGGAACGCCCTCACTGTCCGTCAGGCCTTCCCAGTTCTGGTTGATGAACTCGGTCTGGCGCGGGCTGACAAGGTTGTTGCCGTCATAATCGTATACGAAGAAGAACCCGTCCTTTCCGTAGATCATCGCCGACAGGATCTGGGTCACCAGATTTTGGGCGACCTCGTCATCCGGAGACGCGCGTCCGTAGATGTATGCGAACCCGTTTCGGGCCTGTGTCACGTAATTGCGCAGCTCTTCCTTCTTGGCCTCGATCAGCCGGCGCTCCAACGCCTTGATCTCGCGTTCAGCCGTCGCGCGGGACTCATAGGCGACCATGACCGCGATCGCGGCCACGGCCACGACCAGCGGAATGGCCGCCACTAGCGACAGCTTCTGAGCATAGGTCAGTGAAAGCAGAGCGCGGAGTTTCCCCATGGTCGAATCGATACGCAAGCGGGGGTGAAATTGCAAAGAGATTGGGCATTCCGGCGCTCGGAACGCCCGGAACTCGCGGTTTGCGGGTCGAAATGAGCCCGGGAATTGCGCGTTCTGCAGAAAAAACCATCTGATCTACGTAGTAATAGGTATTCCTTTTCAAACGGCCATCATTAGGGTGACGCTACCGTAAACGACTGGCTCGGGCGCTGCCCGAGTCGTGACTATGAAGGGGAGGAATACTCTTATGGATCGTCGTAAGTTTCTAAAGACATCGGCACTGGGCGGCTCGGCCGCAGCGGCAACCGCACTGGCGGCACCTGCCTATGCGCAGGGTAAGCGCACGCTGACCATGGTTACCTCGTGGGGCCGCGGTCTGGCTGGCGTGTTCGACAGCGCGCAGCGTTGCGCCGACAGCATCACAGCAATGTCCGACGGCAACCTGACCGTCGACATCAAGGCAGCGGGCGAACTGGTGGGCGCGTTCGAAGTGTTCGACGCGGTCTCGTCGGGTCAGGCTGACATGTATCACGCCGCTGACTATTACTTTGTCGGTCAGCACCCGGGCTATGCGTTCTTCACGGCCGTTCCGTTCGGCATGACCGCGCAGGAACTGGTGAACTGGTACTATTTCGATGGCGGCATGGAGCTGCATGACGAACTGGGCCAGATCTTCGGCCTGAAATCGTTCCTGGCAGGCAACACCGGTGCGCAGGCCGGCGGCTGGTACTCGAAAGAGATCAACAGCCCCGAAGACTTCAACGGCCTGAAGTTCCGTATGCCGGGTCTGGGCGGCAAGGCGCTGGGCAAGCTGGGCGCATCTGTTCAGAACATCCCAGGTTCGGAAGTGTATCAGGCACTGTCCTCGGGTGCCATCGACGGCACCGAGTGGATCGGTCCTTGGGCGGACGAAAAGGCCGGTTTCCAGGAGATCACCAAGATCTACTACACCGCCGGTTTCCACGAGCCGGGCGCAGGCCTGTCGCTGGCCACCAACCGCGACGTGTTCGAAAGCCTCTCGCCGGCGCACCAGAAGATCATCGAAATCGCCGCCGGCGAAGCGCACCAGTGGAACCTGGCACAGTTCCTGGCCAACAACGGCGCGGCGCTGCAGCGTCTGCAGGCCGGTGGCGTGAAGGTCATGGAATTCCCCGACAGTGTCTGGGATGCCTTCGGACAAGCCAGCCAGGAAGTTCTGGCCGAGAACATGAGCGACGAGCTGTTCAAGAAGATCCACGACAGCGCGATGGCATCGATGAAAGCCTCGTCGTCGTGGCTGAACATGTCGTCGGGCGTCTACACCGCGCAGCGCGACCGCGTTCTGGGCTAACTGGCCGTCTGGCAATCAAACGGTTTCCCCGCCACGTGCGGGGAAGCCTTTCCTGTTGCAGATGCGCGGATCGCACGGTTTTCCGCTATAATCAGCGTCGCAACCAACGGGACCTGGGGACATTATGCAGGACGAAAACGGTATCTCGTTCTTCGGCGCCCTGTGGAACGGACTGGTCTGGTTCGTTCAAAGCATCGCCGAAGCCTTCTATAATTTCGGATACGCCATCACGCATCCGCAGCTGTGGCTGAACTGGTCGGACAAAGAAGCGATCATGCGCTTTGTCTATTACGGCGGGTCGGTCGAGTTCTTTTTCGTGGTTTTCACGATCTTCCTCGTGCTGACCGCGATCGGGCTTTATTTCCGCGGCTTCATGTGGGGCACGGTGCGCGTTCTGGAAGGGTTCGCCAACACGACCGGGCGTTTCTTTGCCTGGGCGGGCCTGCTGATGGTGATCCAGCAAATCGTCATCGTATTCATGCAGCGCGTATTCGCGCGACCTGACATGGCGTTTGGTCTGGGTATCCCGTTTCAGATGGATATCAGCTGGTACGCCGAAGAGCTGAAGCTGTACAACGCGCTCGTCGTCTGTCTGTGCTGCACCTACACCTTCGTGCAGGGCGGCCACGTCCGCGTGGACCTCGTTTATGCCGGCATCTCGCACCGGGCCAAGCGCGTGGTCGACATGCTGGGCTCGATCCTGTTCATGATGCCCATCGCCGTGCTGACCTGGATGTATGGCTGGTACTTCATGTGGCGTCACCTGATCGTGCCGAAGCCCTCGGCCAGCGACACGCTGGACCGGCTGGTGATGAAATCCCGCGCGCTGCGCTGGAACGTCGAAACCATCGGCTTCAGCCCCAACGGCTTCAATGCCTACTTCCTGTTCAAGATCCTGCTTGTGGCCTTTGCCGCGATGGTGTTCCTGCACGCGATCGCGTTCTTCTACCGGTCCTATCTCGAATATGTCGAAGGCCCGGAAAGCACTGGAAAATACCTCGACAAGGACAGCCTTGGCGAGGGTGAAGAAGCCTACGAAGGCACACATTAAGGACGGAGACCAAGACAATGCTATTCGGACTTGATGGCGTCGAGATAGGCCTCATTATCGTATTCCTCTGCCTGTTTGGCGGAATTCTCAGCGGCTTTCCGGTGGCGTTTGCCATTGGCGGGGCCGGCATCATCTCTTTCGGGATCATCGCCGCGCTGGACAGCGCCGGGCTGCTGATCCACCAGGCGATCGACACAAGCTCGCAAGCCTATCGGGACATCGTGAATTCGGGTGTGAAACCCGATGTGATATCCGTGTTCCGATACCCGGACCTGCCAAGGATCGCCGAGCCGGTCTTTGTTCAGGGTTGGGAAACCGCGTTGGACCGCAACGTGTCCTTCATCGTGAACCGCATCAACGAACGGGTTCTGGCCGGTCAGTCGATCGAGACTCTGCTGGCGGTGCTGATGTTCGTGCTGATGGGCATCACGCTGGAACGCTCGAAAATCGCCAACGATCTGCTGACCACAATGGCGCGCGTCTTTGGCCCGCTGCCGGGCGGTCTGGCGGTGTCGATTGTGGTCGTGGGGGCATTCCTTGCGGCCTCGACCGGGATTGTGGGCGCGACCGTGGTGACGATGGGCCTGCTGGCCCTGCCGACCATGCTGCGCAACAACTATTCGCCGGAACTGGCGACGGGCGTGATTGCGGCCTCGGGCACGCTGGGGCAGATCATTCCGCCGTCGATCGTGATCGTTCTGCTGGGCACGCTGGCGGGTGACCTGTATTCGACGGCGCAGGAGACTCGCGCGGTCGAAGCGGGCTGTACCGACGCGCTGACCTATCTGGGCGAGCCGGCCGTGGTTTCGGTTGGTACGCTGTTCCAAGCGGCGCTGCTGCCGGGGATCATGCTGGCGCTGCTCTATGCGCTCTATGCCTTTGGCTACGCGCTGCTCAACCCGCACAAGGCACCTGCGGTCGAACTGTCAGGCGGCAGCGGCGAGCCGATCACCCGCTCGGAAGGCCTGACCTGGCTTCTGGGTGCCCCTGTCGCTCTGATCGTGGGCGCGGTGCTGCTGGGCAACCTGGGCGCCATCGGCAGCCAAAATATCACGGTTTCGGGCTTCTCGGATATCGGTGAGGCAGCCACGCTGCGCACCAACGTGTCCGAAGAGTGCAAGGCCTCGATGATCGAACTGCATGGTCAGGAGGCCTGGGACATGGCCGTGGCCGAGCAGGAAGCCATCGACGCTGCCGGCGGCGTGTCCGAGTCGCAGCGGCTGAGCGAGGAAGAGCTGGCTGCCGCGCGTGAAGCCAAGATCGCCGCCGCCGCGCCGATCGGCACCGGTGTTGCGGTGATTGTCGTGCTGCTGGGCCTGACGCTGGTGATGGGTCGGGGCATTGCGCCGTCGCAATCGCCGCAGCCGTTGATCGTGGGGGGGATCGGGCTTGTCTTGATGCTGCTGGTCGATGTGCTGCTGATCGCGCCGACCACCTCGTCGGGGGCCACGTTCCTGCTGTTGGCGGTGCCGTTCGCGCTGGCCATGTATGGCTGCAAAGCCGCGGCGGCGCGCTGTGCCACCAATGATCTGATCCGCGTGGTTTTCCCGCCGCTGGTTCTGATCATCGCGGTCCTAGGCTCGATCCTGGGTGGTGTGACCAACCCGACGCCGGCTGCGGCGCTAGGGGCAGGCGGCGCCATCATGCTGGCGGCCTATCGCAAGCTGCAGGATCAGGGGCGATCCGGCAAGGTGATCATCTGGTCGACCTTCGCGGTCGTCATCTGCCTGTTGATGGGCGTGAACTTCGATCTGCGCGTCAACCAGGGTGGCGTGACCGTGGAAAGCTGGATCGCGTTCATCCTGGCCTACGCCGCGTATCTGTACGCGCTGTTCGGGCTGCTGTTCGCGTGCTGGGTGCTGTTCACCAGCGGTGTTCTGACTCCGGTGGTGCGGGAAACCGCCAAGGTGACCTCGATGGTCTTCACCATCCTGATCGGCTCGCAACTGCTGAACCTGGTGGTGATCTCGTTCGGCGGGGAACACTATATCCAGCAGTTCCTCAAGAGCTTTGACAACGAGTTCACGGTCTTCCTGATCGTGATGTTGGTGTTGTTCATCCTGGGCTTTGTGCTGGATTTCCTCGAGATCATCTACATCGTGATCCCGATCGTGGGTCCGGTGATCTATGGCGGGTCGTTCGATCCGAAATGGGTGACGATCATGGTGGCGGTGAACCTGCAGACCTCGTTCTTGACGCCGCCATTTGGCTTCGCGCTGTTCTATCTGCGCGGCGTGGCGCCCAAAGAGGTGACGACGGGCCATATCTATCGCGGAATCATCCCCTTCGTGCTGATCCAGGTGGTGGGCATCGGAATCCTGTGGTTCTTCCCGTCGATCGTCACCATCGTGCCGGACCTGATCCCGAACTGATCGGTGATGGCGTTATCAAATTGAAAAGGGGGCCGCGAGGCCCCCTTTGCTTTGGTCCCGGCTGACGCCGGTTGTCAGGTGAACTGGATCAGGTCCCAACGGTTACCGAACGGATCCTGCCAGACGGCAACGATGCCATACGGTTCGTAGCGCGGCTCTTCCTCGAACCGGACCCCGTTGGCCAGCATGTCTGCGTGATCGCGGGCAAAATCATCGGTTCTGAGGAAAAACCCGACACGACCACCGGTCTGATTTCCGATTGCGGACCGCTGGCTGTCTCCGTCAGCCTTGGCCAACAGCAGAGCAGCCCCATCGCTGCCTGGGGGAGTAACCAACACCCATCGTTTGCCTTCGCCAAGATCGATGTCCTGGGTCAGCCGGAACCGAAGCGTCTTGGTGTAGAACGCGATCGCGTCATCATAGTCCGGCACCACCAGGGTGACGGCCTGCAAACCTTGCTGCATCAGAATTCAACCTTTGGTGGGGTGGCGATCGGGAAGTTGGATATTCGCGACCTGCTCGGCAATCGGAGCGGTCGAAAGCGGGTGATGCGTTGAGTCGGTGAACGCCTCCGGGTCGTCCACACGCTGCCACCCGCCTTTCACATAGACCTCGAGCCCTGCGAATTTCACCTTGTAGCCCATCTTGGGGCTGCCGGGGACCCAATAGCCCAGATAAACATAGGGCAGCCCGGCCTCGCGCGCGATGTCGATATGATCGAGGATCATATATGTTCCCAGCGAGCTTTGCGGCTGGTTCGGGTCATAGAACGAATAGACCATGCTCAGCCCGTCATCCAGAACATCGGTCAGGCTGACGGCGATCAGGTTTCCGGTTTTGGGGTCGGCATATTCAACGACGCGGCTGCGGATCGGGGTCTCTTCGATCATCGCGGCGAATTCGAACACATCCATATCCGCCATGCCGCCATCGGCGTGCCGGGTGTCCAGGTACCGCCGAAACAGTTCGTACTGGTCGTCGGTGGCCCAAGGTGAGGTCGCGCGTCGCTGAAGATGCGCATTGCGCCGCGCCGCGCGTTTCTGGCTTTTGGTCGGAGAAAAGGCCGAGACGTCGATCCGGGCTGACAGGCAGGCCGCACAATCGGTGCAGGAGGGCCTGTAAAGTACGTTCTGAGACCGGCGAAAACCCTGCTGCGACAGAGAGTTGTTCAGCTGATCCGCGCCTTCGCCCTGCAGGGCGGTGAACAGCTTACGCTCGATCCTGCCCTCGAGATAAGGGCAAGGCTGTGGTGCAGTCACATAGAACTGCGGCGCAATCGGCAGCGTGTGTCGCATGAAGGCCCCGTGTTTCCTCGGGGCCGATGATAGCAACCGTTTCTGGGGTCGCCAAGTCCCAGAAACGAGCCGTGTCAGGCACGCTGGTTCAGCATCACGGTGCCGAGGAAGGCATCGGTCAGGCCCTGGTTGCGGGCGCTGGTCAGCATCATGATGACCGAGATGATCTGCAGGATCGGAAACGCCATGCTGACAAAGTAACCAGCTGTATGCGCGACGGCCTTGCCGGTATCCATGCGTTCGCCAAATGCGTCGCGCAGTTCGATCCCCATAAAGCGCATGCCCAGCGTGGCAGACCCGTTTGCGATGGTGACAACGCGGTAGATGAAACTGACGACCGCATAGATCAGCGCGATGACGAACAGGCCCATGCCGAAGGTCAGCAGAATGGCAACCGTGCACAGCAGCGAAATGAAGGCGATATCGAACAGCCACGCGAAGAAGCGTTTGATCGCCACGGATTTGTAGAAGTCCGGCTGACGATCCGGGTCGGGCAGATGAGACATGAAGGAATTTCCGGTCGGTTGTTGAGGTTTGCCCTGTCCCACAGAGAGGGGGCAGGGCGGTAGGGTATCAGGCGGTTTCGTCCTTGTCGTCCGCCGTATTCTCCTGAGCGCGTTCGTTCATGAACTGGTCGAACTCGGCCTTGTCCTTGGCTTCGCGCAGGCGGTGCAGGAAGGCTTCGAAATCCTGTTGTTCCCGTTCCAGGCGGGCCAGCGTGTCGGCCTTGTAGGCGTCGAACGCACTGTTGCCCGAGGGCTTCATCGCGCTCATGTGACTGTGCCAGGAATGGCGGCGGCTGCAGGATTTGCTGAACATGCGTTTGCTCCAGATCATATAGGCCAGAAGGGCCAGGCCGACGGGCCAGAAGAAGATGAAACCAAGGACCATGGCAGCGATCCAGGCGCCTTTGCCCTTGTCGTCAAGCCAGGCCTCGGCACGGTGCAACCATCCCGGGTTGCGGGGGACGGCGTGTTCGGACAATGCGGTCATTTGGGCTCTCCAGGTTGATGTAAATTGTGTTCACATTGATCTAGATGGGGTGACCCGGCCCGGATGCAAGGGGCAATGTGAAAAAGATTTACATATAGTGGCCCGGTTGACGGCGGTTCTGATCCTGCGCAACGTGCGGGCATGAACACGCATAATGACAAGCTAGACCCGACGCTTGAAGAAATCCTGAACCTGGAGCAGCAGGTCTGGACCGCTTTGGTCGAGGGTGATGCGCAGGCGGACCGGGCATTGCTGAGCGCCGATTTTCTGGGCGTCTACCCATCCGGTTTCGCCAATCGTGACGATCACGTGGGTCAGTTCGCAGACAGCCCGACCATGGAGTCATATGAGTTGAGCGCGGCGCAACTGCGCGTTCTGACCGCGGATATCGTCCTGTTGTCCTACCGGGCGGACTATCGGCGGCCCGGTGCGTCCGCGCGCGAGGCGATGCTGATCTCTTCGTTGTGGGAACGCCGGGATGATGGCTGGATCAATACCTTCAGCCAGGACACTCCGGTCGACGTTAACTGACCGGAATTCGCCCATGACCGACAATTTCACCATCCGGCGCGCCCCGCGTCCCTACGATCCCGAACTGGGGCGAGAGGCCTGCGCCGCAGTGCCGGATCTGACCGCTGATCAGTCCGAACTGGTGACCGGTGCCGCAGGCAGCAGCCCGTACCTCAAGAGCTTGATCGACCGTGAGCGCAATTGGCTGGCCCCGGCGCTGGATCGGCCGCAGCACGCCCTTGCGCAGATCATGGACGACGCGCGCGCGTTGGCTCCTGACCAGTTGAAACCGGGCCTGAGGCAGGCCAAGCATCGGCTTGCCTTGCTGACGGCCCTGGCCGACCTGTCCGGAGCCTGGAACCTCGAGCAAGTCACGACGGCACTGACCGACTTTGCGGCGCTTGCCGTGGACATCGTTGCCAAGGCAGAGATCGCGGCGCTGATCCGGCGCAAGAAGCTGCCCGGCATGACCGAAGACGACGTGGAAACCGCCGCCGGTATGGTGATCCTGGCGATGGGCAAGATGGGTGCGCACGAACTGAACTACAGCTCGGATATCGACCTGATCGTGCTGTTCGACGAAACCCGGTACGATCCCGACGATTTCTATGAGGCGCGGCAAGGCATGGTGCGGGCGACGCGCAATTTCTGCGCTACGCTCAGCGACAAGACGGCCGATGGGTACGTGTTCCGCACCGATCTGCGCCTGCGCCCCGATCCTGCGGTTACGCCCGTCTGCATGGCGACCGAGGCGGCCGAGCGCTACTACGAAAGCCTGGGCCGCACTTGGGAGCGTGCCGCCTATATCAAGGCCCGCCCCTGCGCCGGTGACATCGCCGCCGGACAGCGGTTTCTGGAAACCCTGCGGCCCTTCGTCTGGCGCCGCCATCTGGATTTCGCCGCCATCCAGGACGCCCACGACATGCGCCTGCGCATACGCGAGAACAAGGGCACCGGTGGGGCTCTGACGATCCCCGGCCATGACATGAAGCTGGGGCAGGGCGGCATTCGCGAAATCGAGTTCTTTACCCAGACCCGGCAGTTGATCGCCGGCGGCCGTGACCCCGATCTGCGGGTGCGTGGCACGGTGCCGGGGCTGGCGGCGCTGGCGGCCAAGGGCTGGGTGCCGCAAGACGTGGCCGACAGGCTGACCGACCATTACCGCGCCCATCGCGAGGTCGAACACCGCATCCAGATGGTGCATGACGCGCAGACTCACAAGGTGCCGAAATCGCCCGACGGAATCGAGCGCATCGCCTGCCTGATGGGCACCACCAGCGCCGACCTAACGGCCGATCTGACCCGTCGCCTGACCGAGGTGCACGAGCTGACCGAGGGCTTTTTCGCGCCCGGCGCCGGCCCCGCGCCGACCGCAACGCCTGAGGTCGAGTTCGACGCCGGCGTTCTGGCCCGGTGGACAACCTATCCCGCGCTGCGCTCGCAACGGGGCGCGCGCATCTTCGAGCGGCTCAAGCCCGAGTTGCTGGCCCGGCTGGCCAAGACCGCCCGGCCCGACGAGGCGCTGCTGGCGCTGGATGGGTTTCTGGCCGGCTTGCCCGCTGGGGTGCAGCTGTTTTCCCTGTTCGAAGCCAACCCGCATCTGATCGACCTGCTGGTCGACATCGTCGGCACCTCGCATGCGCTGGCCGCGCATCTGTCGCGCAATGCGCAGGTGTTCGACGCGGTGATCGGTGGCAGCTTCTTCGCCGAATGGCCCGGTCCGTCCGCCTTGCAGGCTGAACTGTCCAACGCGCTGGCGGCTGAATCGGACTATGAAACCCAGCTGGATCTGGCGCGGCGCTGGTGCAAGGAATGGCATTTCCGTATCGGTGTGCACCACCTGCGCGGTCTGATCGACGGGTTGCAGGCGGGGCGGCAATACGCGGACCTCGCGCAGGTTGTCATCGCCGCGATCTTACCCTGCGTAGAGCGACAGTTTTCGCAGAAGCACGGCTCCCCTCCAGGGCGTGGCGCTGTAGTGCTGGGTATGGGGTCGTTGGGGGCCGCTCGGCTGAATTCGCAATCCGATCTGGATATGATCGTGATCTACGACCCGCAAGCGGTGGACATGTCCGACGGCCCCAAGCCACTGGCCACACGCACCTACTATGCGCGCTTTACACAGGCGCTGATTACCGCCCTGTCGGCGCCGATGGCGCAGGGACGGTTGTACGAGGTCGACATGCGACTGCGGCCGTCCGGCAATCAGGGGCCAGTTGCTACAAGCTGGGCCAGCTTCACTCATTACCAACAAGAGGAAGCCTGGGTTTGGGAGCATCTGGCCTTGACACGCGCGCGCGCAGTTGCAGGCAACACGGATCTGGCCGCCGATTTCGAAGCTTTCCGCACGCAGTTCCTGTCTCGCCCGCGCGACAAGGATCAGGTCCTGCGCGAAGTGTCGGATATGCGCGCACGCCTGGCGGCGGCGAAATCTCCCGCCGGTGTCTGGGATGTCAAGACCGGCCCCGGCCGTCTGCTGGATATCGAACTGATGGCCGAAACCGGCGCGCTGTTGTCCGGCGCGTCACAGCGCGACGTCGACTCGGGCTTGGACGGAGCGGTCGCTGCGGGTCTTTTGGATGTCGCTCAGGCGCAGGTGTTGAAGGACGCATATGATCTATGCTGGTCGGTGCAATGCGCGGCGCGGCTACTGTCGGGCAAGGTGATCGAGGCCGACAAGATCGGGCAGGGGGGCACGGCCTTTCTGTGCCGGGCGACCGGGTTCGAGCAGGTCGAACAGTTACAGTCCGCCTTGCAGGACAGCTATGCCGCCGCAGCCGAAGTGATCGGCGCGGTGATCGAGGAGAGTGCGGATGGCGCGCAGTGACGACCCGAACGACCCCAAGGGCCTGATCCGCGAGGCTTATCGCATCGACGGAATCACGCTGCCCGAGTGCCGCAGCATCTTTTTGGACTGGGCGCTCAGCCTGCCGGACGGGCGCGACCAGAAGCAGGCACTGACCGAGTTGCATGCTGTCTATACGGCACAGGATGCCGACCATCCCATGACACAGGTTCTGCGCGAAGGGCTGGACACCGCGCAGGCTCCGCGCCGGCGCGGCGGCTGGCGGGCGCGCCAACGCTGACGGATCGCGAGAGGGGCTTTTCTGCCCGCGCAATCGCGACTATGAGGGCGCCATGACCCAAGCCGACATGCCCGACCGCCCCAGAATCCGTTTGAAACCCAAAGCCAACGCGCGCGGTCTGCGCCACGGCTTTCCCTGGGTCTATGCCAATGACATCGTCACCGACCGGCGCACCCGCAAGATCGCGCCCGGTGCGCTGGCCGTGCTCGAGGATGACAAACGCGCCCCTATCGCCTTGGTGGCAGTGAATCCGAACTCCAAGATCATGTGCCGGGTGCTGGATCGCGACCTGTCGGCGCAGCTGGATGCCGGGTGGTTCGAAACCCGCCTGCGGCGCGCGCTCGACCTGCGCGAACGGCTGTTCGATGCGCCCTTCTACCGGCTGGTCCATGCCGAGGCCGACGGTTTTCCCGGTGTCATCATCGACCGGTTCGGCGATGCCTGCGTGATCCAGCCCAATGCCGCCTGGGCCGAGGCGCATCTGGATCTTCTGACCGACGCGCTGGTCTCAGTGACGGGTGTGACGACCGTGCTCAAGAATGCCTCGGGCCGCACCCGCGGGCTGGAAGGTCTGGATGACGTGAGCCAGACCCTGCGCGGCACTGCGCCCGATGCCCCGTTGCCGGTTCCGATGAATGGCGCAACCTACATGGCCGACCTGACCGGGGGCCAGAAAACCGGCCTGTTCTACGACCAGCGCCCCAACCACGCCTTTGCCGCCCGGCTGGCGGGCCCCGGCGCGCATGTGCTGGACGTGTTCAGCCATGTGGGTGGCTTTGGCCTGGCCATGCTGGCCGGTGGCGCCGACCACGCGCTGTCGGTCGATGGCTCAGCCGCCGCGTTGACTCTCGCCGAGCAGGGCGCCGTTGCTTCGGGTTTTGGCGACCGCTTTGAAACCCGACAGGGCGATGCCTTCGACGTGCTGACGCAACTGGGCGAGGAAGGCGCGCAGTTCGACGTGGTCATCTGCGATCCGCCGGCCTTTGCGCCGTCGAAACAGGCGCTGGATGCCGGGCTGCGGGCCTATGAACGGATCGCCCGCCTGGCCGCGCCGCTTGTCAAACCGGGCGGTTATCTGGGCCTGTGTTCGTGCTCGCACGCCGCCGACCTGACCCGGTTCCGCGAGGCCTGCGCCCGCGGCATCGGCCGGGCTGGGCGTCAGGCGCAGATGATCCATACCGGCTTTGCCGGCCCCGACCATCCGCAACTGCCGCAACTGGCCGAGAGCGGCTATCTGAAATCCGTGTTCTACCGGCTGTGAAGGCGGTTCTCGACACCTGCGTCATCTACCCGACGGTGATGCGCGAGATGCTGCTGGGCGTGGCGGCGCGGGGCCACTTCACCCCGCTTTGGTCGGCTCGCATCCTCGAGGAATGGGCCCGCGCCGCCCGCAAGCTTGGCCCCGAGGGCGAGGCGCAGGCCCGGGCCGAAATCGCGTTGGTGCAGGCACATTGGCCGCAGGCCGAACGCCCCGAGGCACCCGGTCTCGAACAGCGCCTCTGGCTTCCCGATCCGGCCGATACGCATGTGCTGGCCACCGCCGTCGCCGCATCGGCCGACACGATCATCACCGTGAATGCCAAAGACTTTCCAAGGAATATCCTGGCCGAAGAGGGCCTTGCACGTATCGATCCCGACAGCTTCCTTCACGGCATCTGGCAGAATGATCCGACCAGTGTCGAACGGGTGGCTCAATCGGTTCTGACTGAAGCCAACCGCCTGTCGGGCGACAGATGGACACTGCGCGCATTGATGAAAAAAGCCCGCCTGCCGCGTCTCGGCAAGGCTTTGGCGGCCTGACCTCTTCCCCTGGCTCCAAATATCGCGAGAGGCCGGCCTCTCGCATCCCGACCCTCAGCCACGCTCCCAACGCTGCTCAAGGGCCTCCAGCGCGGCGATCCGCTCGTCCGTCTTGGGATGGCTCATCAGCCAGGCCGGAACCACGCCCGCCCGCTGCTGGGTCAGATCCTCAAGCTTGTGAAACAGGGATTTCTGCGGTCCGATCCCGATCCCGGCCTTGGTCAGCAGGGCGGCTGCGTATTCGTCGGCCTCATACTCGTCCGCCCGCGACAGGCGCGAAGCCAGCAGCGCGGTCAGCGCATTGGCGATCCACGCGCCGATGAAGGGAATGAACCGGTTGAGCAGCATCATCAGCGCCGCCCGCATCGCGTTCTGACCAGAAAAATCGATCATCCGCCGCCGGGCGTGGCCCAGTGCAACATGCCCCAGCTCGTGCGCAATGACGCTGGCCATTTCCTCGGCCGAAACCTCGCCGTTGCGGAACTTGCGATAGAAGCCTCGGGTGATGAAAATGCGCCCGTCCGGTGCGGCCAGCCCGTTCACCGGGTCGATTTCATAGATATAGACCGGCACGCGCGCCACATCCAAGGCGGCGGCCAGGCGGTCGGTCATGCGCTTCAACTCGGGATCGGCCAGTTCGGTCGACTTCGCATCCAGCTCGCGATGCGTGCGCCAGACGGAAATCCGATACATCACAATGGCATAGGCGATCGCCAGCAGAATTGGGGTCAGACGCAACATATCTCAGATATGGGCGGATCGGGATGCGGGGGCAAGTCGTTCCTCATCACTTTCGGGCAACATGGGCGACTTGGGGCAGTTCGTGAGACGGAAATCGCGCGGCGTCAGATCGCAATTTCCATATTTCAAAGGTTGAAATGAAGGCAAAAGCCTTCTAGGGCACAGCGCACGCTGAGCAAGCGCGCTATGCAAGAGGGACAAATGGCCAACAATGATTTAGAAGCCCGGCACCTTGAAACACTGGATCGTGACCTGCGTCGGTTTTCCCGCCTCGAGGTTGCAACGGCGCAGGTCGGGCGGCCGTTCGTCGGATCGGGCATCGCCTTCGTGTTCATCGTGATCGCCGGGACCACGGCTGCTTTGTTGTTCGGACAGGCCAGCAACACGATGATCGTCGTGATCGCGGCCATGTTCGGAGCCTACATGGCGCTGAACATCGGGGCGAACGATGTGGCCAACAACATGGCCCCGGCGGTGGGCGCGAACACGCTGACCATGGGCGGCGCCATCGCGATTGCCGCAATTTTCGAAAGCGCCGGCGCGCTGATCGCGGGTGGAGACGTGGTCTCGACCATCGCCAAAGGCATCATCAATACCGAAAGCATGGGAACGGCAACCGTCTTCATCTGGGCCATGATGGCCGCACTGTTGTCTGCCGCGCTCTGGATCAACCTGGCCACCTGGGTCGGCGCTCCGGTCTCGACCACGCATTCGGTCGTGGGGGGCGTCATGGGGGCAGGGATCGCGGCGGCGGGGTTCGGCGCGGTCAGCTGGGTCAAGATGAGCCAGATCGCAGCAAGCTGGGTCATCTCGCCGCTTCTGGGTGGCATCATCGCCGCCGGGTTCCTGTGGTTCATCAAAGCGCGGATCATCTATCAGGATGACAAGATCGCCGCGGCGCGCAAATGGGTTCCGGTTCTGGTCGGCATCATGGCCGGGGCGTTTGCCTCGTACCTTGCGCTGAAAGGCCTGAAACATCTGTTCAAGATCAACCTGCAGACGGCCCTGGTGATCGGTCTGGTCAGCGGAGTGCTGATCTGGATGGTGACGATTCCGGTCATTCGCCGTCAGGCCGAGGGGCTGGAGAACCGCAACAAGTCGCTGAAGATCCTGTTCGGTATCCCGCTGATCATTTCGGCGGCGCTGCTCAGCTTTGCGCATGGGGCCAATGACGTGGCCAATGCCGTCGGGCCTCTGGCCGCGATCGTTCAGGCTTCGGCGGTGGGTGATTTCACCCATGCGGTGAGCATTCCGCCCTGGGTCATGATCATCGGCGCCTTCGGCATTTCGTTCGGTCTGTTCCTGTTCGGGCCCAAGCTGATCCGGGTGGTCGGCAGCCAGATCACCAAGCTGAACCCGATGCGGGCCTATTGCGTGGCGCTGTCGGCGGCGATCACGGTGATTGTGGCCAGCTGGCTTGGCCTGCCGGTCAGTTCAACCCACATCGCAGTTGGCGCGGTGTTCGGCGTCGGGTTCTTCCGAGAGTGGGACGCTGAGCGGCGCCTGATCAAGGCGCGCGGTGCCGTGCCGGAACGCCCGGTGCTTGCCCCCGAAGAGCGCCGCCGCCGCAAGCTGGTGCGCCGGTCGCATTTCCTGACGATCATCGCGGCCTGGGTGATAACCGTGCCCGCGGCGGCCTTGTTGTCAGGTCTGCTGTTCCTGGGAATTCAGGCAATCGCGGGATAAAACCAAAGCCGGGCTGGCGCTATCGCGTCAGCTCGCGCATGCCGCGTTCCAGCCCGGCCAGCGTCATCGGCACCATCCGGTCTTCGAAGATCTCGCGGATCATGCCGATGGAATGGGTGTATTCCCAGTATTTCTCGGGCACCGGGTTGATCCACAGGTTCGACGTCCACTGTTCGCGCGCGCGTTGCAGCCAGACCTGGCCGGCCTCGGCGTTCCAGTGCTCGTTGGCGCCGCCGGGA
Organism: Ruegeria sp. SAZA006; assembly: GCF_059613465.1. Lineage (NCBI taxonomy): Bacteria > Pseudomonadati > Pseudomonadota > Alphaproteobacteria > Rhodobacterales > Roseobacteraceae > Ruegeria > Ruegeria sp. SAZA006. The sequence goes on from NZ_JBXWSO010000004.1 coordinate 606,707, forward strand.
TAGGCGATCTCGTAGGGCGACATCGACGCGTCACCCACGAAGATGCACTTGTAGTCGGGGCCGTAGGTCCGCAGCACCTCATGCGTCGGGGTCTGCGCATCCCACCGGCGGCGGTTGTCGCGCCAGACGCCTTCGTACAGGCAGTTGTGGAAATAGAAATATTCTAGGTGCTTGAACTCGGCCCGCGCGGCCGAGAACAATTCCTCGACCACCTTGATATGCGGATCCATCGAGCCGCCCACATCGAGAAACAGCAGCACTTTCACAGCATTGTGCCGTTCGGGCCGGGTCTTGACGTCGAGATAGCCATGCTCGGCCGTGGCGCGGATGGTGCCGTCCAGATCCAGCTCTTCGGCGGCGCCCTCGCGGGCCCAGCGGCGCAGGCGTTTCAAGGCGACCTTGATGTTGCGGGTGCCCAGTTCGACCGTGTCGTCCAGATTGCGGAACTCGCGCTTGTCCCAGACCTTGACCGCACGCTGGTGGCGGCTTTCCTTCTGGCCGATGCGCACGCCCTCGGGGTTGTAGCCATAGGCGCCGAAGGGCGAGGTGCCCGCCGTTCCGACCCACTTGTTGCCGCCCTGGTGGCGGCCTTGCTGATCCTTCAGCCGCTCGCGCAGCGTCTCCATCAGCTTGTCGAACCCGCCAAGCGCTTCGATCTCGGCCTTTTCCTCGTCTGACAGGTGCTTCTCGGCCATCTTGGCCAGCCACTCGGCCGGGATATCCACGGCCTCTAGCACCTGGTCGAAGGTGATCTCGGACAGCCCTTCGAAGCTGGCGGCAAAGGCGCGGTCGAACTTGTCGATGTTGCGCTCGTCCTTCACCATCGAGACACGGGCGAGGTAGTAGAACGCCTCGATGTCGTAGGTGGCCAGCCCCTTTTTCATCCCCTCCAGAAAAGTCAGGTATTCCCGCAACGAGACGGGGATGCCGGCTTTTCTGAGGTTTTCGAAAAAGGGGATGAACATCGGCTCAGCCTATCACCCGCACCAGAACAAGCGAAATGGCCAGTCCCGCCAATGCAAATGCGATGCCGTAGCCGGCCGCATATTGGGCGATATCGGCGCCGCTGCCTTTGCGTTTTCGTGCCGTCAGCGCGCCCAGAGCCGCCCCCAGGACCGCTATTCCCACAACCACTAGCATGTGTTCGTCATCCGCCTTTTGCGATGTTACGGGGCCCCCAGCGCGACGTCCTGCATCAACGAGCTGACCACCAATTCCGTGCCAAACCCGTAGCGCGCCCACCCCAGACTGTCCAGCCTGACGGAGCGTGCCTGTTCGGGTTTGCCGGCCTGCTTCAGGGCCTCGGCCTTCAGCAGCAGCAGCGTCGCCAGCATCGAGGCGTTTTCGGCCCGCGTCATCGTCGCTATGGCCCGGTCGAGGTCCGGCAGGGCTTCGGGGCCGCGCCTCTGGGTCAGGGCATAGGCCGCCGTCTGAACAGTGATATGCGCGCGCTGAAGCTCGGTTCCGGGGGTCACGCGCAGGTATTGCAGGGCGATGGCGTATTCGCGCTGCGCTTCCTCGGGGGCGTCGAATTCACCCAGACGGGCCTTCAGATAATGGGGGTACGCCCGGCGGTGATCGGTCCAACCTTGCTCTCGGCCGATCCGCATCGCGCGGTCGATGGCCCGCATTTGCCGCGGCGAGGCCCGGCCCTTGCCGACCGCCAGTTGCACGGCGTCGATCCATTCGCGCGGGGTTTCCGAGATTGGCTGGACGGGCAGATTGGCACCGCGCGGGTTCAGGCGGGCGATGACCCCGGGTATGACCTGGGCCACCTGTTCCCGGGTCATTCCGGTCTGTAGTTCCGGCGCATAGGTCGCGCGCAGGATCAGCATGTCGAACCCGGTCAGGACAGTGTGGAAATTATCGTCGTTGAAGACCGAATCCGGCAGGCGGTACATGTCGTTCAGAGGCCCGATCGCCTGTGCAAGTTCTTCGTGAAGGCAATCCCGCATTTCCTGGGGGCTGACATCGTTGGGAATGAAGATCGCCAACCGCTCGCGGCTGCGCAGCGCGCGCCAACTGCTTTTGGTCTTGCGCTTGTCGCGATTGTATTCCTCGAGGCTGGACGCGTTGGGCACGACGAAACATGCGGCTTGCGGCAGCAGCCGCTGGATCTGGCGCTGGGTCACTGCTTCGATCGTGATGTTGGCCTGCCCATCGTTGACCTGGCGGATGTCGATCCGGGCTTCGCGCTGCAGTCTGGTCAGCAGACGCGTCAGGTCGGATTGCATCGTGGGGGCAGGGGCCCCCGTCAGCCGAACTGTGATCGGACCCTCGAACCGCGTATACACGGGCAGGGCAGTGCCGCTTTCCAGCGAGAAATGCAGGTCCACAAAATCTGCCGCGATGTTCGTATTTGACCGGGCCGGCGGGAAAGGACGTGGCGTACCGAAAGCCTGAGTCACCGGTGCTGCGGCCTCGGTGACCTTGATTTCATCGGGCAACTCAATCCGGTCGACCGAACTGCATCCGGCAAGGACAAAGCCCAGAAATATGCCGGCCAGACGTTTCATGGACGCCGATACTTGAGGAAAGGCGTCAGTTGGCCGAGGCGGTCATAAAGCTGGCGCGCCGTGTGGTTGAACTCCTGCGTCAGCCAATAGACATCGGGCGCGCCTTTTCGGTCGGCTTCGGCATAGACGGCCTCGATCAACGCCCGACCGACACCGGTGCCGCGTACATGCGGGCTGGTATAGAGATCCTGCAGATAGCAGACGTTTTCGATCTTCCAGGCATGGCGATGAAACAGGAAGTGGGTCAGCCCGATCAATTCGCCGTCCAACTCGGCCACTAGGCATGAAAAGTCCTGCGGATCATCTCCCAGTAGGCGCGCAAACGTGCTGTCGTAGACCTCGTCGGGCAATACCGTCTCGTAGAAATCAAGATACGCCCGCCACAACAAGTTCCAACTCGGCCGGTCTTCGGGCTTGAGGGGACGAATGCGCGGCGCTTGGGTCAATTCGGGTGGTCCTGCTCTACAGCGTGCTCGGTGTCGTGTTCTTTGATCTTTGTTGCAGCAATGCTGGCATCAGGCTTGCCGCAAGGCAAGCCGTGATCACCAAGTATTCATGAATGGGCGGGCTTCAGCGCTTGGCGCGCGCCATGAAGGCCAGCCGTTCGAACAGATGCACGTCCTGCTCGTTCTTCAGCAATGCCCCGTGCAGCTTGGGAAGGGCATTGACCCCGTCGCGCTTCAGGTCTTCGGCGTCCAGATCCTCAGCCAGGAGCAGCTTGAGCCAGTCCAGAACCTCGGAGGTCGAGGGTTTTTTCTTCAGCCCCTGCGTTTCGCGGACTTCGTAGAACTGGGTCAGGGCGGTGGTCAGCAGCGCCTCTTTGATGCCTGGGTGATGCACTTCGACGATGCGACGCATCGTGGCTTCATCGGGGAAGCGGATATAGTGGAAGAAACAGCGGCGCAGGAAGGCGTCTGGCAGTTCCTTTTCATTGTTCGAGGTGATGATTACGATGGGGCGGTGTTTGGCCCGGATCGTTTCACCGGTCTCGTAGACATGGAACTCCATCTTGTCGAGTTCCTGCAGCAGGTCGTTGGGGAACTCGATATCGGCCTTGTCGATCTCGTCGATCAGCAACACGACCTTTTCATCGGCGTCGAAGGCCTGCCACAACTTGCCTTTGCGAATATAGTTCGACACGTCGTGCACACGTTCGTCGCCCAGCTGGCTGTCGCGAAGACGGCTGACGGCGTCATATTCGTAGAGACCCTGCTGCGCGCGGGTGGTCGACTTGACGTTCCACTCGATCATCCTGAGACCCAGTGCGCCGGCGACCTGTTTGGCCAGTTCGGTTTTGCCCGTGCCGGGTTCACCCTTGACCAGCAGCGGTCGTTCCAGCGTGACGGCTGCGTTTACGGCAATGGTCAGGTCGTCGGTGGCAACGTATTCGGCTGTGCCTTTGAAACGTGCGGTCATGGGGCCCTCGTATGATGGTCGCAGCAACAGGAGACGGGAACCGGGTTACCTAGGGCGTGGCCGAATGACAAGTCGGGCCGCAGCGTCGCAGGCTGCCAACGACGGGCGCGAGGGACGAATCGCACCGATTCCATCATCCGCTCGCGGGTGTTCTGCCGCAAAATAGTCCTTTCGCTTTCACAGAATGGCAACGATTTGGTGCCCAAAGTCTCATGTTTATACCGGTTCTCATAACGGCGCGTCGGGGTTGCGTTTGGATAGTGACATTCCCCGTCCCGTCAGTTAAACGCTGCGCAGAAGGGGGTGCCAAATGTCAGGCGACACGACCGCAAAAGACGTTTCTGGCCATACCGAGGGAGCCAATATGAAGCAGGAAGTTTTTCTGCCGGAGGACTATCGTCCGGCCGAAGATGAACCTTTCATGAATGAACGCCAGCTTGAGTATTTCCGCCGCAAGCTGCTGAACTGGAAAAACGAACTTTTGGCAGGCAGCCGGGATACGATCGAGGGGCTGCAGGACAGCACCCGTAATATTCCCGACGTTGCAGACCGCGCCAGCGAGGAAACCGACCGTGCGCTGGAACTGCGCACCCGGGACCGACAGCGCAAACTGGTTGCCAAGATCGACGCCGCTCTGCGCCGGATCGACGAGGGCGAATACGGTTACTGCGAAAAAACCGGTGACCCGATCTCGCTCAAGCGTCTGGATGCGCGTCCGATCGCGACCATGACGCTGGAAGCGCAAGAGCGTCACGAGCGTCGCGAAAAAGTTCACCGCGACGATTGATCGCTGGGTTCTTTCAAAAAAGACAAGCGCCGGGGCCTGTGGCTCCGGCTTTTTTGCGTTAAGCCCGTGCCATGAAGATCGACGGTTTGCAAATCGGTGTCATCGGCGGCGGGATCGGCGGAATGGCCGCTGCGCTGGCCTTGCAGCAACGCGGTGCACGGGTGACCGTTCTCGAGCAGGCCGAGGCCTTGACCGAGGTCGGGGCCGGTCTGCAAATCAGCGCCAACGGCATGGCCGTCCTGCGCGCGCTGGGTGTTGTGGATGATCCCGGTCGGGTCGCACAACTCTCTCACGGCACTGTTCTGCGCGATTTCCGGCGGGGCCGCGTCGTCAGCCGTCTTCCGGCACCCTCGGCCGGACCCACGTGGTATTTCCACCGTGCTGACCTTCTAGAAGTGCTGCAAAAGGCGGCCGAGCGCGCAGGGGTGTCGATCAGGCTGGATGCCCGCGTCACAAATGTTCGGAAGCATCCAGCCGACGCCGAGATTGCGCTGCAGGATGGCACCCGGCTGCGCGCGGAATTCGCCGTTGCAGCGGATGGCGGGCGCAGCGGTATCCGGCCCATCCTGAACGGAACCGAAGCGCCCGCGTTCACGCATCAGGTGGCCTGGCGGGCAACGGTGCCCTGGACCGGCCACGATGCCGAGCCCATGGCATCGCTGACAATGGGTCCCGGGCGTCATGTCGTGACCTATCCGCTGCGAAAGCGGTCCATGTTGAACATCGTGGCGGTCGAAGAGCGGTCCGATTGGCGGGAGGAGGGCTGGCGCCTGCGCGGTGACCCCGAGGACCTGCGGGCGCGTTTTGCCGATTTCGGCGGTCCTGCAGGTGCCGCGCTTGCGCAGGTGCAAGATGTTCACCTGTGGGCTTTGTTTCTGCGCCCGGTGGCACAGAAATGGCAGAATGGTCGCGTTGCCCTTTTGGGGGACGCTGCGCATCCCACATTGCCGTTTATGGCTCAAGGGGCGTGCCTCGCCCTTGAGGATGCTTGGATCCTGGCCCGATCTTTTGACGAACAGTCGGGTGTCCGCCGCGCACTCGAAGCCTATGAAATCAAGAGGAAACCCCGCGCGCGCAAGGTGGTCGCAGCTGCCGGTGCCAACGCGCGGAACTTTCATTTGCGCGGTCCCGCACGACTGGCCGCGCAGGCGGCCTTGGCCCTGATCGGTCCGCGCCTGACGCGTCGATACGACTGGATCTACGATTACGACCCGACGGCCTGACGAGTCAGATGTCGAGGTGCACCCAAACAGGGACGTGATCGGACGGTTTTTCATGTCCGCGCACTGCGGCGTCGATCTGGCAATCGCGCATCAGGTCCGCCGCTTGTGGTGTCAGAAGGAAGTGGTCAATGCGAATGCCGTCATTCCGGTTCCACGCGCCGGCCTGATAATCCCAGAACGAATAGTGGCCCGGGCCTTGCGTCCGCGCACGGAATGCTTCGGTGAAGCCAAGGTTAAGAACCTTGCGAAACGCCGCGCGGCTTTCCGGCCGAAACAGGGCGTCTTCGCGCCAGGCCTCCGGGCGTTTCGCGTCCTCGGCTTGCGGAATGATGTTGTAGTCCCCGGCCATGAGGGCCGGCTCTTCCGTGGCCAGAAGATCGCGGGCGCGCTCGTACAGCCGTTCCATCCAGGCAAGCTTGTAGTCGAATTTCGGCCCCGGAGCAGGGTTCCCGTTGGGAAGATAAAGCCCGCAAATCCGCAGCGCCCTCTTGCCGATGACGGTTGCTTCGATCCATCGCGCCTGCTCGTCCTCTTCATCCCCAGGCAGCCCGCGCGAGACGTCTTCGAGCGGATACTTCGAAAGTATCGCCACGCCATTGAAGCTTTTCTGACCATGGGTTTCGACGTTGTACCCGCGTTCCTCAAAGATCTCGCGGGGAAAGTTTTCGTCGACGGATTTGATTTCCTGCAGCAGGACCACATCGGGCTGGGCTTCGTCCAACCAGCGGGGCAGAGCCTCGGCCCGCGCCTTGATGCCGTTGATGTTGAATGTTGCGATTTTCATCCCGGTCCCTCCGAAGCTCTGCCGAAACCTATCGCCCAGAACGGAGGCCATCACAAGGTGTCAGTCAGGTCTGGCGCGGGCACCGGGGCGTTTGGGGACGGATGACGCCATGACGAGCTGGCACAGTTGCCACGGGGCCAAACACGGTCAACCGCACGCTACGGCCGCGTCGAAGGACAGCGGGCGCTCCTGCAGATCATGAAGATATCCAGAGGATGTGGACGCAACGCCCCCACGATTGATCACATCGAAAAAGACGTGCCGCACCCACAGGAAGAGGTTGCGTTGGGGTTGTCGATCACGAACCGGGCGCCGATCAGTTCCTGCGTGAAATCAATCGTCGCATTTTCCAGGAACGGCAGAGATATTTCGTCGACGACAACCTTCTGGCCTTTGCCTTCCAGTACCAGATCATCGTCCTTGGGCTCGTCCAATGCGATTTCGTACTGAAAGCCTGAACACCCTCCGCCTTCAACGGCGATTCGCAGGGCCTTGCCGTTGTCGGCGGCGCCGATCTCGGCAAGCCTCTCGAAGGCGCGTTCTGTGACTCTCGGAGGCAGATTCATGCCATGCTCCAAAGGTTTATTTCCTCGTTGGTCTACAATATAGAAACCCCGGAGACAGGCGACAAGGACAAGACCATTGGAGCGAGCAGGATTTGCTGCCGATCCGGGCCGGGCGCGCGGGCGGCTGGTGCCAGAGGAAGAAAGCAGTTTCCGGTCGTGCTTTCAGCGGGATCGGGACAGGATCATACACGCCAGCGCGTTCCGACGTCTGAAGCACAAGACGCAGGTTTTTGTCGAGCATGAGGGCGACAGCTATCGCACGCGCCTGACCCATTCGATCGAGGTGGCGCAGGTCGCGCGCACGATCTCGGGGGCATTGGGGCTGAACCCGGAACTGACCGAGGCCGTGGCCCTGGCGCATGATTTGGGCCACACGCCGTTTGGTCATACGGGCGAGGACGCTCTGCATGCGCTGATGGCGCCTTATGGGGGCTTCGACCACAACGCTCAGGCGATCCGCATCGTCACCAAGCTGGAACGGCATTACGCGGATTTCGACGGGTGCAACCTGACATGGGAATGCCTTGAGGGCATCGCCAAGCACAACGGCCCGGTTACGGGCGATCTGCCCTGGGCGCTGGCCGAGTGCAATGCCGATTTCGACCTTCAACTGCACACCCATGCCAGCGCAGAAGCGCAGGTTGCGGCACTGTCCGACGACATCGCTTACAACAATCATGACCTGTTCGACGGTCTGCGTGCCGGACTTTTTACCGACGACGAGATCGCCCAATTGCCGATTGTCCGGGAGTGTTATGCCGAGGTGGATCGCAAGTACCCCGGGTTGGATTTTTACCGGCGTCGTCACGAGGCGCTGAGGCGGGTGTTCGGCGTGATGGTTTCAGATGTAATCGACACCTCTCGCGCGGTTTTGGAGAGATCAGGTGCGCAAACAGTCGAGGATGTTCGTCACCTCGGGGCGCCTGTCATCCGCTTCTCGGATGATCTTTGGGCGCGGCTCAACGATATCCGGGCGTTTCTTTTTACCCGCATGTACCGGGCGCCCAGCGTCATGGAGGTGCGCGCCAAGGTCAGTCGCGTAGTCGAGGAGCTGTTCCCGATCTATCTGAGCGACCCGCGCCAGATGCCTCGGCATTGGCATTCGGATATCGAAGGGGCGCCGGACGAGACCGCGCTGGCCCGGATCGTTTCGGACTATATTGCGGGCATGACCGATCGGTTTGCCTTGCAGGATCATGCCCGCCTGACCGGCGCGCAGCCCCCGCAGGTCTAGGGCTGCATGCTGCGAAAGCTGGTTTGGGCCGCTCGCCTGCATTGACCTTGCCGCCTTGCGTGGTAAACCGCTGCGCAAGCAAAAGGACATCCGAAATGAACCTGTTCTCCGAGATACGCGGCCTTGTTCTGGACGCGCTGATGCAGATGCAGTCCGAAGGCGCGCTGCCCGAGGGGCTGAGCTTTGACAACGTTGCGGTCGAACCCCCACGCGACGCCGCCCATGGAGACATGGCGACCAATGCCGCGATGGTGTTGGCCAAGCCGGCCAAGATGAAGCCGCGTGACATTGCCGATGCGCTGGCCGCGAAACTGGCTGCCGATGAGCGGATCACGAGTGCCGAGGTTGCAGGTCCGGGCTTTCTCAACCTGCGGCTTGCTCCGCCGGTCTGGCAGGGCGTTCTGGGTGCGGTGTTGGAACAGGGCACGGATTATGGTCGCTCGACCATGGGGCAGGGGCTGAAGGTGAACGTGGAATACGTCTCGGCCAACCCCACGGGACCGCTGCATGTGGGCCACACACGTGGCGCAGTGTTCGGCGATGCGCTGGCCAGCCTGTTGGCCTATTCCGGCCACGATGTGACCCGTGAATACTACATCAACGATGGCGGCGCGCAGGTAGATGTGCTGGCCCGGTCCGCGTTCGAGCGGTACCGCGAGGCCAACGGCCTGAGCCCGGAGATCGCCGAAGGCCTTTACCCGGGCGACTACCTGATCCCGATCGGTGAGGCGCTGAAGGAAAAATACGGCGACAGCTTGCTGGACAAGCCTGAAAGCGAGTGGCTGGCCGAGGTCCGCGTTTTTGCAACCGACGCGATGATGGATCTGATCCGCGCCGATCTGAAGGCGCTGGGCGTCGAGATGGACGTGTTCTTCTCGGAGAAGTCGCTGTACGGAACCGGCAAGATCGAGGCCGCACTGAAGTCGCTCAGCGACAAGGGTCTTATCTATGAAGGCGTTCTTGAGCCGCCCAAGGGCAAAACCCCCGAAGACTGGGAGCCCCGCGAGCAGACCCTGTTCAAGTCCACCGCGCATGGCGACGATGTGGATCGCCCGGTCAAGAAATCCGACGGAAGCTGGACCTATTTTGCTCCGGACATCGCTTATCACTACGACAAGGTGAGCCGCGGATTCGACGCGCTGATCGACGTGTTCGGCGCAGATCACGGCGGCTACGTCAAGCGGATGAAGGCCGCTGTTTCGGCTCTGTCAGACGGCAAGGTGCCGCTGGACATCAAGCTGACCCAGTTGGTGAAGCTGTGGAAAAACGGCGAGCCGTTCAAGATGTCCAAGCGGGCCGGCAATTTCGTCACACTGCGCGATGTGGTCGACCAGGTCGGCCCGGACGTGACCCGGTTCGTGATGCTGACCCGCAAGAACGATGCGCCGCTGGACTTCGACTTCGACAAGGTGCTTGAGCAAAGCCGCGAGAACCCCGTGTTCTACGTGCAATACGCCCATGCCCGGGTCATGAGCGTGCTGCGCCGGGCCGCCGAAGCGGGCGTTGCCGCGGACGACGCGACCCTCAAGGCTGCCGATCTGAGCAAGATCGACCACGCGTCCGAGTTGGTTGTTGCCAAAAAGCTGGCCGAATGGCCACGGCTGGTCGAGATCGCTGCGCGTACCAACGAACCGCATCGGGTTGCCTTCTATCTGTATGAACTTGCAGGGGATTTCCACGCATTGTGGAACAAGGGCAACGAAGAAATGTCGCTACGCTTCCTGCAAGATGGTGACGCGGCAACAAGCCAGGCAAAAATCGCACTGGCCCGGGCCGTTTCTGTTGTGATTTCAGCAGGCTTGGGTATTCTTGGTGTCACGCCGGCGCAGGAGATGCGGTAACCAACACTGCCCGAACCGCCGGCCCGAGGTAGGCAAGAAATGACCCGCGCGCCCCAATTTCAGGCGCGAAACGGGCAGTGAGGCGGATATGACCAGTTACGATTTCTCGGGGCAGACCAGCCCCGAGCACGCGCATTACTCGAATCAGTTCCACCCCGAAGATGGGTATGAATATCCCGACGATATGATGGATCAGGCTGAGGGTGCGCCGGCTGGCGCGGGCCTTGGGCGGGTCGTCAACCTGCTGGGCGCTGCCGCGTCTCTGGCGCTTGTCGCCGGTGTCGCGATCTGGGGGTACAAGCTGGTCATGCGCGATGTGAGCGGCGTACCGGTCGTACGCGCGGCCGAGGGGCCGATGCGGGTGCAGCCGGAGACTCCGGGCGGCACCCCCGCTGATCACCAGGGACTTGCGGTCAATGCCGTTGCGGCGGTCGGGACCGCCGCGCCTCCGGCCGACCGGCTGATCCTTGCGCCGCGCCCCGTTTCTCTGACGGATGAAGACGTGGCGATGGGTGAGCTGAAGCCGACCCCCGCCGTGCATGTCGTCGAACAAGAAATCTCGAACCAGGAAGCGGCCGAACTGCGTCAAGGCGCAGTTGACGCCGTCGTTGCCGAACTGTCCGGCGCGCCTGCCGTCGAGGCACCGCAGACCGAAGAGGGCGTGCAGCTTGCATCCCTGAACTTGGAAGATGACGAGCCAGCCATTGATCCGGCCGATCTCGCCGCTCAGCTGCCGGATCCCGAAATCGCGGCCCTGCCGGGCGTGCGCCGGTCTCTGCGTCCGCTGCGCCGTCCGGCGCGCGCGGCTTCGGCTGTACAGCCTGCAGTCAGTGAAGACGCGATCAACGCCGCGGTCAAAGCTGCTGTAGGGTTGGATGTCGACCCGAACACATTGACCAAGGGTACCCGGCTGGCGCAGCTGGGTGCGTTTGAAAGCCCCGAGGTCGCGCAGGCCGAATGGGACAGGCTGTATCGTAGGTTTGGTGAATATATGGATGGGAAGCAGAGGGTTATCCAGAAAACCTCAAGTGGAGGCCGCACGTTTTATCGTCTGCGGGTCCTGGGGTTCGACGACCTGAGCGACTCGCGCCAGTTCTGCGCCGCCCTGGTCGCACAGGACGCTGACTGTATCCCGGTCGCCGTGCGGTGAGGTTCGGCGCCACGATCACGGATGCGGCCGGGCTACGATTGACACCCGAAGAAAAGGCGTTGTTTCGCCAGATGAACCCGTTCGGGTTCATTCTGTTTGCCCGCAATATCGAAACCGCGGATCAGGTCCGTGCCTTGTGTGACGACTTTCGCGAGGCCGTCGGTCGAAACTGTCCGATCACCATCGACCAAGAGGGCGGACGGGTCCAACGTTTGCGCGCGCCACTTGCGCGGCAATGGATGCCCCCATTGGATCATGCAGAACGTGCCGGCGACCATGCCCGGCGGGCCATGTACCTGCGGTATCGCCTGATCGCGCATGAACTGTATTCCATGGGCATCGACAGCAACTGCGCACCGATGGTGGATCTGGCGCGTCCAGACACCCACGCCTTTTTGCGCAACCGGTGCTACGGCGGCGATGCTTCGACAGTCGCGAAAATCGGCCGGGCCGTTGCGCAGGGTCATTTGGACGGTGGCGTCTTGCCCATCGTCAAGCATATTCCCGGCCACGGACGGGCGACTTTGGACAGCCATTTCGATCTGCCACATGTCGATGCGCCGTTGGACGATCTGTTGCAGACCGATTTTGCCCCGTTTCGCGCCTTGAACGATCTGCCGATGGGCATGACGGCCCATTTGGTCTTTGAGCAGCTCGATGAACGACCGGCAACGATCTCTGCGCAGATGATGGCTGTGATCCGAGATCAGATCGGGTTTGAGGGCCTGATCATGACCGACGACATCTCGATGAAGGCGCTCAGCGGGTCTTTGGCCGACCTGTCGCGTCAGGCGCTGGCCGCAGGATGCGATGTAGTGCTGCACTGCAACGGCTCGCTTGCCGACAGGGCGGCGGTCATGGAAGCTGCGGGCGAGATGTCGGAGGCGGCACAAGCCCGCGCAGACAAGGCGCTGGCACAGCGGCAATCGCCCGAGGAACTTGACATCCGTGCCGCCGAGACGGAACTATCCCGTCTGATGGGCGGGCAGGTATATGACGGATAACCTTTTCAGCGAAGACCCGGTTTCGGTCGCCGATCGGCTGGCCGCCGAGGCGCTGATCGTGGACGTCGACGGGTTTGAAGGCCCGCTGGACGTGCTGCTGACCCTGTCGCGGACGCAAAAGGTCGATCTGCGCAAGATCTCGGTTCTGGCGCTGGCGCAGCAATATCTGGCCTTTGTCGAACGGGCCCGCGCCCTGCGGATCGAACTGGCCGCCGATTACTTGGTGATGGCGGCGTGGCTGGCCTTTCTGAAATCCCGGCTGCTGCTGCCGCCTGACCCCGATGAAGAGGGGCCGACGGGCGAAGAACTGGCCGCGCACCTGGCCTTTCAGTTGGAACGCCTGCAGGCGATGCGCGATGCGGCCGCCCGCCTGATGGCGCGCGACCAGTTGGGGCGCGATTTCTTCAGGCGCGGGCAGGGCGAGGACGTGACCCGCATCCGGACGGTCACCTATTCCGCCACCTTGCTGGACCTGATGCAGGGATATGCCCGCATCCGAACCCGCGACGAGTTCCGACCCTTCGTGATGGACCGCGACGCCGTTTTCACGATGGAACAGGCGCTGGAACGGATGCGCCCGCTGATCGGATTTGCCGGAACCTGGACCGACATGGAAACCTACCTGCCCGACGGATGGGACGTTGACCCGGTGCGGCGGCGCTCGGCCACGGCGGCGACGTTTGCGGCCTCGCTGGAACTGGTCAAGGAAGGACATATGGAGATCAAGCAAAGCGAGACCTTTGCCCCGATCCAACTGCGCAGAAGGACTGACAAACGTGACTGACGCCCCCGAAGACGACGGCACCGGCACCCTGTTCGAAGCGCCTCCGCTGGCTGAGCAGGAGCGTATGGTCGAGGCGGTACTGTTTGCCAGCGCCGAACCGGTGACAGTGGCCGATCTTGAGGCGCGGATGCCGCATGGCTGCGACGCCGCGCAAGCGCTGGAACTGCTGCAGAAACGTTATGAAGGGCGCGGGGTCCGCGTGGTCAAAGTGGGCGAGGCGTGGGCCATCCGCACGGCCCCCGATCTGGGCTTCCTTATGCAGAAGGAAACGGTCGAGACCCGCAAGCTGAGCCGTGCCGCCATCGAGACCCTGGCGATCGTGGCCTATCATCAGCCCTGCACCCGCGCCGAGATCGAAGAAATCCGCGGCGTGTCCGTGTCGCGGGGAACCATCGACCAACTGCTGGAGATGGAGTGGATCCGGCTGGGCCGTCGCCGCATGACGCCGGGCCGTCCGGTGACCTTTGTCGTAACGCCTCAGTTCCTGGATCATTTCGGTCTGGAAAGCGCGCGTGACTTGCCGGGCCTTAAGGAGCTGCGCGCTGCTGGCTTGCTGGAAAACCGGCCGCCGCCGGGGGCGATGCCGATCGGCGAGGCCAACGAAGATGAAACGGGTGACGAAGATCAGTCCGAACTGTTCGAGGAAGATTGATTGCGTCGCCCTTTTGTCGGCGCATATCGCCGTTAGGTTCGGCGCAGAGGAACGGAGACCCAAATGAACGCAAACCGCATCATCGACATGATCGTTCGGCAAGTCATGCGCAGGCTGGTCACGCGCGGTGTCGACAAAGGTTTTGACCTTGCCGATCGTGCGACCCGCAAGCCGGGCCAACAGAGCCAGGCGCGCGATCCTCAGACCGACCGGCGCATGGCGCAAAGTGCAGGCGGACAGAGCCCGAGCATGAAACAGGCCAAGCAGCTGACCCGCCAGATGCGGCGGTTCATGCGGTTCTGAGGTTCACTTTACGGACTTGAAATGCTTCGACAATTTCAGGCCCTGGCCCTGATAGTTCGAAGCAATTCCTGCCCCGTACAGCTGTGTCGGCATCTCGGCCATACGCTCATAGACCAGCCGCCCGACGACCTGTCCATGCTCCAGCACGAATGGCGCTTCGTGACAGCGAACTTCCAGAACTCCACGTGACCCGGCGCCTCCGGCTTCGGCATGACCGAAGCCCGGATCGAAAAAGCCCGCGTAGTGCACCCGGAACTCGCCCACCATCGCCAGATAGGGCGCCATTTCGGCCGCGTACATCGGTGGGATGTGAACCGCCTCTCGGCTGACCAGGATATAGAATGCGCCCGGATCCAGAATGATCCGCCCGTCCTTGGTGCGCACCTCTTCCCAGTATTCCTGCGGGTCGTATTCGCCGATCCGGTCAAGGTCGATCACGCCGGTATGCGGTTTCGCGCGGTAGCCAACAAGGTCAGTGTTGGGCAGGCGCAGGTCGACCGAAAACCCCAGACCGTCCTGAATGACGGCCGGACCATCGACCAATGGGGATTCCGCATGCAGAGCAGTCAGATCCGCATCGGACAAAACTGCCTGGCCTTGCCGGAACCGGATCTGGTTCAGCCGCATCCCCGGACGCACCAAGACAGAAAAGGACCGCGGGCAGATTTCGGCGTAGAGGGGCCCAGAATAGCCTGCGGGCACCCGGTCGAACTCGGTTCCGCCGTCGGTGATGGTACGGGTCAGAAGGTCCAGACGCCCGGTCGAGCTTTTGGCGTTGGCGACAGCGGTCACGTCACCGGGCAGGGACAACGCTTCCATCAGGGGCACAAGGTAGACACAACCTTTTTCGAGAACGGCGCCGTCGGTGATGTCGATCCGGTGCATCTCGAACTCGGCGAGCCGTTCGGACACCGAACGCGCTTCGCCCGCCAGAAATGACGCGCGAACGCGGTAAGCGACTGTTCCCAAACGAAGATCAAGGCTGGCGGGCTGGATCTGGGCGGGCAGAATGGCCGGCTCGGCGGTGATCTCACTGCGCGCGATCATCGCCTCGATTTGCTGGTTCGGGCATACACCTGTCATTCCGATCCCCCCTGGTGCCAGAGCGGGATCTGGCCTGTCTGCCATAAACGTCGGTGTGATTTGGTCGGGCTAGCAGGACTCGAACCTGCGACCTTCCGTCCCCCAGACGGACGCGCTACCAGGCTGCGCCATAGCCCGACGTTGGGCTGTTCATAATGATTTTCCCGGCAGGGGCAAGAGGAAAACATTGCCTTTCTTCTTATCCCGCCTTTTGACCTTCGACCCGGCTGAGCCATGCCCTGAGGTCCCTCGCGATCGGGGCGATCTGGCGCAGCGCCTCAGCGTCAAAATCCGTAGTCTGCCAAGCTTTGGAGGCGATGCCGCCAAACAGCGGGGCAGGGCTGATGCCGTCGTCCCCGTTGACCGCAGCGGGCGCGGGCGTCGGCTCGGGGTGTGGCGAACTGGGTGTTACCTGAAGCTCGGGCGATCCGGGACCATCAGTGTCGGACTGTAGATCGAGGTCGATTTGCTGGCCGGTCGATTTGGGCGGAAAAGACACCACCACGTCCTGTGGCGTCTGTGGTGATTCTGCGCTGACATCGATGTCGGGTGACAGCGCCGCCACATGGGCCACGCCCTGTTCCCTCAGGATGCGTTGGACGCCCTTGATCGTGATGCCATCCTCGTGCAGCAGTTTCTTGATGCCACCCAGAAGGCGCATGTCGTTGGGGCGGTAGTAACGGCGACCGCCTGCACGTTTCACTGGCTTGACTTGTGCAAACCGGCTTTCCCAGAAGCGCAGGACATGGGCCTGAACACCGAGCCAATCCGCAACTTCACTGATGGTGCGAAACGCGTCGGGTGACTTGCTCATATCCTCCTGGCCCCGGGTTTACTTGCGATTCCCGGCGGCGACGCGATCCTTCATCAGATGCGACGGGCGGAAAGTCAGCACGCGGCGCGGCTGGATTGGAACTTCTTCACCGGTTTTCGGGTTGCGTCCAATACGGGCTGATTTGTCACGAACGCTGAAAGTGCCGAAGGACGAAATCTTGACCTGTTCGCCACGCACCAGCGCGTCCGACATGTGGTTCAGAATGCTCTCGACAAGCTGTGCGCTTTCGTTGCGTGACAGCCCAACTTCGCGAAACACGGCTTCGCTCAGATCCATTCGCGTCAGTGTATTATCGCCCATGACATTTCCCCTATTGATTTTCGAGCATAGGGGTAGCGCAAATTCGCTGTCAATATCAATGAATTGCGGGCGGCTGCGTAAGCCGGAATGCGCCGGTTACCACCGCAGGACAACCGAGCCCCACGCCAAACCGCCGCCAATCGCCTCGGTCACGATCAAATCACCTTGCTTGATCTGGCCACGTTCCTTGCCGACCGACAAGGCCAGGGGAATCGAGGCGGCCGATGTGTTGCCGTGGTCCTGAACGGTCACCACGACGTGATCCATGGGCAGGCCCATCTTCTTTGCGGTGCCCTGAATGATGCGGATATTGGCCTGATGCGGCACGATCCAGTCGACGTCCTGACTGTTCAGTCCGGCGCGTTCCAGGGCGGTTTCCGCAGTGGCGGTGAGCTTTTCGACCGCATGGCGGAACACCTGGTTGCCCTGCATCCGAAGATGGCCTGTCGATTGCGTCGACACCCCGCCGTCCACGTACAAAAGGTCCTTGTAGCGTCCGTCAGAATGCAGATCCGTGGACAAGATACCCCGATCATCGCTTGTTCCGGCACCGTTCTGCGCCTCGAGCACGAGGGCACCGGCCCCATCCCCGAACAACACGCAAGTCGATCTGTCGGTCCAGTCCATGATACGCGAAAAAGTTTCAGCGCCGATCACCAGCACGCGCTTGGCCTGACCCGAAAGGATCAAGGCGTTGGCGTTGCTCAGCGCAAACACGAAACCGGCGCAGACGGCCTGAACATCAAAGGCAAACCCTCGGGTCATGCCCAGATTGGCTTGAACCATGGTGGCGGCCGACGGGAACGTCAGATCTGCGGTCGAGGTCGCCAAAACGATTGCGTCAATGTCATCGGCTGTCAGACCGGCGTCCTGCAACGCGGCTTTGGCCGCATAGGTTGCCAGATCGGACGTGGTTTCATCTTCGGCCGCAAAGTGCCGACGCTCGATACCGGAACGGGTGCGAATCCATTCATCGGTCGTATCAAGCGTCTTTTCGAATTCGGAGTTCGGAACCACCCGCTTGGGCAGGTAATGCCCGACACCTACAACGACTGAACGGCCTGCCATCTGGGGTACTGCCTTCTTTGTTCTTATTTGGTCTGCAGCGCAGATTGCGCCGCATCTTGTTCAAGCTCAGCCGTGGATGCAACCCGTGCTGCCAATTTTTCCGCAAAGCCGGACTTGGCCAGGGTGAAAGCCAGCTTGATCGCGGCCGACACGCCGGTGGCGTCGGCGCCTCCGTGGGATTTTATGACAGTGCCGTTCAGGCCAAGAAAGACCCCGCCGTTGACGCGGCGCGGGTCGATGCGTTTCTTCAATCGCTGCAGCGAGGTGATGGCCAGAACCGAGGCCAGGCGCGATAGGGGCGAATACTTGAAGGCCTCGCGCAGCAGGTCACCGATCAGGCTGGCCGTGCCTTCGCCGGTCTTGATGGCGACGTTTCCGGTAAACCCATCCGTTACAATGACATCCGCCTTGTCGCCGGGAATGTCGCTGCCTTCCACGAAGCCCACGAAATCAAAGTTTGCCTGATCCGCGAAGTCGGTGATCAGGGCATGGGCTTCCTTGAGTTCGGCGCGGCCCTTGTGCTCTTCGGTGCCAACGTTCAGCAGCCCGATACGCGGGCGGGTCAGTTCCATGCCGTTGCGCGCATAAGAAGCGCCCATCAACGCGAACTGCAGCAGATCCTTGGCGTCGGCCCGCACATCCGCGCCCACGTCCAGCATGACGTTGAAGCCCTGAGGGTTGCGGGATGGCCACAGAATCGCGATGGCGGGGCGGTTCACCCCGGGCAGTTTGCGCAGCCGCATCATCGACAGCGCCATCAGCGCGCCGGTATTGCCGCAGGAGACGGCACCATGGGCCTCGCCCTGACGCACCGATTCCAGCGCCGACCACATCGAGGTGTTCTTGCCGCTGCGCACCACCTGGCTGGGCTTGTCCTGCATCGTGACCACGTCCGGGCAATCACGAAAAACGACGCGTCCGTCGAGGACACGCCGTTTCGATACAAGCTTGCTCAGCACATCTTTCGGGCCGTGCAGAAGAAATCCGACCTCGGGGTTCTTCTTTGCTGACTTCGCGATTCCAGCCACGACCACGCCGGGACCTGAATCCCCGCCCATTGCGTCAACCGAGATGATGATCTTTCCGGTCTGCGTGGGCTGCGCTGTCATGCCAGAACCTGCGTTCAATCAGGCTTAGGCCGCGTCTTCGTCCAGGTCGATGTCGTCGGCCTGAGCGACGACTTCACGATCGTCATAGTGGCCGCATGCTGCGCAAACGTGGTGCGGGCGCTTCAGCTCGCCGCAGTTCGCGCATTCGTTCGGGTTTGCAGCAACCAGAGCGTCGTGTGCGCGGCGGTTGTTGCGACGCGACTTGGAAACTTTGTTCTGTTGGACGGCCATGGTCTCAACCTTTGTCTACTAAGGGCCAGCAGATTCGCTGCAGGCCGGGTTTCATTCTTCGTTTTCTCGTGGTGTGACGTGCGTTTAGGGAACAAGCCCCGCGATGTCCAACCCAAATTCCGATGAGCGCGCGAAAATACTGCGATTCTCGACATGTTCAAGCGATTTTTCTGAGCGCCTGCTATGACAGGAAATCGATCCCCTGTCACTCGTCTTTTTTAAGTGCGTCACGCAGGGACGCCAGCCCGGCAAAGGGTTTGGCATCCTCGTCGGTCATCGCCTGTTTGCCCGGTTCGGTATAGTTCGCGTCGCCCAGATGTGCGCCGTCTTTCCGGGGGTATTGGGGCAACGCAAGGGACAGTGCCTCGCGCATCACCTGTTCCAGATCGATTTCCGGGCCCAAGGCTTCGGTCTCGTCATCTTCGGGCATTTCGAACTCGGGTTCGTCCGGTTCGGTCAAATTGGCCATGAAAACGCGCCGCACCGGGGCCTCGATCCGGGTCGTGACCGGGTCCAGCGTCACCACGCAGGGCTGAATGACGGTCGCGCCCAGCTTGGCGGTCAACACCCAATCACGCTTGCCTTGCGCGCGCAGCTCGCCGACAAAACTCAGCTTGCGCAGCCCGAGCAGGCCCAACGCATCACGAATTTCCTCGAGTTGCCGAGCAGGGGGGCGCAATTCGAACGCGGTCGGGCTGTTTTGAGGCAGATCGGCGACGCGCAATGTTGAGAGGTCGGACATTGTGACCCTTTCCTGTGTTGAACCGGGGCATGGGTTTCTGTAATCGGATAGAAGCCGCAAGGGACCAAGGCAAGAGGGTGAACATGTTGAAAGTACTGAACAGGCTGAAACCGGCGTCCAGGGCGGTTGCCTGCACGCTTGTTCTGGCCACCGCTGTTGCCTGTACCCCGGTCTACAAGAAGCACGGCTATATCCCCACCCCGGAAGAGCTGGCCGAGATCAAGGTTGGCGTCGATACCCGCGACACGGTTCTGGAAAAGGCTGGCGCGCCCAGCTCGTCAGGTGTGTTGAAGGATTCGGGTTTCTACTATGTGGCGTCGCGCGTTCGCCACTATGGCCCCAAACGCCCCGAGGTCGTCTCGCGCGAATTGGTGGCGATCAGCTTTGACCAGCGTGGCGTCGTCCGCAATATCGAAAAATTCGGTCTCGAAGACGGCTATGTCATCGTGCTGGATCGCCGTGTGACGGACTCCAGTGTTCAGGACAAAGGCTTCCTGCGGCAGCTGCTGGGCAACATCGGCCAATTCAGCCCGTCGAACATCCCGGGGGCCAGCTAATTTCCGGCCGCCGGTTGAAAGCTTCACACGGCGGTCACACTATTGGTGCATGGGATCAGGCAGATCGCAATCGGTGAGAAACCGTGGAGGATGCGACCATGGCCGATGATATTTTGTTGGACAAAGGCCGCTTCCGCGCGCGCCTGGCGCGGTGTCCCGAGGACGTGCGGGCGGCCCAGAATCTTCGTACACTTGCATTCCGAACAGCCGAGACGGATCAGGACAAATTCGACGTTACCTGCGCCCATGTTCTGGTCGAGGATTCGCAGGCAGGTGGCCAGTTGGTCTGCTGTTTCCGGATGCTGGTCATGGACAGCGGCAGCGACATCAGCCGGAGTTATTCGGCCCAGTTCTATGACCTTTCCGCTTTGCAGAGCTTTGATGGGCGCATGGTGGAAATGGGGCGGTTCTGCATCCATCCCGATTGGACGGACCCCGATATCCTGAGGGTGGCCTGGGGCGCGATGACGGCCTTTGTCGACCGCAACGGGGTCCAGTTGCTGTTTGGATGCTCGTCCTTCGCAGGAACTGAGACTGCGGAATACCTGGATGCTTTCGCGATGCTCAAACATCGCCACCTTGCGCCCAAACGCTGGTTGCCGCGGGTCAAGGCGCCGGACGTGTTCCGCTTTGCCGCGCGGCTGCGGCGGCGCCCGGATGCCAGAAAGGCCATGCTGCGAATGCCGCCGTTGCTGCGTACCTATTTAATGATGGGCGGTTGGGTCAGCGATCATGCGGTGGTGGACCGCCAGCTGAACACGCTGCATGTCTTCACCGGTGTCGAGATCGGCGCGATTCCCGCGGCGCGGAAACGCCTCTTGCGGATGATCGCGGGCTGAAGCCGCGCTGCTGGCAAAAGGTGAGGTTGGGGCGTTGACGCCCAATGCCTGCCGGTTTAGCTGGCGCTTATGGCACGTATTCCTTTGTTGCAGATGTCCGGTATCTCGCTGACCTTCGGGGGCGAGCCGGTGTTTTCCGACCTTGACCTGGTGGTTCAGCCCGGCGACCGCGTTGCGCTGGTCGGGCGGAACGGCTCGGGCAAATCCACCCTGATGAAGGTCATGGCCGGTCTGGTCGAGCCGGACCGGGGCGACATTGTCGTGCCGCCCGGCAAATCCGTGGGTTACATGGAGCAGGACCCGACGATGGAGGGCTTTGCCACGCTGGGCGATTATGCGGCCAGCGGGCTGGAACCCGGCGAGCTGTACAAGGTGGAACGGGCCGGCGAGGGGCTGAAATTCGACCCCTCGCGCGCGGTTCAGACTGCCTCGGGCGGCGAACGGCGCCGCGCGGCGCTGGCCAAGTTGATGGCCGAGGCCCCCGACCTGATGCTGCTTGATGAGCCGACCAACCATCTGGACATCGAGGCCATCGGTTGGCTCGAACGTGAACTGGGCGCGACGCGGGCGGCCTTTGTCCTGATCTCGCATGACCGCGCATTCCTGCGGGCGCTGACCCGGGCAACACTGTGGATTGACCGCGGTTTGGTGCGCCGGCAGGAGCAGGGGTTCGAGGCCTTCGAGGCGTGGCGTGACAAGATCTGGGAGGAGGAAGACCAGCAACGCCACAAGCTGGACCGGCTGATCAAGTCCGAGGCGCGTTGGGCGGTCGAGGGGATCAGCGCCCGCCGCAAGCGCAACCAGGGCCGGGTGCGGGCGTTGCAGGCCCTGCGGGCCGAACGCGCGGCGCAGATTAAGCGTCAGGGCTCGGCGGCCATGTCCTTGGAGACCGGTCCGAAATCCGGGCGCAAGGTGATCGAGGCGCGCGGCATCAGCAAGGCGTTCGACGGCAAGCCTATCGTGCGTAACCTGGACCTGCTGGTGCAGCGCGGCGATCGGGTGGCCTTTGTTGGGCCGAATGGCGTGGGCAAGACAACGGTTTTGAAGATGCTGCTGGGCGAAGTGGAGCCGGACGAGGGGTCGGTGACACTGGGCACCAATTTGGAGATCGCGGTCTTCGACCAGACCCGCGCGCAGCTGGACCCCGAGATGACCCTGTGGGACAGCCTGACCGGCGACCCCGAGATGCGCGTCTCGGGCAAGGCCGATCAGGTGATGGTGCGCGGCCAGCCCAAGCATGTGGTCGGCTATCTCAAGGAATTCCTGTTCGACGAACGGCAGGCAAGAGCGGCCGTCAAGTCCTTGTCGGGCGGCGAAAAAGCGCGGTTGCTGCTGGCCAAGCTGATGGCGAAACCGTCGAACCTGTTGGTGCTGGACGAACCGACCAACGACCTAGATGTCGAGACGCTGGACCTGTTGCAGGAACTGCTGGACGACTATGACGGCACGGTGCTGCTGGTCAGTCACGACCGGGATTTCCTGGATCGTGTGGCGACCACCACCATAGCGATGGAGGGCAACGGCCGCGCGACCGTCTATGCGGGCGGCTGGTCGGATTATGTCGCGCAGCGCGTCGATCTGGTCGAGAAAAAGCCGGATAAATCAAAAGAGAACAAGCCGAAGGTCAAGCAGGAAACCAAGTCGAAAACCGGCCTGTCCTTTTCCGAAAAACACCGGCTGGAGAAGCTGCCCGCCGAGATCGCGCGGCTGGAAGCCGAGATCGCCAAGCTGGAGGAGCTGATGTCGGACCCCGAACTGTTCACCCGCGAGCCGGTGAAGTTCCAGAAGGCAACCGAGGCCCTTGTCGAGCGGCAGCAGAAGCTGGCCGCTGCCGAGGAGGAATGGCTGGAACTGGAAGAGAAGGCCGAGGCGGGCTGAGCCAATTCGTCTGTTTTGTACCGGCCCCGGGACGGAGGTCTTCCGTTTTGTACGAAACGAAAATGGCCGGCCCGGACGAAGATCGACCGGGCCGGAAATCGTCAGTGAGGGTCAGCGCATGCGCAGGGCGCCGTCGATGCGGATGACCTCGCCGTTCAGATAGCCCATCTCGACGATGAACCCGGCCAGCCGGCCGTATTCGCGCGGGTCGCCCAGGCGGGCGGGGTTGGGCACGTCGGCGGCCAACTGTTGCTGCACCTCTTCGGGCAGGCCAGCCAGCATCGGCGTCATGAAGATGCCGGGCGCGATGGTCATCACCCGGATCCCGGTCGAGGCCAGGTCGCGCGCCATCGGCAGCGTCATGCCCACGACACCGCCCTTGGACGCCGCATAGGCCGCCTGACCCTTTTGGCCGTCGAACGCGGCAATCGAGGCGGTGTTGATGATCACTCCGCGCGCGCCATCCGGCTCGGGCTCGTTCTTGGCCATCTCGACGGCGGCCAGACGCGACACGTTGAAGGTGCCCACGAGGTTGATGTCGATGGTGCGCTGGAAGGCGTCGAGCGGGTGGGGGCCATCCTTGCCCACGGTCTTGATGCCATAAGCGATGCCGGCACAGTTCACGCAGGCGGTGATTTTGCCCATCTTCTCCATCGCCAGCGCAATGGCCGCAGCCACCGAGTTCTCGTCCGTCACGTCGGCCTGGGCGAAATGTCCGCCGATCTCGGCCGCGACCTGCGCGCCACGCTCGGCATCGCGGTCGAGGATGGTGACCTGCGCGCCGTTCTCGGCAAAGTAACGTGCGGTGGCCTCTCCGAGGCCCGAGGCGCCGCCGGTGATGACGGCAGCGGTGGTGGACAATTGCATGGCGGGCTCCTCCCCAGTGATCTGAACGTTCGTTCAAATAATCCGAGATGGCCCGTCCTGTCCAGTCGGCAGTGACTCAGTCCAGCCGGCTGCGCTGCTGCATCGGGGTGACGCCAAAGGCGGCGCGGTACACGCGTGAGAAATGTCCCGGGCTTTCGAAGCCGCAGGCAAAGGCTACGTCGGTGACCGAGGATTCGGTCTGCAACAACAGGTTGCGCGCGCGGTCCAGCCGCAGCTCCATGAAGTATTTCTTGGGCGAGGCGTTGAGGTATTTGCCGAACAACCGTTCCAGCTGGCGGGTCGAGATGCCGATCTGTTCGGCGATCACCGCCGGCGAGATCGGGTCGTTGATGCGGTCGGCCATGATCTGGATCGCCTTGGCCAGATGCGCGTTGCGCATGCCGTTGCGCGATTGCAGCGACACACGCTGATCGGCGGTCGCGTTGCGCACGGCGTTATAAACCATCTGGTCGGCGACCGCGATCGACAGGTCCTGCCCGTGGTCGCGCTCGATCAGGTGCAGCATCAGGTCGGCCGTCGCGGTACCGCCCGAGGCGGTCATGTGCTTTTCATCGGCCACGAAGACGCTGCGCACCAGGTTCACGTCCGGGAAGGCCTCCATGAAGGCGTCGTGATATTCCCAATGGATCGCCGCCTGCATCCCGTTCAGGAACCCGGCCTCGGCCAGCAGCCACGCGCCCGAACACAGCGCTCCGATGGCCGTTCCGCGGGCCCGTTCGCGGCGCAATGCGGCCAGCAGGGGGCGGCTGACGTGATCGCGCATGTGGATGCCCGACAAAACGAAGATCTGGTCGCATTTTGGCAGGTCCGCCAGCCCGCCATGCACCAGCGTCACGGACCCGTTCGAACACACCGCCTGCGCGCCGTCCTCCGAGGCGAAGGACCAGCGGTACAGCTCCGCGCCGCTGACCCAGTTGGCGATCCGCAGCGGCTCGACCGCGCAGGAGAAGGCCAGGTGCGAGAACTCGGGAACGAGGATGAAACAGAAGTGTTGCGGGCGGGTCATGCGCTCAGTCTATCACGGGCGGTCAGGCTGATTGTGTACAAGGTGCATTTTATCGGGCAAGAGCAGGGGCGACATCCTGGGTGTCGCGATTCGACCAAAGCGAAGGTTGGGGATGAAAGACGACACGAAAAGCCGCAAGGCGGCGCTGGCCGCGCATCTGAAAGCGGCGGTGATGACGCTGAAACTGCGCCCCGGCGATGACCTGGACGAGGCGCAGCTGTCCGAGGCGTTCGGCCTGTCGCGCACGCCCCTGCGCGAAGTGTTCCGGCATCTGGCCGGGCTGGGCTATCTTGAACTGCGAGAAAACCGGGGCGCGCGGGTGTCGCAGATGTCCTACGCCACGCTGCGCGATTTCTTTCTGGTGGCGCCGATGATCTATGGCGCGGTGCTGCGGCTGGCGGCGCAGAACGCCACGGGCGACCAGATCGACCGGTTGAAAGCGGCGCAGGCGGCGTTTCGGGAAACCCTGCGGGCGGGCTCGGCCGAAGATCGCGCGCTGGCCAACAACCAGTTCCACGAGGTCACCGGCGAGATGGCGGCGAATGTCTACCTGCTGCCGTCGTTTCAGCGGCTGCTGATCGACCATGCGCGCATCGGCATGACCTTCTACCGCCCCAATCAGGATGGGATGGGTGAAAGCCTGGCTCTGGCCTGCGCCCAGCATGACGCCATCATCGCCGCGATCGAGGCGCGTGACGAGGCGGCGGCGGGGCAGCTGGCGGCCGATCACTGGGCGCTGTCGCGCGATCAGATCGAGCTGTTCGTGACGCCGGCCGGTCTGGACCTGCCGCTGGGCTCGGTCGAACGCGGATAGAAAAACGGCCGCCCGAAGGCGGCCGTCGTGTACGGAGTCAGGCGGTTCAGGCCAGCTGCACCAGCGCGTGCCGCTTCTTGCCCGCGCTCAGCTTGATGGGCGAGGACAGGGCCGCCGCGTCGATCATCAGCCCCGCATCGGTCAGCGGCGCATCGTCCAGTTTGGCGCCGTTTTCGGCGATCAGGCGCTTGGCCTCCTTGCCCGATTTCGCCAGGCCCGACTTTACGATCAGCTGCACGACCGAGATGCCGTCGCCCAGATCCTCGGCGGTCAGGGTCAGGGTGGGCAGGTCGCCGCCCACGCCGCCCTTCTCGAACACCTCGCGCGCGGTGGCCTCGGCCTTGGCCGCGGCCTCGGCCCCGTGCAGAAGGGTCGTGACTTCGTTGGCCAGACGGATCTTGGCCTCGTTGATCTCGGACCCCTGCAGCGCGCCCATGCGGTCGCATTCGTCCACGGGAAGCTCGGTGAAGATCTTCAGGAAGCGGCCCACATCGGCGTCGGTGGTGTTGCGCCAGAACTGCCAGAACTCGTAAGGCGACAGCATGTCGCCGTTCAGCCAGATGGCGCCGCCCTGGCTTTTGCCCATCTTGCGCCCGTCGCTGGTGGTCAGCAGGGGCGTGGTCAGGCCATAGATCTCATGATCCAGCACGCGTCGGGTCAGGTCGATGCCGTTGACGATGTTGCCCCACTGGTCCGATCCACCCATCTGCAGGATGCAGCTGTAACGACGGTTCAGCTCCAGAAAGTCATAGGCCTGCAGGATCATGTAGTTGAACTCGAGGAACGACAGGGATTGTTCCCGGTCCAGCCGCGATTTCACCGATTCAAAGGACAGCATCCGGTTGACCGAAAAATGCCGCCCGATGTCCCGCAGGAAATCGAGATAGTTCAGGTCGTCCAGCCATTCGGCGTTGTTCAGCATCAGCGCGCCGGTGTCGCTGTCGTCATAGGACAGGTACTTGTCGAACACCTTCTGCATGCCGGCGATGTTGGCGTCGATCTGCTCGGGGCCCAGCAAGGGGCGTTCGTCCGAGCGGAAAGAGGGATCGCCCACCTTGGTGGTGCCGCCCCCCATCAGGGTGATCGGCTTGTGCCCCAGCTTCTGGAACCAGCGCAGAACCATGATGTTCATCAGGTGCCCGACATGCAGGGACTGGGCGGTGGCGTCATACCCGATATAGGCTGTCTGCACCCCGCTTGTCAGAGCATCGTCAAGGCCCTGATAATCGGTGCAGTCGGCCAGAAAGCCGCGCTCGATCATCGTGGCGATGAAATCCGATTTGGGGTGATACGTCATGTCTTGCCTCGGGGTTGAATTGCGGGGCACGTTATAGGCGGCGAACGAGGGAAGGAAAAGGCCATGAATAAGGCCCGAAGCAAAGTTGGGGCAGTGCGGGCACTGGGGGCCATGTCGGGCACCTCGCTCGATGGGGTCGACGCGGCGGTGGTGGAAACCGACGGGCGGCAGATCCTGCGGTTCGGCGACAGTGCGTACCGGCCCTATACTGAGGGCGAGCGCAAGCTGCTGCGCGCCGCGCTTGGCAAATGGAGCGGACCCGAGGTGCACGCCGCCGAAGATCTGGTGACCCGCGCCCATGCCGAGCTGCTGTCGGAATTCGAGGACGTGGAGCTGATCGGGTTTCACGGCCAGACCCTTGCGCATGAGCCGCGCGGCAAGGGCACGTTGCAGGTAGGCGATGGCGAGGGGCTGGCGGTTGCGCTGGGTGTGCCCGTGGTCTGGGATTTCCGCAGTGATGACGTGGCCATGGGCGGCGAGGGCGCGCCGCTGGCGCCGTTTTTCCACTTTGCCTGCGCCAAGTATGTCGGGGCCACGGCGCCCTTGTGCTTTCTGAACCTGGGCGGTGTCGGCAACCTGACCTATGTGGACCCGTCCTTTGACGGACCCGAGGCGCCAGGTGCGCTGTTGGCCTTTGACACCGGCCCGGCCAATGCGCCGATCGACGACCTGGTGCAGGCGCGTCTGGGCCTGCCGATGGACCGCGACGGCGCGCTGGCCCGGCAGGGAACGGTCGAGACCGGAGCGCTGGAGCTGTTTCTGGCCGAGCCGTATTTCAACCGTCTGCCGCCCAAATCGCTGGACCGCAACGATTTCGCCGAAATGATCGGCCTGGTGAAGGAATTGAGTGACGCCGACGCCGTCGCCACCCTGACTGGCATGAGCGCCGCCGGGGTGGTGCAGGGGATGGAGCATTGCCCCAAACCGCCCGCGCGGGTGCTGGTCACCGGCGGCGGGCGCAGGAACCCGGTCTTGATGGAGATGCTGCGCGTGGCGATGGACTGCCCGGTCGATCCGGTCGAGGCCGTAGGTCTGGATGGCGACATGCTCGAGGCGCAGGCCTTTGCCTATCTGGCGGTGCGCGTGGCGCGGGGGATGCCGACCTCTTGCCCCGGCACCACCGGGGTAAAGGCGTTGGTTGGCGGGGGGACGGTCAGCCGGGTGTCGCAGGGCGCATCGCGCTGAAACGCAGCGAAAAATGATCCTGCCAAGGCGCTCGCGCGTAATTGTTGCAGTAGCCACAACAACGCCGGAGATGAAGATGATCGGTTCCCTTGTAAAAAATGCGGCCGGTTGTGCCGCCGCGTTCATGCTCGCAGTGCCTGCCATGGCCGACGTGCAGGTTGAGTTCGTCGAGGGAGCGCCAAAGGACCGCTTCGTTCTTCGCAACGCCAGCGATTGCAGCCTGTCTGCTGCAACGGTGCGTCTGGATTTGTCCTCGTCGCAGGGCGGGCTGATCTTTGATGTCACCGGCGCGGGGGCAGGGGTTGAAGTGTTTCAACCCTTTGAAATGGTTTCGGGGTCCGAATATCTGAACGGGCTGCCTCAGGTTCAGGACGGGCAGTCGATGGTCGATCTGGACATCCGGTCCATGCCTCCCGGAGCAGAAATCGCCTTTACGATCGACGTGGATGACACAGGCGGCGGACGCGAGATCACCGTTTCGGGGGCTGAGATCCAAGGTGCGATAGCCTCTCTGGAAGGCGCGCAGAACCCGCCGCGTGGCGTCTTTTCCTCGGCGGCCCGCGCGGCTATACCGGTCGGGACCTGCTGAGCGGCAGTGCACCTGCGGATGGAACCGGCATGACCAAAACCCTGACACGTATCGCATTTCTGGTTCTGGTAATGGGTGGCGGCATACTGATCGGCACTCTGACGGGGCCGGGGGAGTGGTATGCAAACCTGAACAAACCGGTCTTCAACCCGCCGGGCTGGGTGTTCGGCCCGGTCTGGACGGTTCTGTACGTGCTGATTGCGATGGCGGGATGGCGGCAGTTCGAACGCGACCGGGGATCGCCCGCAATGCGCCTGTGGTGGGCGCAGCTGGGCCTGAACTTCCTGTGGTCGCCCGCATTCTTCGTGCTGCACCAGCCGTGGCTGGCATTGGTAGTAATTCTGTCGCTGCTGGTGGTGATTGTGCTGTTCATCGCGCGTGTCCGCCCGGTGGACCGCGTTTCAGCTTGGGCGTTCGTGCCCTATCTGGCATGGGTGGCATTCGCCACCATACTGAATCTATCGATCGCGGTCCTGAACTGACGCCGGCGGTGGTCAGAGCATCCACTCGACCGGCAGCCACCTGACGACGGCGGCAAGGCCGCGCTGGAACCGAGAGGTGTTCGGGTCGGTCTCAAAGGTCGTGGTCGTCCCGTCCTTGGTCTGCTGAACCCAGACCAGCCCGCCGTCATCATCCATCTCGACGCGATAGGCGAAGTCGGGCTTGTCCAGTTGGCGGGCCAGATCTGTTGCGATCGTGGGGCTCTCGATCAGCAGGCCCATCTCGGTGTTCAGCCGGGCCGAACGCGGGTCCAGATTGTATGAGCCGATGAAGATCCGTTTGCCATCCGAGCCAAACACCTTTGCATGCAGGCCCGACGCAGAGCCTGCGAGAATTTCGGGCAGGCTGCGTTCTTTGTGCTCGTCGCGCAACGCGCGCAGCTCCAGCAACTGAACCCCGCTTGCCAGCAGGTCGTCGCGATAGGCCATGTAGGCCGCATGAACCGGCATCACATCGGTTGCATCCAGTGAGTTGGTCAGGACCCGGACTTTGACCCCAGATGACGCCAACCGCTCGAGCAACTCGGCCCCGCGGGGACCGGGAATGAAATAGGCCGAGACCAGATCGAGCGAAGTCTCGGAGCTTTCGGCAAAGGCGATGAGACGCTCGACCATGAGGTTCTCGTCCTCGACCTCTCCAAGCCCCTTTGCAGGGTCATCGACAAAAAGTTCGACCGCGCTCCATTCGAACGGCAGATCGCGGGCGGCGATGCGGTCGGCCAGTTCATTGTCGCGGATCGCCTTTTGGTATCCGGCTCCGGCCGCGGTCTGACGCGCGGCCTCGGCCAGTGCTTTCAGGCTTGGGTCGGTCGCAACGGGCAGGAACAACGCGGAATCATAGGCTGATCCGCTATTCCAGTAGGCATCGAACGATGCTGCAACTTCGTCCACGATCGGACCGATCGCGATGGTATCGACATCCAGATAGTGCGTCCCGGCCCCGTAGTCGAAATAGATGTCGCCGATGTTTCGGCCACCGACAATCGTGGCCACGCCGTCCACCGTCATGGACTTGTTATGCATGCGGCGGTTCAACCGGCCGAAATCGAACACATAGGACAGCAGCTTGGGATTGCGCAGCGTGAACGGGTTGAAGATGCGGACATGGGCCGTTGGCATGGCATCCAGTTCAGCCAGAAGCGGGTCCAGCCCCGAGATGCCGTTGTCATCGACCAGAAGGCGCACGCGTACGCCCCGTTCTGCCGCCGCACGCAACTCGTCCAGCAGCATCAGGCCGGTCACGTCATCCTGCCAGATGTAGTATTGGGCATCTATGGACGAGACCGCCTCACGCGCGAGAATGGCGCGGGCAGCAAATGCGGTATGCCCCTGCCCGAGGGGGCGGACGCCGTCCAGTCCGGGGTTGCGCTGCATCGCCGGCTCGATGGCTTGGCCCAGCGGTCCAGTCCAATCCGTCGGCTGGCGGTATGTCTGCTCCGAGAAATTGGTCTCGGGCAGAGGAAAGGCCAACCGCAGCCCAAGCACGCCCAGTCCGAGGATCACGGCCACGGTCACCAAAGTCTTGATCAGCCGCATCGCGCCCTCGTCTTTGCCTAATCATACACAAGCGAACCTTGCCGCATCGGGCAGGGCAAGTTCAAGCGTGGTTCGGCAGGGGCTTGAGGTTTAATCCCGGGGAATGTCGAACCCCGCCGGCGCCAGTTCAAACCCGTCGAACTGAAACCCCGGCGAGACGACACAGCTGACCAGCGTGTAGTCCCCGGTGCTGCGGGCGGCCTGCCAATGCCCGGCGGGCACAATGATCTGCGGCGCGCCCTCGCTCAGGTCAGGGGACAGCATGTGATCGCTTGCAGGTCCGGTATCGGTTTCGCTGATCGACAGGATCAGCGGCGCGCCGGCGTGAAACAGCCAGATCTCGGTCGCATCGACCCGGTGCCAGTGGCTGGCCTCGCCCTGTTTCAGCAGGAAATGGATGCAGGTCGCGGTGGGGCGGCCGCTGTTGTCCGCGCGCCAGGTCTCGGCATACCAACCGCCTTCGGGGTGGGGCTGCAGTTGCAGGTGGTCGATGATCTGGTCGGCGGTCATGATGGGCCTTTCACGGCGATGGGATTTGGTGCTGGCAATACTGCGCACAGATCATATGTTTGCGCCATGACCCTGACGATCCCCTTCGACAATTCCTATGCCCGGTTGCCCGGTGCCTTTTATGCGCGCCAGTCGCCCGAACCCGTGCGCGCGCCGCGACTGGTGGCTTTCAATGACGATCTGGCGCAGGTGCTGGGCATCTCGCCCGGTGACGCGCAGGACATGGCCGAGGTTTTTGCAGGCAATACCCTGCCTGACGGGGCCGAGCCGCTGGCGCAGCTGTATTCCGGCCACCAGTTCGGCAACTACAACCCGCAGCTGGGCGACGGGCGCGCGGTGCTGCTGGGCGAGGTTGTGGGCACGGACGGGATACGCCGCGACATTCAGCTCAAAGGCTCGGGGCGCACGCCGTTCTCCCGGCAGGGCGACGGGCGGGCCTGGCTGGGGCCGGTTCTGCGCGAATATGTCGTGTCCGAGGCGATGCATGCGTTGGGCATTCCCACCACGCGTGCCCTGGCGGCGGTGGAAACCGGCGAGGTCGTGCTGCGCGAGGGCCCGATGCCCGGCGCGGTGCTGACCCGCGTGGCGCAGAGCCATCTGCGGGTGGGCACGTTCCAGATATTCGCCGCACGCGGCCAGATCGCCGATCTACGGCGGCTGACGGATTATGCCATTGAACGCCATTACCCGGATGCCGTCGGGCCGATGGGCCTGCTGCGCGCCGTGCGTGACGCGCAGGCCGCGTTGATCGCGCAATGGATGGCGGTGGGTTTCATCCACGGGGTGATGAACACCGACAACTGCGCCATTTCGGGCGAAACCATCGACTATGGCCCCTGCGCCTTCATGGACAGCTATCATCCGAATACCGTCTACAGCTCGATCGACCGGATGGGGCGCTATGCCTATTCCAACCAGCCCGAGATCGCGGTGTGGAACCTGGCGCAGCTGGCGACGGCGCTGATCCAGCAGATCGAGGACAAGCAGGCCGCCGTGGAAGAGGCGACCGAGATCGTGCACGCCATGCCCGAATTGATGCAGCAGCACTGGCTGCGCCGGTTCCGGGCCAAGATCGGCCTGACCACCGAGGAGGATGACGACCTTGCGCTGATCTCGGACCTGCTGACGCGGATGGCGCAGAACCAGGCCGATTTCACCAATACCTTCCGCGCGCTGGGCGGCGACGCGGCGCGGGACCAGTTCACCGATCCGGCGGCTTTTGACAGCTGGGCCGAGGGGTGGCGCGCGCGGCTGACAAGCGAGGGTGATCCGCTCGCGGTGATGCGCGCGGCCAACCCTGCCTTCATCCCACGCAACCACCGGGTCGAGCAGATGATCCAGGCCGCCGTTCAGGGCGACTATGCCCCGTTCCACCGGCTGAACGCGGTGCTGGCCCGGCCCTATGACGACCAGCCCGACGCCGCCGACCTGAGGCGCCCGCCCACGCAGGATGAGGTGGTGCATGCCACCTTTTGCGGCACCTGAGCGGGTTTCGGCATCTGTGCTGAACTATCGGCTTGCGTCCGGGCGCGATCCTGCGAATCCTGACGGGGTACAACCGTAGAAAACAGATGACCAATTTGCCCAAGCTGCGCCTTGCCAGCTACAACATCCAGAAATGCGTCGGGCTGGACCTGCGCCGCCAGCCGCAGCGCATCCTGCAGGTGCTGGACCGGCTGGGCGCCGATATCGTGGTGCTGCAAGAGGCCGACAAGCGCCTGCCGCCGCGCCCGGCGGCGCTGCCGCATTTCATGCTGGACGAGGCTGGTTGGAAGATCGTCGATCTGGGCGGTGCGGGTAGTCTGGGCTGGCATGGCAACGCGGTGATCTGGCGGGGCGACCGCATTCAGGTGCGCTGCGCTGCGCATCATGACCTGCCGGGGCTCGAGCCGCGCGGGGCGGTCCGGGTCGAGTTCGACACCCATATTGGGCCTTTGCGGGTGATGGGGATGCATCTGGGACTGTTCTCGGCGTGGCGTCGGCAGCAGATCGTCCATCTGCGGCAGGATGAGCGCGCTCTGGAGCAGATGCCTACGGTCTGGGCCGGGGATTTCAACGAATGGTCACGCCAGCCCGTGCTGGACCACCTGGCCCCCGGTATGCGGTTCCTGCCGCCGGTGCCCAGCTTTCCTGCCGCGCAGCCGCTGGGGGCGCTGGACCGGATCGCGCTGGGCGGCGGGCTCGAGGCGCTGGCCCACGGTGTTCACGGGGAAAGGCCCGCGCATATCGCCTCGGACCACCTGCCGGTCTGGGCCGATCTGCGGTTGTCGGGCTGAAGCGCAGCGGGCGCAAATCGCAGTGGCGAAATCCGCGCGGACGTACTAAGACAGAAACCCGAACGGATTCTGGGGGATGACATGGCGGACACGATCATCGCGCGTTGCGAAGCCAAAGGCCTGCGCATGACCGGCCAGCGTCGGACCATCGCGCAGGTGCTGCAGGACAGTGATGATCATCCCGATGTCGAGGAATTGTACGCCCGCGCCTCGGCGCTGGATGCGGGCATTTCGATCGCAACCGTCTATCGCACCGTCAAACTTTTCGAGGAGGCCGGCATCCTCGAACGGCTGGAATTCGGCGACGGGCGCGCGCGCTATGAGGACGCCGAACGCGACCACCACGATCATCTGATCGACATGAACTCGGGCGAAGTGATCGAATTCGTGGACCCCGAGATCGAAGCCCTGCAGGAAAAGATCGCCTCGAAGCTGGGCTATCGTCTGAAAGGTCATCGGTTGGAATTGTACGGAGTTCCGCTGGACAAGGACTGACCCAGCCGGGACACATCACCAAAAGCGATTGGTCATCTAAAATCTATTCATGATTCGAAGCCCTCTTCGCGCTTGCCACGGGGGCGCGATCCGGGTCTTCTGCGTTGCGACGCGGCAATTAGGCCGTCCGAAATCAATAGGCAACGACATGAACAACGCGAACGGCATCCTGCTGGTCATCGGCGCTATGGCCGCCTTCACGCTTGAGGACATGTTCATCAAGCATCTGTCGGTCACCGTGCCGACCGGTCAGGTCATGATCGTGCTGGGGCTGTTCTGCGCACTTGTATTTGCCGCCATGGCCATCGTCACGCGCAAACCGATCTTTGACTCGGCCGCCTGGCAACCGCTGTTCGTGATCCGCGCGTGCACCGAGGCGGTCGGGGCGCTGAGCTTTGTCACCGCATTGTCCCTTGTCGACCTGTCGACCGTTGCGGCCGTGTTTCAGGCGATGCCGCTGGTGGTCACGATGGGGGCCGCACTCTTCCTGCGCGAGCAAGTCGGCTGGCGCCGTTGGAGCGCAATCGGCGTCGGATTCATCGGCGTCCTGATGATCATCCGCCCCGGTCTGGACGGGTTTCGGCCCGAGGCTCTGTTTGTGGTGGCCAGCGTCATCGCCATTGCCGCACGGGATCTGATCACCCGCCGGCTGGACGCGCGGGTGGCCTCGGCCGTGGTGGCGCTGCAGGCCTATGCGGCGGTCGCGATTGCCGGCGGCGTGCTGATGCTGACCTCGGCGCAGCCTTTGGCGCCGCTACAGATGGGGCAGATCGGACCCTATGTCGGTGCCGTTGGCTTCGGTGTTCTAGGCTATCTGGGGATCGTGACCGCAATGCGCGTGGGTGAGGCCTCGGCCCTGACCCCGTTCCGCTATACGCGGCTGCTGTTCTCGATCCTGGCCGGGATGTGGATGTTCGGCGAACGGCCGGACCTGATGACCATGATCGGCGCGTCGCTGATCATCGGGTCGGGCATGTACACGTTCATCCGCGAACGGCGCATTGCCCGGGCCATGGCTCCGGCGGTCTGCTGACCTGTTGGCGCAAACACACCGCTGTTGGCGCTAAAGGCCGGAGAATGTGCGTGTTAGCGATAACGGACCCGGTTTACTTTTCCCCGCGTGCTGGTATGAGGCATGCAACCGAACGCATTTTCAGGGACCGGTATCATGAGCACCATCATCGACATCCACGCACGCGAAATCCTGGACAGCCGGGGCAACCCCACCGTCGAGGTGGACGTGGTTCTGGAAGACGGCACCATGGGCCGGGCGGCCGTGCCTTCGGGCGCATCGACCGGCGCCTATGAGGCGGTTGAAAAGCGTGATGGCGACAAGTCCCGTTACATGGGCAAGGGCGTGCTCGAAGCCGTGGCCGCCGTGAATGGCGAGATCGCCGAAGAGCTGGTGGGCTTTGACGCGACCGAGCAGGTGGCGATCGACGCCGCGATGATCGAGCTGGACGGCACCCCGAACAAGGGCCGTCTGGGTGCGAACGCAATTCTGGGCGTGTCGCTGGCGGTGGCCAAGGCGGCGGCCGATTTCACCACCCAGCCGCTCTATCGCTATGTGGGTGGCACCTCGGCGCGCGTCCTGCCGGTGCCGATGATGAACATCATCAATGGCGGCGAACATGCCGACAACCCGATCGACATCCAGGAATTCATGATCATGCCCGTGGCCGCCAGCAACATCCGCGAGGCGGTGCGCATGGGTTCGGAAGTGTTCCACACCCTGAAAAAGGAACTGTCGGCCGCCGGTTTGGCCACCGGTGTCGGCGACGAGGGCGGGTTTGCCCCGAACATCGCCTCGACCCGCGAGGCGCTGGATTTCATCCTCAAGTCGATCGAGAAGGCGGGCTACAAGCCGGGTGACGAGATTTATCTGGCGCTGGACTGCGCCGCGACCGAATATTTTAAGGACGGAAAATACGTTCTGGCGGGCGAGGGCAAGACGCTCAGCAGCGACGAGAACGTGGCCTATCTGGCAGCCCTGGTGAACGACTATCCGATCATTTCGATCGAGGACGGCATGTCCGAGGATGACTGGGACGGCTGGAAGGCGCTGACCGACGAGCTGGGCGGCAAGGTGCAGCTGGTGGGTGACGACCTGTTCGTGACCAACCCGGCGCGTCTGGCCGAGGGGATCGAGAAAGGCTGCGCCAACTCGATGCTGGTCAAGGTGAACCAGATCGGTTCGCTGACCGAAACGCTGCGCGCCGTGGATATGGCCCACCGCGCCCGCTATACCAACGTGATGTCCCACCGCTCGGGCGAGACCGAGGACGCCACCATCGCCGATCTGGCCGTGGCGACCAACTGCGGTCAGATCAAGACCGGCTCGCTGGCGCGGTCGGACCGGCTGGCCAAGTACAACCAGCTGATCCGCATCGAGGAATCGCTGGGCGAGGTCGCGGAATACGCGGGGCGTTCGATCCTTCGCAAGTAAGCCGCAAGCTGCTAGGCTGCCCCCCGACATTGGCCGGGGGTCCTTTATGCTGAGTATCGTTGAACCAAAAACGCCGGACCAGTTTGATGCTGTCCGGCGTTTGTGTTGGGATTATCACGCCTATCTGCTGACGCTGGATGAACGGTCGCGGCAGGTCGTGAACACGTTCTATCCACCCGAGAAATATGCGGCTGTTCTGTCCGCCATCGAGATCGAGCATATGCCGCCCAAGGGCGGGACCCGGCTGGCGATGCTGGACGGGCAGGCGGTGGGCTGCGGGATGTTCCAGACGATCGGTCCGGGTATCGCCGAGATCAAGCGCGTGTTCGTGACCGATGACGCTCGGGGCACTGGTGCGGGGTGTGCGATCATGCAGGCGCTGATCGCTCAGTGCCGCAAGGACGGGTTTGAGTTGATCCGGATGGACACCGGGAAACCGCTGGAAGCGGCGACTCGGCTGTATTTGTCTCTGGGGTTCAAGCTGCGCGATGCCTATTCGGATATACCCGAAGTCGCCCAGGGTCAGCTGTTATTCTTCGAAATGTCGCTGACGGGTGACCCCGCTGAACCCAATGGAATTGCAGGGTAATCTTCCCTTGTTCCGGAGTTTGGGGCGGGCAGGGAGAAAAAATGCAAATATAAATGTGATTATGTGTGAACTTGTTCCTACAAGTGTGACGGTGTCGGGCGTAGTGTGACGGTGCAGCAGAAAAGGAGAACGTGATGTCCGCTTCAAGAGTCCTTCTCATTATTTCCGTGCTTTCCGTCGGGGTTCTGGCGGCCTGCGCAGGTCCTGACACTTACCCGATCACCGGCGAGCCGGTGTCGCAGAACGATCCGGTGCAAGAAATGTACTACAATCATGGGCTGATCTTCCGCGGTGAATCACGCTAGAGCTTTTTGCTCATCAACATGTAACGGTCGCGCGGTTTGAAACCGGTCCGAAGGTAGAGTTTCTGCGCGGCCTCGTTGGTTCGATCCACTTCCAGATGCAGGGCCGTCAGGCCGGCCCCGGCCAGTGCTTTGGGCAAGTCCAATAGAACCTCGGTGGCAATTCCGCGGCCGCGAATGGCCGGCCGGATGTAGATTTCGTCCACGAACCCGTCCATCCCCCCGAACTCGACCGACCAACCAAAGGTCAGGATGATATAGCCCAGCGGCGCGCGCGACGGGCCGATTAGATAGATACAGCCGTGCGGGATGCCTTCCAGCAGAGGCATCAGCGCATCGCGCCTTTGGTCGGGGTCCTGCTGGATCCCGGCCTCAGCGTGAAAGGCGGCGACCAGGCCCATCAGGCGATCAAGGTCCTCGGGGCGGGCAAGGCGCAGAGCGGCGCTCATAGCCGCGCCAGCCGTTCGGTCAGCAGGGCAAAGAACCCGTCGGCATCCACGTCGCCGATGAACAGCGCGTTGGGCGTGCGGTCGGTGACGCCCCACCAATCAGCGACGGTCATGCCGAGGGTGAGATCCGACTGGGTTTCGATCTCGACGTTGACGTGACGGCCCGAGAACAGCTCGGGCCGGATCAGATAAGCGGTCACGCAGGGATCGTGCAGGGGCGCGCCTTCGCTGCCGTATTTTTCCTTGTCGAAACGTTCAAAGAAATCGGTCATTTCGGCCACGGCGATGCCGACCTTGGTGCCAAGGGCCCGGAACGTGTCGTTGCGCGGTTTGGTGACCAGCGCCTTGTGCGTCACGTCCAGCGGCATCACCACGATCGGAACACCGGATTTGAACACGATATCAGCGGCCTCGGGGTCGACATGGATGTTGAATTCAGCGGTGGGTGTGATGTT
Source organism: Ruegeria sp. SAZA006 (assembly GCF_059613465.1). Lineage (NCBI taxonomy): Bacteria > Pseudomonadati > Pseudomonadota > Alphaproteobacteria > Rhodobacterales > Roseobacteraceae > Ruegeria > Ruegeria sp. SAZA006. The sequence goes on from NZ_JBXWSO010000004.1 coordinate 644,946, forward strand.
TCCGACTTCGAAGTAAGCGCCACCCATCAGCACGATTTCCTGCACGCGTTCAACAATGTCGGGCGCCTTCTGAAAGGCCGTGGCGATGTTGGTCAGCGGCCCCAGCGGGCAGAGGGTGACGGTGCCGGGATCCTGCGCGCGCAGCGTGTCGATAATGAAATCGACGCCATGCCCCTCGGCCAACGGCATCTGCGGGTCAGGCAGGACGGGGCCGTCCAGCCCTGTCTTGCCATGCACGTGCTCGGCGGTGATCAGCGGGCGTTTCAGCGGGCGATCGCAACCCGCATGGACCGGAATATCGGTACGCCCGGCCAGTTCGCAAACGATGCGCGCATTCTTGGCCGTCAGCTCCAGCGGCACGTTGCCGGCGACGGCGGTGATGCCCAGCACCTCGATTTCGTCGGGGCTGGCCAGCGCCAGCAGGATGGCGACGGCGTCGTCCTGTCCGGGGTCGGTGTCGATGATGATCTTGCGCGCGGTCATGGGGCCTCCGGGGTCTTGAAGGGCGGAGACTGTCAATCCGCGCGCCGCTTGTCCAGCGGTTTCAGGCCCCTGTTCCGGTGGCCACCGGCGGGAGTTTGCCATTTGCCCGGTGTTCTTCGGTTTTTACCGCGTCCCACAGGGCGTCCATCTCTTCCAGCGTGCTGTCCGAAGGGGTCTTGCCACGCGCGGCCAGACGGGCCTCGACCTGCTCGAAGCGGCGGGTGAACTTGGCGTTGGTGCGGCGCAGCGCGGCCTCGGGCTCGATGCCTAAATGGCGGCCGAGATTGACGATCACGAACAGCAGGTCGCCGAACTCGTCCTCAAGCGCGTCCGCGTCCATCTTGTCGCGCGCCTCTTCCAGCTCGGCGGCCTCTTCGGCGATCTTGTCCAGCACATGACCCGCATGGGGCCAGTCAAAGCCCACGCGGGCGGCGCGTTTCTGAAGTTTGTAGGCGCGCAGCAGAGCGGGCAGATTCGCGGCCACGCCGTCCAGCGCACCTTTCTGCTCTTTGCCGGCGCGCTCGGCGGCCTTAATCGCCTCCCAGTCGCGGGTCTGTTGTTCGGCAGACTTGTCGCGGGATTCGTCGCCAAAGACATGCGGGTGGCGGGCCACCATCTTGTCGGACATGGCGCGCACCACGTCCTGAAAGGTGAAATGCCCGGCCTCTTCGGCCATCTGCGCGTGAAAGACCGACTGGAACAGCAGGTCGCCCAGCTCGCCCTTGAGCTCGTCCCAGGCCTGCCGTTCGATGGCGTCGGCGACCTCGTAGGCCTCTTCGATCGTGTAGGGGGCGATGGTGGCGAAATCCTGTTCGATGTCCCACGGGCAGCCGGTGTCCGGGTCACGCAGGCGGCGCATGATTTCCAGCAGCCGCTCGATTCCGGCGTCAGTATCATGGATCAGTGGATTTTCAGCCATTGCGAAGCCCCTTGTTCCGGTGTCAGATGCATCCATCCCGCAGCTTGGATCAGGAGTCCACCCCCGATGCCCGTCGTCAACCGAATTGCCGATTACGCCGCCGACATGGCCGAATGGCGCCAGCACCTGCACACGATCCCGGAACTGGAGTTCGACTGCCATCAGACCGCCGCCTTCGTAGCCGAACGGCTGCGCGAATTCGGCGTGGACGAGCTGCACGAAGGGATCGCGCAGACAGGGATCGTGGCGATCATCAACGGGCAGGGCGACGGCCCCACGATCGGGCTGCGCGCCGACATGGATGCGCTGCCGATCGCTGAAGAAACGGGTGTGGACTATGCCTCGAAGAATCCCGGCAAGATGCATGCCTGCGGGCATGACGGGCACACCACCATGCTGCTGGGCGCGGCGCGGTACCTGGCCGAGACGCGGAATTTCCGGGGCCGCGTGGCGTTGCTGTTCCAACCCGCCGAGGAAGAGGGCGGCGGCGCCGATATCATGGTCAAAGAGGGTGTGATGGACCGGTTCGACATCGCCGAGGTCTATGCGCTGCACAATGCGCCGGGCTTTGCCGAGGGTGCTTTCTATACTACGCCCGGGCCGATCATGGCGGCGGTCGACACGTTCGACATCCACATTCAGGGCGTGGGTGGTCACGGCGCCATGCCGCACGAGACGCGCGACCCGGTCATGGCCGCCTGCGGAATCGCACAGGCGATCCAGACCATCGTCAGCCGCAACCACTATGCGCTGGACGACCTGGTGATCTCGGTCACCCAGATCCACACCGGGACCGTGAACAACGTGATCCCCGACACCGCCTATCTGAACGGCACCGTCCGCACCTTCGACCCGGCGGTGCAGCAGATGGTGATGACCCGCCTTGAGGAAATCGTGCAGGGGCAGGCGGCGTCCTACGGCGTTACGGCGACGCTAGATTATGTCGTGGGCTATCCGGCCACGGTCAACGATTCAGACAAGACCGGTTTCGCCGCCGAGGTGGCGCGCGAAGTGGCAGGCGCCGATCGGGTGATCGCCAATTCGGGCCGCGAGATGGGGGCCGAGGACTTCTCGTACATACTGCAGGAACGCCCGGGCGCCTATCTGTTCCTTGGGCAGGGCGACGGTCCGGGGCTGCATCACCCGAAATACAATTTCAACGACGAGGTCGCACCGGTGGGTGCCTCGTTCTTTGCGCGCATCGTCGAAAAGGCGCAGCCGTTGACCTGACGGTCCGGGCAATACAGGGAGGAAACGGGCCACAATGGCATTGGAAGACGCAAAAAATCAGGTCGATGAGGCCTTTACCAACCCCGACCTGAAGGGGTTGAGTTATGAAAACACCTTTGGCGGGGCCACATCCTTTCTACGGCGGCTCTACACCAAGAACCTGAAAGGCGTGGATATCGCCGTGACCGGCGTGCCGTTTGATCAGGCGGTAACCAATCGCCCCGGCACCCGTCTGGGCCCGCGCGCGATCCGCGAGGCCAGCGCCCTGCAATCGCCCGATGCGCCCTATGGCTGGCCCTTCGATGCGCTCAGCGAGCTGGCGATCATCGACTATGGCGACATGGCCTATGACTATGCCAACATCCCGGCCTTTCCCGACACGCTGACCGACCATATCCGCACCATTCTGGCGGCGGATGTGGCCTCGGTCACGCTGGGGGGCGACCACTATATCAGCTTTCCGATCCTCAAGGCCTATGCCGAGAAACACGGGCCGATGTCGCTGTTGCAGTTCGACGCCCATACCGACACCTGGGCCGATGACGACATGAGCCGGGTGGACCACGGCACCATGTTCTACAAGGCGGTGAAGTCGGGGATCGTGGACCCGAAACGCTCGGTCCAGGTCGGGATCCGCACCACCAACGAGGACACGCTGGGCGTCAACATCATCGACGCGCGAGAGGTCTATGAATCCGGCCCCGCCGCCGCGGCGCAGAAGATCAAGGGCATTTTGGGCGACAGCCCGGTCTATCTGAGCTTTGACATCGACGGGCTGGACCCGGCCTTTGCCCCTGGCACCGGCACGCCAGTCTGGGGCGGGCTCAGCTCGATCCAGGCGCAGATCATCCTGCGCGACATTGCCGGGATCAACATCAAGGGCGGCGACGTGGTCGAGGTGTCTCCGCCGTTCGATACATCCGGCGCCACGGCGATCGCGGGGGCGCATGTGGCGACCCAGATCATCTGCCTGCTGGGATGGACCAAACTGGCGAAAGACGGGCGGCTTTAACCATTGGTTAGCCATGGTTTTGCTATGGCCGGTATCAGGTGAACCAACGGGACAGGGGGCGCGCACGCCATGAGCCAATTCAACCAACCCATCAGCGGCAATGATCTGGCGCGGTTTTCGGGGCCGAACACCTTCATGCGGTTGCCCGCGGCCGATACGCTGGCGGGGCTGGACGTGGCGGTGCTGGGCGTGCCGATGGATATCGGAACCTCGTGGCGGTCGGGCACCCGGTTCGGCCCCAAGCAGATCCGCGCCGAAAGCGCGATGATCCGGCCCTACAACATGGCCACCTTCGCTGCGCCTTTCGACAGCCTCCAGATCGCCGATATCGGAGATCTGGCGATCAACACCTTCTCGCTGGCCGACAGCCTTCGGATCATCAAGGAAAGCTATGACGCGATCCTTGCGCAGGGCGTGATCCCGGTGGCGATGGGGGGCGATCATTCGATCACACTGCCGATTCTGCGGGCCGTTGCCGCGAAACACGGGCCCGTTGCTCTGGTGCATGTGGACGCCCATGCCGACGTGAATGACGAAATGTTCGGCGAGCGCGAAACCCACGGCACCGTCTTTCGCCGCGCGTATGAAGAGGGGCTGATCGTGCCCGCCAAGACCTTTCAGGTCGGTATCCGCGGCTCGGGCTATGCGGCCAGCGATTTCACCGAGGCCAAGGGTTGGGGGTTCCGGCAGTTTCCTGCGTGGGAGTTGTGGCAACAGAACTTGACCCAGATCGGGGCGTTGATCCGCAAGGAAATCGGCGAACATCCGGTCTATGTCACCTACGATATCGACAGCCTGGACCCGGCCTATGCCCCCGGCACCGGCACGCCCGAGATCGGCGGGCTGACCACGCCGCAGGCGCTGCAGCTGATCCACGCGCTGGGGGGCATGAACGTGGTGGGCTGCGACCTGGTCGAGGTCTCTCCGCCCTATGACCCGTCGGGCAATACCGCGCTGACGGCGGCAAACCTGCTGTTCGAGCTGCTGTGCATCCTGCCCGGCGTGACGTCACGGTAGGCAGGGCCGGCAGGTCTTGCCCCGTACCGGCGGGCGGCTAGGGTTCTGCCGGAAGGTCTGAATGGAATGAAACGCATGGTTCTTTGGTTGGTTGTCGCCGCGGTTGTCGGGCTTGGCCTCTATGTGCGGCTGGCACCGTCCGATCCCGCGCGCTGGCATGTGCCGGTCGTGGCCGAGGCCGACCGTGACCTGCCCGGAGGTGTGATCCGCGTGATTCAGACCGGACCGGACGGCCTTGCGCGTCTGGACAAGGTGGCGCGGGCGACGCCGCGCACGACGGCGCTGGCCGGATCGGTGGATGAGGGCCTGATCACCTATGTCACCCGCAGTCGGGTGTTTGGCTTTCCCGATTACACCACCGCCCAGCAGGACGGCGACAAGTTGCGCATCTTCGGGCGGTTACGATTTGGCCGACGGGATTTCGACGTCAACCGCACCCGGGTCGACGGTTGGCTGGCGGCTCTGCAGTCCTGAAGACAGGCACCCCTCGGACACCTCGCGCCACATCGGCACGTTCAGAGACATCTGGCACTGGGCCATGAACATGCGGCCATCGACCTGCAGGCAGACCATCTCGCCCAGTTCGACCCGCGCGCCGGATGTGTCGGTGCAATAGCAATCCTGCACTTTGCCACCGGGGCCGATGACATCGGCCAGACCGGGCGTTGCGCAGACGATCAGCAGGGCAATGATCCGTTTCATGGGCATAGCTTAGCACAAGCCGGGGCCTTGACCAAAGCCGTCGGATGATAGACACCGCCCCAATGATCCCCGAAGAACGTCTTGAACAGATCACCCAGCGATTCCAGTACCTCGAAGCGGCCATGTCCGATGGCGCCTCGGGCGGGGATATCGCGGCTTTGGCCAAGGAATATTCCGACCTCAAGCCGGTGGTCGAACAGATCGCAGCCTGGCGCCAGTTGCGGGCCGATTTGGCCGAGGCTGAGGCGATGCTGGGCGACCCCGACATGAAAGAGCTGGCCGAGGAGGAGATCCCGCAGCTCAAGGCGCGCATCCCCGAGGCCGAACACGCGCTGCAACTGGCGCTACTGCCCAAGGACGCGGCCGATGCGCGGCCGGCGATGCTGGAGATCCGCCCCGGCACCGGCGGCGACGAGGCGGCTTTGTTCGCGGGCGACCTGTTGCGGATGTATCAACGCTATGCCGAGGCGCGCGGCTGGCAGCTAGAGATCATCGAAGAACAGCAGACCGAACTGGGTGGCATCAAGGAAGTGGTGGCCCATATCAAGGGCGACAACGTTTTTGCCCGGCTGAAATACGAATCCGGCGTGCACCGCGTTCAACGCGTGCCCGAAACCGAAAGCGGTGGGCGCATCCACACCTCGGCGGCGACCGTGGCGGTTCTGCCCGAGGCCGAGGACGTGGACATCCAGATCGACCCCAATGACCTGCGTATCGACACGATGCGAAGCTCGGGCGCAGGCGGGCAGCATGTGAACACCACCGACTCGGCCGTGCGGATCACGCACCTGCCGACAGGGATCGTGGTGACCAGTTCCGAGAAGTCACAGCACCGCAACCGCGAGATCGCGATGCAGGTGCTCAAGACGCGTCTCTATGACCTCGAACGTCAACGGATCGACAGTGAGCGCTCGGCCGACCGGGCCAGCCAGGTGGGGTCGGGCGACCGCTCCGAGCGCATCCGTACCTATAATTTCCCGCAGGGCCGGATGACAGATCACCGGATCAACCTGACGCTCTACAAGCTCGATCAGATCATGCAGGGCGATCTGGACGAGGTGATCGACGCGCTGACCGCCGATGATCAGGCCCGCCTGTTGGCGGAGATGGCGCAATGATCGCGGCGCTGACAGCGGCACAGGCCATGGTGGCCGCCACCGCGCGCCTGCGGGCCGCAGGTGTGGACGACCCGGCGCGGGACGCTAGGGTCCTGCTGGCCCATGCCGCCCGGATCGAGGCCAGCCGCGTGACCCTGATCGCTCCCGAAGAGCTCTCGCCCGAGATCGCCGAACGCTATGAGCAACTGGTGTCGCTGCGCGCGATCCGGGTTCCGGTTTCCCATCTGCTGGGTGAGCGCGAGTTTTACGGCCGACGCTTCCGCGTCAGCCGCGACGTGCTGGACCCGCGCCCCGAAACCGAGGCGCTGATCGAAGCGGCCCTGAGCCAGCCGTTTGACCGCGTGCTGGACCTGGGCGTCGGCTCGGGCTGCATCCTGATCACCTTGCTGGCGGAACGCACCAGCGCAACCGGGCTGGGCGTCGATCTGAGCGAGGCCGCCTGTCTGCAGGCCAGCGCCAATGCGGTGGCCCATGGGGTGCAGGATCGGGCAGAGATCCAGCGCTCGGACTGGTTTGAGAACATTGGCGGGTATTTCGACCTGATCGTTTCCAATCCGCCCTATATCGCGCTGGATGAGATGGATGGCCTGTCGCCCGAAGTACGCGAGCACGAGCCGCGTCTGGCTTTGACGGATGAAGCGGACGGGCTGGACGCCTATCGTCGGATTGCGGCCGGCGCCCCGGATCACCTTGTTCCCGGCGGACGGCTTCTGGTGGAAATCGGCCCGACACAGGCGAAGGCTGTCAGCGCGTTGTTCGACGCGGCGGGGCTGGCGGATATCCGTGTCGTTCCTGATCTGGACGGGCGGGACCGGGTGGTGGGCGCCAGATTGCCGGGCTAACCGAGGATTCTGAGGCCGATTTACGCCGGTCGGGGTAAAAAACCCGGCATTTGGTGTATTAACCCCTTGTCTGCGCCGTCAGGACATGCTTACTCAGAGTAGTCAGCGCGGTTGACGCCCTTTCGGCGCACCCCTGACGCCAAGCCCAAAAAAGTCGACATCCCGTGACGGCACAGGCCACAGAGCAGCGCAGAATACGGGTGGATCGACAGTGCAAGACAAGGCTGACGTACAGTAAGATGAGATCCTCCAAATCCCGCTCGCGGGCAAAGAACAACCGCAATCGTCCCTCTGGTGGCAACGTCGTTAACCGGGTTTTCGACAGCTCGGGGCCCGAGGGCAAGGTGCGCGGCACGCCGCAGCAAATCATTGACAAGTACAACCAGCTGGCGCGCGATGCACAGCTGGCCAATGACCGGGTGGCTGCCGAGAACTTTCAGCAACATGCCGAGCATTACCTGCGCCTGCTGAGCGAGGCGCAACGCGAAATGGAGGCGCGTCGGGAAGAGCAGGAACGCCAGAACCGCGAGCGTCAGGCCGAGCGCGATCGAGAGCGGGCGGAACGGCAGGAACGTGAAGCCGCACGCCGGGCGGATCCGGCCGAGGCTCCGCAGCCGGACATCGTTGATCTGAACGCCGATTCGGATACTCCTGAATCGGGGCTTGTCGAGACGCCCGAAAGCACGGGCGCCAAGGCCGAAGCGGCCGAGCGCAAGGACAAACCTGCCCGGAAACCGCGCACCCGCAAGCCCAAGGCCGTAGAAGAGCAGGCCCCCCAAGGCGGCGGCGATGCACCAGAGGCTGCCGAATAAGCCATATCGGTTGCACCCAGAGTTCAAAGGCCCCGGTCAGAGATGTCCGGGGCCGTTTTCGTCCGGGATCAGGTTTTTTGTATCTCGCGCGCCAGCGCGCAGAACGCTTCGAGCGATATCTGCTCGGCACGGTCGGTCGGCTTGATGCCGGCGGCCGTCAGGCGGTCCTCGATATCGGGGGCCATCCCCTTGAGCGAGGCGCGCAGCATCTTGCGGCGCTGATTGAACGCAGCGGCCACGACGCGTGACAGAATACCGGCATCGGCCGGAAAGCGGGGTTCGGGCAGGGCGGTCAGGTGGACCACGGCGCTGCTGACCTTGGGCGGCGGCGTAAATGCACCGGGGGGCAGGGACATGGCGATGCGCGCTTCGGCCCGCCACTGGGCCAGGATCGCCAGCCGCCCATAAGCCTTGGTGCCGGGCTGCGCCACGATGCGTTCGGCCACCTCGCGCTGAAACATCAGGGTCAGGCTTTGCCAGAAGGGCGGCCATTCCGGCGGGGTCAGCCAGCGCACCAGCAGTTCTGTGCCGACATTGTAGGGCAGATTGGCCGCCACGCGGATGGGCGGGGTCAGATGTTCAAGCGGATCGATTTCTAGAGCGTCGCCATTGATGACCTCGAGCCGCCCGGGATAGGCGGTAGCGATTTCCTGAAGTGCGGCGATGCAGCGGGTGTCTTTTTCCACCGCCACCACCTTGCGCGCACCTTCGGCCAGCAAACCGCGGGTCAGGCCTCCGGGGCCGGGACCGATCTCCAGCACGTCGCATTGGCTCAGGTCGCCGGCCTGCCGGGCGATCTTGGCCGTCAGGTTGAGATCGAGCAGGAAGTTCTGGCCCAGCGACTTGCGGGCCGAGAGCTGGTGCTTGGCGATGACCTCGCGCAGCGGGGGGAGGGTGTCGATTGCGCTCATGATCCGGTTACCGTGGCGCAGGGTGCAGGCGGCGCGCCAGAGAATTTTTGCCTTCGGCGGGGATATTTGGCGCCAGTTGAAGGATCAAGTGCTTTGTGCCATGCGTTGGGCGAGTTTCAGCGCCTCGATCAGGCTGGTGGGGTTGGCGATGCCTTTCCCGGCGATGTCGAGCGCGGTGCCGTGATCGGGCGAGGTGCGGATGAAGGGCAGGCCCAGGGTCACGTTCACGCCATGGTCGAAATCGAGCGTCTTGATCGGGATCAGCGCCTGATCGTGATACATGGCGATGGCGGCATCGTAGCGAGCGCGTGCGGCGGCGTGGAACATCGTGTCGGCCGGGTGTGGGCCAGTGACGGTGTAACCGTCGGGGGTGAGATCGGCCAGCAGGGGGGCGATCCAGTCGAGTTCCTCGCGGCCCATCTTGCCGCCTTCGCCGGCATGGGGGTTGAGCCCGGCCACCGCGATGCGAGGATTCGGGATGCCGAATTGGCGGCGCAGGCCGTCGGCGGTGATCGCGATCGTGTCGCGCAGCAGATCGGGCGTGAGCCGCGAGGGCACTTGCGACAGCGGGATGTGGATCGTGGCGGGCACCACGCGGAGTTGCTCGCTGGCCAGCATCATCACCACGCGGGAGCGGCCTGCCAGCGCCGCCAGAAATTCGGTATGGCCCGGATAGGCAAAATCGGCGCCGTCGATCAGGGCCTTCTTGTGGATCGGTGCCGTGCAGAGGGCCGAGGCCGCGCCCGATTGCACCAGCGACACGCCGGTTTCGATGGCGTCGATCACCGAAGGTGCATTGGCCGGATCGGGGTGGCCGGGCATGTTGGGGGCCGGAAAGGTCAGCGGCAGCACGGGCAGCGCCTCTGCGCAGATGTCAGCCACCTGGTCGGGGTCTACGATTTCGGTCGTGGGGATATCGTCCGGCAGGTGGCCGGGATCGCCGATGTAGAAAAACGGACAGCTGTCGCGCATCGCAGCCCAGGCCTTGGCGGCGATTTCCGGACCGATGCCCGAGGGTTCGCCGCAGCTGAGCGCGATGGGCGCGGTCATTGCTCGATGATGGTGGCGTCGGCGCGCAGCTGTTCGACGAGGCTGTTGGCGAATGCCTGCAGGCGTTGCTGCGTCAACGCGTTGGCCACGTCCTCGCGTGACGTGTCCTCACCCAGATCGCGCGTCCGATTGCACAGCATGAGGAACACCAGCGTCTGGCCGTTGTTGCGGGTCAGAGTTGTCGACACCTCGTTGGGATCCAGCTTGGCGAGTTCCAGCGCGATGTCGCGCGGGATTTCGGACGGACTGGCCGAGACCCGGTCGAGTACCTCGGGCGGTTGCCCCTTGGCTATGCCGTACAGGTCGTCGCAGGTATCAACCGTTTCCTTCAGTTCGGCGGCTCTTTGCAACGTATCGGGGCTGAGCCCGCCAGACAGGTAATAGGCCGCATAGTCGATCTTGGAGAACCGCGGCGTGCTGGCGGCCACTTCTCGCAGGCCGCGCATCTGGAACAGGGCTACGGCGTTGGGCAGGCTCAGCGGCGCCGTGACCTCGCCATTCTTCAGGCCAAGGATAACCGGTTGCAGCGCCGGAGGCAGATTGGTGACGTTCAACCAGTCCAAGCGTCCGCCATTTTCGCGTGTCGGAGCTGCCGAGTACTGCGTGGCGGCGGCCGAAAACGCATCGATGGTTTCGACGCGGGCGATCTCGTCGGCCAAGGCTTCGGCCTGTGCCAAGGTTTGCGCATTCACGGGGATGATGATTTCGGACAGCAAAACCTGAAGACCGCCACCGCCGGTCTGACCCATTGCACGGTCAATCTCGTCGTCCGTCGGACGGGCCTGAGAGATAAAGCGGGCGCTGACATAGTCGCGCCATGCCAGCTGGCTGGATACGTAGTCCCTCACGGTTTCCCGGTCGATGCCCGCGTCGGCCAATGCCTTCAGGAACTGATCCGGGGACAACTGACCGCGCGAGGCGAATTCGTCGATCGCAACCTGAATGTCTTCGGGTGTGGGCTGGATGCCGGCTTCGCGCATGGCCTGTTTGCGCAGGCGTTCGTCGATCAGCGCCTTGCGGACTTCGGCCTCAGAGCTGCCGGGGATACCCAGAACTTCGAGGAACCGCTGGCGCTGATCCAGTTCGTACCAGGTGACGATATCCTGATTCACGCGGATAGCCGGTGAAAACAAGCTCTGCGCGGGGGCTTGCTGAGGCGCAACTGTCAGCAAGGCGACCGCGAGGCCGGGCGCAAATGCCGTCAGCCAACGGGAACGAAAGAACCTGGAAAAACCTGAAATCAGCTGCATTTTCTTTTATACTTCTTGCCCCCGCCTTCAACGGCGTATCCTGTCAGTGCAACGGTAAAGCCGAATTCCGTCGAAGGCTCAATACTTGATGTCGAAGTATATCGCCGGCTGACGGACATGTTAACCTGCACACATTCATTTTCATACGTCACACCCAAGCCCAGCCGCAGCGGTTCGGATTCTGCCAGATCATAGCGGGCCAGGGCGTTGGCTCTCCAGTTTTCATCCAGTCGTTGACGTGCGGTCAACCGTATCTCGGATGTCTCCATGTCAAGGTTTTCGGCCGGGTCCGGCTGCTGCCAGATATAGCTTCCGCCCAGTTGGGTCCCCTCGTTGGCCCAGGTTCCGCGCAATTCAGCCTTGGTAAAGCTGAAATCTCCATCCATCAATCCGCGTGCGGCCAGTGTAAGGCCATTGTTCGTCTTGATCTGCCCTGCCAGCAGCAGGTCGGACGAAGTTCCCTGCAGGCCGGACGTAGCGGTGAAGTTCGGATCGGCGGTCGAGCGGAAGACCTGGCCGACCGTGGCCAATGCCCGCCAACCGCCCGGGGCATACCGAGCCCAGTTCACGCCCACGACCGCGGTCGTGCCGTCTTCGCGTCGATCCTCGGCCGGAAAGCGCGACAGGGACAACAGGTTGCCCTGATCAAATTCCTGGAATGTGCTTTCGTCATCGGGCACATCGGTGTCCGAGACATGAGTCCAGCCAAACTGCGCGATCGGCTCCAGAAACTGGGTCGCGCCAGAGGCTTCGCGCCGGGTCATCGGATAGCGCAGTGTCAAAGCCGCACGCGGGGTCGACCGGGTGATCTGGTCGGGGTAGGCGCTGTCGTTGCGAATGTCGAACGTGTCGACCGAAGCCCCCAGTTCCGCATCCGCGCGCAGCCCGGAGGCAAAGGTCCAGCTGCGCAGCCACTGGGCGTCGAATGTGGCGCGGGCCACATCGCGCCCGATGATATCCTCGTCGCTGGTCCGGGTGTGGGTGTGGGTGACGAAGCCCAACCGCACCTCACCGCCGACAGCGGAGGCGGGAAAATAGCGTTTCTGGTAGAACAGATCGAAGACCTGCGACGGGATCTCATCCTGTTCCTCGCTGTCGCGCAGGGTCTTGTAGTGAATGAAGCTGGTCCGAAACGCCGTGTCGCGTTTGATGCGCTCGAGCGCGATCTCGCTGCGCAGACGGTCATAGTCAGGCAGCCCGTAGTCCGCCAGGTATGAGTCGTCCGATGCGGTCTGGACGTCAAAGGTCAGCCGGAAGTCGTTCGGCAGATTGAACCAGCCATTTGCAAAGAAATAGCCCCGATCCTGCTCCTGCTGTACATCGTCGCGGGTATAGGCCCCTTCAAACTGGATGCGGCCGTTCTTGAAGGCCTGCCGGTAGCGATAGCCAAGCGTCGTGGTCTTGGACGACAGGTAGGGGGTCAGCGTCAGATCCCTGTGATCGCCCAGTTTGAAGAAATATGGCGTCTTGACGCCGGTACCCAACTGCGAGGTCGTGCGGATTGACGGCACCAGAAACCCGGTTGCCCGATCCAGTGTCGGGTCCGGCAGTCGCAGGGTTGGAAAGTAGAAAACCGGCACATCCAGGATGCGGAACTGGGCGCCCTCGAAATACAACTGCCGTTCGAGCTGATCATGCGTGACCTTGCGCGCCCGGATCTGCCAGAGGGGCGGCCGACCGTCGGCGCAGACATGGCAGGACGTGGCCGAGACCTTGCTGAACTGCGTGTATCGTCCTGCCGCACGGGTCGCCTGAACCGACGCGATCTGTACCTGCTGATCGAACACCAGCCGTGCGCCGGTCAGCAACCCGTTCTGGATGCCGTCATCCAGTTGCGCTGAGTCCGCAAGGACGGTCGAGCGTCCGCCCTGATCGATCCGGATCGGACCTTCCAGCGTCAGCTCGCCCGACTCGCGGTCGAACACCACGCGCTGTGCGGACAGTTTGACGTCGCCCTGAAAAGCTTCGACGTTGCCCTCGGCCACCAGTTTGCGATCCGGGGTGATGAAGATCCTGTCGGCCACCAGCAGGGCAGGCTGATCCTGTTGTTGTGCCGTGTCAGACGCGGGCGTACTGGTCTCCGAGGTCTGGGCCAATGCCAGCCCCGGACCGGAAAAGAACACGGCACTGGACAAAAGAAGGGGCAGAAGGCGCCGCATCAGCCGTCCTCCGCGTGCAGCAGAAGGCCGAGCGACAGCAATATGGCCGCAAACGGTGGTGCCCAGGCCGCAATCACAATCGGCAATTGGCCGTTCTCTCCCAAAATCTGAGCGAAATTGCGCACGAAGTATATGCCGAACCCCAGCAAAACAGCAGTCAGCACGGCGACGCCGGTGCCGCCGAACCGCACGTGCCGCATGGTGAAGGCCGCGCCGATCAACACCATCGAAATCAGGAAGAATGGGCGCGCCAGCTGCACCTGCAGCCAAACCTCGTATTGCTTGGTTGAAAAGCCCGCCTCGCGCAGGTCGCGGATCAGTTGGGGCAGGTCATAGACCGAGACGCTGTCCTGTTGCCCCAAGGTTTCCAAGATGCGCTGACGGGTCAGCGAAGTGGGCAACCGCAGGGTCTCATGCGTGACGGCGTGGGTCTCGGGGTTGGTGTCGCTGGACAGGGGCCATTCCTTGGTGTTGCGCAGGATCCAGACCCCGTCGTCGAGGCGAGCGCCGTCGGCGATGATCTGACGGGTCGGAAGACCTTCGGGTGAAAACGTGATGATGGTCACGTCGATCAATTCAAGCTCGGCGTCGTTGGTCGATGCGCGGGCATGAATCACCGATTGGCCCTGCGGTGAGCCCTGACGCAGCCAAAGCCCATCGCGGCTGATCGAGAGGGCGGAACTGCCACCGTTTTTGTATAGATCCGAGAAATGCCGGTACTGCTCGGACGTGGCCGCCGCAATCGGGTTCAGCAGGGCCACCGCCAGCGTTCCGATTAGCAGCGCCAGAAGGACCGGTGCCACCAGCGCGCGGATACCCGAGCGGCCGATCGCCCGGGTCACCACGAGTTCCGAGCTTCGGGCGAGGCCGACAAACAGGGCAATGGTCGACAGGATCATCAATAGCGGCAGCATCTCGCTGATCGCAGCGGGCGTGTTCAACAACGTCAGCTGCAGAACCTGGCCAAAGGACAGGTCGGCGTCATTGAACCGACGGGCCTGTTCGATCAGGTCGATCAGGATCATCAGTGTCAGGAATATGGCCCCAATCACCAGAAAGCTCTGCAAAAAGCGGCGGGCGAAGTACCGGTCCAGAATCACGGCCGCATCCCCGGCACGGGGCGTCCAGCAGGCCTGTTGCCAGAATCGCCAAGGCACAAAAACATGCGCGACGGCCTATGCCTGCCGAATGATGCCAAGTTTTCTCCCCCGAGCCTGCCGGTCATTTTGGCGCGACCTTAATGCAATTGGCGGGCGGGGAAAACTGCTATCTGGTCAATGGCGGCGGCGCGGGCTAGGTCTGTGGGCAGAGTTTTTCAGGAGCAAGAAATGAGCAGTCTGGTACCGATCCGTTTTCAAGCCTTCGAACTGGACCTGATGGCACAGGCCCAAGGCCGGGTGGCCATTCTCATACCGGCCGATGGCAAGATGAACCCCGCCGCGCGCCGCGCAAACCGGCTGACCCGTGGTGCCGTGGCCCGGCTGGTGGAAAGCGACCGTTTCGCCAAGGTCAAGACAGGCGACGTGATCTCGTTGGCTTGGCCCGGCGGGATGGAGGCAGAGGCATTGGACATTCTGGTCCTGCCACGCCGCCCGGAACCGGACGAAGCCCGCAAGGGCGGAGCCGCGCTGGCCAAGCTGGCAGGTGGCAAGGACCTGCTGGTCATGGCGGGCAACCAGGTCCGGACCGAGGAACTGGCCCTGGGCATTGCCCTGCGCAGCTATGATTTCGACGCGCACAAAACCAAGGACGATGACGCAAAGGGCGCGGTGACCATCTGCCACGCCAAGCCCGAAGACGCCGAGGCCGCCTTCGCACCGCTCTATGCAGTGGCTGATGGTGTGCGCATGACCCGCGACCTGACGAACGAACCCGCCAACATCCTGACGACGACCGAATTTGCCAACCGTTTGAAAGAGATGGAGGAGTTGGGCCTGAAGGTCGAGGTGCTGGACGAAGACAAACTGGCAGAGTTGGGCATGCGGACCCTGCTGAGCGTCGGGCAAGGCTCGGACAGCCCCTCGAAAGTCGTCGTGATGCAGTGGAATGGCGGCGATGCCGATGACGCGCCGCTGGCTCTGGTCGGTAAGGGGGTCGTTTTTGATACTGGCGGTATCTCGATCAAACCGGCCGCGGGCATGGAAGAGATGACCATGGACATGGGCGGCGCAGGCGTCGTTGCGGGCACCATGCGCGCATTGGCCAAGCGTAAGGCCAAGGCCAATGTCGTGGGCCTGGTCGGGCTCGTCGAGAACATGCCCTCGGGCAGTGCCACGCGGCCGGGCGACGTCGTCAAGTCGATGAAGGGCGATACGGTCGAGATCATCAACACCGATGCCGAGGGACGTTTGGTGCTGTGTGACGTCATGTGGTACGCGCAGGAGCGGTTCAATCCGGTCGGCATGATCGATCTGGCCACCTTGACCGGCGCGATCATCATCGGGCTGGGGCATGAAAACGCAGGCGTGTTTTCCAACAACGACACCTTCTGCGACGCGTTCCTGAAGGCGGCCCGGGCCGAGGATGAAGGCGCGTGGCGTATGCCGCTGGGGCAGGCTTATGACGATCTGCTGAAGTCGCGCATCGCGGACATGAAGAACGTGGGCGGCCGGCCGGCCGGTTCGATCACCGCAGCGCAGTTTCTGCAGCGTTTCGTCAAGGAAGAAACACCCTGGATCCATCTGGACATCGCGGGCGTGGCCTCGGTTGCGGCGGAGACGTCCTATGCGCCCAAGGGCGCCACGGGTTGGGGCGTCCGTGCGCTCAGCCGTTTCGTGCAGGACAATTTCGAGTAGGTCGATGGGCGCCGTCTACTTCTACCACCTGACCCGCCATCCACTTGAGCAGACCTTGCCGGTGTTGCTGGACAAGGCACGGCAGGCCGGGTGGCGGATTGCGGTGCGGGGCACTGACCCTGCGCGGCTGGACTGGCTGGACGAAAGGCTTTGGCTGGGCCCCGAAGACGCGTTTCTGCCGCATGGGCAGGCAGGTGGGCCGCATGACGCGGTTCAGCCGATTCTGCTGACTACCGAGCCGGACGCTGCCAACAACCCGTCTTGCCTGATGGCGGTGGACGGGGCCGAGGTGACGCCGGATGAGGTGACCGCCTCAGAGCGGGTTTGCATCCTGTTCGATGGCAACGATCCAAGCGCGGTGGATCATGCGCGTGGTCAATGGAAGACGCTGACCGCGGCGGGTTGCGCCGCGCAGTATTGGTCGGAGGAATCCGGCCGTTGGGAGAAAAAGGCCGAATCCGGCTGACTCGGGACCGAAATCAGATTGCAGGCGTGGCGATCCGCGCGACAGGAGATTGATTGATGAAAATGAAACCGTTGGGCCGCACGGGCATCCAAGTCTCGGACCTGTGCCTCGGAACCATGACATTCGGCACTCAGACCCCTGAGGCGGATGCGCATCGTCAGATCGACACGGCGCTGGCGGCCGGGATCAATTTCCTCGATGCCGCCGAGATGTATCCGGTCAACCCGATCACCAAGGAGACCGTGGGCAAGACCGAGCAGATCATCGGCAACTGGAATGCGGCACATCCGGCCCGCCGCGGCAGCTATGTTCTGGCGACCAAGCATTCGGGCGCCGGCTTTACCCATGCGCGGGACGGAGCACCGATCTCGGCCAGCACGATCCCCGGGGCCATCGAGGGATCGTTGCGGCGTCTGCAGACCGACTACATCGACCTGTACCAATTCCACTGGCCCAACCGCGGCAGTTACATGTTCCGGCAGAACTGGGACTATGACCCGTCGGGCGGCGACAGGCAGGCGGTTCTGGAGAACATGCGGGAATGCCTCGAGGCGCTGCAGGCGCAGGTGGACAAGGGCAATATCCGCGCCTTCGGCCTGTCGAACGAAAGCGCCTGGGGCACCGCCCAGTGGCTGCGCCTGTCCGACGAGATGGGGGCACCGCGGGTGGCGTCGATCCAGAACGAGTATTCCCTGTTGTGCCGCCTGTATGACACCGACATGGCCGAGCTGAGCGCCTATGAGGATGTGGGTCTTCTGGCTTTCTCGCCGCTGGCCGCCGGATTTCTGACCGGCAAGTATCAGGGCGGGGCGGTGCCCGAGGGATCGCGCATGTCGATCGTGCCGCAAATGGGCGGGCGCAAGGGCGACAGGGTGTTCGGCGCAGTCGAAGCCTATCTGGCGATTGCCGCGAAACACGGGCTGGACCCGGTGCACATGGCGCTCGCCTGGTGCCAGGCGCGGCCGTTCATGACCTCGGTCATCTTCGGCGCGACCACGCAGGCGCAGCTGGAACGGATCCTGGAGGGGAGCGATGTCGTGCTGTCGGATGAGATTTTGGCCGAGATCAACGCGGCCCATCGCGCGCATCCGATGCCATACTAGAGTGCGGGGGCTTTGCCCCCGTCGCCGTGGCCAACTCCCCCCAAATCTATGACGAGAGGAAGCTCGCCCGTCAGTGATGGGTGGGCTGGGTGCGGTCCTGCCTGAGGTCGCGGGCGGATAGTCCATGCGCCGTGCGGAAAGCGCGCGCGAAGCTGGATTGTGACGTGAACCCTGTGGCCAGTGCCACATCCATCAGCGGCATGTCGGTGTCGGTGACCAGACGGCGGGCCTCGGCCAGGCGCAGTTGCAGGTAGTGGTCCTGTGGCGTGGTGTTCAGACGCAGGCGGAATTGCTGCTGCAGGGTGCGCGGGCTGGTTCCCAGGGCCCTTGCGATCTCGGCTAGGGGCAGCGGGTCGTCCAGCGCGGCCTGCATGATCGCGTTGGCGCGGGCGGTCAGAGCGCTGTGGCGGTGCGGCACGCCAGTGCGGCTCTGCGGTCTGCCGGGTTCGGGGGCGCCTTCGTAGAGGAACAGGCCCGAGACACGGGCCGCGAAGCCGGCGCCGTGGCGTGCCGCGATGATGTGCAGCATCATCTCGACCGCGGGGATCGCACCGCCCGAGGTCAGGCGGTTGCCGGACACGGTGAACCGGTCAGGGCGCACGTCGATTTCGGGGAAACGGGTGGCGAAGGTCTCGAGATCTTCCCAATGGGTGGTGGCGGCGTGACCGTCAAGCAGCCCCGCTTCGGCCAGCAGCCAGGGCCCTCCGTCGATGCCCGCCATCGTGGCGCCGCTATTGGCGATGCGACGCAGACCGGCCAGCAGGCTCGGGGTGGCGTGGCGCACCAGATTGAACCCCGCGATCACGATCATCAGGTCACAGTGGTCGAGACGCGCGAGCGGGATGCCCGGCACCTGCAACGCGCTGGTCAGCATCGCCGGCTCGGGCGTGGCGGTCACGTAGTCCCAGTCGAAGGCCGGGCGATCGGCCAGCCGGTTGGCGGCGCGCATCGGGTCCACCGCCGAGGCGAAGCTGAGCGTGTTGCACTCGTCCAGCACCAGAACGGCGGTTTTCAGCGCGCGGTGCTCGGGCTGGAGGATGTTTTTTGCGGATTTCATCAAGTCTGATTCGCATTCTGGCAAGTTGTCTGGTCAAGGCTGCGCCAGAGTCGGGGCCAGACGCAAATCGGAATCCGGGGAGAAGCCTGGGGAAAACCCATGGCGAAGCCGGGTATAACTTGGGGATAACACCATGCCTTTGGAAATGAACCGCGAAGTCTTCATTACCTGCGCCGTGACCGGCTCGGGTGGGACGCAGGATCGCAGCCCGCATGTGCCGCGTTCGCCCAAGCAGATCGCCGACAGCGCCATCGCGGCGGCCAAGGCCGGGGCGGCAGTGGTGCATTGCCATGTGCGCGACCCCGAAACCGGTGCGCCCAGCCGCCGCCTGGACCTGTATCGCGAGGTGACGGACCGCATCCGCGACGCCGAGGTGGACGTGGTTCTGAACCTGACCGCCGGCATGGGCGGCGACATCGTGTTCGGCGGGGTCGAAGCCCCGTTTCCCGTGGCCGAGGGGACCGACATGATCGGTGCTTCAGAACGCGTGGCCCATGTGGCTGAGTGTCTGCCCGAGATCTGCACGCTGGATTGCGGCACCATGAACTTTGCCGAGGCCGACTATGTGATGACCAACACGCCCGGCGCCTTGCGGGCGATGGGGCAGATGATGACCGATCTGGGCGTGAAGCCCGAGATCGAGGCCTTTGACACCGGCCATCTTTGGTTCGCCAAGCAACTGGTGAAAGAGGGCGTTCTGGCCCCGAATGCGCTGGTGCAGCTGTGCATGGGCGTGCCGTGGGGCGCGCCGGATGATCTGAACACCTTCATGGCGATGGTGAACAACGTGCCCGACGACTGGACCTTCAGCGCGTTCTCGCTGGGGCGGCATCAGATGGCCTATGTGGCGGCTTCGGTTCTGGCCGGCGGCAACGTGCGCGTGGGGCTCGAGGACAACCTGTGGCTGGACAAGGGGGTGCTGGCCGAAAACTGGCAACTGGTCGAGCGCGCCGGAACGATCATCGAGAACATGGGCGCGCGGGTGATCGGGCCGCAGGAAGTGCGTGAGAAGCTGGGATTGGTCAAACGGGCGCCTGTGGCGTCCTGACGGGCGGGGCGACCCTCGCAAAACCTGTCGAACAACGATGGCCCCCGGTGCGGCGTGAACGTTCGGGGCGAAGGAGAGAAGATGAAAACGGCAGCGATCATCGGTGGTGGCGTGATCGGCGGCGGATGGGCCGCGCGGTTTCTGCTGAATGGCTGGGATGTACGGGTGTTTGATCCGGACCCCGAGGCCGCGCGCAAGATCGGCGAGGTCCTGGACAACGCCCGGCGGTCGTTGCCCGGGCTGAGCGATGTGCCGCTGCCGCCCGAAGGCGCGCTGAGTTTTCATGACGACATGGCCGACGCGGTGCAGGAGGCCACTTGGATACAGGAGAGCGTGCCCGAGCGGCTGGACCTGAAGCTGAAGGTTTACAAGGGGCTGCAAGAAGCCTGCGATCCCGGGGCGATCATCGGGTCCTCGACCAGCGGGTTCAAGCCGTCCGAGCTGCAGGAAGGCGCGCTGCGGCCCGAACAGATCATGGTAACGCACCCGTTCAACCCGGTCTATCTGCTGCCGCTGGTCGAATTGGTGCCCTCGGCCGCCAACCCGCCTGAACTGGTCGCGCAGGCCAAGGATGTGTTGCGCTCGGTCGGATTCTTCCCGCTGCAGGTCCGCAAGGAAATCGACGCGCATATCGCCGACCGTTTCCTTGAGGCCGTCTGGCGCGAGGCGCTGTGGCTGGTCAAGGACGGCGTGGCCACGACCGAGGAGGTGGACGAGGCGATCCGCATGGGCTTTGGCATCCGCTGGGCGCAGATGGGCCTGTTCGAGACCTATCGCGTGGCCGGGGGCGAAGCCGGGATGCGGCACTTCATGGCCCAGTTCGGCCCGGCGCTGAAATGGCCCTGGACCAAGTTGATGGACGTGCCCGAGTTCACCGACGCGTTGGTCGACATGATCGCCGACCAGTCGGACTCGCAATCGGGGATGCACTCGATCCGCGAGTTGGAGCGGATTCGGGACAACAATCTGGTGGGCATGATGCGGGCCTTGAAGGCGCGCGACTGGGGCGCGGGGGCGGTGCTGAACCAGCATGACGCGCTGCTGAAGCCAGGTGCCCTGCCGACGCTGGAGCAGGCGGATCTGAGCCAGCCGATCCTGACACTGGCCCGCGCGGTGCCGCTGGACTGGACCGACTACAACGGCCACATGAACGAGGCGCGGTATCTCGAGGCCTTTGCCGCTGCGACGGACCGTTTCATGGAGATCATCGGCTGCGATGCCGACTACATCGCCTCGGGCGGCAGCTATTTCACCGCTGAAAATCACATCAGGTATCTGGACGAGGCCCATGCCGGGGCGAAAATCGAGGTGCGCACGCAGATGCTGTTGGGGCAGGGCAAGAAGCTGCACCTGTTCCACAGCATGTACGAGGGCGACAAATTGCTGGCCACGGGCGAGAGCTTTCTGCTGCATGTCAGCCTGGAAACCCGTCGACCCTGTGCGCCGTCGCCGCAGATCGAGGCCGCGATGGCCCGCATCGCCGAAGCGCAGGCCGGGTTGCCCTATCCCGAGGGCGCGGGGGCGGCGATCCGCAAACCGGCATGACGGGGCGGGTTCTGATCACCGCCGGTGCCTCGGGCGTGGGGCGCGCGATGGCCGAGGCGTTCGACGCCGCGGGCGCGCAGGTTTGGGTGGCCGATGTGGACGCGGCTGCGCTTCAGGCCTGCCCGGATCACTGGGGGCGATCGCAGGTCGATGTGTCGGATGAGGCCACCGTCGCAGCGCTGTTCGGCGAGATCGCGGCGCAGTGGGGCGGATTGGACGTTCTGTGCGCGAATGCGGGTATCGCGGGGCCGACCGCATTGGTCGAGGATGTTGCGCTAAGCGATTGGCAAAAATGTATTTCCGTCAATCTGGATGGGGCGTTTCTGTGCGCGAAATACGCGGCGCCGATGCTCAAGCGGCAGGGGCGCGGCGCGGTGCTGATCACATCCTCCACCGCCGGGCAGTACGGCTATCCCAACCGTGCGCCCTATGCGGCGGCGAAATGGGCGGTGATCGGGCTGGGCAAAACCCTGGCGATGGAGCTGGGGCCACACGGCGTGCGGTGCAACGTCATCTGCCCCGGCGCGGTAGAAGGCCCGCGGATGGAGGGCGTACTGCAGCGCGAAGCGACCGCCAAGGGCATGACCCGCGATCAGGTCTATCAGGGCTATGCGGCGGGTACTTCGATGGGCCGCTTCGTCGAAGCGCATGACATTGCCGCCATGGCGGTGTTCCTGGCCTCGGATGCGGCACGGCTGGTGTCGGGGCAGGTCATCGCCGTCGATGGGCACACCGTGAACCCCGACCCCAAGCTTTAGCCCTGGTTGGGGCCGCGCATCTGGCGGATCGAGGCGCGAACGGCCTGCCAGTTCTGTGCCTCTTCCACGTTTCCGGCGGCTTCGAATTCGCGGGCTTTCTGGGCGGCTTCGGCTTCGGCCTTGTCGCCATGCGCCGAGTAGAGGGCGCGCGCGTATTGAGCGGTTTTGAGAGCGTCCATTCCTGATATCCTCCTTTTGGTCGGATCGTTCGGATTTTCGCGCACCTCAATATAGGGGATCGGGTGGGAAATTGCACCTGTTGGCTTGTGTTACCCTGCCGAAATGGCCGCGCGCAGTTGGCGCAGGTGGGTCGGGAAATGCCGGGCGGTCAGATCAGCTTCGCGGACCAAGGTATCGAAATGGCGCGTAAAAAATTCGATCCGATCCCGGTCGCGAAAGGCCATGTAATGGCTGCCAGCATAGAACACGCAGAGCAGCGGACCGAAGATGGTGACCGGCGCGGAATAGAGCCGCTTGGCATCGAACAGGTAAATACGCATGCGCGGATACAGCTGTTCGCACAGCTCCAGCATATGATCGATCTGGTCCAGCCGCACCTGCAGGGGCAGCCCGTCATAATAGCCGGTGCCATGGGCAAAGCTGTGAATCTCATACAGCGGCATGGCGATTTCATAGTCGGACTGGGCACCACGCATCCAGGTCAGGCGGTCCTCGGAGGCGCCGATGGCCTGGTCGGCGGTTCGGCCCAGATGCGGCGCGTATTCCCATTCCAGCACGGCGCGGGTTTTCAGCATGTCGGGCAGGGTGGCCGGAACATAGCGGATTTTGTAGCCGGCGGCCTCCTGATGCCATTCAAAGATGCGCTCGTCGACCAGGGCGCGGGGTGCCTCGGTCATGGTCAGAGAATTGGCCAGCAGCTCGGCCGCGCTCTCGGGTCGGTTCGAGAGGCTGAGCAGCCAATCCGCCGACACCCCCAGAGCCGAGGCGCAGCTGCCCACCACATGGGCGTTGGGCAGGCGCGCGCCCGTATCGGTCAGCAACTGGGACACGGTTGAGCGATCGACCCCGATGGTGCGCGCCAGCGCGCTTTGGCTCATCTTCCGCTGTTCCATGGCGCGGGCCAGGCGCAGGCGGAACTGCGCGGCGCGGTCTCGTTTGTCGAAATTTTCCTGCATGTGGTGATAAATATCACGAACGCTGAGATTTGTTAATCATATTCGGAATTCTCGACAGGGCCACTGGCAGGTAACGCTTGTGTGAAAAGCAAAAAGACTGGGGACCGGAATGGAAACGCGGCGAAGATCTGTCGTGAAGGCAATCATTTGGAATGCGATGGGCCTTGCGGTCATGACCGTGGTGGGGCTGTTCGCTACCGGTTCGGCCGCTATTGGCGGCGCATTGGCGGTGGTGAACACGGCGATTGGCCTGACGCTCTACGTGATTTACGAGCGCATCTGGGCCGGTATTTCTTGGGGGCGGCATGGCTGAGGCGACCACTCCCAAGTCCCCCGAATGGCCGACCTTTGCCCTGATCTTTGCCTGCTATGCCCTTTGGCTGATCGCGATCTTCGGCGTGGCGGCGTGGTCGCTCTGGCTGGCGGTGCCGATGATGGGCGTCGTCGCGGCGCTGCATTCTTCGCTGACGCATGAGGCGCTGCACGGCCACCCGTTCCGCGCAAAGTGGCTGAACGAGGCGCTGATGGCGCTGCCGCTGACCCTATTCATCCCCTACAACCGTTTCCGCGATCTGCATCTGGCGCACCATCAGGATGCCAACCTGACCGACCCCTATGACGATCCGGAAACCAACTATCTGGACCCGGCGGTCTGGGTCAGGCTGCCGCAGTGGCAGCGGTGGGTCTATCAGGCGAACAACACGCTGTTGGGGCGCATGGTGCTGGGCCCGATCATCGGCCAGTTGGCCTTTATGCGCGACGACTGGCGCGGCGCGGTGCGCGGGGATCGCGACATCTGGCTGGCCTGGGCCCTGCATCTGCCGGGCGTGGCGACGGTTCTGTGGATCGTGGCGCAATCAGCGATGCCGGTCTGGGCCTTTGTCCTTTCGGCTTATCTGGGACTGGCGCTGGTCAAGATCCGCACCTTTTTGGAACACCGCGCGCACGAGAAATCGCGCGCCCGCACGGTGATCGTCGAAGACCGCGGACCGCTTGCCTTTCTGTTTCTGAACAACAACCTGCACGTCGTTCATCACATGAACCCGGCGGCGCCATGGTATCGGCTGCCTGCGCTCTATCGCCGTGGGAAAGGGCGCTATCTGGTCTGCAATGAGGCCTATGTCTATCGCTCGTACGGGCATGTTTTCCGGCAGCATTTCTGGCGTGCCAAGGATCCTGTAGAACATCCGCTCTGGCCAAAACCCTGATTTGACGACAGAAGGGAAGCCATGAGTTTGTGGATTCCCGTAACCTTGGCCGCCGCCACCTTTCAGACGGTGCGCTTCATGCTGCAGAAATCGCTGAGCAGCGTGAAGCTGTCGGCGACCGGCGCGACCTTTGCGCGCTTTGCCTATTCGATGCCTCTGGTTCTGCTGGGTCTGGTGGTGGCGATGCGTCTCAGCGGTCTGCCGCTGCCTGCGCTGCCGCCTCTGTTCTGGCTCTATGCCGCCATCGGTGGGGTGTCCCAGATCCTCGCCACGATCTGCGTCGTGGCGCTGTTCAAACAGCGCAACTTTGCCGTTGGCATCACGTTCAAGAAAACCGAGGTGATCCAAACCGCAATCGTCGGTTTCGTCGTGCTGGGCGACCGGGTTTCGGCCGGTGCCTTCGGGGCCATCCTGCTGGGGCTTCTGGCGGTTCTGCTGTTGTCGAAAACGCCGGGCGGCAGTGGGGCGTGGTGGCGTCACCTGACCAACCGCGCGTCGCAACTGGGGTTGGGATCGGGCGTCTTGTTTGCCTTTTCCGCGGTCAGTTATCGCGGCGCATCGCTGCAACTGGGCGATGGCGAGGCCTGGTTTCGGGCGCTGGTGACGCTGGCAGTCGTAGTCTCGATCCAGTTCCTGTCGATGGCGCTGTGGCTGGTTTGGCGCGACCGGGCCGAGCTGCGCGCGGTATGGGACACGCGGCGCACCGGCATCTTCGTCGGGCTGACCAGCCTGGGCGGGTCGTTCTGCTGGTTCTGGGCCTTCAGCCTGCAGAACGCGGCCTACGTCAAGGCGCTGGGGCAGGTGGAGCTGATTTTCAGCCTCATGGCCTCGGTCCTGGTCTTCCGCGAGACGGTGACGCGGCGCGAGGTTATGGGGATGGTCCTGCTGGGTCTCTCGATCCTGATCCTGGTCGCCGCGATCTGAGATGCAAAAAGGCGCGCGGAGGTCCGTGCGCCTTCTGATCTTTTTGCCATGCAGGCGGGTCAGCCCGCGCGGCGTTCGTCAAAGCTGAGAGCGATAAAGCTGGGCAGGTGATCGCCCATGCCGACGACGGCTGGTCCGCCATCGTCGCGGCGTCCACGGCTTTTGCCGCGTTGGCCCTTTTCTCGTGCCGGCTTGTCCTTGGGGGCTGTTTCCCTGGGCGTAGCGTCCTTGGCGGGCTTGTCCTTGGCCTCGGATTTGCCCTCGCCCTTGCGGGTCGACGCGCGCGATCTCTTCTCGGGCTTCTTGTCCTCGTCCCCGGCCGGTTCGGCCTGAACCGGGTTGTCCAGACGTGGGATTTCCTTCTGGATCAGCTTCTGGATCGCTTCCAGCGCTTTTTCATCGCGGGCCGTGCACAGAGTGATGGCCTTGCCTTCGCGCCCGGCGCGGCCGGTACGGCCGATGCGGTGAACGTAATCCTCGGGGTGGCTGGGCACATCGAAGTTGAACACATGGCTGACCGACGGAACGTCCAGTCCCCGCGCGGCGACATCGGACGCCACCAGGAAACGCAGCGTTCCTTCGCGGAAGCCCTCAAGGGTCCTGGTGCGCACGGACTGGTCCAGATCGCCGTGGATCGCGGCCGCGTCATAGCCGTATTTCTTCAGCGATTTCGCGGTGATATCCACGTCGGTTTTGCGGTTGCAGAAGACGATGGCGTTGGTGCATTTGTCACCTTCGGCATCGATCAGTGCGCGCAGGACCTTGCGCTTGGTGCTGCCCTCACGGTCACGGCGGCCGCCTTTGACCATTACGACGCCCTGTTCGATGGTCTCGGACGCGGTGGCCTGACGGGCCACTTCGATCCGGGCCGGGGCCGACAGGAACGTGTCGGTGATCCGCTCGATTTCGGGCGCCATGGTGGCCGAGAAAAACAGCGTCTGCCGGGTAAAGGGCGTCAGCGAGAAGATGCGTTCGATATCGGGAATGAACCCCATGTCCAGCATCCGGTCAGCCTCGTCCACGACCATGATCTGCACGCCGGTCAGCAGCAGCTTGCCACGTTCGAAATGGTCCAGCAGACGGCCGGGTGTGGCGATCAGCACGTCCACGCCGCGGTCGATCAGGGCATCCTGTTCCTTGAAGCTGACGCCGCCGATCAGCAGCGCCTTGGTCAGCTTTAGATGCTTGGTATAGGTGTCGAAGTTTTCGGCCACCTGCGCCGCCAGTTCGCGCGTCGGGCATAGCACTAGGCTGCGCGGCATTCGCGCCCGCGCACGACCGCGCGCCAACAGGGTGATCATGGGCAAGACGAAACTGGCCGTCTTGCCGGTTCCGGTCTGGGCGATGCCCAGAACGTCACGTCCCTCCAAGGCTGGCGGGATGGCGCCTTCCTGGATCGGGGTCGGGGTTTCGTAGCCGGCTTCCTCAATAGCTTTGAGGACCTTGGGGTTCAGATTCAGATCGGTGAATTTCGTCATGTATGTCCGGTTCATGCGGACACTGACCTGGCCCGCGCGTATGAAAAATGCCGGGCCCGGATGGCCATGCGCACCATGCGCGTTTCGGCTTGGATGCGGACATAACAAAAAGGTGTGGCAGGGTCAAATGAAGACAGTTTCATCTGTACCGCTACATCGCGTCACTGGCGATTTCGTGCAACAATTCAGCAGCTTCCGGGAAAGTGTTTCTGCAGCTTTTCCTCAAGATCAAGCGGTCGGTGCTTGATCAGACCCCGTTCCTGCAGGCGCGCGTGGACCTGCGGGTCGGTGGCGCTGAGTTCGTCAAAGAACTTGCGCAGACCTTTCTCGCCTACTTCGGCCTCGATCCAACTGAGCAGTTCGTTCATGTTCAGCCCACCCCGATCGCGATGTACGTTCGGAGCCATGCCGGGCTGGTACGAGCCGCGCTCCAGCCGAAACCGATAGTGTGACCACCAATGCTCCCAATTCGGGGCATGGCGGTGGCACAGGTCGATCTGCGGCATTTCGGTCCTGCAGGGCAAGATGACCTTGTTCTGAAACAGGTTGTGGATGCGATAATTGAGGTTCTCCATCCCCGTACGCACGAACAGCTTGCCCTGTACGTGGCTCAGAAAGCCGCCCAGAACGAAGGCGCCGTAGTTTGGATAGATCGTCTCGACAAGCGCTTCTCGTTCGGGGCCCTGGGGGATGAACGCCTTGTAGAGATCGTCGCCGCAGGCCAGGGCCTCGATCGGACGAATCCGAACTGCGTGTACCGTTTCGGGCACTTCGCCCAGCAAGTCCGCGATAGGGGCCGTGGGCCACAGGAACTCGTCCACATCTATATGCGCCAGCCAATCGAGATCGGTGTGGCGATAGGTATAGGTCGCATGAACGGTCTGGCGGACCTGGTGGCGCTCGGGCTTGTCCCGTTTGCGCGCCGCCCAGAACGCATCGTCGCAGATGCGGACGGTCACCTTGGGGTGGCGGCGCAGGGGGCGAAAAGCCCGCCGGTTGGGCTCATCAAGGTAGAGGTAGAGGTGATCCGCGCCCAGATCCAGGTGGTAGGCCGCAAAACTCAGAATGTCGCGGGCCGATCCACGCACCGTCGAGACGATGCCCCAGCTCGGCCCCGCTGTGGTCATGCGATGACGGCCTCTGATGCTTTGACGGGGGGCAGGGTCAGCATCACGTCATCATTTCCTTGGTCGCGGTAAGCGTCAGTTTGGGATAGTCGCGCACCACGCGGTCGATGTCCCATTGCAGGCGGGTCAGATAGACGATGTCGCCGTCGTGATCGTGGGCAATGTGCTGCTTGTTCGCATTGACGAACTTCTCGACCTCGGCCTTGTCGCCCGACACCCACCGCGCACTGGTGAATTGCGAGGCCTCGAACCGCACCGGCAGGCCGTATTCCAACTCGATCCGGCTGGCCAGCACTTCGAACTGCAGCGCGCCCACCACGCCGACGATAAAGCCCGAGCCGATTGAGGGTTTGAACACTTTGGCGGCACCTTCCTCGGCAAACTGCATCAGCGCCTTTTCCAGATGCTTGGCCTTCATCGGATCGCCCGCGCGCACGCCCTGCAGCAGTTCGGGCGCGAAGGACGGGATGCCGGTCACGCGGATCGCCTCTCCCTCGGTCAGGGTGTCGCCGATGCGCAGCTGCCCGTGGTTGGGGATGCCGATGATATCGCCGGCCCAGGCCTCGTCGGCCAGTTCCCGGTCGGACGCAAGGAACAGCACCGGGTTCGTGATCGCCATGGGCTTCTTGCTGCGCACATGGGTCAGCTTCATGCCGCGCTTGAAGTGGCCGCTGGCCATGCGGACAAAGGCCACCCGGTCGCGGTGCTTGGGGTCCATGTTGGCCTGCACCTTGAAGACAAAGCCCGCCACCTTTTTCTCGTCTGGCGAAATCTGGCGCGGTTCGGCCGATTGCACCTGCGGTTGCGGGCCATATTGGCCGATCCCCTCCATCAGCTCCTTGACGCCGAACGAGTTGATCGCCGAGCCGAACCAGATCGGGGTCATGTGGCCTTCCAGAACCGCCTGCGGGTCCAGCGCGGGCAGCAGTTCGCGCGCCATCTCGACCTCTTCCAGCAGCTTGTCCAGCAGATGCGCGGGCACATGCTCGGCCAACTTGGGGTCGTCCAGCCCGTTGATCTCGATGCTTTCGGCCACCTTGTTGCGGTCGGCGCGGTCCATCAGTTCCAGCCGATCGCGCAGCATGTCGTAGCAGCCGATGAAATCGCGCCCCACGCCGATGGGCCAGCTGGCCGGGGTCACGTCGATCGCCAGCATTTCCTGGATCTCGTCGATGATCTCGAACGTATCGCGACTCTCGCGGTCCATCTTGTTACAGAAGGTCAGGATTGGCAGGTCGCGCAGGCGGCAGACCTCGAACAGCTTCTGCGTCTGGCTTTCAACGCCCTTGGCCCCGTCGATCACCATGACCGCGGCGTCAACGGCCGTCAGCGTGCGATAGGTGTCTTCTGAAAAGTCCGAGTGGCCGGGCGTGTCCACCAGGTTGAACCGGTAGGGGCCGTAGTCGAACGACATGGCCGAGGCCGAGACCGAGATACCCCGGTCCTTTTCCATTTGCATGAAGTCCGACCGCGTACGCCGTGCCTCGCCCTTGGCCCGCACCTGTCCGGCCATCTGGATAGCACCCCCATACAGAAGGAACTTTTCGGTCAGGGTCGTCTTGCCCGCATCCGGGTGCGAGATGATGGCAAACGTGCGGCGCCGTGCGATCTCGGGCGGCAGGGTGGGCTGGTTCGAGGCAGTATCAAGCATGAAGGCGCGTATAGGCGGGGAATCCTGCCGAGGCAAGACAAAGGGGGTGGTTCGAATCGGGTGGATATGCCAACAAGAACATATAGTGAACAAATAATGGAGTGGATCAATGAATTTGAAAGAAATCGCCCAGGAACTGGTGGCGGGTTGCCGCGAAAACCGCGCCAAGGAGAATCTGGACAAGTTGTATGCAGCCGATGCCGTTTCGGTCGAAGCGATGGACATGCAGGGCATGGGTCGCGAGACCCACGGCATCGAGGGCATCCGCGGCAAACATGATTGGTGGGAAAGCGCACACGAGGTCTCGGGCGGGTCAGTCAGCGACCCGTTCCTGCATGGTGAGAACAGCTTTGCCGTGATTTTTGAAGTGCAGGGCAAGGTGAAGGAAAGCGGTGAAGCTTTCGACATGCGCGAGGTCGGAGTCTATCACGTGGTCAACGGCAAGATCGTGCGGGAAGAGTTCTTCTACTGATTTGCCGACGCCAATCTGGTCTTCCCTGTCTGGCCGGTGCTAGACATGCGGGTAACAACTGACAGGGGGGATCACATGGATCTTGGACTAAAAGGAAAACGCGCGCTGGTCTGTGCCAGCAGCAAGGGCTTGGGGCTGGGCTGCGCCGAGGCGCTGGCTGCCGAGGGCGTTGATCTGGTGATGAACGCGCGTGGGCCTGAAGCGCTGGAGGCGCAGGCCGGCCGGCTGCGCGCCGATTATGGCGTCGAGGTGCAGACCGTGGCCTGCGATGTGACCACGACCGACGGTCAGGCGCAGGTGATCGAAGCCGCGCAGGGCGTTGATATCCTTGTGACAAACGCCGGTGGCCCGCCGCCGGGCCTGTGGTCAGACTGGGACCGCGAGGATTTCATCAAGGCGCTGGATGCCAACATGCTCACGCCGATCGCCTTCATGAAGGCGCTGTTGCCGTCGATGATGGACAAGGGTTGGGGCCGGGTGGTGAACATCACCTCGCAATCCGTGCGGGCCCCCATCGCGGTGCTGGGCCTGTCGAACGCGGCGCGCACCGGGCTGACCGGCTATGTAGCCGGAACCGCGCGGCAGGTGGCGCCCTATGGCGTGACCATCAACAACCTGTTGCCCGGCATTCATGCCACCGACCGGGCGGACTCGCTGGATGCCGGGGTTTCGGCACAGAAGGGCATCTCGCTGGACGAGGCAAGGGCCGAGCGCGCGGCCACGATTCCGGCGCGGCGCTATGGCACGCGGCAGGAATTCGGCGCGACCTGCGCGTTTCTGTGCTCGCAACATGCCGGGTTCATCGTAGGGCAGAACATCCTGCTGGATGGTGGCGCAACCAACCTGACGATGTGATCGTGGCGCAGGGGTTTTCGCTGAAGGATCAGCTGTTCAACGCGGAAAAGACCCGTTACCTGGCCGGCCTGTTCACGCAGGCCGACGCCGGGTTTGACGGCGACGCATTCGTGGCGCGGGTCATGTCGCGCCTGCCGGAGCTGGAGCTGAAGCAGCGGATCGCGTGGATTGCCGATTGTTTGCAGACGGCCTTTCCCGGCGCGCTGCCCGACGTGGCACCGGTGATCCTGCGCGCCTTGCCGCCGCCTCTGGACCCATCCCTGAGCGATGACGATTTCGGTGACTTCATCTTTGCCCCATTGGGCGAGTGGGTGGCGCAGGTCGGCGCGGACCACCCCGACCTGGCGCTGGATGTCCTTGCAGAGATCACTCAGCGATTTTCGATGGAATGGGCGATCCGGCCCTTTCTGAACAGCCATCCCGATCTGGTGCTGGACCGGATGCAGGACTGGTGCGGGCACTCCAGCTATCACGTCCGGCGGCTGGTCTCCGAAGGCACGCGCCCACGGCTGCCTTGGGGGCAGGCGGTCGGGCTGGACCTGTCGGACCCGCTGCCGCTGCTGGATCGGTTGCACTCGGATCCGACGCGCTATGTCACGCGGTCGGTGGCGAACCATCTCAACGACATCACCAAGAAAGACCCCGACCTGGCATTGAACCGCCTGAAGGCGTGGCGCGCCTCGGGCGCGCAAGAGGCCGACGAGATGCGGTGGATCACCGCACATGCGCTGCGCGGGTTGGTCAAGTCCGGCCACGGCGGGGCCATGGCGCTGCTGGGCTATGATCCCGACGCACCGCTGGAGGTGGATGTTGCGGTGATTGGCGACGCCCGCATCGGCGGTGTTCTGGAGTTCACCGTCTCGGTTTCAGGCCCTGACGATCAGCCGGTCTTGATTGACTATATTGTGCATTTTCAGCGGCCTAGGGGAAAAATCTCACCCAAGGTTCACAAGCTCAAGCAGGCCAATCTGTCAGATGGCTGCCTGCGGCTGAGCAAGCGGCACAAACTCAAGGGCGACGCTACGACGTTTCGGTTGGTGCCGGGGCCGCATCGGCTTGAGATTCAGGTCAACGGCAAGGTCCGCGCGGGCGTGCCATTCGAGCTGCTGGCCTAGCGCCTCTCTTGCGCCCGATGGGCGGGGTTGTTATCCCGGCGCAAGCCCGATGAAATTGATCGGGAAAAGGCAATTGGGGTCCGTCGGTGGCAATCAACACAGCTCCTCCGCGATTGGAGATCCGCAATCTGGTCTGCCGGTTCGGCGGGCGTACGGTGGTGGATGATGTCTCGCTGACCGTTCAGGCGGGGCAGGTGACCTGTCTGCTGGGCCCGTCGGGCTGCGGCAAATCCACTACGCTGCGGATGATTGCTGGCGTCGAAATGCAGGACTCGGGCGAAATCTACGTCGATGGCAAGTTGGTCTGTGACACGGTGTTCAGGGTGCCTCCCGAACGGCGCGAGATCGGACTGATGTTCCAGGATTTCGCTTTGTTTCCGCACCTCAGCGTGGCCGACAACGTGGCTTTTGGCCTTAAGGGAGCCAAAGAGCAAAAACGGGAACGTGTCGAAGAGTTGCTGAGAAAGGTCGACCTGATCCGCCATATCGACGGGTTTCCGCATCAACTGTCAGGGGGTGAGCAGCAGCGGGTCGCGCTGGCCCGCGCGCTGGCTCCGCGCCCGCGGATTATGCTGATGGACGAACCGTTCTCGGGCCTCGACAACCGTCTGCGCGACGGCATCCGCGACGAGACCCTCGCCATCCTCAAGGAAGAGGACGCCGCCGTGCTGCTGGTCACGCACGAGCCCGAAGAGGCGATGCGCATGGCTGACGAGATTGCACTGATGCGCCGCGGCAAGATCGTCCAGCAGGGTGCGCCCTACAATGTCTACACCCGACCCGTAGACAAGGCTGCCGTGGCATTTTTTAGTGATGTCAATGTGTTGCAGTCCCAGGTGAATGGAGCATTGGCGCAAACGCCATTTGGTCAATTCCTGGCGCCGGGCGTCCCCGATGGCACTGACGTCGAAATCGTTTTCCGCCCTCAGCATGTGCGGCTGGACTTTGACCGCAACGGCAAGGGGCCGCTGCCGACGGCGACCGATGGCGTTGCCGCCCGCGGCGTGGTCGAGCGCGCCCGCTTTCTGGGCAACGAAAGCCTGATCGAGTTTCGGATGGACTATGACGGCTCGATCCTCAAGGCGACCGTCCCGAACGTGTTCGTGCCCAATCCGGGCCGGGTGATGTGGTTGACCATCCGGCGGGATCGCTGCTTCGTTTTTCCGGCCTAGACGCCGCAACCGGTCGATTTCCCGGCGAGTGGTGCGCGAATGCCGCAGAATGCGCCGGGGCATCGCTTGCCGCATCCTTTGGGGCCGTCTATCAAGGGCGAAACGCGGGGGCACAGGCAGGCAATGCGCATACTTCTGACAAATGACGACGGGATCAACGCCCCGGGCCTGATCGCGCTCGAGGCGATTGCTGCGGATGTGGCCGGCCCGGATGGTGAGGTCTGGATCGTGGCTCCGGCTTTCGAACAGTCGGGGGTCGGGCATTGTATCAGCTATACCCATCCCATGATGGTCGCCAAACTGGGCGAGCGTCGTTTCGCGGCCGAAGGGTCGCCGGCCGACTGCGTTCTGGCCGGGCTGCATGACGTGATGAAGGACGTGCGACCAGATCTGGTTCTTTCTGGTGTGAACCGGGGTAACAATTCGGCCGAGAACACTTTGTACTCAGGCACGATCGGCGGCGCGATGGAGGCGGCACTCCAGGGCATTCCGGCGATCGCCTTGTCGCAGTATTTTGGTCCGCGCAATCTTGGGCTGGACGACCCGTTCGAGGCCGCCACGCGGTTCGGAGCGGACCTGGTACGACGCATTCTTGAGGCCGATCCGCCCGCACAGGAAGACTACCGCTTGTTTTACAACGTGAATTTCCCTCCGGTGCCTGCCGATGAAGTTCTTGGCACACGCGTCGTGCGCCAGGGATTCCGACGCGACACGCATTTTGGGGTGGAACCGCACAGCTCGCCCTCGGGTCGCCGTTTCCTGTGGATCAAGGGGGGCTATCAGCACAACCCGACGGCTCCGGGAACGGATGCCGCGGCGAACCTGGATGGCTATATTTCGGTCACGCCGATGCGGGCCGACCTGACCGCCGATGATGCGCTGGAGGCATTGAAGACGATCGAATGACCGGACTGGACCCCGAAACCAAGATGCAGTTCCTGTTCGCCCTGCGGTCTCGCGGGGTCACGGATGCGCGTGTTCTGGACGCGATGGAGCAGATCGACCGCGGCAAGTTCGTGCGCGGCCTGTTCGCCGAGCGTGCTTACGAGGACACGCCGCTGCCGATTGCATGCGGCCAGACGATCAGCCAACCCTCTGTCGTGGGTCTGATGACCCAAGCGCTGCAGGTCACGCCGCGCGACAAGGTGCTCGAGGTGGGGACGGGTTCGGGGTATCAGGCTGCGGTGCTGTCCAAGCTGGCGCGGCGGGTCTACACCGTTGAACGCCACAAGCGTCTGGTACGCGAAACCGGTGAGCTGTTTCGCGAGTTGGGTCTGACGAATATCACAGCGATGCTGTCGGATGGATCTTTCGGGTTGCCCGAACAGGCTCCTTTTGACCGCATCATCGTCACCGCCGCTGCAGAGGACCCGCCGGGCCCGCTCTTGGCGCAGCTCAAAATCGGCGGTATCATGGTTTTGCCCGTTGGGCAGTCGGATGCGGTTCAGACCCTGATACGGGTCACCAGAACCGAGACCGGGCTGGAGTATGACGAACTGTTGCCTGTTCGGTTCGTGCCCTTGCTGGAAGGGCTTGGAAAGGATGAGGCGTAACGTAGGTTTAGGATTTGGGCGCCAGAACCCCGGCAAACAGGGGCAGGTGTTGAGGACAGTGATATGAGAGCAGTTTCCAAGTCAGTCTTGGGTCGTGGAACAACGGCGATGGTTGCCGCGCTGGTGCTTGCCGGATGCGAAGGCCCGCTGGATTACGACCTGCGCGGTCAGGTCGGCGGTTTTTCGACCACTCCGGCCGCACAGTCAGCCACCACGAACCGGCCAGCGCCGGACAGCCGTGGCGTGATCACCTATCCGACATATCAGGTTGCCGTCGCGCAACGGGGTGACAACGTCGCCGCCGTGGCTGCGCGGGTCGGTCTGCCGGAGGCAGAGCTGGCCCGGTTCAACGGTCTCAAACCCACCGACCAGCTGCGCGAGGGCGAAGTGCTGGCCTTGCCACGGTCCGTCGGCGCCGGAGCGGGGAATGTCGATATCGCCTCGATCGCCACGACCGCGATTGATCAGGCGCCGGACACGGGCGGCGTGCGGGTCACGAACCTTGAGCCGGCCAAACCGGCGCCCGTCACCTCGACGGACGAGCCGATCCGGCACAAAGTCAAGCGGGGTGAGACGGCTTATACCATTTCGCGCCTGTATCAGGTTCCGGTCGATGCGCTGGCTGAATGGAACGGTTTGGGTTCGGACTTCGCCGTGCGCGAAGGGCAGTTTCTGCTGATCCCCGTCAAAAATCAGGCTGCACCGCGCCAAGCTGCCGCCGCAGCGCCCACGGCGACCACCGAACCGGGGCAGGGATCGCCCACCCCGACGCCGCCCAGTGCAACGCAGCCGCTGCCGGACGAAAAAGTTGCGCCGTTGACGCCCGCTCCGGACGTGACAGCCGAGGCCCCGACGAATTCCAGCTCGTCAGCCTTGGCTCTGCCGGTAACCGGCAAGATCATTCGCCCGTATGCCAAGGGCAAGAACGAAGGGATCGACATCGCCGGTTCGCCCGGAGCATCGGTAAAGGCGGCCGAAGCTGGTACCGTGGCGGCCATTACGGCGGATGCGGATCAGATCCCGATCATCGTCGTCAAGCACACCAACGATTTGCTGACGGTCTACGCGAATGTCGAGAACATCTCGGTCAAGAAAGGCGACCGGGTCAGCCGCGGCCAGAGCATTGCCAAGCTGCGCGGGGGTGAGAATGCCTATGTGCACTTCGAGGTGCGCAAAGGGTTCGAATCCGTCGACCCCGAAACCTATCTGCGCTGAGGCTCAGAGTGCGGTTCCAAGTAGCCTTGGGTAAAAAACGGGATCAGGCGGTTGGGTCGTAGTCGGCCAGCTGCTTTCCGGGCTCGTCTGCAAAGATCTCGGGCAGCGGTGTGACGCTTTCGATCAGGTCGATGCGGAACACGCGGAAGGCCTCTCGCAGCTCGCACCAAGCGGTCAGGGTCCAGACCCGTCCCCAGTATTCCATGTGCAGGGGGCGGATCGTGCGTTCGGTCAGGGTTCCGTCGATGCGCCGGTAGGTCAGCCGCAGTTTCTGGCGCGATTTGATGGCCGCCCGGATCGGCGCCATATGCGCCAGCCCGCGCGCGGCATCGGCAAATGGATAGACGGCGAATTTCCAGGCATCCGCCTCGGCCACCACCTGGGTGGGCAGCACCGCGTCGATCTTGGCGGCCAGCGAGTCGGCGGCGGCCTTCAGGTCGGGGTCGGCGGCCTCGGCCACGATCGCCATCCCGAGGTTCAGCGCCTCAAGCTCGGCCGGGGTGAGGTTCAGCGGGGGCAGGGTGATCTGCTCGCGCACCAGGTAACCCACGCCGCGTTCGCCCTCGACCGGGACGCCCGACGCCACCAGCGTATCCATGTCGCGATAGATGGTGCGGACCGAAACCTCGAGCCGGTCCGCGATGTCCTGCGCGCGGTGCAGTTTGCCGTCGCGCAGGATCTGGATGATGTCGAACAGGCGGTCAGTGCGGCGCATGACACGCCGTCCGGACCGCGATCAGGCGGTCATGTTCCATAGCACTTTCTCATGGCGCATTTGGATGCTGGCGGGGTCGATGGCCGCCATCAAGCCGGCGGCAAAATCCTGCTGCGGGAACTGCGCGGCGGCGTCCTGCGCGGCCTTCATGTCGGTCCAGATAACATAATCGGTCCAGCGGCCATCCTCGCCCTGGCTCAACTGTCGGTGGGCAAAGCCGCGTGCCGCCCGCACGAAGGCCTCGGTCGTCTGGCTGAGCCTGACGAACTCTTCCGGCGTGGTGCCATCGGCGAGGGTGAAGGTGACGATTTCAGCAACATGGGTCATGTCAGTCTCCGTTGACTAGGTTTCGATGCCCTGTTCCTAGTCGTCTGCAACTGACATAAACCTGTCAGTTGTAAGTTGCCAGCCCGCAAAAACCACCTGAGCAGCGCGGATTTGAACGCGGATTTGACTTGCGTCACTTTTTTCGACGGCCCGGTGGGCGTAGACAGGCTTCCAGATCACATTCCCGGCGCAACGCGCCGACGTAGAAGGAGAAGAGACATGCTCAACAATATCGGCCTTCCCGGCCTGCTGCTGATCGCCGTCGTGGTGCTGGTGCTGTTTGGCCGCGGCAAGATCAGCTCGTTGATGGGTGAAGTGGGCAAGGGCATCACCGCATTCAAGAAAGGCGTCAAGGAAGGCGGCGAGGAGATCGAACAGGACGCGTCCGAGCTGGCCAAGGATGTCACGCCCGAGACCGACAAAGACAAGGTCTGATCGCCCATGTTTGATCTGGGCTGGACCGAGCTGCTGGTCATCGGCATCGTTGCCCTGATCGTCGTGGGGCCCAAGGACCTGCCGGTTCTGTTCCGCAATGTCGGACGGTTCATCGGCAAGGCCCGTGGCATGGCGCGCGAATTTTCTAGCGCCATGAACGAGGCGGCCGACCAGGCGGGCGTGAACGACATCAAGAAAGGTCTGGACGCGGCCACCAACCCGGTGGGCAGTGCGATGGACGGCGTCAAGCAGGCGGCCCAGGACATGGCCAAGAGCATGGACCCGACCAAGTTCGACCCCGACAGCGAAACCGGCAAACTGGCCGCTGAGCGGGCCGAGCAGGCGAAGAAGATCCAGGCCTCAACCGCCCGTGCCGCCGCTGAGCGCAAAGCGAAAGAAGCCGCCGAGGCCTTGGCCAAGGCCGAAGAGGCCGAAGCCGCGCTGAAAACCGAAGGCAAGACATGAGCAAGACCGACGAGATCGAAGATACCTCGGCCCCCCTGATCGAGCATCTGGCCGAGCTGCGCACGCGGTTGATCCACAGCGTCGTGGCCTTTTTGATCGGTATGATCATCTGTTTCACGGTTGCCACGCCAATCTTCAACTTTCTGACCCAACCCCTGTGCGATGTTCTGTCCGAGCGCGGACAGGACTGCGACCTGATCTTCATTTCGCCGCAGGAGGGCTTCTTCGTGGCGATCAAGGTCTCGCTCTTGGGTGGGTTCATTCTGGCCTTTCCGTATATCGGGTTGCAGATGTGGCGGTTCGTGGCGCCGGGGCTCTACCGGTCCGAGAAGAACGCCTTCCTGCCGTTCCTCGTGGCCTCGCCCTTCATGTTCCTGCTGGGCGCGAGCTTTGCCTTTTACGTGGTCACGCCGCTGGCCTATGACTTCTTCCTTGGGTTCCAGCAATTCGGGGCCGAGGGCGAGGCCTTGGCGGATGGTGCCACTGCGCCGCTGAGCGTGGTGTTCCAGGGATCGGCGCAGGAATATCTGAACCTGACGATCAAGTTCATCGTGGCCTTTGGCCTGTGTTTCCAGCTGCCGGTTCTGTTGACCCTGATGGGCAAGGCCGGGCTGGTCAGCGCCGAAGGTTTGGGCGCGGTGCGAAAATATGCCGTGGTGGGCATTCTGGTTCTGGCCGCCATCGTGACCCCGCCGGACGTGATCACCCAGATCATCCTGTTCGTCGTGGTCTATGGCCTGTACGAGATTTCGATCTTCCTGGTGGCCCGGGTCGAGAGAAAGCGTGAAGAACAGCTGCGCGAGGAGGGCTATTACGACGATGAAGAAGCCGCCGATGATGCGATGATGGACGAGTTTGACGCAGAAGACGGCAAATAAACCAGAGCAATAAACGGGGAAGGGCGTGCCTTGACGGGTGCGCCCTTTCTTCATGCGGGTCTTGTTGGCGGCCCGTGAACGTGGTTGAAATCGGCCGCAAGACTTCGGAGGACCCATGGACGACCAAGCCCTGAACCGCATCGCCGACGCGTTGGAACGCATGGCCCCGGCGCCGCTGGCCGCGCCTGATTTCTCGGCGGCGCCGGCCTTTGTCTGGCATGTCTCGCCCGACCGGCTTGAGCCGGTGCACCATGTCAACCGCGTCGATCTGGATCTGCTGGTGGGCATAAACCGGTCGCGCGATACGCTGCTGGACAACACGCGCCGCTTCGCGGCCGGGTACAAGGCCAACAACGCGCTTTTGTGGGGCGCCCGCGGCATGGGCAAGTCCAGCCTCGTCAAGGCGGTGCACGGCACCCTTCAGCCCGAGTTTCCCGACCTGAAGCTGGTCGAGCTTCAGCGTGAGGACATGGGCTCGGTCGCGCGGTTGCTGAACCACCTGCGCGCCGCACCTTACCGGTTCATCCTGTTCTGCGACGACCTGTCGTTCAGCCATGACGACCAGCACTACAAGTCGCTCAAGGCCGTGTTGGACGGCGGGATCGAGGGCCGGCCCGAAAACGTGGTGTTCTATGCCACGTCGAACCGCCGCCACTTGATGCCGCGCGACATGATCGAGAACGAACGCTCGAGCGCGATCAACCCGTCCGAGGCGGTCGAGGAAAAGGTTTCGCTGTCCGACCGGTTCGGCCTGTGGCTGGGGTTCCACCCCTGCGATCAGGACGAATACCTTGCGATGATCGACCGGTATTGCACAGCCTATGGCGTCAGCGTCGATGCCGACGTGCTGCGGGCCGAGGCGATCGAATGGCAGGCCACGCGCGGCGCGCGTTCGGGCCGGGTGGCCTGGCAGTTCTTTGTCGATCTGGCGGGCCGGCAGGGCGTCCATATCGAATGAAAACGGCGCCCGTATTGGGCGCCGCTGCATCTGCCAAAGGATCTGGCCGAAAGGCTTCAGCCCAGCATGGACAGCAGGCGCGCGGCCTCGTCTGAGGGGCTGGCCAGCTTCGACCGGTCCTCGCCCGGAAAGAAACGCGCGCGCAGGGCGGTGGCCATGGGCTCGGGCTGCAACACATAAACCTTCGGCCCGGTGCGCACGGTTTCGGCGGCCCAGCTGCGCGCCATGGCGATCTGCGCGGCCTTGGTTGCACCATAGGTGGCGCAGAACTTCTCGCCCGCGCGGGGATCGTCAAAGAACACGGCCTGTCCAGCCTCACCCAGCAAGGGCGCGACATAGGGGATCAGCACCGAAGTTGCCGAGGCGTTTACGTCCACGGATTTCTGCCAATCCTTGGGGTCGATGAAATTCGCGGGCGTCAGCGGTGCGGTGTGGATAGCCGTATGCAGCCACAGGTCCAGCTTGCCCCAGCGGTCATGGATGCCCCGGCACA
Source organism: Ruegeria sp. SAZA006 (assembly GCF_059613465.1). Classification (NCBI taxonomy): domain Bacteria; kingdom Pseudomonadati; phylum Pseudomonadota; class Alphaproteobacteria; order Rhodobacterales; family Roseobacteraceae; genus Ruegeria; species Ruegeria sp. SAZA006. The sequence goes on from NZ_JBXWSO010000004.1 coordinate 685,400, forward strand.
GCGTGGCCATGGCATTGGGGTCGGCGATGTCCATCGGCGCCAGGGTGGCCGCGCCCCCTTTGGCCTTGATGCGGTCATCCAGGTCTTCCAGCCCGCCGGTGGTGCGGGCAACGGCGACGATGTGATACTCGGGCGCCAGGGCCTCGGCCAGAGCGGCACCTAGGCCGCGCGACGCGCCGGTGACAAGTGCGATTTTAGTCTGATCGGTCATGCGCGGGGTTTGAACCCAAGTGCGCAGCCCGTCAAGCCCGGATCAACTTCCGGGGATGGCGATGCGCTGGGTCCGGCCGCTTTGTCGCAGCATGATGCCGTCTTTGTCGATGGCTACGATCGTGCCCGAACCAAAGCGGCTGCCTGTCTTGACCTCTTTCACCCGTCCAGACGATGAGCGCATCAGGGCGCGCATGTCGTTCTGCGGGCCAAAGACGCCCAGGACGGTCGTACCATTCTTGCTGAGCGCGCCCTTTTGGGTGGCCGCGCTGTCGACTCTGGGATTTGCCATGTAAACTGGCCGGCCCGGTGGCCCGGCCTCCGTGTGATTGCGTGAGTGAGCAGCCGGTTGGCTAGCAGAGCCAAAAGGGAAGGAAAAGCCGGTGCAACAGGTTTCGGCCATGTTTCGCCACGCTGATCCGCACCATGAAAAAAGGGGCCCTGCGGCCCCTTGGAGAAGTCTCTGAATTCCGGCCTTATTCGGCCGCCGGTTGCATCTTGAACCCTTGTTCAACCATGTCCGCCGGAGTGACGGGATACTCGCCCGAGAAGCATGCATCGCAGTATTGTGGGCAGTCCTTGCTGCGGCCCTGCGATTCGCCGACCGCCCGGTACAGCCCGTCCAGCGAGATGAACTTGAGGCTGTCGACCGCCAGATGCTTGGTCATTTCTTCCTCGGTCATGGTGGCGGCCAGCAGCTTTTCGCGCTGTGGCGTGTCCACGCCGTAGAAACAAGGCCAGGCCGTGGGCGGCGAGGCGATGCGGAAATGCACCTCTTTCGCTCCGGCATCCAAGATCATTTCCTTGATCTTGCGGCTGGTCGTACCGCGCACCACCGAGTCGTCGACCAGTATTACCCGCTTGCCCTCGATCAGGGCGCGGTTCACGTTTAGCTTGAGTCGCACGCCCATGTTGCGGATCTGTTCGGTGGGTTCGATGAAGGTACGACCCATGTATTGGTTGCGGATGATCCCCATCGCATAGGGGATGCCCGACTCCAGCGAGTACCCAATGGCCGCGGGCGTGCCGCTGTCGGGCACGGGGCAGACCAGATCCGCCTCGACCGGGCTTTCCTTGGCCAGCTCGCGTCCGATGGCTTCGCGTGTCTCATAGACCGAGCGTCCACCCAGAATCGAGTCTGGGCGCGAGAAGTAAACATGCTCGAAGATACAGAATTTGCTGGGTTGCCGGCGGAACGGGAAGTGGCTTTCAACGCCGTTCTGGGCATTGATTACCACCATTTCGCCGGGCTCGATCTCGCGCAGGAATTCGGCGCCGATGATGTCCAGGGCACAAGTTTCCGAGGCCAGGCACCAGCCATCGCCGATTTTGCCCAATACCAGCGGGCGCACGCCCAGCGGATCGCGTACGCCGATCAGCTTGGTGCGGGTCATGGCGACCACCGAGAAGGCGCCCTCGACCCGGCGCAGCGCGTCTTCCATCCGTTCGGGGATGTTGCGCTGCAGCGAGCGGGCCATCAGGTGGATGATGCATTCGCTGTCGGACGAACTTTGGAAGATCGAGCCGCGCTCGATCAGCTCGCGCCGCAGGGCATTGGCGTTCGTGATGTTGCCATTGTGCGCAATCGCGGCGCCGCCCATCGAAAACTCGCCGAAGAACGGCTGTACGTCACGGATGGCGGTCTGGCCCTTGGACCCGGCCGTGGAATAGCGCACATGGCCGATCCCGATCGGTCCGGGCAGGCTTTCCATCACGTCGGACGAGGTGAAATTGTCGCGCACATAGCCAAATCGACGGGCCGAGTTGAAACCGAGTTCGGGATCATGGGTGACGATCCCGCCCGCTTCCTGCCCGCGGTGTTGCAGCGCATGCAGACCAAGAGCAACGAAATTGGCGGCATCCTTGACGCCGACGACCCCGAAAATCCCGCATTCCTCGCGGAGCTTGTCATCATCGAACGGGTGGGCGGGGGGCATCTGCGGGCTATGCAAGACAGGCAGCTCCGATTCCATGGCGAGTTGGCCCTCACATAATGCCTAATGCCCCCCATGTCACCAAAGGATCATAATTCGTTTTGCCGCAGGCCGGGTTTCTGGTTTGATGGGGCCGCGAACATGAGTGTTTTCCGTGTTTTGAACGCGCTGCGTGGAAAGTTGCCGGCAGCATTTGACCGAGGGCAAAACAGGTATGTGGCAGGGACGACCGGGCCAGAAAAAGGAAGAGCACGTCAAACGCCGGTGCCATCGGTGCCGCGGAATGGGACGTGCACCTTGCCAGATATGCAACGGCAAGGGCGAAGTCCTGAAGGGCCGAGACCACTTGGGCAAGCCCCAGTTCAGCCGGTGTGACGGATGCTTTGGCCTGAAAACCAACCGCTGTTCGGTTTGTGGGGGCGAAGGGTTCGTCTGACCCTCTGACAAAAGAAAAGCCCGGCTGGCCGCCGGGCTGGTTCGTTTTGCTTGGCTTAAAGCTGTTACTGGCCCTGAGAATCCGCTGTGCAGGATGCAACAAGCTCTTCGTACTGGGTGGTCACCCAACCCAGGGCGGCTTCGGGGTTCTGCTCTTCGATCCTGTCGCTGAACTGCTCGAATACCTTGGCCGAGCGGCTTTCGTCGACGATCGTGTAGGACTGGCCGGTCATCACGGTGTCGTAGACAAAGAAGGCGATGGCAACCAGCAGAATGCCGCGGGCGATGCCGAAGAAGAAACCCAGCGCCTGATCCAGCCCGCCCAACGCCGAGCGCTGTACCAAGGACGAGAACAACGGGGTAAAGATGCTGACCACGATCAGCGCAATGGCAAACACTGCGGCAAAGCCCGTAATCACCGACAATTCGCAGCTGTCACGCAAGAAGTCTCCGACCACCGGGATTTCCTTGACCAGCGGCACGGCTTGCGGTGCAAAGATGAAGGCCAGAACTGCGGCGGCGACCCAACCTGCAATGGCCATGACCTCGCGCATGAAGCCGCGCGAATAGGCCAGAATCCCCGACAGCACGATGATCAGGGCAACGAGCCCGTCAATTATTGTAAAACCTTCCATGGCCCTCGCCTGTTCTTTTTCTGCCCCTCGAGGCGCGACTTTAACCTGCTCCGAAGGTTTCGCCAACAAACCCGACCAAATCAGAGGGTCGGGTGAGTGTCAGACCTGCCACAGTACCGGTTTTGCCGCCTGCCGGAGCAATCGCTGCTGTGAAACCAAGTTTTTGCGCTTCTTTCAACCTGTTTTCGGTCTGCGGCGCTGGTCTAAGTGCCCCGGATAGCGAGATTTCTCCGAAAACCACGGTGTCGGCGGGCAGGGCGGTGTCCTCGCGCGCGCTCAGCAGGGCGGCGGCCACGGCAAGGTCGGCTGCGGGTTCGCTGATCTTCAGGCCTCCGGCCACGTTCAGATAGACGTCGAGCCCTGCAAAGGGGATGCCGCAGCGCGCTTCGAGCACGGCGAGGATCATCGCCAGCCGCCCGCTGTCCCACCCGACGACCGTGCGGCGGGGCTGTGAGTGGGGCGAGGGCGCGACCAGCGCCTGCAGTTCGACCAGCACGGGCCGCGTGCCCTCGATGCCTGCGAAAACGGCCGAGCCGGGGCTGGGTTTGCCGCGTTCCGAAAGGAACAGGGCCGAGGGGTTGGTGACCTGCGCCAGACCTTTCCCGGTCATCTCGAACACGCCGATCTCGTCGGCGGGGCCAAAGCGGTTCTTGACCGCGCGCAGGATGCGGAACTGGTGGCCGCGCTCGCCCTCGAAATAGAGGACGGTATCGACCATGTGTTCGACCACGCGGGGGCCAGCGATTTGGCCTTCCTTGGTGACGTGGCCGACCATGATGATGGATACACCGTGGCGCTTGGCAAAGCTGGTCAGCTCGTGTGCGGCGGCGCGGACCTGACTGACCGATCCCGGTGCGCTGTCGACATTGTCCGCCCACATGGTCTGGATCGAGTCGATGATGGCAAGACCGGGTTTCTCGGCCTCCAGCGTGGTCAGGATGTTGCGCAGGTTGGTCTCGGCTGCCAGTTGCACCGGCGCGTCCTCGAGCCCAAGACGCCGCGCGCGCATGCGGACCTGGGCGCTGGCTTCCTCGCCCGAGACATAGATGGTTTTCAGCCCCGACCGGGCAAAGCGCGCTGCGGCCTGCAACAGCAGGGTGGATTTGCCGATGCCCGGATCGCCGCCCACCAGCAGGGCCGAGGCCGGGACCAGCCCGCCGCCCAAGACACGGTCCAGTTCCTCGACACCGCAGACTGTGCGGGGCGGCGGGGCCTCTTCTGTAGACAGGTCGGTCAGGGTGACGGCCTGGCCGCGTTTGCCGCCCAGCGATTTCTTGGCCGGGCCTGCCGACAATGGGGCCTCTTGAACTATGGTGTTCCACTCGCCACAGCCGTCGCAGCGGCCGGACCAGCGGGAATGCGAGGCGCCACAGGCCGAGCAGGTGAAAGTCGTCGTCTTTGCCATGGCGCAATTCGTGCCCGAGCTTGCGCGGTTCTTCAAGCCCTTCCGGTGTTCAATCCGGACTGACGGGCCGCGGCGTCAGGCTCGGGCGGGCCATCCTTCGCGGCAGATGCTGCCGCATCTGGTGAGTGAGTGGCTATTCGGCGGCGCGGGGAGGGGGCATGGCGATGACGCTCGACGCGGTCGGGTCGCTGTCGTCCGGAGGTGTCTGCAACTGGGCTGACAGCTCGGGCAAAAGCTCGAACAATTCCTCGCGCAGGCGGGCCAATTGCGCCTTGGCGATGGACTCCTCGATCTCGATGTCGCGGGTCCACTGGCGCAATTCATGCTGTATGGTCTGGGCGTCTTCGATCCGTTGCTGGAACAGTTCGACCTCTTCCTGCCGCTGTTGCAGGAACGCCCGCGCTCGGGCAACTTTGGCCGCGCCGTAGGTTTCGGCCAGTTCGTGGCTGACCTGGCTCATCTGCGCGGCCAGTTCAAGGATCTCGGGCTCCAGCGATTGCAAGTCGGGGTGATCGCGCAGGAAGGCCATGCGCTCCTTGACCGCGTCAAACTCCGAGGCCAGCGCGAACACGCCGCTGCGGTCGGCCGCATGGGCGATCTGGTAGGCATCGACCACGTCCTGCATTTGCAGCGAGAACTTCCGATGTGCGTTTTCCAACGCCATCATGCGCGCGCTGGAGGGCAGGTAGAAGGCGAGCATCAGAACCAGAGCGGTCAGACCGATCTGGATGTAAATGCCTGCGTTCGGGATGTCCTGCCCGCCCAATCCAGCCTGCATCGTCAGCCAAGGCCAGACATTCACGGCGGCAAGCATGGTGGCGGATACGGCAAACAGGGCAGCGGCACAGATCAGGAAAAAAGTCAGTCGCAGGAATACGTTCTGGAAATGAATTGAAATCGAATGGAGGGCGGCCATGGCAGTCCTACTCCTTTTGAAACCGGCAAAACCGGGCCCGGGCGGAGTATCCATCAAACGTGCAAGACGGTCCGCGTCGGACCCTGAAACAAAAATGACTTGGCTGCTCGAATATTGGCCATCATAGCCAGAAATGCGTTTTCAATCAATCAGGTCCGGAGGTTTCGTGAACCAAGTTTCACTTCGGTAACGTATCCCAGCGCGATCGAGGCAAGGATGCAGCCAGTGAACAGGTACAGGCCCCACGCTGTTTCGATCGTTGCGTATGAGATGCCCTTGGCCAAGGTAATGTAGAGCGCAATGAGGAAGATATCGGCCATGGCGAGCTTGCCCATGATGTTCAGCGCCGGTTGGACACGCGGGTCCAGCAGGTCCCATTGGACCAGCGCAGTTCCGATAGTTTTGACGTACGGGGCGAACAGGGCAAAGACGGTGACGACCAGTGCGAGGAAGATGTCTGATTTCCAGAGAGATTGGAGGCCGGTGATGACGCTGATCTCGCTGAGGCCGAAGATCGGCAGCAGGCCTGCGCGCATCAACGGGGCAAACCACGCGATGGGGTAGAGGAACAGCAGCGAGAGGGTGGCGAGGCGGAGGGTCATCTTTTTAGAATTAGGTGCTCATGCCTTTGATAGAAAGCGCCATACCAGCAGCATAGAGCAGGAAGATGGCTCCAATGAGGAGGTCAGATTGCAATTTGTATGATGCGGAAGATCGCAATTTGAAGTGCAGAACAGCCCCAGATAAGACGTATCCTGCCAAAATCGGCGAAAGAGAAATTGGACCTGTTATGCCAAACAATTGTGACAGCAAAACCCCAATTATCATTCCGGGCAAAATGCCCACAGCCATAGAGAAGATTACTGGGAGGAAGACTACCTCAGCTCTTAGGAAGTGTGGCACGCCAGATTTTTCGCCGATGAAGTGAATCAGAAACCACGCAATTGCTACCGACACCGGGTAGGAGAATAGAACTTGCTGCAATACGAGTATTGCATGGTCCATCACCGCACCGCCTCAATCGGCCCTTCCGCACTCCCACTGATGAACTGCTCCACATAAGGATCACCCGAGGAATCCATCTGGCTGACCGGTCCGGTCCACTGGATCACCCCGTCATGCAGCATCGCCACGTTGTCGGCAATCGCACGGACCGAGCTCATGTCGTGGGTAATGGTCATCGCGGTGGCGCCCATTTCGGTCACGATCTCGCGGATCAGGTCGTTGATGACGCCCGACATAATCGGGTCCAGGCCGGTGGTGGGTTCGTCGAAAAAGATGATCTCGGGCTCGGCGGCGATGGCGCGGGCCAGACCCACGCGTTTCTGCATCCCGCCCGACAGTTCGGACGGGTAGAGATCTGCCACATTGGCGCGCAGGCCCACGCGGCGCAGTTTCTCGATCGCGATTTCACGTGCCTCGTCCGTCGGTCGTTTCAGCGAGCCGCGCAGCAGGCGGAAGGCCACGTTCTGCCAGACGGGCAGCGAGTCAAACAGGGCCGCGCCTTGAAACAGCATCCCGAACCTGGCCAGAAAGGCGTCTCGGTCACCGGTCTGGGCGTCCTGCCCATCGACAAAAATCTTGCCGCTGTCGGGTTTGATCAGGCCAAGGATGCATTTCAGCGCCACGGATTTTCCGGTGCCCGAACCACCGATGATCACCATGGACGTGCCTTTGGCAATCTCGAGGTTCATGCCCCTGAGAACATGGTTGTCGCCGAAGGCCTTGTGTACGTTCTCCATTCGGATCATAGCGAGAAGAACACCCCCGTGAGAACGAAGTTGGCGGCAAGGATCAGCACAGCGGCGGCCTCGACCGAGCCCTTGGTTGCGCGGCCCACGCCTTGCGCGCCGCGTCCCGAATGCATGCCGAAATAGCAGCCCATGATCGCCGCGATCATGCCGAACGCCGCCCCTTTGACCAGCGACGACAGGATGTCGAGCGGCTCGAGGAAATCGACCGTGTTTTTCAGATAGGCTGCCGGGTTAAAGCCGAGGTTCTGCGTCGCCACCGCATAGCCGCCTGCGATGCCGATGATGTCTCCCACGGCAACCAGAACAGGCACGGTGATCAATGCGGCCAGAACGCGCGGGGCCGCCAAGTATTTCATCGGGTGGGTCGACAGGGTGACCAGGGCGTCGATCTGCTCGGTCACCTTCATTGTGGCGATCTCGGCGGCGATCGACGAGGTGACGCGCGCCGCAATCATCAGGCCGACCATGACAGGGCCCAATTCGCGGACCATGCCGATCGCCACGATCTGGGGCACCACGGCCTCGGCGTTGAAACGCGCGCCGCCGGCGTAGATCTGAAGCGCCAGCGCGCCGCCGGTGAAAATGGTCGTCAGGCCTACGACCGGCAGCGACAGCCAGCCGATGTTCAGCAGGGCCATGCCCAGCTCACGCGGGTAGAACGGTGGCCGAAAGATGTGTGACAGAGCATCCAACGCAAACAGCGCCACGCGGCCGAACGCCGCCAGCAGGTTCAGGACCGCGCGGCCCAGTTCGCCAAGCCATGCGAGTGGATTCATTCGACATAGCCCCGCGAATAGCGGCTGCCGAGTGAGGTCAGGATCTCGTACCCGATGGTGCCTGCGGCCTCGGCCAGGTCGTCCACCGTCTGATGCCCGTTCAGAATGCGCAGACGTTCGGGTGTGTGCGGCAGGTCTGTCACGTCGACGGTGATCAGATCCATCGAGATGCGTCCGACGACGGGGCACGGCAGGTCGCCGGCAAACGTGTCGATGCCGCCACCGATGGCGCGGTGCAGCCCGTCGGCATAGCCCGCTGCCACGGTTGCGATACGCGAGGGGCGTCGGGCCTTCCACGTGTTGCCGTAGCCGACGGTTTCTCCGACTGCCAGATCGCGCACCTGTATCACCGGCAGATCGACGGTGACCACAGGTTTGGCGCCCGCAAAAGGCAAGCCGCCATACAGGCCGATGCCGGGGCGACAGAAATCAAAGTGGAATTCGGGCCCCAGGAGCAGGCCACCGGTGGCCGCCAACGAACGCGGAGCCGACACGCCGTCAGTCATCTCGCGGAAGGTTTTCAGCTGTTGCCGGTTCATGGGATGGTCCGGTTCGTCCGAACAGGCCAGGTGCGACATGACCACGACAGGGTTCAGCGCCTCGGCCCGGCTCCGCAGGGCGGCCCAGTCGGAAGGCTCCAGCCCGAGGCGGTTCATGCCACTGTCCAACTGTATCCCGAACGGATGGACCGGCAGCGCCTGCAGGTGGCGTTGGAATTGCTCGGGCGAGTTGATCAGCGGCACAAGGTCGTGATCGCGCAACAGGTCGGCGTCGCCCTCCATATGGCCTGAAAAGACGCAGATCAGCGGGCCGGGGCCAATCGCTTGACGGACGGCGGCACCTTCCTCGGTAACGGCGACAAAGAACTTGCGGACGCCTTCTTCGGCCAGCGTGTTGGCCACAGGTCCGGCGCCCAGACCATAGGCGTCGGCTTTGACCACGGCTCCGGTCTCGACATCGGTTTTTGCGTCCAGCGCCCGCCAGTTACTGGCCAGCGCATGAAGGTTGATCGTCAAACGTGCAGTACTCATGACCCGTTCATGACATTGCGCCGCACGAGGTCAAGGGGGAATGCGCTGCAAACGCGCGTAAAGTCCTTGCCATGGGCGGCTTGTAGCCGGGATGCGCAGGTCCGGACGGGCTTGAAAGCGGGTAGGACAACCCGCCAGCATTGTCCGCCTATCCGGGCCAAAACCTTTGGCTGATCCAGATCGTTCATCCGTCGCATTGGGCCGCGGGATATGGATTCGGTTCTGATGAGCTTAGTAGCCCTCGATCTGGCCACCCTGTTGCCAGGGTTTGACGAGGTTGCCAAAGCGGGTGAACTGCGCTTCGAAGGACAGCTCGACCGTGCCGATGGGGCCGTGGCGCTGCTTGCCGACGATGACCTCGGCCTTGCCGTGCAGGCGTTCCATGGCCTGCTTCCACTCTTCCATCTTCTCCAGCTCGTGATCTCCAGGCTTTTCGCGCTCTTTGTAGTATTCCTCGCGGAACACGAACATCACCACGTCGGCGTCCTGCTCGATCGAGCCGGATTCGCGTAGGTCGGACAGCTGCGGGCGCTTGTCGTCGCGGTTCTCGACCTGACGCGACAACTGCGACAGGGCGATGACGGGAATATTCAGCTCTTTCGCGATAGCCTTCATGCCCATCGAGATCTCGGCGATCTCGTTCACGCGATTGTCGGACATGCCGCGGCACAGCTGCAGATAGTCGATCACCAGCAGGTCCAGCCCATGCGTCCGCTTGAGCCGACGCGCGCGCGCCGCCAACTGTGAGATCGGCAGGGCCGGCGTGTCGTCGATGTAAAGCGGACAGGCTTCCAGCGCTTTGGCCGCATCGACGAAACGGCGGAACTCTTCCTCGGTCATGTCGCCTTGGCGGATCTTGTGGCTGGAGATCTCGGACGCCTCGGCCAGAACCCGTCCGGCCAGCTGCTCAGCGCTCATTTCCAGCGAGAAGAAACCGACGACGCCGCCGTCCACCGCACCCTCGGTACCATCGGCGCGCTGACCCCGCTTATAGGCTTTGGCCACGTTGAACGCGATGTTGGTCGCCAGCGAGGTCTTACCCATCGACGGACGCCCGGCAAGGATGATCAGGTCCGACGGGTGCAACCCGCCCAGCTGTTTGTCCAGGTCGACCAGCCCGGTCGAAATCCCGGCCATGCCGCCGCCGCGCTGATAGGCTTCGTTGGTGACATTCACCGCCTCGGTCACAGCCTTGAGGAAGGATTTGAACCCCTGTTCGGTCTGGCCCTGTTCGGACAGCTTGTAGAGCTTCTGTTCGGCCTCGACGATCTGTTCCTTGGGTTCGCTGGCCACTTCGACCCGCGCGGCCTTGTCCGAGATGTCGCGGCCAAGCCGGATCAGTTCGCGCCGGATCGCCAGATCATAGATCATCTGGGCATAGTCATGCACGGCGAAGGCGCTGATCGAGGCCCCGGCCAGCTTGACCAGATAGGCCGGGCCGCCGAGTTCCTTCAAACCCTCGTCCTCGGCCATGAAGGATTTCAGAGTCACCGGCGATGCCAGCGCGTTCTTGGCGATGCGCGCGGCGGCGACCTCATAGATACGGGCATGGACCGGGTCATAGAAATGCTCGGGCCCGATGATCGAGGCGACCCGGTCATACAGGTCGTTGTTGGTCAGGATCGCACCCAGAAGCTGCTGTTCGGCCTCGATGGAATGCGGCATGGTCGCGGCGTTCTGAATCTGCGCCGCTGCCTGCTCGATACTGCTGATCTCGTTCATTGCTGCTCTCGCTGTCCTCATGGGACAAAGGTCATATCTCGGCCCCGTGAGTCGGGGCAAATTGTATGTTTTCTGGGGATATGCTGTGCATATCTTCCGCTCCTGCATCTTGCCGCAGGGGCCGGTCATTCGTCAACATCTTGTGGATAGGCAGAAAGGCTGACGGCCAGTGTTTCCCGGCCGTCAACAATGGCCAGATAGTCAGCTCTTGTTGGCCTCCTGCCAGCCGCGCGGGTCGTTCAGGAAGGCTTCGACCCCGTCCAGCGTTTCCGCGTCAAACGTGCCCTGCGCCTTGGCCTCGGCCAGAACGTCCCACCAGGTGCACAGGTGGTGCAACTGAACGCCATGATCGCCCAGCGTCTTCTCGGTTTCGGGGAAGATGCCATAGTAGAAGATCACCGCCGTATGCCCACAGGTGGCGCCCGTTTCGCGGATCGCGTCCACAAAGGACAGTTTCGAGCCGCCATCGGTGGTCAGGTCCTCGACCAGAAGCACGCGCTGGCCTTCGGTCATGACCCCTTCGATCCGGGCGTTGCGGCCATAGCCCTTGGGCTTTTTGCGCACATAGGTCATCGGCAGGGCCATGCGCTCGGCCACCATCGCGGCGAAGGGAATGCCCGCGGTTTCACCGCCGGCGATGTTGTCGAAGGCTTCGAACCCGGCATTCCGCATGACGGTGACCGTCAGGAAATCCATCAGGGTCGACCGGATGCGCGGGTACGAGATCAGCTTGCGGCAATCGATATAGGTGGGGCTGGGCAGACCGCTGGCCAGCGTGAACGGCTCGCGCGCGTTGAAATGCACCGCCTTGATCTCCAGCAGCATCCGCGCGGTCAGGCGGGCGATTTCCGTGCTGTCGGGAAAGGAACTGGGGATCATGGCGGGACCTCGGTGCTGAAATGACGTTGCGGGCTGATAGCCTGCCGACCGGCCCGATGTCGAGAGGGGTTGGCCCAAAAGAAAAGCGGACCTCGCAAGAGGTCCGCTTGATGCCCGGATGGGCAGTCGAGACAGCCAAGGTGGGCTTAGCTGCTCATGTCGTAGGCCCGTTCGCCGTGGACCGACAGGTCGAGCCCGTTCGTTTCGGTCTCGGCGTCTACGCGAAGCGGGGTGACAAGCGCAACCACCTTGATCAGCACAAATGTGACAACTGACGTAAAGACACCCACGATCACCAGCCCGCCCAGCTGCGCGGTCCAGGCGCCCAGGCCGAAGACGGCGATCATGATGGTGCCGAAAATGCCGCCCACACCGTGCACGGCGAACACGTCCAGCGTATCGTCGATGTTCAGCACATTGCGGACCACGTTCACCGCCTCCTGGCACAGGATACCGGCGACCGCGCCGATGATCAGTGCCTGAACCGGATCGACATAGCCCGAGGCCGGAGTGATCGAGGCCAGACCCGCGATGGTTCCGGTGACCAGACCGACCAGCGATGCCTTGCCGTACTTGATCCGCTCCCACAGCGCCCAGCTGAGCGATGCGGTGGCGGCCGAGATATGGGTGACCGTCAGCGCCATGGCCGCGCCGCCATCCGCGGCCAGCTGCGAGCCGCCGTTGAAGCCGAACCAGCCGACCCACAGCATCGCGGCCCCGATCATGACGTATCCGGGGTTGTGCGGCGGGGTGGTGCGGTTCCTGCGCGGCCCCAGGACCCACGCGATGATCAGAGCGGCCAGACCTGCGGTTTCGTGCACCACGATGCCACCGGCGAAATCGCGCACGCCAACCTCGCCCAGAATGCCGCCATCGGTCAGGATGCCGCCGCCCCAGATCCAATGAACCACCGGCGCATAGCACAGCAGCATCCAAAGGCCCGAGAAGACCAGCACGAAGCCAAAGCCCACGCGCTCCACATAGGCGCCGACGATCAGAGCCGGGGTGATGATGGCAAAGGTCATCTGGAAGGCAAAGAACAGCACCTCGGGCAGGGTGCCTGACAGGCTGTCGGCATCGACGCCGTTCAGAAACGCCTTGCCCAGCCCGCCCCACAGGCCCGAACCGCCGTCACCGAAGGCGATCGAATACCCGGCGACCAGCCACAGGATGCTCATCAAGCAGGCGATCGCGAAACAGTGCATGAAAACGCTCAGCACGTTGCGGGCGCGCACCAGCCCGCCATAAAACAGGGCGAGGCCCGGCAAGGTCATGAACAAGACCAGCGCCGTCGCGACGATGATCCAGGCGGTATCGGCTCCGTTCATTGGGCCGTTCTCCTCTTTCCTGTAGCTGCGCCAAGGGGCGCGGTGTGAGTGACGTGCCGTGGGTTCAACCGAACGGCGGCCGAGGAAAAAAGAGGCATGGTGTGAAAAAGGTGCCTGTTTTGGCGTCCTTTCTCCAAGTGGTGACTAAAAGTGCGCCGTATCCGGGCAGATGCCGAAAAATTAGGCGAGTTCGGAAAGCCCGTTTTCCAGCAGCTTAAGCGCATGATCCCGCGCCGCGCGTCGGACATTGGCGCGGCCTGCGGCGCCGAACTCGACGGTTTCGGTCAGGGTGGGGCGGTCTGTGACGGCGAGGCCGAAACAGACCCGGCCCTCGGGCTTGAACTCGGACCCGCCGGGCCCCGCGATGCCGGTGATCGAGACCGCAAGCTGCGCCTGAGAATGCGCCAGCGCACCCTCGGCCATTTCGCGGGCGACCTCTTCAGAGACGGCCCCATGGGCCGCCAGGGTCTCGGCACGCACGCCCAGCATGTCCTGCTTGGCGGCGTTGGAATAGGTGACGAAGCCTCGGTCAACTACGGCGGAACTGCCGGGAATGTCGGTCATCGCGGCGGCAACCATGCCGCCCGTGCAGCTTTCGGCGGTGGCGATCATGACGTTCAGCGCCTTGGCGCGGTCGAGCAGTTCGGCGATGGTCATAGGCCCAGTACTCCATGTGCGATCCCGGCCAGGATCAGAACGCCCACGGCCGCGAACGCGCCCGCGATCACGTCGTCCAGCATCACGCCCAAGGGGTCGCCGCGCCGGTCGGCCCAGCCGACGGGGCCGGGTTTGGTGATGTCGAACAAGCGGAACAGCAAAAACGCGGCGATCCAGCCCGGCCACAGGGCGGTGATCGCGATGTCATGCGCCCAGGCTGGATAGGACACGGCCCAGATGGCGATGAACTGGCCCGCGACCTCGTCGACGACGATCTCCGAAGGGTCGTGATCGTCCTGCCCGGCGGTCATGACACCTGTGGCCCAGGTGCCGGCCACAAAGACGGCGACGGTTGCGACGGCCAGCAGCGGGAAGCCACCCAGCAGGTGCAGCGCCAAGGCCAAAGGCAGTGCGGCCAGCGAGCCCCAGGTGCCGGGGGCAGGGCGCAGGTAACCGACCCCGCCCACGGTTCCGATCAGGCGCGCCAGGGTCATGGTTTCACCAGACAGGCGGTCGCGATAGCGCCGATGCCTTCCTTGCGCCCGGTAAAGCCCAGACGCTCGGACGTGGTGGCCTTGATCGACACGCGGTCGGCGTCCAGCCCCATGATTTCGCTCATTTTCTGCCGCATCGCCGCAGCGTGCGGGCCGATCTTGGGGTATTCGCAGACCAGCGTGCAGTCGACGTTCGAGATGCGAAAGCCCATGCGCGCGGCCAGATCCACCGCATGGTGCAGAAAGATCTCGCTGGCGGCGCCTTTCCATTGCGGGTCGGAAGGGGGGAAGTGCTGGCCGATATCGCCCTGCGCCAGCGCGCCATAGATCGCGTCGGTGACGGCGTGCATGCCCACATCCGCGTCGGAATGGCCCTGCAGCCCCCGCTCATGCGGGACCTCGACGCCGCACAGGATCACGTGATCGCCCGGCCCGAACCGGTGCACATCATATCCGTTGCCCAGCCTTACATCCATGTCTGACCTCAATATGCGTTCGGCCCGGGCAAAATCCTCGGGCCGTGTGATTTTCAGATTGTCCGCGTCGCCCGGAACGATGGCCACGTCGATCCCGGCGGCGCGGGCAACCTCGACATCATCGGCGGCCCCGCCGGGATGCGCCGCATGCGCGGCGACGATGGCGTCATAGCGGAACCCCTGCGGCGTCTGCGCGGCAAACAGGCCCGCGCGATCTCGGGTGCCGGTTACCTGGTCGTTCTCTCCGGTCCACAGCGCATCGGTGACGGGCAGCCCCGGCGCCGCGGCGGCGTGGGTGTCGAGGGCCGCCAGCACGTCACCAATGACCCGCGCGCTGACACAGGGCCGAGCTACGTCATGGATCAGAACCTTGCTGACGCCGCGATCGGCCAGCGCCTGCAGCCCGTTGCGCACGGATTCGGCCCGGTCTGCGCCGCCGGGCGCAAGAATCAGGCCGCTGTCGGCGAAGTCCGCCCAAGCCTCGGGGTCATCGGGGGACAGGACCAGCACGACCAGTGGCACCTGCGCCCTGATCCGCTCGATCGTCCAGTCGGCCACACGCCGCTCGGCCAAGGGGCGCCACTGCTTGGGCTGGCCCCCTCCGGCGCGCAGGCCGCGCCCGGCGGCGACGATGATTGCGGCGGTTGTCATGTCTGAATTTCCGACCTTCGTTTGGCTTCCGTGTTTAGGCGGCGGTGAAAGCAGAGGCAATCACTCGCGGTAAGTCGATTAAAAATTAGGCACATGATGATTTTGCGGGCTTGTTGGTCGCGGATTTGTTGTTCATATGCCCCGGATTCGATATGAAAACCGCAATTGCTCAAGGATTAGGCACGTTGACGCTGCGAATTGCCGAGAAAACTTTGACCCCGCCGGTTCTGCTGGCGCCGATGGCCGGAATCACCGACCGGCCGTTTCGCGACCTCGTCATGCGGTTCGGCGCCGGGATGGTGGTCAGCGAGATGGTCGCCAGCCAGGAAATGGTGCAGGCCAAGCCCGGCGTGCGCGAACGGGCCGAGCTGTCAGCGGATGTGGAAAACACCGCCGTACAACTGGCCGGGCGCGACGCCTATTGGATGGCCGAGGCCGCACGGCAGGTTGCCGACCGGGGCGCGCGGGTGATCGACATCAACATGGGCTGCCCGGCCAAGAAGGTGACGAACGGCTATTCCGGCTCGGCCCTGTTGAAGACGCCCGCCCACGCCCTGACCTTGATCGAGGCGGTCGTGGGCGCGGTGGACGTTCCGGTGACGCTCAAGACCCGACTGGGCTGGGACGACACGCTACTGAACGCGCCGGACGTGGCGCGGCGGGCGCAGGAGGCCGGCGTCCAGATGGTGACGATCCACGGGCGCACGCGCTGTCAGTTCTACAAGGGCGAGGCGGACTGGGCCGCGATCCGCGCGGTCAAGGACGCCGTCAGCATTCCGGTCGTGGCCAATGGCGACATCACCAGCCCTGGGCGTGCGCAGGCAGCGCTGGAACAGTCGGGCGCGGATGGCGTCATGGTGGGCCGTGGCGCGCAGGGCAAACCTTGGCTGCTGGCGCAGATCGCGCACGAGTTGTGGGGGACGCCGGCGCCAGAGGTTCCCGAGGGCGACGATCTGGCCGACATGGTGCGGGCGCATTATGAAGCGATTCTGGGGTTCTATGGCGCCGATCTGGGGCTGCGTGTCGCACGCAAGCATCTGGGCTGGTACATGGACGAGGCCGGAACGCCGGCGTCGCTGCGCCGCGCTGTCCTGACCTCGCGCGATCCGGCCGAGGTTCTGCGGTTGATCGGCGACGCGTTGACGGAAAATGCCGAGGTGGCAGCATGATTTCGGATCAGGTCATCTGGGCATCGCTGCCGGTTCCCGCCTTCATCATCGACCCCGAGGATCGCATCGCCGACGTCAATTCCTCGGGTGAGGGGTTCCTTAACGCCTCACGCAAATCGGTGGTCGGGCATCCGGTCTGGGACCAGATCGCCGTGGACGCGCCGTTGGAAGAGGCGTTCACGCGCGCCCGCGAGCAGGGCACGCCGCTGTTCGTTAATGACGTGGACGTGGGCTCGGGCAATCGCGCGCCGCTGCAATGCGCGCTGCAGATAGCGCCCCTGCTGGGGCATCCAGGGTCGATGATCATGATCGTCTCGCCGCGCGAACTGGCCAGCCGCATGACCCGCGGCAACACGGTCAAATCGGCGGCGCAGTCGGCGATCGGCATGGCCGAGATGCTGGCCCATGAAATCAAGAACCCGCTGGCCGGGATCACCGGTGCCGCGCAGTTGCTGAGCATGAATATCGGCCCACAAGACCTTGAACTTACAGATCTTATCGTGGCCGAAAGCCGCCGGATCGTGAAGTTGCTTGAGCAGGTCGAGCAGTTCGGAAACCTCTCGCGGCCCGAGTTCAAGCCGGTCAACATCCACGATGTTTTGGACCGCGCGCGCCGCTCGGCGCTGCTGGGCTTTGGCGCGGACATGACCATAATCGAGGACTACGACCCGTCGCTGCCACTGGCTTATGGTGACCCGGATCAGCTGTTACAGGTGGTTCTGAACCTGCTCAAGAACGCGTCCGAGGCCGCCGGCCCCGAGGGCGGAACGATCCGCCTGCACACCTATTTCGAACATTCCTTCCGTCTGCGGCGCAGTGATGGCTCGGGCCACTCGCTACCGCTGCAGATCGAGATCATCGATGATGGCCCGGGCCTGCCCGAGGACATCCGCGGCGACATTTTCGACCCGTTCGTATCCGGCAAGGAGAACGGCACCGGCCTTGGCCTGGCGTTGGTCAGCAAGATCGTGTCCGACCACGACGGTTGGATCACGGCCGAGTCGGTTCCGGGGCGGACAGTCTTCCGGCTGTCGCTGCGCCGCGCACCGCGCGAGGCAGGGCAGGGCAAAGAATAATAAAGGAGAACACCAGATGGATGGCACGGTACTGGTTGCAGATGATGACAGAACGATCCGGACGGTTCTGACCCAGGCCCTGACGCGGGCGGGCTGCAAGGTGCATGCGACCTCGTCCCTGACGACGCTGATGCGTTGGGTCGGCGAGGGCAAGGGCGACGTGGTGATCTCGGACGTGGTCATGCCCGATGGCAACGGGCTGGAAATGCTGCCCAAGATCGCGCAGGACCGGCCGGGCCTGCCGGTGATCGTGATCTCGGCCCAGAACACGATCATGACGGCGATCCAAGCGGCCGAGGCGGATGCCTATGATTATTTGCCCAAGCCGTTCGACCTGCCGGATCTTATGAAGCGTACTGCCCGCGCTCTGGACCGCAAGCAGCGGGTTCAGATCGAACCCGCAGACACATCGGAAGACCGCCCCGACGAGCTGCCATTGGTCGGCCGGACCCCGGTGATGCAAGCCCTGTACAGGTTGGTTGCCCGGGTCATGAACACCGATCTCTCGGTCATGATTTCCGGTGAAAGTGGAACGGGCAAGTCTCTGATTGCGCGGGCAATTCACGATTTCTCAGACCGACGGACACTGCCCTTCGTGACCGCTACTGCAGCAGACCTGCGCGACTTGGAGGGTCCGGCCCGGGTCATGGCCCGAGTGCGCGGCGGTACCTTGCTGATCGACGAAATTGCAGACCTGGACGATGAAATCCAGGCCCGGATCGTGCGGATGATGGATACGCCCGGCGACCACGTTCCGCGCTTCATGGCGACCAGCCAGTCGGACCTGACCGAGGCGATGGAAAGCGGGCGGGTGCGGCAGGACCTTTACTACCGCCTCTGCGGTGCCACCATCCATGTGCCAGCCCTGCGCGAGCGGGTCGACGACATCCTGTTGCTGGCCGAGCATTTTCTGGCCCGTGAAGAACGCGAAAACGGCACAAAGCGGCGGTTGGGCCCTGACGCGATCGAACTTGTGCGCCGGTATTCCTGGCCTGGCAACGTGCGGCAACTGGAAAACGCGATCCGGCGGCTGAGCCTGACAAGCCGATCCGACGAAATCACCAAGTCCGAGGTCGAGGCCGTCTTGGGCAGCCAGCCCGAGGCCGAACCACTGCTGAGCGGGAGCGAACGAGAGAAACTGTCGTCGTCGGTTGCGCGGCATCTGCGGCGTTACTTCGACCTTCATGGAAACATGCTGCCGCCACCGGGTCTGTACCAGCGCATTCTGCGCGAGGTCGAGGCACCGTTGATCGAAATCGCTCTGGATGCGACCGGAGGAAATCAGGCAAAATGTGCCGATTTGCTGGGGATCAACCGGAACACGCTGCGCAAAAAAATCACGGATCTCGATATTCAGGTGACACGTCGACGCAAACTGATGTAATCTCGCCACACAAACCGTGGCATCCGGGCACAGTCCCGGAAAAGACCACGACATATGGCGGTACGCCGCGAAAGCGGCACATCAGGATGAGGGCAGACGGTGGTATCCCGGGCACAGAAACGGCCGGCATTATCCCTGAATCGGTGGCGTAAGTCCCGGAAACTGCGCAATTTCGGCACCTTGGGGCTGGTTGTGTTGGGGCCGGTCCTGACCCTTGCGACCTACCTTGTAATCGGGCCGTTTGACCTGGGTGCGAATGCCCCCACGCTTCGGCTGATTCTGCTGGCAGACCTTGTCTACATTCTGGTCGTGGCGGCCCTGGTTCTGGGGCAGTTGGGCAATCTTATTGCGGCGCGCCGGGCCAAATCGGCGGGCTCTCGCCTACACCTGAGGCTGATCGGTGCGTTCACGCTGTTGGCGCTGGTGCCCACGGTGACGGTTGCGATTTTTGCCGGTCTGACCGTGAATATCGGGCTTGAGGGATGGTTCTCGGACAGGGTCAGGCAGGTGGTCGGATCTTCGCTGACGGCCGCCGAGGCCTATGAACAAGAGCACGAACAGGGTCTGACGCAGGATGCCACGGTTCTTGCGCGGTTTCTTGACAATGCACGCAAGCTGGACTTCTACATCTCGGATGCCGAGCTGCGCGAGGTGCTGGCCCAGGGGCAGGCACAGATTCAGCGCGGACTGCGCGAAGCCTACGTGATTGACGGCAGTGGTGAAATCCGGGCCCGCGGAGACAGGTCTTATCTGTTCAACTACGAACCGCCGAAACCCGAGCAGTTGGAGCAGGCCCGAGAAGAGGGTCTGTTGATCATCGCGGACTGGCCCAACAACGAATTTCGCGCTCTGGTGCCGCTGCGCGCCTATCTGGACCGATACCTGTATGTCAGTCGCGCCGTAGATGGCCAGTTGTTGACCCTTTTGGATGACACCAAGGAAACCGCGCAGTTCTATCAACAGTTGGAAAACGAACGCGGCAGGGTGCTGTTCGAGTTCGGGCTGCTGTATCTGGGGTTCGCGGTAATCCTTATTTTGGCGGCCGTTTCGCTGGGCATGTGGTTCGCCGAGCGGCTCTCGCGCCCGGTTGGTCGCCTGACCACCGCCGCGCAGCGGGTAGGGGCCGGTGATCTGGACGTGCAGGTCATCGAGGAGGCCAGCGACGACGAAATCGCCATGCTGGGGCGGTACTTCAACCAGATGACCCGGCAATTGAAGGCGCAGCGGGGTACGCTGCTGGAAAACACCCGCCAGATCGAAAGCCGCCGCCGGCTGTTCGACTCGGTGCTCAGCTCGGTGACTTCTGGCGTTGTCGGGGTGGATCCGGATGGTCAGGTGACATTCGTCAACCGATCGGCCGAGCGCTTGCTGGACTGGAAGGGCCATGAGCAACAATTGGCAATCGGCATCGCCGTGCCCGAGTTCCTGCCTTTGTTCGAAGCGCTGAAAGAAGGCAACCAGGAAGCAATTCAGGACGAAATCAAGGTCACTCGCAAGGGACAGCTGGAAAACCTGCTGGTCCGGATGGCAACCCGACGCGGCGAGGACGGCAGGCTGGAAGGTTACGTGGTCGCCTTTGACGACGTGACCGATCTGGTCAGCGCCCAGCGTATGGCGGCCTGGGGGGACGTGGCCCGCCGCATCGCGCATGAGATCAAGAACCCGCTGACCCCCATTCAGCTGAGCGCCGAACGCATCCGGCGGAAGTTTGCGCGGAAGCTGGATGAAGAGGACAGCGCCAGCCTTGAATCCATGACCGACGTGATCGTTCGCCAGACCAACGATCTGCGCCGGATCGTGGACGAATTCTCGAAGTTTGCCCGTATGCCCGAGCCCGACCGGCACGAGGAAGACATCGCGGGCCTGGTGCGCGAGGCGGTTCTGCTGCAGCAGGCCGGTCAGCCAGACGTTCAGATCGACGCGGAGATCCCGGACCAGCCTGTTTCGGCCGATGTGGACGCGACGATGCTGAACCAGGCGCTCACAAATCTGATCAAGAACGCCGGCGAAGCCATCGAAACCCTGAAAAAGAAGGGTCCGCCCGACAACCTCAGCCCGCAGATAAAGGTGCGCCTGTCCACGGATGACGACGGAACACTGATTACCATCGCCGACAACGGCATCGGGCTGCCGGAAGACCGGGCGCGGCTGTTCGAGCCATATGTGACCACGCGCGACGAAGGGACTGGCCTGGGCCTGCCCATCGTCAAGAAAATCATTGAAGAACACGGCGGTTCGCTGACCCTTGAGGATGCGCCCGTGTTCGACGGACAGGACCATTTTGGCGCAATGGCCGTGATCCGGTTGCCGAAGGCCAACACGGCCCCGGTCGCAGCGCCGCAGAAGCAGGCAATTAAAACCAAAACACTGAAAGCAGGCCAAAGATGAGTGACATTCTGATCGTAGATGACGAGCGCGATATTCGCGAACTGGTGTCCGACATTCTGGAGGACGAAGGATATTCCACCCGGCTGGCCGGCAACTCGGACGAGTGCATGGCCGCGATCAACGCAGAACCACCCGGGCTGCTGATCCTGGATATTTGGCTCAAGGACAGCCGCATGGATGGAATCGACATTCTGAAGGCGGTCAAACGCGACAATCCGGATGTTCCGGTGGTGATCATATCGGGGCACGGAAATATCGAAATCGCCGTCGCGGCGATCAAGCAGGGGGCATATGATTTCATCGAGAAGCCCTTCAACATCGACCAGTTGATGGTGGTAATCCGCCGCGCGATGGAAACTTCGCGCCTTCGTCGCGAGAATGCCTCGCTCAAGCGCAAGGAAGTCAGCAATTCCGACATGATCGGTAAGTCGGCTGCGTTCCGCGCGATGCTCAGCCAGTTGGACAAGGTGACCAAATCCAACGGTCGGGTCATGCTGCGTGGTCCTGCTGGATCGGGCAAGGAAATCGCCGCGCGCTACATTCATGCGCACTCGAACCGGGCGAACGCGCCCTTTGTCACGGTCAACTGCGCAGGGGTCGAGCCCGAACGCATGGAAGAAGTGCTGTTCGGCCGTGAATCCGCCGAGCGTGGCGTTGAGTCCGGTCTGCTCGAACAGGCCCATGGCGGTGTGGTCTATTTCGACGAGGTTGCCGACATGCCGTTGGGCACGCAGTCCAAGATCCTGCGCGTCCTCGTCGATCAGCAGTTTCAGCGGGTGGGTGGCTCGGACAACGTCCGTGTCGATCTGCGTGTGATCTCTTCCACAAACCGCGACCTTGAAACCGAGATTGCCGCGGACCGGTTCCGCGAAGAGCTGTATCACCGCCTCAACGTCGTCCCGATCGCGGTGCCGTCTTTGGAAGAACGGCGCGAGGATATACCTGTCCTGGCCAAGCATTTCATCGAGATGTGCAACGAAACCCAGGGCCTCCCTGTGCGCGAGTTGTCGGAAGAGGCCGTGGCCCTGCTGCAGACCATGAGTTGGCCCGGCAACGTGCGCCAGTTGAAGAACCTGGTCGAGCGGGTTTTGATCCTTGGTGATGGCACCGGACCGATCGAAGCGCGGGAATTGCCGAATGAAGAGGAAAAGGCCGACGATTCCGGCCGGGTCGTGCTGTCGGGCGCTCTGGCAACGCTGCCACTGCGCGAGGCGCGCGAAGCGTTCGAGCGTGAGTATCTGCTGACCCAGATCAATCGCTTTGGCGGCAATATCAGCCGCACGGCCAGTTTCGTTGGAATGGAACGCAGCGCCTTGCACCGCAAGCTGAAATCGCTGGGTGTGGTGACGTCGAACAAGTCAGGCGCGCGGGTGGCGCAACTGGACGAGCCTGAACCGGCGGAATAGGAGCCGGCCATACCGGCAGGACAACGGGAGGTGCCCGGCCATGACGCTATCGATGATCCAGCGGGGATTTCCCGCCTTTGGTCGTCGTCTCAAACGGCTTCGGCGGGCCACTGGGATGAAGCAGGCGGCGCTTGCACATGTGATGCGGGTCGATCAGGCCACGGTTTCGCGCTGGGAAAACGGGGTCCAGACCCCAAGCCCTGAACAACAGGCCGCGGTTTTCGCGGCGCTTTCGGATCACCGCGCCGACGATGCAGCACTGAAGCGGCTTGTCGGCAGTTCGCATGCCTGTCTGCATCTGGTGGACGAGGCGAGCCATGTTTGTCTGGCCTATTCACCCAGCCGCGCACGGGATTGGTCAGCCAGCCAGCACTCGTTGTTGGGGGTGTCGCTGTGGCAGTTTGCCACCGACGAGATCCGCCAGGCCGAAATGGAGTTGACGGACGAGGGTTGGTGGGACCTGCAGGCGCCAAATCCCAAGGCTTTCATCACTTCCCAGGTTGTGCACGACCAGATCACCATCAGCGCAGGCCAAATCGTATGGGAGCGGCTGTATCTGGCCGATGGAACCCCAGTGCGCCTGGTCAGCGGCACGCGCGTACGCGCCGCATAATATATGCGTTCACCTTGCCTGGGGGCGAGGGTAGAACGCGGGTGTGACTCAATCTTTTCGCATATTCCTGCAGGTGATCCTGTTGTGGCTGGCCGGACTGGGCGCGGCCACGCAGTTCGCCAAGATCGCCGTCGCCTTTGACGCGGTCGGTGCATTGTATCCAGGCTATGGGGATGCGATCGGCTGGTTGTTGTCGATCATCAGTTTGATGGGCGCCGTGCTGGGGGCCATGTCAGGCGCCATTACCGCGCAGTTCGGACCGGTCCGCCTGCTGGTGTTCGGTTTGCTACTGGGCGGCGTTGTATCGGTGTTCCAGTCCACTATACCCGGCTTTCACGTGATGCTGGGCAGCCGGATCATCGAGGGCGTTTCGCATCTGGCGATCGTGGTTGCCGCTCCGACGCTGATCGCACAGATCACACGCGGAGCCGCGCGCAATGCCGCCATGGTTTTGTGGAGTTCTTTCTTTGGAGTTGCTTTTGCGCTGAACGCTTGGTTCGGCCTGCCGATGATCCAGCGTTTTGGATTGGCGGATTACTTCATGGGCCACGGTTTCCTGATGGCGCTGATTGCAGGACTGGTCGCCCTGTTTCCGCCAAAGGTTCCGCCCATCGCGACGGAACGGCAGGGGTGGGGGCTGGGGTCCATCCTGCAGGCGCATCTTGAAACTTACCGCTCGCCCCGCATGGCAGCACCGGCGATCGGATGGTTCTTCTACACTCTGACCTTCGTGTCGTTGCTGGCGATCCTGCCCGGCCGTATGCCCGAGGATCAGTCGGTTCTTGTAGCCAGTCTGATGCCGCTGGCGGGTATCGTGCTGTCGTGGGTCGCGGTGCCCGTGCTCTTGACGTTCGTGTCTGCGGTCACGGTTGTAAATCTTGGTTTTGCGGCCGGGATGGTTGCCTTGGCTCTGCTGTTTTTCGGAGCGCCTCTGCCCGTTGTCGGCATTGCGCTGTTTGCGGTGTTGGGCCTGGTGCAGGGCGGCAGTTTCGCGGCGGTTCCGCAACTGAATGGCTCGGCCCGAGATCAGGCGCTGAGCTATGGGGCGATGGCGCAGATGGGAAATGCGGGCAACCTGCTGGGCACACCTGTTCTGCTTGCAATCCTTTGGCGTGCCGGAGAAGGCTCGATGTTCGTGGCCGTACTTGTATTCTATGCAGCCGCCATCGCAGCACATCTGTTCCTGTCACTCCGCCGGCGACCGTCACCCGGCGATCTGGGCTGAGTTCAGTCGGTCAGCCCGGCAACCCCGGGGTGATGATCTGGAATGACCCGTCGTCGAATTTGACGAAACAAGAGGCCGTGCCCAATGGCGGCAGGACGGTTGTTCGGGTCGGTGGAACGCCCGATTTGACCGATTGTTTGCAGGGCGGCAGGCTGATGGGGCGGTATCCCTTCTTGGCCATGCACTGCGCCTCGACCGTGTTTCGCAGTCCCTGATTCACATCCACGGTGTAGACGCGGCCCGGCTCCCACCAACCTCCGGTGCGGTAGCATCGCCCGCGCCCGTCGCAATAGGTGCGGCCCGGCCAATAGGTGGGCGGGCTTTGGCGCACCTGGTTTGCAACCGGTGCATCCTTCAGCGCCTGCACTTGGCATTCGGTCGTTTCGGCCTGCATCCGCGAGACGCTTTCGCCTTCGCGATAATACATAGACAACGGCCCGCATCCGGCCAGCAGGGCAAGGGGAACAAGCAATCGAAGCACTGTTTTCATTCGCTTATCTTGCATCACACAGGCCGTCATGACAATTCGATTGACCGCTCTGTGGGCATCTGTCATTCAAAACGCTCAGGCAGAAAGGCCAAAGGCATGAAGGTCATCATTTGTGGCGCCGGCCAGGTGGGCTGGCAGATTGCTCGGCACCTTTCGGGCGAATTGAATGACGTCACCGTTGTGGACAACAACCCTGACCTGGTACGCCGGGCGACCGAGACGCTGGACGTTCAGGGCATCGCCGGCTTTGCCAGCTATCCCGACGTGCTCGAGCGGGCCGGAGCCCGTGACGCCGACATGATCATCGCCGCGACCCATTCGGACGAAGTGAACATGGTCACCTGCCAGATGGCGCACTCGGTGTTCTCGATCCAGCGCAAAATCGCGCGGTTGCGGTCGAAATCCTACCTCGAAGCGATCCATCGCGACCTGTACCGCCGCGACCATCTTCCGATCGACGTGGTGATCAGCCCCGAACGTGAAGTGGCCGCCGCAGCCATGCGCCGCCTGTCGGCGCCTGCGGCTTTTGACACGGAACTGTTCATGGATGGCAAGGCGCAGCTTCTGGGCATTCGGATCGCCGAGGATTGCCCGATCGTCAACACGCCCTTGCGCCAGCTGACAGACCTGTTTTCAACGCTCAGCGCCATCGTGGTGGGGATTCGTCGCGACGGAACACTGTTCGCGCCGGAATCCGAGGACCAATTGTTCGTCGGTGACGAATGCTATGTCTTTACCAGCGTCCAAGACGTTGATCGTACGATGGAAGTATTCGGTAAATCACAGAAAAAACAGGATCGCGTGGTCATCGTGGGCGGCGGGAACGTCGGCCTCGAAGTCGCCCGGACGCTGGAAGAGCGCGAGGGACGCATCCGTGCAAAGGTTATCGAACGTGACCGGCGCTGTGCGGAACTGGCCGCCGAGTCGCTGGAGCGTACGATCGTTCTGAACGGCGACGGTCTGGATTCCGCGCTGTTGAGCGAAGCGGGGATCGAGCGCGCGGACGCGATGCTGGCCGTCACCGATGACGATCGGACCAACATGCTGGCTGCGGTCCGAGCCAAGGCCGAAGGTTGCCCGCTGGCGATTGCGTTGATCAACGACCCCAGCATGGTGGCCCTGATGGGGCCGTTGGGGATTGATGCCTATATTAATCCGCGGGCCACGACCGTCAGTTCGATCCTTCGCCATATCCGGCATGGCCGGGTGCGACAGGTCTATTCGATCGGCGATGCCGAGGCCGAAGTGATCGAGGCCGAAGTGCTGTCCACCTCGCCAATGGCCGGGCAGAAACTGCGCGACATCGACTTTCCCGAAGGCGTCCTGGTCGGCGCGGTGCGCAAGGGCGACGAGGTCCTGCGGCCCACTGGCAGTCTGCGGATTGACGAAAAGGACGTGGTTGCGATTTTCGCAATGGCCAATGATGTACCCGAGGTCGAACGCCTGATGCAGGTTTCGATCGACTTTTTCTGATGGCTGTCGCCCGCGCACCCAAAACCAGCGTTATTCGGCGGCTACCGCTGTTTCTGTTGATCTCGGCGGTTGTGTCCCTGGCGATGTGGATCCCGGCGATCTACGCCCTTGCCTTGGATGACCATCCAACGTCGCGGTCGTTCTTTTATTCGGGTTTGGTTGGGCTGTTCCTGGTCACGATCGTAGGTCTGGCGACGGCCAGCCGGCAACCGCGGCGTGGGACCTTGGGACAGTTGGCTGTCCTGCTGGGCTCGCTGACGGTATTGCCGCTGTTTCTGGCCGTTCCGGTCCATGACGCGTTGGGGAACACGACCTTTCTGAACGCCTATTTTGACATGGTCAGCGCCATCACCACCACCGGAGCGGATCTGTTTCCCGACCCCGAGCGCCTGTCGGCACCGGTTCACCTGTGGCGGGCACTCGTCGGCTGGATGGGTGGGTTGCTGATGTGGATCTCGGCGGCTGCGATCCTGGCGCCTTTGTCCTTGGGCGGGTTCGAGATTACCGCGCGCGGACAGCCGGGCCGCCCGGTTTCCGGCGTAGCCCAGAGCGAAAAGGTTGACCCGCGGGGGCGACTGCTCCGTGTGACGGCGACATTGACCCCGGTTTACGCCAGTCTCACAGCGGTAATCTGGGTCTTGCTGTTGATCGCCGGAGAAAAGGGCCTGACGGCCATCTGCCACGCAATGTCGGTGATGGCCACGTCCGGCATATCGCCAGTGGGCGGGTTGGAAGGATCCACCGCCGGGATCACCGGCGAGGCCATCCTGTTTCTGTTCCTGTTCTTTGCCTTGTCCCGCCTGACGTTCTCGAAGGACACCGCGACAACCGGCTATTCCCGACTGGACCACGATCCGGAATTCCGGATCGGCCTGATGATCGTCGTCGGCGTGGCGGCTCTGCTGGTTTTCCGGGTGCTGGCCGGGGTTGCCGAGATCGGCGGGCAAGTGACCGGCCTGCAAACGCTGAACGTCATCTGGGGCATGTTGTTCACGGTAATGTCGTTCCTGACGACGGCCGGGTTCGAAAGCGCTTATTGGAACGACGCGCAACAGTTGTCCGGTCTGGGAACACCGGGGCTAGTGTTGATGGGGCTTGCGCTTATCGGGGGCGGGGTCGCTACCACCGCCGGCGGGGTCAAGCTGTTGCGGGTCTATGCGCTTTACCTGAATGGCGCGCGTGAACTGGACAGGCTGATCCACCCGTCATCGGTCAGCGGGGCGGGCGGTGGCAACCGCCGCATCCAAAGCCAGGGTGCCTTTATCGCGTGGGTCTTTCTGATGATGTTCGCGCTGACGCTTGCGTTGCTTGATGTCGTTCTCGCTGCCGAGGGGGTTGGGTTTGAACGCGCCATGGTGCTGAGCGTCGCGGTGCTGAGCACGACCGGTCCGTTGATCGAACTGGCCACCGATCTGCCGATCCGTCTGATCGATCTGTCGGCCGGAGCCAAGCTGACCATGTGCGCCGGCATGGTGATCGGCCGGCTGGAGACTCTGGCGATCATCGCGTTGATCACGCCGGCCCTGTGGCGGGATTGAACCGCCAATTCGGGCCTTCACGTTACTGCCTGATTTTTCATCTGGAATATCTCTGCGCGTCACTCCATACTCGCGCGGAGGGAGCGCGTTGGTCCGCAGCGCGTAAGCAAGAACAACGGCGAGATAACAAAATATGGCTTCGGACAGACAGAATCTTCAGGATGCCTTCCTGAACAATGTACGGAAAGCAAAGGTTCCCGTTACAATTTTCCTAATCAACGGCGTGAAATTGCAGGGTGTCATCACTTGGTTCGACAATTTCTGCGTATTGTTGCGCCGCGACGGACAGTCGCAGCTTGTCTACAAGCACGCGATCTCGACCATCATGCCGTCGCAGCCGATCAACCTGTATGAGGGCGAAGACGCCTCTTGATGGAACATGACCGGAGGCGCACCCGGGCTTGGGTGCTGCATCCCGATATCAAGTCAGATGACCAGCGCCGCGACCCCGTTCCGGCGCTGGAAGAGGCGGTGGCACTGGCTGCCGCCTTGCCCGATCTGGATGTGATCGGGTCCGAGATCGTGCGCCTGCCGCGGGCGCAGCCCGGCCTGCTGTTCGGCAGCGGCAAGATCGAGGAACTGGGCGCGCGTTTTGCGGAAAACGAGATCGAGCTGGTTCTGATCGACGGGCCGGTCACCCCGGTTCAGCAGCGCAACCTGGAAAAGGCGTGGAAGGTCAAGATCCTCGACCGGACGGGGCTGATTCTGGAAATCTTCTCGGACCGCGCCCGCACGCGCGAGGGTGTGCTGCAGGTCGAGATGGCCGCGCTGAGCTATCAGCGGACGCGGCTGGTGCGAGCCTGGACCCACCTGGAACGTCAGCGCGGTGGGCTGGGCTTTGTCGGCGGACCGGGGGAAACCCAGATCGAGGCCGACCGGCGTGCGATCGACGATCAACTGGTGCGCTTGCGTCGCCAGTTGCAGAAGGTCGTGAAGACACGGACGCTCCACCGGGCCGCGCGGGCCAAGGTGCCGTATCCGATCGTGGCGCTGGTCGGCTATACCAACGCGGGCAAATCCACGCTGTTCAATCGCCTGACCGGGGCTGAAGTCATGGCCAAGGACATGCTGTTTGCCACGCTGGACCCGACCATGCGCCGGATCGAACTGCCCGACGGACCCGAGGTGATCCTGTCAGACACGGTGGGTTTCATCTCGAACCTGCCGACCGAACTGGTCGCGGCCTTCCGCGCCACGCTCGAAGAGGTTCTGGCCGCCGACCTGATCGTGCATGTGCGCGACATCAGCCATGCCGAGACCGAAGAGCAGGCCGAGGATGTGCGCACGATCATGGCCTCGCTGGGTGTGGACGATACCCGCCCTCAGCTTGAAGTCTGGAACAAGATCGATCTGCTGTCCGATGAGGACCGCGATGCCGTGCAGGCCCGGGCCGAGCGCGATCCGGCGGTGTTCCCGATATCGGCCGTGACCGGCGAGGGGATCGACCCGCTGCTGACCGAGATCGCCACGATCCTGCAGGGTGTGCGCCGGGAAGAGGTTTTGAAGCTGGGCTTTGCCGACGGCGACAAACGCGCCTGGCTGTTCCGGCAGGACGTGGTGCGCGGCGAAAAACAGACCGAGGACGGGTTCGAGATCACCGTTCTGTGGACCGACAAGCAGGCCAATCAGTTCGCGGGCCTCTGACGATCAGGCCCCGTCGATCTGGCGCTGATGGTCGTCGGCATCAAACCAGCCCAACGACGACTGTATTTTGTACTCCGCGTCCAGCTCCCATTCTTCCCAGCCGCGTGTGGTGACTGCATTCCCGGTCTTTGCATGGTGCCCTTCAAGGGTCCAGACGAAAATGGCGTGGGGACCGGCCCATCGCAGCATATCGCAGCGCACTTCAAGATCGGGAAAGTCGGTATGAAACCCGCGCGCCATTTCCGCGATGGCCGCCCGCCCGACGATGGGCTCGCCGCGATTGATCGTGATCTGCCCGTTCGACGTAAAGAAGTCGGCCACGGCATTGGCGTCACCCGAGCTCCAGGCGATAGCATAGTCGCGGGCAAGATTGTTCAGGGTATCGCGCAAACTGGCCATGATTTTCCCCCTCGCGCTGCGGTCCGGGCGCTCCGGAATGGTAGGCCAAGCCACGGGGCCACGTCCACGGGGCGACAAAAAAGGGGCGGGGGTCCGCCGAAACCCCGCCTATTGCGGCATCAGGCGGGTGGTCCCGACGGCGGCGGCGCGCGCCAGATCTAGATCCAGCGACATGGGAATGTACTCACCCCGGCGCCACAGTTGCGCCTGATCGTCATAGTAGCGCGACAGGAAGTGGCCCGATTGCCCGGTGGCCGTGATGAAGACCGAGCTGTCGGGGTCGGCAAAGTCATAAACCCCACGATAGCCCGCGCCGTGCACGTTCTGGAACGGGTCCGGCCCTTCGCCCGAGGTGCGTCCGCGCTGCAGGGTGTTGTCGCCGCCGCTGGTCGATTGGCGGATGTTAACAAAATAGCGCAGCACCGGAACCTCGCCCAGCACCGGGTGATCATGGGTGGCCTGGTGGGCATCGCCCCAACGTAGGGATTCCAGTTGGCTGCCATAGCGCTCGGAAATCCAGACCAGTGCATCGTCAAGGGCCAGCCGGGCCATGTCGGTGCAGCTTTCCACCGGTGCGCTCTGCCGGACGTCGCACCAGGTCGAGGCCCCGTCGATGTCGCGAAAGACGCGTTCGATGAACAAGGGCTCGACATGCTTGAATTCCTTGGCCAGCGGCCCGAGGTCATCGGCGATCAGTCGTTTTTGCAGCGCGCGGACCCAGGCCGCATAGATCAGCGGCTCGGGCAGGTGCTCGTTCATCTCGCCGTTCCATTCGGCCAGCAGGGTCAAGGCGATCTGGCGCTGGCGTTCGGTGGTGCCTTCGGGCGCGGCCTCGCCGGTAAACCACAGGTCGGCCCCGATCAACGGTAGCAGTGACCGTGCGGTGAAGCTGACCGTGTCCAGTTGTGCCTCGATGAAGCTGTCGCGGGTGTGCACCTCGCGCGATTGCATCAGGAATTCCCAGCGGTGGACGCGCTGCGTATCGCCCCATTCATAGGACACATGCAGGGGGAAGGGCCGGTCGATGATCTTGTTGTTGGTGTTGCCCAGTACGCCGCCGGCCGGAGCCACGAATTCGGGGTTGTCGGAATAGGGCAGACGACCCTGCCAACGGTTGGCAGCGATCCAGCCCGGGGTCGGGATGCGCCCACGGCTCTGGTTGTTGAGGTCGCGGCTGGGCATTGCGCCGATGAGTTTCATGCCGACGGTCGTCTTGTCGACCACCGACAGGTTTTGCGACGGCGCGATGAACAGCTCGGCGGCTTCAATCGCTTCACGCACGGTATCCGCGTTCATCAGCGCCATCGACGCGCTGATCGAGGTGTCGCGCGGACTGAGCGCCGTCCAGGACAGCGAGGCGACATGCCCCGGCGGTGTGATGGTTTCCAAGTTGAAATGGGTGCCTGGCAGGACGGGGCCGTTCTCGGTCCAGCGCAGGGTCAGGGTGATTGGGGGGGCGTCCTTGATCTCGATGATTGAAGGGCGCGACTTGAAGGATTTGAAGCCTTCGGGCGTCAGATATTCCTCGGGGTTGTCGGGATTCACTCTTTCGATATGCACGTCCTGATCGTCCAGATAGGACGAGGTCAGGCCCCATCCCAGCCGGTCACTACGGCCGGACATAACCGCCGGAATGCCGGGGATGGTGGCGCCGATCACGCCGCCCTTGGCCAGTTCAAGCCTTGCCAGATACCAGATCCCCGGCGCAGTCAGGCCCAGATGCGGATCGTTTGCCAACAGGGTTCCTCCGGTGGCCGAGCGCGACGGAGCGGCAGACCATGCATTCGAGGCACCCGCCAACCCGTGCTGCGGGACCGGGTTCAGCCATGAGGCCGCGGGTTCCGAATTGGCGGCATAGCGGGGCAGGTTGGGAAACAGCGCCGCATATTCGGGCAGCGCTGCAATGCCCGCGCCAGGCACGTCCGGCAGAATATCTGACAGCCGCCGCGGATCGTTCAGCATCAACGAGGTGCGCGCCCGCAGCACTTCGTCCTGCAAATGCCCGGATAGCTGAACCGCCATCAGCTTGATCATGGCTATGCTGTCACCCGGTTGCCAAGGAGCAACCGGTGCGTTGAACAAGAACATTTCGGGCGCGCCGCGGCCCAGGGCGTTTTCGTTGATTTCGTCCAGCCGCGCATTGACACCGGCGGCATAGGCGCGAAGAGCGGCCTTTGTGTAATCGTCCTGAACCTCGAAGGACTGATGCGCCAGCCCGTATAGATCCAGCCGACGCATGAGTTTGTCGATATGCACGGTCCGCTGGCCAAAAACCTCGGACAGGCGTCCCTGCACGGTCCGGCGCATGACCGTCATCTGCCACAACCGGTCCTGGGCATGCGCATAGCCCAGACCGAAGAACACGTCGGGGTCGGTCTGCCCCAGGATGTGAGGCACGTTGGCTGTGTCGCGCACGATCTCGACCGGGGCATTCAGGCCTTTGACCTGCAGCGTTTGGTCGTAGTCAGGCAGCGACTGGCTGGCCAGGAAATACACCAGACCGATCGCCGCGAGGGTCAGCAGGACCAGACCCGAGGCGATACGCATCAACCAGCGAAAGACGACACCCATCAGCAGCGCACCATTTGAATTTGCAGATCAGGCGAAGGTTAATTCATGGCTCTGGCGACCGAAAGAGGCCGCGCCGCGGAATCTGCGTCTGAAACGAAAAACTCCGCTACGGCATTGGCCAGTGACGGAGTTTTCCTGAGGGGGGTCAGGGGGTCAGGGAATAATGCGCGTGTATTTGATGCCTTCGACCGTCGCGCCCAATTGCAGCCCAGCCTGACCGAAGACCGCCGCCAGCACGGGTTTGCGCAGGGTGGTCAGGTCGGTCGACAACTGGTCCGCCTGGTCGCTGACGACATATCCAATGTCCGCGCCGGCGGTCCATCCGCTTGAGCGGCGGAAATCGTTCAGGGCGTCCTCGGTCATGAAGAATAGGACATGGGCGTATTGCTGGGCGCCAATCTGCAGCCCCGCAGTGCCTTTGACAGCCGAGTAGTAGTCGACCGTGGCGCCATTGATGCGCAATGCGCCTTTTCCGTAGCCACCGCCAAAGACGAAGCCCGCCTCGGTGATCAGCGGCATGACCAGCATCCCGTTGGCCTTGTTGGCGATTTCCTGGGTATTCGGGTAGCGGGTATACATCTCGGTCAGCGTGGCATCGACGCGGGCATCGATCGTTGCCGCGTTCGAGTTTCCGACGCCGTTGCCGCAGGCGGCGGTCAGGGTCAGTCCGGCCATGCCAAAGGCAAAGCCGCGACGGCTCAGTCGTGGTGTGTTGGAACTGCTCATGTTTGTTTTTCTCTGTCTATGTGCCTGAAAAGCCGGGTGGTCCCGGTCTTGTGTGCAAGAATACGCCGAGCCGCCTCGGGTGTCACGGGAAAACCGGCAGACCAAGGCCGGCCGATCGGCGAAAAATCGCGGAGTCCTGTAGGATTAACCTTGCAACAGCCGAGCGACCTGCGGCGCAAAATAAGTCAGGATGCCGTCACAGCCCGCACGTTTGAAGGCCAGCAGGCTTTCCACCATCACCTTTTCACCGTCGATCCATCCGTTCTGCGCGGCGGCCTGGATCATCGCGTATTCACCCGACACCTGATAGGCATAGGTGGGTGCGCCGAACGTGTCCTTGACCCTCCGGCAGATGTCCAGATAGGGCATACCGGGCTTGATCATCACCATGTCAGCCCCCTCGGTCAGGTCACGCTGGATCAGGCGCAACGCCTCGTTCGAGTTGGCCGGGTCCATCTGATACGTCTTCTTGTCACCGGTCAGCGCGCCTGATGCCCCCACCGCGTCGCGAAAGGGTCCGTAGAAGGCGCTGGCATATTTCGCGGCATAGCTGAGGATCATGACGTCGCGATGGCCGGCGGCCTCGAGCGCCTGGCGCATCGCGCCGATCCGGCCGTCCATCATGTCGGATGGGCCGATGATGTCGGCTCCGGCCTCGGCCTGGGCCAGCGTCATCTTGACCAGCGCCTCGACCGTTTCGTCATTCACGATCTTGCCGTCCACCACGTATCCGTCATGGCCGTTGATGTTGTAGGGGTCCAGCGCGACGTCGGTCATCACCGCGATTTCGGGCGCGGCCTGCTTGATCGCGCGGATGGCGCGGTTCGAAAGGTTGTCGGGGTTCCACGCCTCGGCGCAATCCTGCGTCTTGAGGCTGGGATCGGTGTAAGGAAACAGGCAGATCGCCGGGATGCCCATCGCCTGCGCCTCGGTTGCGGCCTTGGCGATCAGATCGACCGAGCGGCGCACCACGCCGGGCATCGAGGGCACGGGCTCTTCGATGCCCTCGCCGTCGCGCACGAAGACAGGCCAGATCAGGTCATCAACGGTCAGGGTGTTCTCGCGCACCAGACCCCGGATCGCCTCGGACTGGCGGGCGCGACGAAAGCGGCCGTGGGGGTAGGGGGCGATTGTCGGTTTCATGGCGCGTTCTCCTTGAACATTCGCGCATTGGGTGGCATGAATTTGCGCAGGTCTCAAGGGTACCAATAGCCGCGCCGTTGCGATAGAACCGCCTGAGAATTTTGAATTAAAGGACCGAGTTTGGACTGGTACTCCTCGATTTTCGAACTCATCGACATGCGCAGCTTTTCGAATCTGTGGTACTGGATCGCGCTTGCGGTGCTGTGGTCGACAGCCAGCCATTGGGTGATGGGGGTTCCGTATGACCTGGTCGTGCGCGCCCGCCGCGTCGGTGGGCAGGCCGAGACCGACCTTTTGGACATCGTGCGGATCAACACCAACCGCATCCTCTACATTGCCGACGTTTCGGGGGTCGTGATCCTTGCGCTGTGCTGTTTCCTGTTCGCGGGGCTGGCGACACTTGGGTTTTACTATCAGGTCGAGTTCGCCCAGGCCGTGTTCCTGCTGTTGTTCCCGATGGTTCTTGTCGGCGCAAACAGCCTGCGGGTGGCCCGGAACCTGCGGCGGCAGGAGTTGACGATTGAAGCTGTGTCCAAGGCGCTGCATCGGTGCCGGCTGGCGACGCAGGTCATCGGTATGTTTGCGATACTGGTCACTTCGATGTGGGGCATGTATCAGAACCTTTCGATAGGCGTTCTGGGATAGCAAATTCGGAAAGGCGGCGTGATGAAGGCTCCGAACCACGTGATAGTCGGCGGCGCCCCCGAGGGGTATGACGCGCAACTTGTGCTGAACGAAGTCGCCCGCTCGGGCGGGCCGGTTCTGCATGTGGCGCGCGACGACAAACGTGCCGAGGCGATGCGCGCCGCGCTGCGTTTCTTTGCGCCCGACATGCCGGTGATCCTGTTCCCCGGTTGGGATTGCCTGCCTTATGACCGGGTGTCGCCCAACCCCGACATTGCGGCGGCGCGGGTGGCGACCCTGGCGGCGCTGGTGCATCAGATGCCCGAGCGCTTTGTTCTGCTGACCACGCTGAACGCCGCCACCCAACGCGTGCCGGCGCGCGACGTGCTGCGGCAGGCGGCGTTCACCGCACGGGTCGGCCAGCGCATCGACGAGGCCGCGCTGCGCGATTTTCTGGTACGCATGGGGTTCAGCCAAAGCCCCACGGTGATGGAACCTGGCGACTATGCCGTGCGCGGCGGGATCATCGACATCTTCCCGCCGGGCGAGGCAGGGCCGGTGCGGCTGGACCTGTTCGGTGACGTGCTCGACGGCGCGCGCCGGTTCGATCCGGCCACCCAGCGCACTACCGAAAAACTTGATCTGGTCGAACTGGCCCCGGTCTCCGAGGTGATACTGGACGAGGCCGCCATCACCCGGTTCCGTCAGAACTATCGCATCGAATTCGGTGCGGCCGGCACGGATGATCCGCTGTACGAGGCGGTCAGCGCCGGGCGCAAGCATCAGGGCATGGAGCACTGGCTGCCCCTGTTCCATGAAAAGCTGGAAACGCTGTTCGACTATCTGCCGGAGGCGACGATCACGCTGGACGATCAGGTCACGCCCGCGCGTCTGGCCCGGTGGGACAGCATCGCCGATCAATACGAAACCCGGCGCCTCGCGCTCGAGAACCGTTCGCGGATGGATTCGGTTTATAAACCCACGCCGCCGGGTCTGCTGTACCTGGATGACGACACCTGGACCCGAGCTGTGGCGCAGCGGCGGGTGCTGCAATTCAGCCCTCTGCCGCAGGCCAGCGGCCCCGGGGTGATCGACGCGGGCGGTCGGATCGGGCGCAACTTTGCCCCTGAGCGCCAGCAGGAAAGCATTAGTCTGTTCGGCGCGCTGGCCAGCCACATCAAGGACAAGCTGGAGAAGGGGCCGGTTCTGGTCGCCTCGTATTCCGAGGGCGCGCGCGAACGCCTGACCGGGTTGATCGAGGATGAGGGGCTGGCCGAGGCAATTCCCGTGACCGACGGCTCGCGCATCGGCAAACGCGGCCTGCACCTGGCGGTCTGGGCGCTGGAGCATGGGTTCGAGACGCCCGACATGACGGTGATCTCGGAGCAGGACGTGCTGGGCGACCGGCTGATCCGCCAGCCCAAGAAACGCCGCAAGGCCGAGAATTTCCTGACCGAGACACAGTCGCTCAGCCCCGGCGATCTGGTCGTGCATGTCGATCACGGCATCGGCCGCTATATGGGCATGGAGGTCGTGACCGCCCTGGGCGCCGCGCATGAATGCCTGCTGCTGGAATATGCCGAAGGCGCCAAGCTGTACCTTCCGGTCGAAAACATCGAACTGCTGTCGAAATACGGGCACGAGGAAGGCCTGCTCGACAAGCTGGGCGGTGGTGCGTGGCAGGCCAAGAAGGCCAAGCTCAAGGAACGCATTCGCGAGATGGCCGACCGGCTGATCCGCATCGCCGCCGAACGCGCTTTGCGCAAGGCCCCGATCATGGACCCGCCGCCCCACGCTTGGGAGGAGTTCAGCGCCCGCTTTCCTTATCAAGAGACCGAGGATCAACTGCGTGCCATCGCTGACGTAATGGAGGACCTGCACTCGGGCACGCCGATGGATCGCCTGATCTGCGGCGACGTGGGGTTCGGCAAGACCGAGGTCGCCATGCGCGCGGCCTTCGTTGCGGCCATGTCCGGCCTGCAGGTGGCGGTGATTGCGCCCACAACGCTGCTGGCGCGCCAGCACGCCGCCAGCTTCAAGGACCGGTTCCGGGGCTTCCCGCTGGAAGTCCGACAATTGTCGCGTTTCGTCTCGGCCAAAGAGGCGCAGCAGACCCGGGAGGGGCTGGCAAAGGGCACGATCGATATCGTGATCGGCACTCATGCTCTGTTGGCCAAGGGCATCCGGTTCCATAACCTCGGGCTGCTGATCATCGACGAAGAGCAACATTTCGGTGTGGCCCACAAGGAGCGGCTGAAGCAGCTGCGCTCGGACGTACATGTGTTGACGCTGACCGCAACTCCGATCCCGCGCACGCTGCAACTGAGCCTGACTGGCGTGCGCGACCTGTCGATCATCGGAACACCGCCCGTCGATCGCCTGGCAATCCGCACCTATGTCAGCGAGTTCGACGCAGTCACCATCCGCGAGGCACTGCTGCGCGAGCATTATCGCGGCGGGCAGAGTTTCTATGTGGTCCCGCGCATCTCGGACCTGCCCGAGATCGAGGAATTCCTGAAAGATCAGCTGCCCGAATTGACCCATGTGGTGGCCCACGGCCAGATGGCTGCTGGTGAGCTGGACGACCGGATGAATGCCTTCTATGACGGCAAGTATGACATCCTGCTGGCCACCACGATCGTGGAAAGCGGTTTGGACATTCCCACCGCGAACACGATGGTCGTTCACCGGGCCGACATGTTCGGGCTGGCGCAGCTCTATCAGATCCGGGGCCGGGTGGGGCGGTCCAAGACCCGCGCCTACGCCTATCTGACCACCAAGCCGCGCGCGCGGTTGACGCCGGCCGCCGAAAAGCGGCTGCGGGTTCTGGGCTCGCTCGATACGCTGGGGGCCGGGTTCACGCTGGCGAGCCAGGACCTGGACATTCGCGGCGCGGGCAACCTGCTGGGCGAGGAACAGTCGGGCCAGATGCGCGACGTGGGGTATGAACTCTACCAATCGATGCTGGAAGAGGCGATTGCCAAGATCAAGGCCGGCGAGATGGAGGGTCTGAGCGAAGCCGACGACCAGTGGGCGCCGCAGATCAACCTGGGCGTTCCGGTGCTGATCCCCGAAGACTATGTGCCCGATCTGGACGTGCGGCTGGGCCTCTATCGCCGTCTGTCGTCGCTGTCGACCAAGGTCGAACTGGAGGGCTTTGCCGCCGAGTTGATCGACCGGTTTGGCCCGCTGCCGAAAGAGGTGAACACGCTGCTGTTGGTGGTGCGGATCAAGGCGATGTGCAAACGCGCGGGCATTGCCAAGCTGGACGGCGGACCCAAAGGGGCCACGATCCAGTTCCACAATGACAAGTTCGCCTCACCGCAAGGTTTGGTCGAGTTCATCCAGAACCAGCGCGGGCTGGCCAAGGTCAAGGACAACAAGATCGTGGTGCGGCGCGACTGGAAGAAGGACAGCGACAAGATCAAGGGCGCCTTTGCCATTGCCCGCGAGCTGGCCGAGAAGGTGGCG
Source organism: Ruegeria sp. SAZA006 (assembly GCF_059613465.1). NCBI lineage: Bacteria > Pseudomonadati > Pseudomonadota > Alphaproteobacteria > Rhodobacterales > Roseobacteraceae > Ruegeria > Ruegeria sp. SAZA006. Next base: position 724,043 of record NZ_JBXWSO010000004.1, read on the forward strand.
GCCGAGAAAAAGAAGAAGGCCAGCGCCTGAGGGCGCGGCCTAGTCTCCGGCGACGAATGTACACAGCTGCCAGTCACCGCTGTCCGACTTCACGAAGGCCGCGCGATAGCCGACCATCGACCACAGGAAATCGGAATAGATATAGCCGCGCGTTCCGTCGGTCAGGATGACGCCCTGATAGTCAGCCTCTTCCAGATAGTCCGGCACGATCACCACCTCGTGGCTGATCAGGTCCAGAATGGGCGCGCCGCGGTTGGGGGCCTGGCGCAGGGTGACATCCCGGCCGGTCACGAAATAGGCGGTGAACGGGTCTAGCGCCGCCGGCAGGGTGATGCGCCACTGGTGCGGCATCCAGAATTCGCCATCCTCGTCGAAATAGCCGGGCTGGGCCAGCGTGGTCTCGAGGTCGCGCCAGTAGTCCTCGCGGATGGTGGCGGCGTGGCGGCGATCGGACTCGGGCAGGGTCTCGGGATCGACCGTCAGGTTGGCGCGGAACGTCTCGGGGCCGTCCGGGTCGCCGTGGCTGGTATAGATTTCGGGGCAGGTGGCGGCCATCACGCCCTCGAGGTCGCGGGCGGCGACCTTGGCGCGCAGGTCCGTGCGAAAGGCTTCCAGCGCCGGGTTCTGGCTGGCCTCGTCCACAGGCGGAAAGGTCTGGCGGTCGGCCCAGGCGGGCCCGCAGAACAGCGCGATCAGCGCAGCGTTCAACAGTTTCATTCAGCGGCTCTCATCGCGGCCTGTGCGCAGAAGCACGAGGCGCCGACGCTGCGGTCGGCCCGCGCCAGGGCCAGGTCAAGTCGTTGTCGGATCAGCTGCAATTCCTCTACCGCGCCGCGCGCCTTGAGGCAATCGTGCAAGCCCTTGAGGCTCCAGACATTGTCGGGATGGATCGAGGCGCGGCTGAGGATGCCGCCCAGACCCAGATCCTCGCGATAGACGGCTTCGGCCTCGGCCACGTGGCCCTGTTCGAACAGCAGCGCCCCCAGCGCGTGGCGAGTGGGCTGCATCCAGCCCCAGGGCTCGTCATAGGGCAGATTGTCGTCCAGTTCGACCGAACGGCGCAGATGGGCGAAGGCCGTGTCGAAATTGCCTTTGCGGTACTCGATCTCGCCCCGCAGCATCTCGCGCGCGATCTCCAGCAGGTCGATTACGCGGTTGTTGTGCAGCAGACGGCTTTCGGGCACGCGGTCCTTGGCGGCGAGGAACAGCAGTTCCTCGGCCTCGGCCTCGGCTACGTCACCTGTGGCGGCATGGGCGATGGCGCGGGCGTAGTGCGTGGTGGCCGTCACCGTCAGATAAAGGTCGGGATCGGGGGGCAGGGGCAGAGCCTTGGCTTCTTCCCACCGGCCAAAGCGGATCAGGATATGCGGCCCCATGGCCATGTAGCTTTCGAAGTAATCCGCCATGGGCGGGCTTTCGATGCGCAGCATTTCCTCGGGCGTGGTGTCCCACAGGCCCTTGTTGGCGCGTAGGGCGGGCTCCATCTGACCCAGGAACAACGCGCCATAGATGACGAAGTGGTAATTGTGCTGGCGATAGCCGGTATAGATGTTGAAAGCGCCTTCGCGCTGGTAGTATTTCAGATCGGCAGTGACCGCCTGTTCGTTCCAGTGGACGACGTTCTGGTAGTGCCCGCACAGCACGTCGATATGGGTCGGCATGTGCACCAGATGCCCGGCATCCGGCACCAGCTTGCGCAGTACGTCACCGGCCTTCAGCGCCTTTTCCGGCGTGGGCGACATCTCCATCAGATGCACATAGAGGTGCAGCAGGCCCGGATGCGACATCGCCGCCGGATCATTGGCCATGGCCCATTCCAACGCCTCCTGCGCTTCCAGCGTGGCGGCGCCCTCGGCGGGCTGGCCTGTCCTCAGGTCCCACATCTGCCAAGGGGTCAGGTTCAGCAGCGACTCGACATAGATGGTGCGCAAGTCTAGGTGGTCGGGCTGGGCCGCGAAAGCGGCGCGCATCGCGTCGGCGAAGTCGTGGTCCCAGCGGTGCATGTCGGGCGCCGGATCACGCTGGGGATAGCGGGCAGGCAGGGCGCGGATCAGTTCGCGTTCGACCGGCGTGCAGCGATCCAGCAAGGCCAGTGCGCACTGGGTTGCGTCATAGGCGCAGTTCAGGGCCTTGGCCTTAGCGCGGTCGTCCAGCAGATCCCAGGGCAGGTTGTAGTTGGACCCGGCGGCATAGGCCACGCCCCAATGGGCCATGGCGCAGTCGGGGTCATGCCCCAGCGCGCGCTGGAAACACACGACCGCCTCTTCATGGTTGTAGCCGTAGGTCCAGACAAGGCCCCGGTCGAACCACAGCTGCGCCTGATCCGAGGACGTGGTGACGGGGCAGCTATGCGTGCCCAGATCGTAATAGTCGCTCATGCCGAACTCTCCCTGACTGGGGCGAGCCTAGCGCAGTTCAGGTGCGCTGCACAGGTCAGGCGGGAACACGGTCTTCGATCCGGCCCATGTGGACCATCAGCCCGAAGGCCAGCACGCACATGGTCAGGATGCCGATGGTCAACGGCCCCAGCGTGCCGTCGAACAGCAGCCCCACCGGCGCGGCGATCGCGGCGGCCAGCACGGTCGAGATCGACCCGATGACCGAGGCCGCCATGCCGGCGATATGGCCCATCGGCTCCATCGCGATGGCGTTCAGGTTACCCATGGTAACGCCGGCCATGAAAAAGACCGTGGTTTGCCAGAACACGAACAGCGCAAACGAGGCCTGCGGCGACAGGTTCGACATGTTGAGGGCAATCACCAACGAGGTGATCAGGATTTGTCCGGCCAGCGCCCAGGTCACCATTCGGCGCATCCCCACGCGCACCACGACGGCCGCGTTCAGCAAGCTGGCCGAGCCGGACATCAGCGCCACGAATCCGAACCAGAAGGGGAAGCTGTCGGCGCGGTCGTGGATCACATCATAGATCGGCTGCACCATGGTCAGCATGGTGAACAGCATGCCCATGCACAGGGTCTGGACAAAGATCGACAGGCGCACAGTGGGGTGGGCAAACATCTCTTTCACCGCACCGACCATCAGCGGCAGGCGGAACGGGCGGCGGTTTTCCGGCGCAAGCGACTCCGGCAGTCGGAACCCCATCCAGACAATGATCACCAGCGCGAACAGGATGAACGACATGAACACACCGCGCCAACCGGCGAAGGCAATCACGGCGGCTCCGGCCATGGGCGCGATGGCGGGCACCAGGGTGAAGATCATCATCGCGATGGACACGATCCGCGCCATTTCCCGGCCCGAGAACAGATCGCGGATGATCGCCATGGCGACCACGCGGGGCCCGGCGGCCCCCAGCCCCTGAACCACCCGGGCGGCCAGAACCAACTCGAGCGACGAACTGGCCCAGGCCACGGCCGATGCCAGAATATAGACGGCTGCTCCGGCAAAGATCACCGGCCTGCGTCCGACCGCATCCGAGATCGGGCCGGTGAAGAACGTGCCGATCCCCATTCCCAGAACAAAGCTGGTCAGGATCAACTGCGCCCGGTTCACGTCATCAGGGCTGAGCTGCGCGCCGATCTCGGGCAGGGCAGGCAGCATTGAATCAATCGAAAATGCGATGGTGGCAAACATCATCGCGATCAGCGCGATGAATTCGGCCTTGGAAATACGGTCAGCCATGCGGGGACTCCTTGCCCTAACGCGCTAACACGACAGGGCAAGGTGGGCTAGGTGCAATCGCGCACAGAACTCTGTGCTATTCTGCAGAGGAAGGCTCAAGCTGAGACATGATTTCGCCGATCACTTGCGCCCACAATTCTGGTGGTTGTGCCCCCGGGACCGCGTGCTGGTTGGCGACGATGAAGGTGGGGACCGAGTTTACGCCCATTTCACGCGAGTGCGTATCCCGCTGGCGAATGTCGTCCCGGTCGGCGTCGGATTTCAGCAGCTTCAGAACAACTGCGGCGTCCATGCCCACGCTGTCGGCGATGTCGGCCAAAACCTCGTGGTCGCCGATGTCGCGGCCCTGCACGAAATACGCAGTGAACAGCGCATCCACCACCTGGTTCTGCTTGCCCTCGATCCCGGCCCAATGGATCAGGCGATGGGCGTCCAGCGTGTTCGGGGTGCGTTTCATGGCCTCGAAATCGATGATCAGGCCGGCCTTTTCGGCATGCTCCACCACCGGCGCATAGGCGCGAACCGCACCCTCCTTGCCACCGAATTTGCGTTCCAGGTATTCGCGCCTGTCCATGCCGCCTTCGGGCATGTCGGGGTTCAGCTGGAACGGATGCCATTCGATCACGAAGGGATGGTCCGGGACCGAGGCCAGCGCCTTGTCCAGGTTGGTCTTTCCGATATAGCACCACGGGCAGATCGGGTCGGACAGGATATCAAGCTTGACGGTCTGGGTCATTCTTCGGATGCCTTGAAATAGGCCGGCAATGCGCGGCGCAGGAGTTTTCCGTTGCCGCCGGTGGGCAGTTCGGGAAGATGGATGAAGGCGCGGGGTTGCTTGTAGCGCGCCAGGTTGGCCTCGACATAAGCGCGCAGGGCGGTTTCGTCCAGTTTTTCCGGCCCGGAATAAAAGGCGGCGATCACGAAGGTGTCCGGTTTGACCTCGACCGCCGCCGCGCCGACCTGAACGATTCCGGGAAAGCGCGACAGGACGGATTCGACCTCGACCGGGGATACCCGATAGCCACCGGCGTTCATCATGTCGTCGTCGCGCCCCAGATAGGTGATCTGCCCATCCACGGCCATCGCCCCCTGATCGCCGGTCAGGAACCAGTCGCCCTGCATGCGCGCGCGGGCCTCGTCCGGGGCGTTGAGATAGGTCAGCATCAGCCCCGGGTCCGAGCGGTGAATGGCGATGGTGCCTTCCTGCCCCTGCGGAACCGGCCCGTCAGGCCCCAGGATCGCCACGCGGCGCCCCGGTTGCGGCTGGCCCAGAGAGTCTCCGCGCGCGGGGTGGGATGGGCTGGATGAGATGAAGGTCGAACATTCCGACATTCCATAGGCCTCGTACAGCTCGGTCCCTGTGGCCTGAACCCAGCGTTCGTGCAAGGCGCGCGACAGTTTCTCACCGGCGCTCAGGCCGTGGCGCAGATCGGGCAAGGACAGCGTGTCCGCCGCATTCAGCATCTTGCGGTAGACACCGGGGGCGGCCGCAAAGATCGAGGCGCGGTGGCGGCGCAGCAACCCGGGCAGGGCTGCCGGGTCGGTTCCGGGTTCGGGGATCAGCGCGGTGGCACCGATGGTCCACGGGTCCATCAGGCCGGTGCCCAGCGTGTAGGTCCAGTTGAACGCGCCCGCGTGGCACAGGCGGTCGCCCTCGCGCAGGCCGTACCAGCCATCGACCATCATCTGCCGCGCCCAGATCGCGCGATGCGCATGGGCCACGGCGCGTGGCTTGCCCGAGGTGCCTGAGGTGTAGACGATATAGGCCATGCGTTCCGGATCGCCCATGTCGAACGACGCGGGCGGCAGGTCGCGCATGGCGGCAAGGTCGGTCAGGCCGATCTGCTGGGGATGCGCGGCACAGGCCACGGACGGATCGCGCAGAATGGCGGCTGGGGACAGATCCCGGATCATCCGTTCCGTTTCCGGCTCGGTCAGTTGCGAGGATGTCGGCACCGGGACCAGCCCGACTGCGATTGCGCCCAAATAGCCGATGGGAAAATCGACCGTATTGCCCAGGCGCATTAGCACGATGTCTCCGCGCACAAGGCCCGCACGCAGCAGTCCGGTTCCGGTGTTCAGAACCGCGGATTTCAGCTGCGCAAAGGTCCAGTCGTCCGAGCCGTCGGCGCGCAGCACGGACAGTGCCACCTTGTCGGGCGTGGCATCGGCGCGGCGCAGCGCGTGGGCGGCCAGGTTGAATGGCGTAGGGCAGGGCGGCGGCGGCCCCTGATCGAAGATCGACAACATGCGCCTTGGCTATTGCCCTTTGTCTCGCGTTGCAAGCGCGCGGCGCTGGCCCTATAGAACGACGCATGACGAGCAAAGACCACAAATCCATCGTACGCATCGCCCGCGACAACGGTTCCCGCACCGAGCTGGAGCCGGTGGATCTGGGTGCCCGCGTGCGTGAACTGCGCAAGGCACGGAAATGGACCCTCGAGCAGGCGGCGAACCAGGCCGGGTTGGCCCGGTCCACGCTTAGCAAGATCGAGAATGGCCAAATGTCGCCGACCTATGATGCGCTCAAGAAGCTGGCGATCGGTCTCGAAATCTCTGTACCGCAGCTGTTCACCCCGCCCGAGCGGGATCAGGTTATCGGTCGCATGGCAGTGACCAAGATGGGTGAAGGCACCGCGCACGCCACCACGACCTACGAGCACGAGTTGCTGGCCGAAACGCTGACCAAGAAGCAGATGTTGCCCTATCGGGCCCGTGTGCGCGCCCGGTCAATGGACGAGTTCGACGGCTGGGTGCGTCACGATGGCGAAGAATTCCTGTATGTGCTGACCGGCGTGATCCGCCTGTACACCGAATTTTATGAACCGGTTGAGATGCGTCGGGGCGACAGCGCCTACTACGACGGCAGCATGGGGCACAACGTGATCTCGGTAAGCGATGAGGACGCGACCATCCTGTGGGTCACGTCGCTGGCCTAACGCCGGGCTAGCTCGCGGTTCAGGCCTTCGGTGTAAAGGAAATCCTCGACCTCTTCATGGGCCTCGTTCACCGTCAGGTGGTGCCGCTCGGCCAGATAGGCCTCAAAGCGTTTCCTGTCCGTCCTCACGCGCGCCATATCCTGATCGCGCAGGTTCGGAAAACGGCGCTTGGCGCGTGCGTAGGACGCGCTCCAGTCTTGTGTCAAATCAGTCCAGTTCAACATCTGCGAGCCTTCCGTGTTTCGGGTTTCAGGACTGCTCTTCCCCAGACCAGCGTACGGAGCGCGCAGCCCGCGCGAAGACATGACAAAATGTCGCAGGTCAGGGCGCTGGAAAATCAAAGCGGTTTTTCACGCCGTGCTCGGCTCGTTTTCCCACTCCCTGTCGGTTTTGGCGATCGTTCAAATACTCGCGCTCTGGACTGCGTGGAATACAGGGCTTTGATCTATCTAAGAAATCTGTTTTCGGTGCGTGTGTTCGTTGCGTCGATCCTCACTTGGTTTGCGAGATATCGTGGTGACAAGCGCTCCACACGCAATAAGTAGTCAGGTGCTCTAGAAATAGCGGGCAGCGGGGTTGTTTGATCGCTTTTTGGTGTTTGGTCACATGTGCCGAAAATTGCCGACGCCCGCGCGGCGTCCGATCCGTGAAGTGCATCTCTTGAAATGGGCAGGGGCACAAGCCCCTGCCGGTTGCCTGCTACTCATCGTACCACCAGACGTCGGGCATGAACTGCGGTCCGTCACCATAGATTGGCAGGATCTGAGGATGCTTCATTTCCTTCACATGGGCGATGCGGCCAACGTCAAAGCTCCAGATCGGAATGACATACCGTCCGGCGGTCAGAACCCTGTCCAGCGCGCGGGTGGCGGCCACGAAATCCTCACGGCTTTCCGAGGCCAGCATCGCATCGATCAGCCCATCCACTGCCGGAGAGGTGACCCCCATCAGGTTGCGTGTCCCCGGAGCATCCGCGCCTTCGCTGCCCCAGTAGAGGCGTTGCTCGTTGCCCGGCGACAGCGACAGCGCGCGGCGGAACGGGGTCATGTCGAAATCCAGCTCGGACACCCGCTGGGTGTATTGTGCGTCATCCACCTTATCGACGGTCAGCTCGATCCCCAGCCGTTCCAGCGCGCGGGCATACATCTCGGCGATCGCATCCACGTTCTGAACCACATTCAAGCTTCCCTGACTGATGACGAGGGTTATCTTGAGCGGCTCTCCCGCTGCGTTCTTCAGCACGCCGTCCTGGATTGTCCATCCGGCTTGCTCCAGCAGATCAGCGGCCTTGCGGATGTCCTTTCGGTTGCGAACCGAGTCGTCGCCCTCGGGCAGAACATACCCTTCCAGAGTTCCCGGAGGCAGATCAGCCGCGTAGGGCTGCAACATCTCAGCCACCCGGCCGGTTGCCGGGCCAGGCTGCATCGCCAGTTCAGACCCCGAGAAATACGAGGTAATTCGAGGCTGAGCACCGCCCGTGATCGTGCCGTTGATGAACTCAAAATTGAACGCAAGGGTCAGCGCCTCGCGCACGCGCCAATCGTCAAAAGGTGCTTTGCGCGTGTTCATGACCAGACCTGTCATGCCCGAGGGCTTTTTATGTGGGATCTCGGTTTTGATGACGTCGCCGCGCTGAACAGCCGGGAAATCGTATTGCGTGGCCCATTTGTCGGCGTTGAACTCGCGGACGGCCGACAGAGCGCCAGCCTTGAAGGCCTCGAACAGAACCGTCTGGTCGCCGTAGAACTCCAACCGCATCTCGTCGAAATTCATGGTACCCCGGCGGAACGGGACATCGTTGCCCCAATAATCCGGATTGCGTTTGAGGTTCACGAAACGCCCGGCCTCGTAGTCATCGATGACATAGGGGCCGGTGCCGATCGGGACATCTTGCAGCGCTGCCTCGGCGAAATCTTTGCCCTCCCATTGGGCCTTCTTGAGGATCGGCCGCAGCCCTGCGATCAGGGCCAGCTCGCGGTCTGGCTCGTTGAAGATGATCCTGACCGAGCGTGGTCCGGTCTGCTGAATGCTGTCGATCTTGGACCACAGACCGCGATAGCGCAGATGCCCCTGCGTTCCGAGGGTTTCGTAGGACCAAATCACATCGTCTACCGTGACCGGAGATCCGTCAGAGAATCGGGCAGTCTCGCGCAGGGTGAATTCGACCCAGGATCGGTCCGGCGCAGTGTCGATTGATTCGGCCAAAAGCCCGTAAAGAGTGAAAGGTTCGTCCCAGGAACGTCCCATCAACCCCTCGTGGGTCCAAAATCTCAGCTGCCACGGGGCGGTGCCTTTTTGCACAAACGGGTTGAGACTGTTATAGCCGCCGGTGTTGCCGAACACGACCTTGCCGCCCTTGGGCGCGTCGGGGTTGGCGTAAGGCAGCGACACAAAATCCGGTGGTAGGGCCGGGTCTCCATACATAGCTATGCCATGGGTCGATTCTGCTTGCGCTAACGTGGCGACAACCGAGGCTGCGATTCCCGCGATCAGCGGGCGGATGGGACGGAGAATATCGGGGCTCATTTTGGAAACAATCCTGCTCTGGCCTTATTTTGTTGGGATTCACCGTACCGATGATTTTTCTTATTATCAAACTTTTAGCTTGGATGACGGCGCGGAATTGCTTATAAAGGTGCCACTGCTCGATAGGTTTCTTGCCTGTATGAAACCTGCCTCAATAACTTAACGCCCGCTTCGTGCGGGCGTTTTTTTCTGCCTCGAGCACTGAGTTTCCCGCCCATAAATCGACCGTATCCGCAACCGGGTCTTTCCCCGTTTATTTTGCAGGTGCAGCATGGCACTGTGTCTCCAAATCATGAGTCTGTGGGAGACCCAAAATGAACCTGTCGGGAAAAACAGCAATCATCACCGGATCGAATTCGGGCATCGGGTTGGGCATCGCGCGCGAATTGGCCAAGGCGGGGGCCGACGTGGTTCTGAACTCGTTCACCGACCGCGATGAAGATCACGCGCTTGCGGCCGAGATCAGCAAGGAAACCGGAACCAAGGCGCGCTACATCAAAGCCGACATGTCCAAGGGCGAGGAATGCCGGGCGTTGGTCGAACAAGCCGGAGCCTGCGACATCCTGGTCAACAACGCAGGCATTCAGCACGTCGCACCGATCGACCAGTTTCCGGTCGAAAAATGGGACGCTATCATCGCCATCAACATGAACTCGGCCTTTCACACGACGGCGGCGGCGCTTCCGTTGATGCGCAAGGCCGGGTGGGGGCGGATCGTCAACATCGCCTCGGCGCATGGGCTGACGGCATCGCCCTACAAGGCAGCTTATGTGGCGGCCAAGCACGGGGTCGTCGGCATGACCAAGACCGTTGCGCTGGAAACCGCGCAGGAGCCCATCACCTGCAACGCCATCTGTCCGGGCTATGTGTTGACACCGCTGGTCGAGGCGCAGATCCCGGACACGATGAAGGAATACAACATGAGCCGCGAGGACGTGATCAAGAACGTCATGCTCGAACGGCAACCCTCGAAAGAGTTCGCGACCGTCGAACAACTGGGTGGAACCACTGTGTTCCTGTGCTCGGACGCGGCGGCCCAGATCACCGGCACCACGATCTCGGTCGACGGCGGCTGGACCGCGCTGTGATCCGCTGCGCGCGCCGGGGCCGGCGGATATGGTAAAGCGCATCAATCTGGCCTTGCAGGGCGGCGGCGCGCATGGCGCCTTTACCTGGGGCGTGCTGGACCGTCTGCTGGACGACGAAGACATCGAAGTTGCGGCGATCACCGGAACCTCGGCCGGGGCGCTGAACGGGGCTGCGTTCAAGGCCGGCATGGTCCATGCCGGTCGTGATGGCGCGCGCGAGACGCTGAACGCCCTGTGGGAGAGGATGGGCGCGGTGGGCGACATGCGCATCGCCAACTGGCTGGCCGGGATGGAACCCGCCCAGATCGCGCAGGCGATGGAGTATTCCTTGCCGTTCTCGGTAGCCGATACCTGGTCTCGGATGGTGTCGCCCTATGCCTATGGGCCGTTCTATCGCAATCCGCTTGCCCCGGTGGTCGAGGCATTTGACTTTGGCGAGGTCTGCGCCGATCAGGGGCCGCGCCTGTTCGTCTGCGCCACCTGCGTGCGCAGCGGCAAGATCCGGGTGTTCACGGGCGATGAGGTGACGACTGATGCGATCCTCGCCTCGGCCTGCCTGCCGAACCTGTTCCAGGCGGTTGAAATCCACGACCCCGAAACCGACCGGACCGAAGCCTATTGGGATGGCGGCTATACCGGCAACCCGGCGCTTTTTCCGCTTTTCAACGCGGGCCTGCCCGAAGATGTGGTGATCGTGAACATCAACCCGCTGGAGCGCGACGAGGTTCCCAAGACCCCGCAGCAGATTCAGAACCGGATCAACGAGATCAGCTTCAATTCGTCCCTTCTGCGCGAGTTGCGGGCGATCAACTTCGTGCAGCGCCTGCTGGCCGAGGGCAAACTGCAGGCGGGCGAGATGAGCCGGGTCTTCGTGCACATGATCGCCGATGACGCCCTGATGAACAGCCTGTCGGTGGCGACCAAGACGGTGCCCAACCCGGTGGTTCTGCACAGCCTGAAACAGGCCGGACGGGCCGCGGCCGGCCGGTTTCTGGCCGATCACAAGCCCGATCTGGGAGTGCGCAGCACCGTTGATCTGCCCGCGATGTTCGGCTGATCACTCGGGCGGCTGGGTTGGGTCTTTCTGGTTCGGATAGACCAGCCCGGCCGAGATCACCAGCTTGGCGGCATCCTCGATCGACATGTCCAGCAGGATCACGTCTTCCTCGGGGAAGAACAGCAGAAAACCCGAGGTTGGGTTCGGCGTGGTTGGGATGAACACGCTCAGCAGACCGCCGCCGGTTTCGGCGCGTTTGTTGATCTCGCCTTTGGCCTCGGTCGAGACGAAGCCGATGGCCCAGATGCCCCGGCGGGGATACTGCACCAAGCAGGCCTTCTCGAACGACCGCTCGGTCTGGGCAAAGACGGTTTCCGAGATCTGCTTGATCCCGGAATAGATCGACCGGACGACGGGCATCCGGTTGACCAGGCTTTCGGCAAAATGGATCAGTGACCGGCCCAGGATACCTTTGGCGATCCAGCCGACCAGAACTGTGAAGATCAGGAAGAACAGCACGCCCACGCCGCGCAGGTTGATGCCAACATATTGCTCGGGGCGGAACTGGTGTGGGATCAGGGGCAGGACCGCGCTGTCGATCCAGCCAACCACCGACAGGATCAGCCACAGCGTCAGCCAGACCGGTGCGATGACGACGATACCCGTCAGAAACGACGCGCGTAGCCGCGACAGCAGGCCGGGGCGGCGGTGGGGTTCTTCATCAAACGGTGTGTTCATCGCGGTTCCGAGCGGTTTGCCGGACTAGTTAATCAGTCCGGCGTCTTGGTACAATAGGTCCGTTTGACGTTCAGTCAGCCTGAGCCTTCAAAGCCTTGGCGATACCAGCCGCCACGCGCGCATTGTTGCGCACCAGCGCGATGTTGGCGATCAGGGACCGGCCTTCGGTCCGCTCGTAAATGCGCTGCAGAAGATAGGGCGTGACGGCTTTGCCGGTGATGCGATGCGCTTCGGCGTCCTGCTGGGCCGAGGCGATGATGGGGTCCAGTTCCTCGGACGGGATCTGGTCGGGCAGCGGGATCGGGTTGGCCACCAGTTGTCCGCCGGGCAGACCCAGCGCGCGGCGCGTCGCATGGGCCTTGGCGATCTGCTCGGCCGTGTCCATCCGCAAGGGCGCGGCAAAGGGCGACTTGGCCGACCAGAAGGCCGGGAATTCATCCTGCCCATGGGCGATGACCGGCACGCCCAGCGTCTCAAGCACTTCGAGCGTTTTTGCCAGATCGAGGATCGCCTTGGCGCCGGCGGCCACGACCGTGACCGGGGTCTGCGCCAGTTCGTGCAGGTCGGCCGAGATGTCAAAGCTGGTTTCCGCGCCGCGATGCACCCCGCCGATGCCGCCGGTGGCAAAGACCTCGATCCCTGCGAAATGGGCGGCGATCATCGTGGCGGCAACGGTGGTGGCCCCTGTGCCGCCCGAAGCGATGCAGGCGGCCATGTCCGCGCGCGAGATCTTGGCCACGCCCTGCGCCTGTCCCAGATCCTTCAGCTGATCGGGCTCCAGCCCCACATGCAGCCTGCCGTCGATCACCGCAATGGTGGCCGGAACGGCGCCCGCGTCGCGGATGTCCTGCTCGACCTGGGCCGCCACCTCGATGTTCTGCGGGTAGGGCATGCCGTGGGTGATGATGGTGCTTTCCAGGGCAACGATGGGGGTTCCGTCGTTCTTGGCCGCGCGCACTTCGGCGGAATACTGGATGTCGATCACAGGGGGGTCTCTCCGGATACATAGGTTGCGGCGGCATGCAGGGCGCGGGTCAGAGCCTCGTCGATGCTGGCGCCATTGGCTTCGGCGGCGATATGCGCCGCCATGAAGGTGTCGCCTGCGCCGGTCACGCGCGTGACCAGAACCGACGGGGGTTTCTGGGTGATCACCGCCTGGGCACTGGCCACGGTGGCCGAGTTGCCCCCGTCGGTAACAAGCGCACGCAGCGCGCCCCGGTCCAGCAGAGCGCGGGCGGCGGTTTCGGAATCGGCGAACTCGCGCTGGCACAGCAGCCCGGCTTCTTCGAGGTTCACGTACAGCGTGGCTCGGCCGTGCTTGAGGAAGGGCGACAGCCGTTCGGCCTTGCCGGGCGAGGCCGGGGCCACGCGCAGGTCGGCACGGGCGAAGGCCGGGCTGACGGCGATTTCTTCCAGAAGGTCCAGCGTCAGGTTGCCGTCCAGCGCGATCTGCCCTTCGAACGGGGTGTTTTCATACCCCAGCGGGCCATGGATCAGCGGGCGCAGGATCTTGGCACCGGCGGCCTCGAGCGAATGGGCATCGGCGATGGCGGCAATCAGGCCGTTTGCGCCCTCGACCGCCATGTAACGGTCGGTGGGCAGGTCCTGCGAGCGGTAGACATGTGTCGTGTCCATACCCAGCCGTTTGCAGGCATGGACCAGCTCGTCGCCTTCGGGGTCGCTGCCGATTGCGGTCAGAAGGGTCGGGGTCATGCCAAAGCGCACAAGCGTCATGGCGATGTTCATCGCCACGCCACCGGGCAGGCGCGTGATACGGCCGGGCACGTCCGACCCTTGCCGCATGTGGCTGGCGGATCGTCCGATCACGTCCCACAGGACGGATCCGATACACAGGATGTCGCTGTTCTGAGTCATTTCCTCGTCATGCCGCAGGCGCAGGGCGCGCGCAAGCCGGAAGCTGCGCGGGCTGGGTCCACGTCGGCGATTTGGCTTGCCAATTGTTTGGAAGGACGAAACACTCGGACACAGTGTTTTTTGGTTCTTTTGGATATTTTCGGATGGGTCTCAATATCCGTTTGCTGACCTTCCTGCGGTTTCGCGCCTGGATCATTGCGCCATTGCTGGCATGTATTTTTTTGGCAATGCCAGCATGGGCGCAACAGAGCGGACGGACAATCGTTGACTTTCAGGTTCGGGACGGTCGGCTTCTGGTCGAAATCGCTCTGAACGCCGAGGCCGTTCTGTCCGGGGTCGATCCGCAAGAGGTCGCGAAGGGAGGCGACGGCGGGAGCGCGCAATACGCGCAGTTGCGCCGTCTGGTCTCTTCCGAGCTTGAGGAACACGTCCACGATTTTGTGACGAATTGGAAGAAATCCCTGCAGATCGACGTGAACGGGCCGGTTGCGTTGTCCTATGAAGGCGCAAGTATTCCGGTGGTCGGCAATCCTGACGTGCCGCGGATTTCCCGAGTGCTGTTGGCCGGTCCTCTGCCGCCTGATGCAAGCAGCCTGCGCCTGACCTGGCCCGAAGGGATCGGCCCCGTGGTTCTGCGCCAGCAAGGGGTCGAGGCGCCCTATACCGGGTTTCTGAGCGGCGGCGAGGTCAGTCCTCGCATTCCCTTGGCAGGCGGGGCCGGGCTGGGGGCGCAGCAAGCGGCCGAGGCTTTTTTCCGGGCCGGGCTGTTGCATGTTGCGGGAGCGGGGGCACAGCTTCTGGCGCTGGCCTCGGCTCTGGTTTTCTTGTCACTGAAGCTGCGCCCGGTCCTTGTTCAGCTTGCCGCGCTTGGGCTGGGCATTCTGGTGACGCTGCCGCTTGGGATGTTCGACGTGTTGAGTGCGAGGCCGTTCCTGCCGTGGCCGGTCGTGCCGGCGGCCATCGCCTTGTTGGCGCTTGGGAACCTCGTCACCGACCGGTTGGGGCTCTGGCGAGTGCTGTTCCTTTTGGCGACCGGTGCGGTCCTTGGCCTGACCCTGTCAGAAACATCGTCGCGCCTGGGTGTTCCGCCGCACCATGTCGCGCCGGCGGTGCTGGGTTTTGCCGCTGGCATCCTGTTGGCGCTGAGCGGTGTCGCGATCCTGATCCTGGCCACCCTGACCGTGCTCTTGCCGGATTCGCCCAGACTGCGCGGCCGTATTTCCACGGTGGCTTCGCTGTTGTTGGCGGGCTTGGGGCTCTACTGGGCGGTTATGTCCTAACCGCCGGTTTTCACCGGCGCGATCAGCGTGTTCAGCGCGCTTAGCGGGTCCTCTGCGGTCCAGATCTCGTCTCCGATACCGAAGAAGTCGGTACATTCAGCCAGTTCGGCAACCAGTTCCGGTGTCAGGCCGCCTTCGGCGACAACCGGAACCTCGATCATCTCGGACCACCATTGGAACAGATCACGCTCGGCGCGGGTCCCTTTGCCCAACGACACATCCCCCACGGGTCCGAAAGCCACATAGTCGGCGCCGGCTTCGCCCGCGGTCATCCCGTCATGGCGCGAGGTTCCGCAGAAGCTGCCGACGATGGCATCCGCCCCCAGCTCTTTGCGCGCGGCCCGGACCGAGCGGGCCGCATCGTCCAGATGCACCCCGTCCAGCCCCAGCCGTTGCGCCAGCAGGACATGGTTCGAGATCACCAGGGCCACGTCGCGCGCATGGGCCACCTCGCGGCAGGCGTCGGCGGCGCGGGCGATGGCGTCCTCGTCGCTGCCGGCCAGCGCCAGCCGGATGCAGGCGATCTCGGTCCCGTCCAGAACGCGGGCCAGCCGGTCAGGGAAGGTGGCCGGGTCGATGGTCGGCGGGGTGATCAGATAGATCTGAGGCTGCTCGGGGGTGTCCATTGGCGGATCCTTCGCGGTTGGTCTTTGGCGCGGTTTAGCCGATTGCGGCGGCGAAGCAAACTTTATTGCCCGCTGACCGCGCGATTTGCAATCGGGCAGGGCGGCCGGGCTTGCCCTGTGCCAGCGGCGGCAGTATGGCAGGCGCAAGTTTCGGAGATCAGGATGCCCAGCGACAGACCTCAGCCATCATTCGTGCTTGTCCGCCCACAGATGGGCGAAAACATAGGTGCCGCGGCCCGGGCGATGTGGAATTTCGGTCTGGACCGGATGCGCATCGTCGCCCCGCGCGACGGCTGGCCCAACCCCAAGGCCGTGGCCATGTCGAGCGGCGCCGGGCGTCTGCTGGACGAGGCGCAGCTGTTCGACGATCTGGCCGGCGCGTTGGGCGACCGCACATACGTTTTTGCCACCACCGCCCGTCAGCGTGGCCTGACCAAACCCGTCTACAGCCCCGAGCGCGCCATGCAGATCGCAGCCCAAAAGGTGGCGGCGGGCGAAAAGGTGGCCGTGCTGTTCGGGCCGGAGCGGGCCGGGTTGGAGAATGAAGACATCGCCAAGGCCAATGCGATCATCTCGGTGCCGGTGAACCCCGAATATGCCTCGCTGAACCTAGGGCAGTGCGTGTTGCTGACCGCCTATGAGTGGATGCGCCAGACCGGCGACGTGGTGCACGAGGCCACCGATCTGGGCAAAGGCGACTGGGCCACCGGCATCGAGGTCGAGAAACTGGTCGAGCATTACGAGCAGCGGCTGGACGAGGCCGGGTTCTTCTACCCTCCGGAAAAGGCCGAAGGGATGAAGGTGAACCTGCGCAACCTGTGGTCGCGTATGCGCATGACGCGGGCCGATGTGCAGATGCTGCACGGGATCATGCGTCAGATGGTCCGCTGGAAGGACAAGGGCTGAGGCTGGACCTTCCCGGGCACTGGCCCTAGCTTGCGGGAAAATCAAGGACATGAGGACGGCATGAGCGGCAAGCGCAGCATCTTCGAAGAAGTCTCGGGTGAACAAAAGCAGGAAACGGTCCAGCCCGGCATGATCGATCGCGGTCGGGGTGGCGCACGCAAGGCCATCCGTATCTGGCTGATAATCCTGTTCGCGCTTGTCGTCGTGATGATCGCGGTGGGCGGGTTGACCCGCCTGACCGACAGCGGCCTGTCGATCACCGAATGGCGCCCAGTCACCGGGGCGATCCCGCCGATGTCCGAGGCGGACTGGCAGGCCGAGTTCGACAAGTACAAACAAATCGACCAGTGGCGGATCATGAACCAGTGGATGGAGCTGGATGACTTCAAGACCATCTACTGGTGGGAATGGGGCCACCGGCAGCTGGGCCGGGTGATCGGTCTTGTCTGGGCGCTTGGCTTCTTTGGCTTTCTGGTGCTGCGCAAGATCCCCGCAGGCTGGACCGGGCGCCTTGTGATCCCCGGACTGCTGGGCGGCGTTCAGGGCGCCGTCGGTTGGTGGATGGTGGCCTCGGGCGTGACGCAGGGCGAGGGAATGACCGCAGTTGCCAGTTATCGTCTGGCCACCCATCTTGGCCTCGCGTTCGTGATCCTCGGCTTTCTGGCCTGGTACATCTTCATGCTGGGGCGCGAGGAACGCGACCTGATGCAGGCCCGCCGCGCGAAAGAGGCGCGGCTGTTCTCGCTGTCGACCGGGCTGCTGCACTTTGCCTTTCTGCAGATTCTGATCGGCGCATTGGTGGCGGGCATCGACGCCGGTCGGTCCTATACCGACTGGCCGCTGATCGGCGGGCAGGTGCTGCCGCCGGACGCCACCGCGCTTGAACCGATGTGGCGCAACTTCTTTGAAAGCCCGGGGTTGGTGCAGTTCATCCACCGCTGCGTGGGCTATATACTGTTCGCCTTCGGCATCTTCGTCTGGCGGCGCGGCAGCAGCAGCGCCCACCCGCAGACCCGGTTCGCCTTCAACGCCTTGTTCGCGGCGCTGTCGCTGCAGGTGGTCGTGGGCATCCTCACCGTGGTCTATGGCGCGCCCTGGCAGATCGCCATCTTCCACCAGTTCATGGCCGTGGTCGTCTGGACCCTGATCCTGCGCGCCCGGTTCCTGACCGCTTATCCCATTGCAACCTCGCTGCGCGGAGCTTGACCCAATGACTGCATTCAACGACCTGATGGCCTTTCAGCGGGAAACCTCGGCACTGGCACAGATCGCCGGGCGTCTGGGCTGGGACCAGGAGACTGTCATGCCGCGCGGGGCCGCCAACCAGCGCGCCGAGGAGATGGCCGTGATCGAAGCCGTCCTGCATGCGCGCCGTTCGGATCCGCGCGTGGCCGAGTGGCTGGAAAACGCCCATGCCGACACCGAGGTCGGTCAGGCGCAGTTGCGCGAAATCCGCCGTACATACGAGCGTACAGTCAAGGTGCCCGCTGATCTGGCCACGGCTATCGCCCGCGTGACCTCGGCCGCGCAGGGCAAGTGGGCACAGGCCCGCGCCGATGAGGATGTTGCCGCGTTTCTTCCGGTTCTGGAGGAAGTCGTGGCGCTGCGGCGCGAGGAAGGGGCGGCTCTGGCGCAAGGCGGCGATGTCTATGACGCGCTGGTCGAGGATTACGAGCCCTACACGACCGCTGCCCAGATCGGTGCGATCTTTGATGCCATGCGCCCGCGTCTGGTTGCGCTGCGCTCCGCGGTTCTTGACCGGCCGTCCCCCGCGGGCGTGACCGGAACGTTCGACGAAGCGGCGCAGATGAAGTTGACGCAAAAGCTGGCGGAGACTTTCGGCTACGACTTGAACCGGGGGCGGGTGGACAAGGCCGTACACCCGTTCTGTTCCGGCAGCAGCGATGACGTGCGCGTCACCACGCGGACCAGCGAAACCGACCCGTTCAACTGCTTCTACTCGACCATCCACGAGGTCGGGCACGCCTGCTATGAGCAGGGCATCGACCCGGCCTACGCGTTGACACCGCTGGGCCAGGGCGTATCGATGGGCGTTCATGAAAGCCAGAGCCGCATCTATGAAAATCAGCTGGGCCGCTCGCGCGCCTTCACGGGCTGGCTGTTCCGGCAGATGACGGACACCTTCGGTGATTTCGGCATAGCGGATGAAGATGCCTTCTATGCCGCCGTCAACCGGGTGCACAACGGATATATCCGCACCGAGGCGGACGAGGTTCAGTACAATCTGCACGTCATGCTGCGGTTCGATCTGGAACGCGCCTTGATGTCAGGCGATCTGCAGGTGCAGGACCTTGAGGCCGCGTGGAACGACCGCTTCCATGCCGATTTCGGCTATGCGGTCGACAAGCCGTCGAACGGCTGTCTGCAGGACGTGCACTGGTCGGTTGGCCTGTTTGGCTACTTCCCGACTTATTCGCTGGGCAATGTGTACGCAGGCTGTCTGTATCAGGCTCTGCGGGCGGCAGTTCCAAGCTTGGACGACCAATTGGCGCAAGGCGATACCTCCGCGGCAACCGGATGGCTGCGCGAGCATGTTCAGCAGCATGGCGGTCTGTATGCCCCACGCGATATCATCCGCCGCGCCAGCGGCATGGAGCCCGGACCCGAGCCGTTGTTGGCTTATCTCGAAGACAAATTCGGCACGCTCTACGGTCTTTGACCTGGAAAGACGACCGCTATGGGTATGATAGGGGTCATCTAGCCGCGGTGTGCATCAGGGACCCAGTCTTCCGGAGGCCGATTCCAGAACCGGTTCGGGTTGTCTTCGTCCTGCCCGCGGATGTGCAGCGTTCGAAAACACGGGTGCAGAAAGATCACTGGTTCTTCATAGGGATGGGCCGCGTAGATTGCGCGCAGCACGGCCGAACGCGCGCCGTCCGACACATTCAGAAA
The DNA here is from genome assembly GCF_059613465.1 of Ruegeria sp. SAZA006. Taxonomy (NCBI): domain Bacteria; kingdom Pseudomonadati; phylum Pseudomonadota; class Alphaproteobacteria; order Rhodobacterales; family Roseobacteraceae; genus Ruegeria; species Ruegeria sp. SAZA006. The sequence continues at coordinate 743,573 of NZ_JBXWSO010000004.1, forward strand.
GAACGAGACTTCGACGCAGGGAACATCCACCGTGTCGCAGGTGACGGCGTGGCGCCCGGTCCCGAGTGACCGAAAGCTCTGAGTTCCGGGCGTCGACCGGAAGGTGACGCGATCATAATCGCCATAAACAAGGTTGGCTTCCGCCAGAACGGCATCAATCACCGCCTGCGCACGGTCCTCGGGAACCTGAACGATCAGGCGCCAACCTTCGTCTGTCAGATATCGTTCGGTGTCCTGGGGTTTTGGGGTCATTCCAGTCTCCTAACCAAGCAACTTCAGAATGACCGGGTTTGCGTCTCAAGTGTGACTTATCGTTTCGCCATCGACCGAACTGACGACCCGAGGCAATCAAGCGCGGAGTCCGACAGGCCGAAATGGCGGATCAGAGCGATCTTGCCGTCCGGCGTGATGGTCAGGGCGCGACTGGACCTTTGGCGCGCCAACCATTTGTCTTTCAGAGCTTTTTCAAGAATCGCGATTCCCAAGGGACCTGAGATGTGATTTCGGCGTTCCGTCCAGTCCAGACAGAATTTGGCGACCGGCCGGTGAGCGCTGACCCGCGGTGGGTCCAGGTCGAGATCGGTCAGAAACGCGTGATATCGCGGACCCGGCGCCAGTGCCCCGTGTGCCAGCTGCAGAACACCCGTATCCAGCAGGTTGTCCGTGATCCACACACCGAGACGCCCGGCAAGATGGTTATAGCAGCAACGGGCCAACAGGACGCCCGATTCCGGTTTCGCGGCCCGCCGGACATGATCGCTGGGAGTTAGCGTCGACAGCTTTTCCAAAGCCGATGCGACCTGTTCGTTTGCGATCCGGTGATAGACATGCCTACCGCTGCGCGTCGAAGTGGTCAGTCCGGCCTGCTCCAACTGCTTGAGATGGGCCGTTGCAGTTGGTGGCGTTATGTTGGCAGCGCAGGACAACTCCTTGTTGGTGAACGCCCGACCGTCCATCATTTCGCACAGGATGCGTGCGCGGGTTGGGTCGGCGAGGGCGGCGCCGATGATGTCCAGTCTGGGTTCGGGTCTCATTGGATGAGCCTACCGCAAAGCCCGGCTTGACCCCAGAAAGAACGCTTCGACATCCGCCGAAACGAAAAGGAGCGGCTGCTGTTGCAGAGCCGCTCCGTCGTCGTTGAAATGAGGGCCGCCGATCTGCGGCGGCCATCCTTACGTTTCGCTATCGTCTTCCTCGTCACCCTGGTCTGCGATCCAGGCGACGCTGACGACTTCCTCGCCTTTGCCGGTGTTGAACACCTTGACCCCGCCCGCGCTGCGGGACCGGAACGAGATACCGTCGACCGGAACCCGGATCGACTGCCCCTTGGACGTGGCCAGCATGATCTGGTCGTCGATTTCGACGGGGAACGAGGCCACCAGTGGGCCACCCCGCATCGCCTTGTCCATCGCCATCACGCCCATTCCACCGCGGCCGCGCACTGGGTAGTCATGCGACGAGCTGAGCTTGCCCGACCCGCCGGCCGTTATGGTCAGGATCAGGTTTTCCGCCGCAGACATCTCGGCATAACGCTCCTGAGGCAGGATGCTGTCTGCGTTGCCTTCGTCTTCGTCGGTTTCGGTCTCTTCGGTGACGCCTGCCATCAGACGGCGCATCTTCAGGTAGGCGGCGCGCTCGTCTGCCGTGGCCTCGAAGTGGCGAATGACGGACATCGAGACGACCCGATCGCCATTCGTCAACTTGATGCCGCGCACACCGGTCGACTTGCGGCCCTTGAACACGCGCACGGCAGTGGTCGGGAAGCGAATCGCCCGGCCGGAGTTGGTGACCAGCATCACGTCGTCATCCTCGGAACAGATGCGCGCATTGACCAGTTCCACACCCTCGGGCAGATCCATCGCGATCTTGCCGTTGCGCTTGACGTTGGTGAAATCGCTCAGCGCGTTGCGGCGCACGTCGCCGGCGCTGGTGGCGAAGACGATCTGAAGGTTTTCCCATTCTTCATCCGGCACATCGACCGGCATGATCGCCGCAATCGAAACACCCGTGGGAATCGGCAGGATGTTGACGATGGCCTTGCCCTTGCCGGTGCGCCCCGATTGGGGCAGGCGCCAGGTCTTGAGCTTGTAGACCATCCCGTCGGTGGTGAAGAACAGCAGTTGCGTATGCGTGTTCGCCACGAACAGATTGGTGACGACGTCCTCTTCCTTGGTCTGCATCCCTGACAGGCCCTTGCCGCCGCGTTTTTGTGCGCGGAAGTCGGCCAGCGGCGTACGCTTGATGTAGCCGCCAGAGGTCACGGTTACGACCATGTCCTCGCGTTCTATCAGATCTTCGTCTTCCATATCGCCGGACCAGTCGACGATTTCCGTGCGACGCGGCACTGCGAACTGCTCTCGAACCTCGCGCAACTCGTCGGCGATGATGCTCATGATCCGCTCGCGCGAGGACAGAATGTCCAGGTATTCCTTGATCTTGGCGGCCAGGTCTTCCAACTCGTCCGTGACCTCTTTGACACCAATCTGGGTCAGGCGTTGCAGGCGCAGATCAAGGATGGCGCGGGCCTGAACCTCGGTCAGGTTGTAGGTGCCGTCGTCGTTCATCTTGGACAGCGGGTCGTCGATCAGGCGCAGATAGCTCTCGATCTCGGCTGCGGGCCAGCGGCGGGTCATCAGCTTTTCGCGCGCCTCTGCCGCGTCGGCCGAGGATCGGATCGTGGCAACGACCTCGTCCACGTTCGAGACCGCCACGGCCAGACCGCACAGGATATGGCTGCGTTCCCGCGCCTTGCGCAGGTCGTATGCGGTGCGGCGGGCGACCACATCTTCGCGGAAGTCGATGAAGCTGGTCAGGAACCGGCGCAGGGTCAGCTGCTCGGGGCGGCCGCCGTTCAGCGCCAGCATGTTGCAGCCGAACGAGGTCTGCATCGGGGTGAACCGGTACAGTTGGTTCAGCACCACCTCGGGTGTTGCGTCGCGCTTCAGCTCGACCACCACCCGCACGCCGTTGCGGTCGGATTCGTCCTGAACATGGCTGACGCCTTCGATGCGCTTTTCACGCACGGCTTCGGCGATCTTCTCGATCATCGAGGCCTTGTTCACCTGATAGGGAATCTCATCCACGATGATGGCATAGCGGTCCTTGCGCAACTCCTCGACGCGGGTCTTGGCGCGGATAATGACGCTGCCACGGCCTTCCAGATAGGCCTTGCGCGCGCCGGACCGGCCCAGCATCACGCCGCCCGTGGGGAAATCGGGGCCGGGGATGTATTCGATCAGCTGTTCGCTGGTCAGGTCCGGATCGTCGATCAGCGCCAGCGTCGCGTCGACCACTTCGCCCAGGTTGTGCGGCGGGATGTTGGTGGCCATGCCCACCGCGATACCGCCGGCGCCGTTGACCAGCATGTTCGGGAACCGCGCGGGCAGGACGGTGGGTTCCTTGTCCTTGCCGTCGTAGTTGTCCTGGAAATCGACCGTCTCTTTCTCGATATCCGCCAACAGGGCGGCGGCGGGCTTGTCCATGCGGACCTCGGTGTAGCGCATGGCCGCCGGGTTGTCGCCGTCCATCGAGCCGAAGTTGCCCTGACCGTCCAGCAGAGGCAGCGACATCGAGAAATCCTGCGCCATACGCACCAGCGCGTCGTAGATCGCGCTGTCACCGTGCGGGTGGTATTTACCCATCACGTCGCCTACGGGACGGGCCGATTTGCGGTAAGCTTTGTCATGGGTGTTCCCGGTCTCGTGCATCGCATAGAGGATGCGCCGATGCACCGGTTTCAAGCCGTCGCGCAGATCGGGGATCGCACGGGACACGATGACCGACATGGCATAGTCCAGATAGGACGTGCGCATCTCGGATTCGATGGATACCGTCGGGCCGTCGTAAACCGGGCGCTCGGGCGGGGTTTCATCCATGTTTTCGGGGATTTCTGGCGTATCGCTCACGTAAACTGCCCGTTTATTGTGCTGGGTCTATATCTTGTGGATGCATCTTATCAGACCCGGCACATAGGGTGCAAGCAAGCAACCCGGAAGTGGCCTGAAACCGCGGTGTTTTTCGGGTAACACATTGTTTTAATACGGATTGAAAAGGAATCATGTTACCCTGAAGGGACCTTTGAGGAAATCTGGAGGTCTGAATGGAGAAAAACGAAACCGAACTGATGCTGAAGGGGTATGGCCTGACAACGGCTGAAATCTTCTATCGCATGCCGGATTACATTCATGTTTTGAACACGTTCATCTGGCAGGATTACGACTTGGCGCCGGATCATCCCAAGCTGTTCAATTTCATCGAGTTCTGGCAGCGCGAAATCGAGGGGCCACTGCATTCGGTGCGCTTTACCCACCGCAAGATGATCGCGCCCGGAGAATGGCGAAATGTCGTCGGAGAATACCGACTGAACTAGCGTTTCGGCTAGGTTGGGCTCAAGGCCAATGCGCCTTGATCCGGCCGATGGATCATCGAATGAATGCCGACCTGCGTTTCGGCGCAGGTTACTCACTCTCTTAATTTCAAAACACAACCAGATCTTGGCAATCCGTTGACGGCGGACGCGCTGACCGGTTGAATATTCTTGTGCGTTTCGGTGGCGGTCCGGTGCGGCGCACACGATTGGTACAGATTGGAAAACCAGAGAAAGTCCAGGATATGATTGCGCTAACATTGGACATGCCGGCGATGGCGCGTTAAGGACGGCTCATGGTTTCTCGCGTTATACCCGTCGACCCATTTGATCTGGTCATTTTTGGTGGCACCGGGGATCTGGCGCAGCGCAAGATTTTGCCTGCCTTGTTTCGTCGTTATTGCGCGGGACAGTGGAATGACGATGTTCGGATAATCGCCGCAGCAAGGTCCGCACATGATCAGGCGGGCTATCGTGCGATCGTCGCCGAGTCGCTGGCCCAGCACGCACCTCGTCAAGCGGGAGATCCCGGCAACCTTGATGGGTTCCTGAACCGGCTGCAGTATCTGCGGTTGGATGCCAGCTCTGATGATGGGTGGGAAAACCTTTCAGGTCTGTTGACGGATTCGCGGATCCGCGCCTTCTATTTCTCGGTCGGACCCGGATTGTTCGCCCCGTTGGCGGAAAAAATCCGCCAGCACGGTCTGGCAAACGAGCAGACGAGGATCGTCGTCGAAAAGCCGTTCGGTCACGACCTGGACAGCGCGCGGGCGTTGAATGCCACGCTGGCCTCATATTTCAGCGAAAGCCAAGTCTACCGGATCGATCATTACTTGGGCAAGGAAACCGTCCAGAACCTGATGGCCGTCCGGTTCGGCAACATGCTGTTTGAGCCGCTGTGGAACAGCCAGTATGTCGACCATATCCAGATCACCGTCGCCGAGACAGTCGGCGTGGACGGGCGCGAAGAATATTACGAGCGCGCGGGGGCAATGCGCGACATGGTGCAAAACCATCTGATGCAGCTGTTGTGCCTGATCGCGATGGAACCGCCTGCCAAGTTCGATTCGGACGCCGTGCGCGACGAAAAGCTCAAGGTAATCCGCGCGCTGGACCCGGTGCAGCCGCACCACATCGTGCGTGGGCAGTATTCGGGTGGACCCGACGGGCCGGGCTACCGCGAGGCGGTGGGCAATCCGCGCTCGACCACCGAAAGCTATGTGGCGCTGCGGGCGCATGTCAGCAATTGGCGGTGGGCGGGCACACCGTTTTACCTGCGCACCGGCAAGCGGCTGGTGGCAAGGTCCTCGGTGATCAACGTCATCTTCAAGGATGCGCCGCATTCGATCTTCGGGGCCGAGGCCGGGCGGCATGCCAACACGCTGTCGATCCGGCTGCAGCCGAACGAAGGCATCACGCTGAAAGTCACGATCAAAGAGCCGGGGCAGGGTGGAATGCGTTTGATCGACGTCCCGTTGGACATGAGCTTTGCCGAAGCGCTCGGGCCCGAAAACCAGGAAGCGCCGGACGCATATGAGCGTTTGATGATGGACGTGATCCGGGGCAATCAAACCCTGTTCATGCGCGGAGACGAGGTCGAGGCCGCTTGGGCCTGGACCGACCCGATCATTGCGGGGTGGCAGGCGCGCGGCGACGTGCCAAAACCCTATGACAGCGGCAGTACCGGTCCCGGCGACGCCGAACTGCTGATGAAACGCGACGGTCGCCATTGGCAAGGGATCAAGCCATGAAGATTCAGGAATACGCTGACAGGGACATGCTGGCCATTGATGTTGCCAACGTTCTGGCCGGAGAGTTGGAGGCTGCGCTGCTGCACAACGATGTCGTGGCTTTTGCGGTTCCCGGCGGCACCACGCCCGGACCGATCTTCGACAGCCTGTGCGCCGCGGACCTTGAATGGGAGCGTGTCCGTGTGCTGCCCACCGACGAGCGCTGCGTCCCGGCAGACAGTGACCGGTCGAACGAACGCCTGATCCGCGACCGACTTCTGACCAATCGAGCGGCGGCGGCGGACTATGTCCCGCTCTATATTCCCGGCAAGACGCCCGAAGAGGTTCTGCCCCAAATCGAAGCTCTGATCGAGCCGCTGCGCCCGTTGGCGGTGCTGGTTCTTGGAATGGGCGACGACATGCATACGGCCTCGTTGTTTCCGGGGATGGAGGGGCTGGCGCAGGCATTGGCCAGCAATGCACCGGCGTTGGCCGTTGCTCGCCCGCAGACGCAGCCCGAGACGCGCATCACCCTGACGGGTCCGGTTCTGGATGGCGCCCTTTCCAAACACTTGGTCATCTATGGTGAAAAAAAGCGCGCAGCGCTTGAGCGTGCCATGAGCCTGCCGCCCGAGGAGGCGCCAATTGCGGCAGTCTTGGATGGAATGACGGTACACTGGGCGGATTGATCTCATGCAACTGGACACTCTCCGAACTCTAGCGGCCAAAAGCGCGGACACCCGAATCCTCGATCTGTTCGCGCAAGATCCCGGCCGGGCGCAGAGCTTTTCGGCCTCGACCGGCGATTTGCTGTTCGACTATTCGAAAACCCTGATTGACGCGGATATCCGCTCGGCGCTGATCGACCTGTGCGATCAGGCCGGTCTGGCCGAGCGGCGCGACGCGATGTTCCAGGGTGACAAGATCAACGAGACCGAGGGCCGCGCGGTGCTGCATACGGCGCTGCGCAATCTGGATGGCGGCCCGGTTGAGGTCGATGGCCAGGACGTGATGCCCGAGGTTCTGGACACCCTGCAGCGCATGCGCGTGTTCGCCGAAGAGGTCCGGGGCGGAACGGCCCAGGGGGCCGGGGGCAGCTTTACCGACGTGGTGAATATCGGCATCGGCGGTTCGGACCTTGGGCCGGTGATGGCGACGCTAGCGCTGGCGCCCTATCACGACGGGCCGCGCCTGCACTATGTCTCGAACGTGGATGGCGCGCATATCGCCGACACGCTGCGCGAACTGGACCCGACGCGGACGCTGGTGATCGTGGCGTCCAAGACCTTTACCACCATCGAAACCATGACCAACGCGCGGACTGCGCGGGCCTGGATGCTGGACGGCGGCGGCGACCCGGGGCGGCAGTTCGCGGCCGTGTCCAGCGCCGTGGACAAGACGGCCGATTTCGGGATCCCGTCTGACCGCGTGTTCGGCTTTGCCGATTGGGTCGGCGGGCGCTACTCGGTCTGGGGTCCGGTTGGGCTTCCGGTGATGATCGCGGTGGGCTCGAACGCCTTTGACGCGTTCCTGCGCGGCGGGCAGGCGATGGACGTGCATTTCCGCGCCGCGGACTGGGCCGAGAACATGCCGGTGATGCTGGCGCTGGTGGGCATCTGGCACCGTCAGGTGCTGGGCCATGCCAGCCGCGCGGTGCTGCCCTATGATCAACGGCTGCTGCGGTTGCCGGCCTATTTCCAGCAGCTCGAGATGGAATCGAACGGCAAATCGGTGGCTATGGACGGCTCGGCGCTGAGCGTGCCTTCGGGGCCCGTGGTCTGGGGTGAACCCGGCACCAACGGGCAGCACGCGTTTTACCAGCTGATCCATCAGGGCACCGACGTGATCCCTTGCGAATTCATGGTGGCCGCCGAAGGGCACGAGCCCGAGCTGGCCCATCACCACCGTCTGCTGCTGGCAAACTGCCTGGCCCAGTCCGAGGCGTTGATGCGCGGCCGGTCGTTGGAGGAAGCGCGGGCGCGCATGGCCGAGAAGGGCCTGCAGGGCGACGAGTTGGAGCGTCAGGCCCGGCATCGCGTGTTCCCGGGCAACCGGCCCTCGACCACGCTGATCTATCCGCAGCTGACGCCCTTCGTTCTGGGGCAGATCATCGCGCTCTATGAGCACCGGGTGTTCGTCGAAGGCGTGCTGTTGGGCATCAACTCGTTCGACCAGTGGGGGGTGGAGCTGGGCAAGGAGCTGGCCACCTCGCTGGGGCCGATCGTCGATGGCGATGCGGGCACCGAGGGCAAGGACGGCTCGACCGCCGCACTCGTGGCCTATGCGCTGCGGCACCGGAGCTGAAGCCCTGCAAATCTGACGACCTGCCGCTGCGGCAGGTCGCATTCTTTTATTGTCAGACAATTAAATGATTGGCAGGATCGGCCCCGAGGAGAAGCCCCGGGGCCGGCCATGTCGCCGTGCCGCTGGGCCGCAACAGACGCCGCATCAAGGCGGCGCGATGAATGGGAGGATGTCCATGCTGGGACAGATGATGACGCAACCGTTGTTGATTTCGTCACTGATCGATCATGCTGCGCGCTATCATGGTCAGACCGAGATCGTGTCGGTCGAAACCGACGGAACCGTCACCCGGACGAACTGGGGCGAGATCGGCGCCAACGCCCGGCGCATGGGGTCGGCGCTGACCAAGCTGGGCCTGCAGCCGCAGGATCGGATCGGCACCCTGGCCTGGAACAACCGCCGGCATCTTGAGATCTACTATGCGGCCTCGGGCGCAGGATTCGTCTGCCACACGATCAACCCGCGCCTGTTCCCCGAACAGCTGGTTTACATCATCAACCACGCGCAGGACCGGGTGCTGTTCTTCGACGCCACCTTCCTCCCGCTGGTTGCCGCGATCCGCGATCAACTGATCGAGGTGAAGCATTTTGTCCTGATGGGACCGCGCAACGAGGACGCTCTGCAGCAGATCCCGGGCCTGGAATTCTATGACGAGTTGATCGAGACCGGCGACGCCGATTTCGAATGGCCCGTCTTCGATGAAAACACGGCCTCGAGCCTGTGCTACACCTCGGGCACGACCGGTCACCCCAAGGGGGTTCTGTATTCGCACCGTTCGACCGTTCTGCACAGCTTTGCCTCGAACACCCGCGACGTCATCGGGTATTCGGCGATGGATGTGGTGATGCCGGTGGTGCCCATGTTCCATGTCAACGCCTGGGGATCACCCTATGGCTGTGCCATGTCCGGTGCGCAGATGGTGCTGCCCGGACCGGACCTGCATGGCGAGGCGCTGGTGAACCTGATCGACACCTATGGCGTGACGCTGGCGATGGGGGTTCCCACGATCTGGCAGGGACTGCTGGCCCACGCCGCCAAATGCGGCACCAAGCTGGAAAGCCTCGAACGTACGGTGATCGGCGGTGCGGCGTGCCCGCCCTCGATGATCGAGACCTTCCGGGAAAAATACGGCGTCGACACCGTGCATGCTTGGGGGATGAGCGAAATGAGCCCGCTGGGCACCGCCAACATTCCGCTGGCCAAGCATCGCAAGCTGCCGATCGATGAACAGCACAAACTGCGCGAGAATCAGGGCCGTCCGCCCTTTGGGGTCGAGCTGAAGATCGTCGATGACGACGGCAACGACCTGCCGCATGACGGGGTCACGCAGGGCGACCTGATGGTGCGCGGGCACTGGGTGCTGGACAGCTATTTCCAGCTGCAGGATCAAGAGCTTCTGCAGGATGGCTGGTTCGCCACCGGCGATGTGGCCACGCTGGATCCGGATGGCTACATGACCATCCGCGACCGCTCCAAGGACATCATCAAGTCGGGCGGTGAATGGATCAGCTCGGTCGAGCTGGAAAACATCGCCGTAGCGCACCCGAGATTGAGCACCGCAGCCGTGATCGGCGTGCCACATCCCAAATGGGACGAACGCCCGCTGCTGGTGGCCGTCAAGGCCGAGGGCGAAGACCCGTCTGAGGCCGAGCTGCTGGGGTTTTTTGACGGCAAGATCGCCAAGTGGCAGGTGCCGGACAAAGTGGTCTTCGTCGACGCACTGCCGTTGAACGCCACGGGCAAGGTTTTGAAACGCAAACTGCGTGATGAGTTCAAGGATGCCTTGGCAGGTTAACGCTTGATTTCTTGGGATTTTTGGCTCCGGCGGTAGGGATCGAACCTACGACCAATTGATTAACAGTCAACTGCTCTACCGCTGAGCTACGCCGGAACGGTGCGCGCCGTATAGCAACCCGGTCCGGCGGCGTCCAGAGGAAGATGCGACATTTTTTTAGTCGATTTTCGGATTGCCCAAATACCGAGAAATGCGCGCCAAACTATGTAATTTGAAAGTGTCTTCAGAGGAGGTTTTGGCTCCGGCGGTAGGGATCGAACCTACGACCAATTGATTAACAGTCAACTGCTCTACCGCTGAGCTACGCCGG